>NZ_NHRX01000028.1 GCF_016653115.1 Rhodocyclus purpureus
AGCGGGGTGGGAGCGGCGGCAGCCGCGAATCGAAGATAAGTAAATCTATTGACGCATTATCGAGGCAAGGCGTCAAGGTGCGGCCGGCCGCTCAGGAAGCAGCATGCCGCGCCAGTGCCCAGCCGACGTGCTCGCGCACCAGTGGCGATTCGTCGTCGGCACGCGAACGTAGGGCGGCGACGATCTGGGGATTGCCGCGCGGCGCGTTGCCGAGCGCGACCGCGATGTTGCGCAGCCAGCGCTCGTGGCCGATGCGCCGGATCGGACTGCCGGCGAGCCGGTCGTCGAAGTCGGTGGCGCTCCAGGCGAACAGCTCGACGAGCGGCGGCGCGTCGAGCGCGTGGCGGACGGCGAAGTCGGGGTCGCCGATGCGCGCGAAGCGGTTCCAGGGGCAGACGAGCTGGCAGTCGTCGCAACCGTAGATGCGCGAGCCGACCAGCGGCCGCAATTCCTCGGGAATCGAGCCGTGCAGTTCGATCGTCAGGTAGGAGATGCAGCGCCGCGCGTCGACTTCGTAGGGGGCGACGATCGCGCGCGTCGGGCAGGCGTCGAGGCAGCGCGTGCAGTTGCCGCAGTGACTGGCGACGGGCGCGTCCTCGGGCAGCGGCAGCGTCGTGTATAGCTCGCCGAGGAAGCGCCACGATCCTTGCCGCGTGAGCGACAGCGTGTGCTTGCCGAGCCAGCCGATCCCGGCCAGGCGCGCGTACTCGACTTCGAGCACCGGCGCCGAGTCGGCGAAGGCGCGTGCGGCGAACGGTATCCCGTCGCCGCGCCGTTCGATCTCGTCGCGCAGGCGCTCGGCGAGTTTCTGCAGGCGCCGGCGCAGGGTCTTGTGGTAGTCGCGACCGAGCGCATAGCGCGAGATGTAGCCGAGCGTCCGCTCGCCGAGAACGCGCTCGCTCCCTGCCGCGTCGGGCCAGTAGGGCAGGCTGACCGAGATCACCGAGCGCAGTCCGGGCAGCAGCGTTTCCGGCGCGCAGCGCAGGTCCACGTTTCTCGCCATATAATCCATGCTTCCATGGCGGCCGAGTTCGAGCCAGCGCTGGAATTCATGCGTCGCCGCGCCAAGGTCGATTCCGGCGATGCCGACCTCGGCAAAACCGAGCTCCCGTCCCCATCCCTTGATCAGTCGTGCGAGCCGCTGCCATTCGTCGGCAAGCTCGCCATGGCTGGCAGCATCCCTTTTGGAGTCTTCATCGTGCATGGCAGCGATAATAACCAGTCGAGCCTTCGTCTGCACTTGCCCGACGAGGCGGCGACGGTCGCGTTCGGGTCGGCACTGGCGCAAGCGCTCGTGCCGGGACTGACTTTCTGGCTGGAAGGCGACCTCGGTGCCGGCAAGACGACGCTGGTGCGCGCGATCCTGCGCGCGCTCGGGCACAAGGGGCCGGTGAAAAGCCCGACCTACGCGCTGGTTGAATCTTATGCAGTGTCGAGCTTATACTTGTATCACTTTGATTTCTATCGCCTCAATCAGCCCGAGGAGTTCGTCGATGCGGGTCTTGGCGAATACTTCAGCGACAACTCCCTCTGCTTCGTCGAGTGGCCGGACAAGGCTGCCGGCTTCGTGCCGGCTGCCGACGTCGTCGTTCGCCTGCGTCACGAGGGGGAGGGGCGATCGCTTGAACTCGCGGCTTTCAGCGCGTCCGGGCAGACATGTCTGACAAAAGTACGCAGCCTCTTTCCCCGCTAGCGTCCCGCCGCCGCCTGCTCGGCGCGGCCGGCGCTTCGCTGTTGCTGCTGGCGACCCCGACGGCGTTGCGCGCAGCCGTGCGCGGGGCGGTGCCGAGCGTGCTTGCCGTCCGCGTCTGGCCGGCGCCGGATTACACGCGCGTGGCGATCGAGTACGACGCGCCACTCAAGTATTCGCACTTCCTGGTGAAGAACCCCGACCGCCTGGTGGTCGATCTCGAAGGAGTCGAGTTCAACGGCGTCCTCCAGGGACTCGCCAACAAGATCGCGCCCGACGACCCCAACATCCGCCTGCTGCGCGCCGGTCGCTTCAAGCCGGGCGTCGTGCGCCTGGTGATGGAACTCAAGAACGAGGTCAAGCCGCAGGTATTCGTCTTGCCGCCGGTCGGCGAGTACGGTCACCGGCTGGTGCTCGACGTCTATCCGCTGACCCCGCCCGACCCATTGCTGGCGCTGCTCGACGACAAGGGAGGCAGGGGCGAAGCGGGTCCGGCACGCGCCGAGGGCGAAGGCGCCGCGCGCAACGAAGCCCCGGCCGAGCCACGTCCGGAGGTACGTCCCGACGCGCAGCCCGAGACGCGCGCGGGCGCGCGCCAGCGCGGCAAGCCGCCGGTGGTCGACCGGCTGGTGACGATCACGCTCGATCCCGGGCACGGCGGCGAAGACCCCGGCGCGATCGGCCGTGGCGGCAGCTACGAGAAGAACGTCACGCTGTCGGTGGCGCGGCGCCTGAAGGCGCGCATCGACGCCGAGCCGAACATGCGCGCCGTGCTCACCCGCGACTCCGATTTCTTCGTCCCGCTGCAGATGCGCGTGCAGAAGGCGCGGCGCATCCAGTCAGACCTGTTCGTCTCGATCCACGCCGACGCGTTCATCAGGCCCGACGCGCGCGGCTCGTCGGTGTTCGCGCTGTCCGAGCGCGGCGCCAGCAGTTCGGCGGCGCGCTACCTGGCACAGAAGGAAAACGAGGCCGACCTGATCGGTGGCGTCAACATCGACGTCAGGGATCCGATCCTGGCGAGGACCCTGCTCGACCTGTCGCAGACGGCGACGATCAGCGACAGCCTGAAACTCGGCAGCGCCGTCCTCGGCGAACTCGGCGCGATCAACCGTCTGCACAAGGAAAACGTCGAGCAGGCCGGCTTCGCCGTGCTCAAGGCGCCGGACATCCCCTCGATCCTGGTCGAGACGGCCTTCATCTCCAACCCCGAGGAGGAGAAGCGCCTCAACGACGAGGCCTATCAGGACAAGATCGCCGACGCCATCCTCTCGGGAATCCGCAAGTACCTGGCGAAGAACCCGCCGCTGGCGAAGTCGAAGCTGGCGCGCCTCGACTGAGCCTCCCGGGCGAGCAATAAAAAGGGAGACCGGATGGTCTCCCTCGCAGCGCAGCCGGCGCGGCTACGCGGAGCGCTGCGTGTCTAGCCGGCGGCCTAGGCCGGCACCTTTTCGCAGAAGGCGCGCATCTTGCCGACACGCGTCCGCTCGACCATCACCTTGGCGAGTTCCTTGCACTCGCTCATGCTCGCCATCGGGTACTGGTTGATCTGAACCGGCTGGCTGCGATCGGCGGCGCCGAGGCCGGCGATATAGATTGCGACGAGAAGCGTTTTCATTGCTGAGTACCTCCTTGCTGTCTTGACCAATCCACCGGGCATGATGGGGGCGTGCCCGCAGGTGTTCAAGGTTGCGGCAAAGTTTCCATCGCAATCAGTCTATCCGGCTCAGGTTTCATCCGGATTGCATCGCTGCCGGTGGCAGGTTTTGCGGCGGACGCTAGCCTGCGCGAGGACGAGGACGGACTGCGGTCAGCGGTGCGTGCCAGCGAGGGTGCCCTTGGGGCGGGCGCTCTTCCCCCGGCACGGAGGACGTGGCGCCCTCCCGACGGAATGCGTGCGCTGTGCGCGCACGCGCTTCGACTGGTGGAAACGGTATTGCCGGCAGCGGACGTGGTCTTGTGCTGAACGTGTCGGGCGGGCGCCCGGTTCGCAAGGGTGCTTTGCGAAGGTGGCCGCTGCTGGCGGCCCTCTGCGCGCGCGGTTGCCGCAGAGGGATGTTGCGGTGCTGCTCAGGCCGAGGCGGCTGCCGTGTTGGCGCCGGCTTTACGGCCGGGGGCGGCGGGCGGGCTGTAGCCGGAAACGCGGCAGAGCATGCTCTCGACCGGCTTGCCGTCGGTGAAGCGGGTGACGCTGCAACGGGAGATTTCGCCCTGTGCCGAAAGGTTATCAAGCGAAACGCGAACTTCCGCCAGCGGCAGGCCGGTGGCGGAAGCGATTTCGGAGTCGAGCAACTGACCGTGCTTCTTCAGGTATTGGAGAATCGGGGTAGAGTGCATGCGAGTCCTTTTCAAAGAGCGCGAACGGTGCCGAGACGGGCTGATTCCCGTTCACAAGTTGAGTCCGGTGCATGGCCTGCGGCGTGGCGGGACCACGGCGCGGGCCCGGGCTGTGCCGGACTTTTCCCTGCTGTCATACTGCGGGGCGGAAAACGATTATCCCGCCGGAGCGGGATAATCGAGTGATTCTGTGGTGCTGCTGACCGGAATCGAACTGGTGACCTACTGATTACGAATCAGTTGCTCTACCGACTGAGCTACAGCAGCACGAGGCCGCGAATTATAGGACGGGGCCGCGAGGAAAGCAAGCGCCGCGTGCATCCGCGCAGCCGGCACAAGATCAGCTCGCTTCGACCAGGTCGCGCGGCAGCGGGAAATTCACGCCTTCGACGATGCCGGGGATGTCCTTCACGGTGCCGGCGCCGAGCGCGCTCAGGCGCTCGACGACTTCCCGGACCAGCTTCTCGGGGGCCGAGGCACCTGCGGTGACGCCGATGTGCTGCACGCCTTCCAGCCATTCGGCACGGATGTCGGCGGCACGATCGACCAGATAGGCGCGCACGCCGCGGCTCTCGGCGACTTCGCGCAGGCGGTTGGAGTTGGAACTGGTCGGCGAGCCGACCACCAGCACGAGGTCGCAGGAGTCGGCGAGTCCGCGCACCGAATCCTGGCGGTTCTGCGTCGCGTAGCAGATGTCGTCCTTCTTCGGCCCGACGATGGTCGGGAAGCGTTGCCTGAGCGCGCCGACCACCTGCGCCGCGTCGTCGACCGAGAGCGTGGTCTGGGTCACGTAGGACAGGGCGTCGGGGTCGCCCACCTGCAGGTCGGCGACGTCGGCGGCGTTCTCGACCAGGTACATCCCGGCGTCGGCCTGCCCCATCGTCCCCTCGACCTCGGGGTGGCCGCGATGCCCGATCATGACGACCTCGCGGCCCTCGCGGCGCATGCGCGCGACTTCGACATGGACCTTGGTCACCAGCGGACAGGTGGCATCGAAGACGCGCAGGCCGCGCGCTTCTGCTTCCTCGCGCACCGCCTGCGAGACGCCGTGGGCGCTGAAGATCACCGTGCTGCCCTCGGGGACGTCGGCGAGTTCGTCGATGAAGATCGCGCCCTTTTCGCGCAGGCTGTCGCAGACGAAGCGGTTATGCACGACTTCGTGGCGGACGTAGATCGGCGCGCCGAACTTTTCGAGCGCACGCTCGACGATGGCGATGGCGCGTTCGACGCCGGCGCAGAAGCCGCGGGGGTTGGCGAGAATGATGTCCATGCAGGATCCTTGCAGTTGGGGCGGGCGCATGGAAGCGCCCGTGGTCGGCGGTGCGCGCGTTCAGCGACGCATCAGAGGATTCCGATCAGCTTCACCTCGAAGCGGATCGCGCGCCCGGCGAGCGGATGGTTGAAGTCGAAGACGGCACTGTCGCCGTCGATTTCGCGCAGGAAGCCGGCGAAGGCGGCACCGTCGGCGGTCGCGAATTCGACGATCGAATTGGGCCGGAGTTCAGTCTCAGGTGGCAGCGCGGAGATCGCGATGCGCTCGACGAGGTGCGGGTTGTGTTCGCCGAAGGCGGCCAGTGGCGGCAGTTCGAAGACGCGCTCGGCGCCGACCGGCAAGCCGAGCAGCAGCGCTTCGAGCGGTTCGGCGAGCTGGCCGCTACCCATCTGCAGGGTCGCCGGCGACAGGTCGAAGGTGCTGACGAACTCGGCACCGTCGGTGGCGGCGAGGCGGTAGTGCAGGGTGAGAAAGCTGTCGGCTTGGACGGTGGCGCTCACAGGTTTTCCTTGAGGTGAGGGTGGTTCGAAGTGATGGCGGTTGGTCGGGTCTGCGCAGCCTAACCCGACGGATGCAAGCTCAATCAAGAAACCCGGTCCCGCCGCGGCAGCAGCTGGTCGAGCGCGAGCAGCACCGCGCCGACGGTGATCGCCGAGTCGGCGACGTTGAACGCCGGCCAGTAGAAGCCTGCGGCGTGCCACTGGATGAAATCGACGACGGCACCGAAGCGGATTCGGTCGATCACGTTGCCGAGCGCGCCGGCCATGATCAGCGTCAGCGCCAGCGCCAGGCGGACGTCGGCGGCGTGCCGGCGCAGCATGTGCACGATCCAGCCCGAGATGGCGAAGGCCAGCGCCGTGAACAACCAGCGCTGCCAGCCGCCGGCGTCGGAGAGGAAGCTGAACGCCGCGCCCGCGTTGAAGGTGAGCACCCAGTTCCAGAACGGCGCGACGTAGAGCGTCTCGCCCGGCCGCATGTGGGCGAGCACGAACCACTTGCTCGCCTGGTCGATGCCGACGAGCAGCGCGGCGAGGCCCAGCCAGGCGCCGAGCCTAGGCGCAGGCACGCGCTTCACCTTCGCCGAACAGGTTGCTGACGCAGCGGCCGCATAGTTCGGGGTGCTCGGCGTGGCTGCCCACGTCGGCGCGGACGTGCCAGCAGCGCTCGCACTTGCCGTGCGCGAGCGGCGTCACCAGCGTCTGCGCTTCGCCCGAGCGGACGAGTTCGGTCTGCGAGCAGATGAAGACGAAGCGCAGGTCGTCGCCGAGCGAGGCGAGGATGTCGTGCTTCTCGCCGTCGGCGTGGAGGACGACCTTCGCCTGCAGCGAAGAGCCGATCTGCCCGGCGCTGCGCAGGTCTTCCATGGCCTTGGTCACCTCGCCGCGCCAGACGCGGATCTTCGCCCACTTGTCGAGCAGTTGCGCCTCGTCGGCGGGTGCCGGTGGCCGGTGCCAGGTGTGCAGCATCACCGAATCGTCTTCCTTGCCGCCGAGCACGCGCCAGACTTCCTCGCCGGTGAAGCAGAGGATCGGCGAGAGCAGCCGCGTCAGCGTGTGCGCGATGTGCCACAGCGCGCCCTGCGCCGAGCGGCGCGCCAGCGACTTGGCGCCGGTGGTGTACAGCCGGTCCTTGAGGATGTCGAGATAGAAGCCGCCCAGGTCCTCCGAGCAGAAGGTCTGCAGCGACTGCACGACGCGGTGGAACTCGAAGCGCGCGTAGTCGGCCTCGCAGCGCTCGGCGAGTTCGCGCGTCATCGCCAGCGCGTAGCGGTCGATCTCCAGCCACTCGTCGGCCGCAGGCATCTCGCTGGCGGCGTCGAAGTCGGCGACGTTGGCGAGCAGGAAGCGCAGCGTGTTGCGGATGCGGCGGTAGGCTTCGACGACGCGCTTCAGGATCTCGTCGGAGATCGACAGCTCGCCCGAGTAGTCGGTGGCGGCGACCCACAGGCGCAGGATGTCGGCACCGAGCGTGTCGGAGACCTTCTGCGGCGCGATCACGTTGCCGCGCGACTTCGACATCTTCAGTCCCTTGCCGTCGACCACGAAGCCGTGCGTCAGGAGTGCGTCGTAGGGCGCACGACCGTCGATCGCACAGCCGGTGAGCAGCGAGCTCTGGAACCAGCCGCGGTGCTGGTCCGAGCCCTCCAGGTAGAGGTCGGCCGGCCACTTCGACTGTTCGGCGTGCGAGCCGCGCAGCACGCTCCAGTGCGTCGTTCCCGAGTCGAACCAGACGTCGAGCGTGTCGCTCATCTTGCGGTACTGGTCGGCCTCGTCGCCGAGCAGCTCCTTCGCGTCGAGCGCGAACCAGGCCTCGATGCCCGCCTTCTCGACGCGCCGGGCGACTTCCTCGATCAGTTCAGGCGTGCGCGGGTGCGGCTGCCCCGACTCGCGATGCAGGAAGAAGGGAATCGGCACGCCCCAGTTGCGCTGGCGCGACACGCACCAGTCGGGACGCGTCTTCATCATCGCCTCCAGCCGCGCCCGACCCCAGGCCGGGAAGAACTGGGTTTCGTCGACGGCGCGACCGGCGATCCAGCGCAGCGTCGCCGGTTCCTCGCCGGGCGTCTCCTCGTGCGCGCGCTGGTCCATGCCGACGAACCACTGCGTCGTCGCGCGGAAGATGATCGGCGTCTTGTGCCGCCAGCAGTGCGGGTAGCTGTGCCTGAGCTTGTCCTGCTTGAGCAGGGTGCCACGCGCCGTCAGTTCCTCGATTACCAGCGGATTGGCTTCCCAGACCGTCTTGCCGGCCAGTTCGCCCACGGAGAGCGCCGGCGTCGCGGCGACGAAGCGGCCGTCGTCGCCGACCGGGTTCCTCACCGGCAGGCCGTAGGCCTTGCCGACGATGTAGTCGTCCATGCCGTGCGCCGGCGCCGTATGCACGAGGCCGGTACCGGATTCGACGGTGACGTGCGTGCCGCAGATGATCTCGACCTCACGGTCCTGCAGCGGGTGGCGCAACAGCAGGCGTTCGAGTGCGCTGCCCTTGGCGCTGGCGATGCGTTCGCCGGTCAGGCCGTAGCGCGCGAGACACGCGTCGGCGAGTTCGCGCACGAGGATCAGCGATCCCTTCTCTGTCTCGATCAACTCGTAGTCGAATTCCGGATGCACGCTGACCGCCTCGTTGGCCGGCAGCGTCCACGGCGTCGTCGTCCAGATCACGGCGAAGGTGGGGCCGCGCAGGTGCGAGAGGCCGAAGGCGCGGGCCGCCTTCTCGGCGTGGTTCGGGTGCAGCGCGAAGGCGACGTCGATCGCCGGCGAGGTCTTGTCCTCGTACTCGACCTCGGCCTCGGCGAGCGCCGAGCCGCAGTCGAGACACCAGTTGACCGGCTTCAGGCCCTGGTAGAGGTAGCCCTTCTCGAGGATCTTGCCGAGCGCGCGGATCTGGTCGGCCTCGGTCTTGAAGTTCATCGTCAGGTAGGGGTTGTCCCACTCGCCGAGGACGCCGAGACGGATGAAGTCCTTCTTCTGCCGCGCGACCTGCTCGGCGGCGTAGGCGCGGCACAGTTCGCGCACGCGGTCGCCGGGGATGTGCTTGCCGTGCAGCTTCTCGATCTGGTGCTCGATCGGCAGGCCGTGACAGTCCCAGCCGGGGACGTAGGGCGCGTCGAAGCCGGACAGCGTCTTCGAGCGGACGATGATGTCCTTCAGGATCTTGTTGACCGCGTGGCCGATGTGGATGTCGCCGTTGGCGTAGGGCGGGCCGTCGTGCAGCACGAAGCGCGGGCGGCCGGCAGCAGCCGCGCGAATCCTCTCGTAGAGCTTGCCTTGCTGCCAGTCGGCGACCCACTTCGGCTCGCGTTTGGCGAGGTCGCCGCGCATCGGGAAGGGCGTGTCGGGCAGGTTGAGCGTTTTCTTGTAGTCGGCCATGGCGGTCTTCGGAAAGTTTGCGGGCGGAAATTCGGTGAGTGAAGTGAACGTTCAGGCGAGGGCGGCAAAGAAGCTGCGTGCTTCCTCGACGTCGCGCGCGATCTGCGCGCGCAGCGCGTCTAGTCCGGAAAAGCGCGTCTCGTCGCGCAGCTTCTGCAGGAAGCGTACCGAAAGGTGCGTTCCGTAGATGTCGCGATCGAAGTCGAGCAGATGCACTTCGAGCAGCGGGCGCATCCGGTTGTCGACGCTGGGGCGGATGCCGAGGTTGGCGACGCCGGCCTGCGGACTGCCAGCGAGTCCATCGACCTCGACCGCGAAGACGCCCGAGAGCGGCGGTCGTTCGTGCTTGATCAGGATGTTGGCGGTGGCGAAACCGAGGCGACGGCCGAGCTTCTGGCCATGGACGATGCGCCCGTCGATCGCGTAGGGGCGGCCGAGCAGGCGCTCGGCGCGTTCGAGTTCGCCCCGGGCGAGCGCATCGCGCACCGCCGAACTTGAGACGCGCTCACCGGCGCAGACCACGCTGTCCATCGCCTCGACGGTGAAGCCGTGCTGTTCGCCGGCGGCCTTGAGCAGCGCGAAATCACCGCGGCGGTCGGCGCCGAAGCGGAAGTCGTCGCCGATGATCAGGTGACGCACGCGCAGCGCATCGAGCAGCACGCGTTCGATGAAGTCCTCGGCCGACAGCGCCGCGAGCCTGGCGTTGAACGGTGCGACGCAGACATAGTCGACGCCGTCGGCAGCGATCAGTTCGAGCTTCTCGCGCAGGGTCGATAGCCGCGCGGGTGCCGATTCCGGGGCGAAATACTCGCGCGGGTGCGGCTCGAAGGTGAGCGCCGCCGGCAGCAGTGCGCGCGCGCGCGCCGCTGCGCCGAGGCGAGCGAGCAGGGCGCGGTGACCGAGATGGACGCCGTCGAAGTTGCCGATGGTGAGCGCCGTCGCCGCAGGGGCGGGGCGCGAAAAGCCGCGATGAACGAGCATTGGGCGTGTGCCGCCTCGATGGAAAACCCCCGATTATAGCGGCTGGGGGAGGCTGCTGCTGCCGCGGCCGTTTTGCGCGCTCGGCAGCAGCATCGGCTCGCGCGAAACGCGTGCGCAGGCGCTCGCACCCCCGGCTTTCGCGGTAAGATTTGTTGAGGTAGATCAAGAGAGGGGTCGCAAATGCGTAGCGGTAACCTGAGCGGCAGCGCCCGATGAGTCGCGGCGACTGCTACCACTGCGGCTTGCCGATTCCCGACGACGTCTCGCTGTCGGTGGCCATCGACGGCGAGGAGCGGCCGCTGTGCTGCGCCGGCTGCCAGGCGGTGGCGCAGGCGATCGTCGCCAACGGGCTCGCCGATTACTACCGCAACCGTGACTCCCTGCCCGAGTCGCCGCGCGAGGCGCTGCCGGCGGTACTCGCCGACCTGCGCCTCTACGACAACGCCGATTTCCAGAAGAGCTTCGTGCGCGAACTCGGCGCCGACGAGCGCGAGGCGGCGCTGCTGCTCGAAGGGATCACCTGCAGCGCCTGCATCTGGTTGAACGAGCAGCACCTCGCCAGGCTCCCCGGCGTGCTCGCCGCCGACATCAACTACGCCACCCGGCGCGCGCGCGTGCGCTGGGACACGAAGCGCATCCAGCTTTCCGACATCCTCGCCGCCGTCGCCGCGATCGGCTACCGCGCCTATCCCTACGACCCCGCGCGCAGCGAGGCGCTGGCGCACGAGGAGCGGCGGCGCGCGTTGTGGCGCGTCTTCGTCGCCGGCTTCGGCATGATGCAGGTGATGATGTACGCGGTGCCCGTCTATTTCGCGGACGGCGACATGGGCGTCGACTTCGAGCAGTTGATGCGCTGGGCGAGCCTCGTGCTGACCTTGCCGGTGGTCTTCTATTCGGCGGCGCCTTTCTTCCGCGGCGCCTGGCGCGACCTGCGCCTCGGCCGCGTCGGCATGGACACGCCGGTGGCGATCGGTGTCGGCGGCGCCTTCGCGGCCAGCGTCTGGGCGACGCTGACTGCTTCCGGGCAGGTCTATTTCGATTCGGTGACGATGTTCGTCTTCTTCCTGCTCGGCGGCCGCTTCCTCGAGATGACGGCGCGACAGAAGGCGGTGTCGGTGACCGAGGCGCTGGCGCGGCTGCTGCCGGCGTTCGCCGAGCGGCTGCCGCACTTTCCGACCGGGCGCGAGCCGGAGAAGGTGCAGGTCGGCGAGCTGAAGGCCGGCGACTTCGTTCTGGTACGTGCTGGCGCGACCATCCCGGCCGACGGGCGGGTGGTCGAGGGCGAGAGTGCGGCCGACGAGGCGCTGCTCACCGGCGAGAGCGCAGCGGTGCCGAAGCGCCCGGGCGACGCGGTGATTGGCGGTGCGCAGAACGTCGCCAGCCCGCTGGTCGTCGCCGTCGACGCTGTCGGCGAGGCGACCCGGCTGTCGGCGATCGTCCGCCTGATGGAGCGCGCAGCCGGCGAGAAGCCGCGTCTGGTCGAGCTCGCCGACCGTGTCGCCGGTCGCTTCATCGCCGCCGTCCTGCTGCTGGCAGCGCTCACCGCGCTCGCGTGGCTGTGGCTCGACCCGGCGCAGGCCTTGTGGGTGACGGTGTCGGTACTGGTCGTCACCTGCCCCTGCGCGCTGTCCCTGGCGACGCCGCTGGCGCTGACCGCCGCCGGCGGCGCGCTGGCGCGCGAGGGGGTGCTGGTGACGCGCGCGCACGCGATCGAGACACTGGCGCGGGCGACGCATTTCGTCTTCGACAAGACCGGGACGCTGACCCTCGGCAGGATGCACCTGCGCGAAGTCGTTCCGCTCGGGCAGCTCGACCGCGAGCGCTGCCTGGCAGTGGCGGCAGCCTTGGAGCGTGATTCGGAGCATCCACTGGCGAGCGCGCTGCGCAGTGCCGCCGGTTCCGCCGCCGCGGGGATCGACGTCGGCGAATTGCGCAACACGCCGGGGGCGGGGATCGAGGCGCGGGTCGACGGCCGGCGGCTGCGCCTGGGGCGTCCCGAGTTCGTCGCCGAGTTGCACGGCCAGCCGCTGCCGGCCGTGGTCGGGGAGGCTGCCGGTGGCGTCGCGACGCTGATCGCGCTCGGCGACGCTGACGGCTGGTTGGCGCTGTTCTCGATCGGCGACGCGCTGCGCCCGCAGGCCGCGTCGCTCGTTGCCGACCTGCGCGCCGCGGGATGCAAGGTGACGCTGGCCACCGGTGACGCCTGGCCGGTGGCGCGCGCGGTCGCCGCCGAACTCGGCATCGACGACGTGCATGCAGCGCTGTCGCCGCAGGACAAGCGCGACTTCGTTGCCGCCCTGCAGGCACAGGGCGAGGTCGTCGCGATGTTCGGTGACGGGGTCAACGACGCACCGGTGCTGGCGCAGGCGCAGGTCTCGGTGGCCATGGGCGAGGGCGCGCCGCTGGCACGCACGCAGGCCGACCTGCTGCTGCTCTCGGGCAACCTCGACCACCTGCGCCAGGGCGTCCGCCTGGCACGCAGCACCTGGCGCGTGATCCGGCAGAACCTCGCCTGGGCCGTCGCCTACAACGCGCTGGCACTGCCGCTGGCGATGGCCGGGATGGTGACGCCGTGGCTGGCCGGGATCGGCATGTCGGCAAGTTCGCTCCTGGTCGCGCTGAACTCGCTCAGGCTGCAGCGGCGCGACTGACTCACGCTAGGGAAACCCCATGGAAACCCTCTACCTCCTGATCCCCGTCTCGGTCGTCCTCGTCTTCCTGGTCGGCATCGCCTTCTGGTGGTCGCTGAAGAGCGGCCAGTTCGACGACCTCGACGGACCTGCCTATCGCGTGCTGATGGACGACGACCAGGGCAGGAACGTCGCTGCCAAGTCGCCCCAGGCAGCCCCAGTGCCGCCTGCCGGACCGCCCGAATCTTCAGTGCCGCGGTCGTCGGAGTCTGGGGCCGAGTCCGGCTCTTCCGGCAAGGTCGGCCCGGTTTGATTTGTAAAAGCCGCTCTTGATTTGTGTCAATTTGTGATTTGTTCGGCTAAAATGTTCGCCGATACAGTTGGTCAATGAATGACACGCAAGCAGTACTGAGCGAGAGAATGGGCGTGTCGTCTTCGGAGTGAGGTGTGCCATGTCAGAAGCGCAAGCGACGTACAACTACAAGGTCATCCGGCAGTTCTCGGTGATGGCGGTAGTTTGGGGAATAGTGGGCATGCTGATGGGGGTCGTCGTTGCCTCCCAGCTTGTCTGGCCGGAGTTGAACTTCGGTCCTTACTTCACTTTCGGTCGATTGCGACCCTTGCACACCAACGCCGTGATCTTCGCCTTCGGCGGCTGTGCGCTGTTTGCCACTTCCTACTACGTCGTGCAGCGCACCTGTCACGCGCGGCTGTGGGGCGGACCGCTGATTCCCTTCACCTTCTGGGGCTGGCAACTGGTGATCGTTCTGGCGGCCATCACGCTGCCGCTGGGGATGACGCAGGGCAAGGAATACGCCGAACTCGAGTGGCCGATCGACATCCTGATCGCGCTGGTGTGGATCGCCTACGCGATCGTCTTCTTCGGCACCATCGCCAAACGCACGGTCAGCCACATCTACGTCGCGAACTGGTTCTACGGCGCCTTCATCCTCGCCGTCGCACTCCTGCACATCTTCAACAGCGCTGCCGTGCCGGTGTCGCTGACCAAGTCCTACTCGGCCTACGCCGGCGTCCAGGACGCGATGGTGCAATGGTGGTACGGCCACAACGCGGTCGGCTTCTTCCTGACCGCAGGCTTCCTCGGGATGATGTACTACTTCGTGCCGAAGCAGGCCGGTCGCCCCGTGTATTCGTACCGTCTGTCGGTGGTGCACTTCTGGGCGCTGATCTTCACCTACATGTGGGCCGGCCCGCACCACCTGCACTACACGGCGCTGCCCGACTGGACGCAATCGGTCGGCATGGTCTTCTCGCTGATCCTGCTGGCACCGTCGTGGGGCGGCATGATCAACGGCATCATGACCCTGTCCGGCGCCTGGCATAAGCTGCGCGACGACCCGATCCTCAAGTTCCTGATCACCTCGCTGTCCTTCTACGGCATGTCGACCTTCGAAGGCCCGATGATGGCGATCAAGACGGTCAATTCGCTGTCGCACTACACCGACTGGACGGTCGGCCACGTGCACTCGGGTGCGCTCGGCTGGGTGGCGATGGTGTCGATCGGTTCGATCTACTACATGCTGCCGCGCCTCTTCGGGAAGCCGCAGATGTACAGCGTCAAGCTGATCACCGTGCATTTCTGGGTCGCGACCATCGGTGTGGTCCTCTACATCGCCGCGCTGTGGATCTCCGGGGTCATGCAGGGCCTGATGTGGCGCGCCGTCAATGCGGACGGGACGCTGACCTACAGCTTCGTCGAGTCGGTCAAGGCTTCCTACCCGTTCTGGACGATCCGTGTCATCGGCGGCCTGCTCTTCCTGACCGGCATGCTGATCATGGCCTACAACATGGTGCGCACCATGGCCGGCGGCGTCCGTGTCGAAGCGCCGATTCTGGCTCCGGCCGGACACCACGCCTGATCGGGAGGGAGAAAAATGAAATTCCTGACACATGACAAGATCGAGCGCAACCTGGGTCTGCTCTTCGCGCTCACCCTGTTCATCCTGCTCTGGGGTGGCTTGCTCGAAATCGTCCCGCTCTTCTTCCAGAAGTCGACGACGACGCCGGTTCCGGGCTTGAAGCCCTACACCGCCGAGCGCCTCGCCGGTCGCGACATCTACCTGCGCGAGGGCTGCTTCAACTGCCACTCGCAGATGATCCGGCCGTTCCGCGCCGAGACAGAGCGTTACGGTCGCTATTCGGTGGCCGGCGAGTACGTCTATGACCATCCGTTCCAATGGGGGTCGAAGCGTACCGGTCCCGACCTGCACCGCGTCGGCGGTCGCTACTCCGACGCCTGGCAGCGCGCGCACCTGATCAACCCGCGCGACGTGGTGCCCGAGTCGAACATGCCGGCCTTCGCCTTCCTCGAAAAGACGCCGGTCGACGCCTCCGACATCGAGGCCAAGATGCGCGCGCTGCGCCTGGTCGGCGTTCCCTACACCGACGAGGACATCGCCGGTGCCAAGGCGGCACTGGAAGGTAAGACCGAGCTGGACGTGCTGGTCGCCTACCTGCAGGGGCTGGGTCTCGAAATCAAGGACACGCAATAAGAGCATGATCATGGATATCAACGATCTGCGTTCGCTGACGACGGTGATCTCGATGCTCACCTTCCTCGGCATCGTCTGGTGGGCATACGGCCTGAAGTCGAGCCGCAAACGCTTCGACGAGGCGGCAATGCTGCCGTTTTCCGAAGAAGCGGTTGACCGGGCCGAGCTCGGCCTCGCCGATCGCCAGCTGAAGGGGAAAGCATCATGAGCGACTTTATCAACGAGTTCTGGAACTGGTACGTCATCGTCATCGTCATCGGCAGTGTGCTGTTTTGTGCGCTGCTGCTCTGGGCGCAAAGCCTGCATCGCCCGCCACCCGGCGAGGTGCAGTCGACCGGGCACGTCTGGGACGAGACCCTGCAGGAGTACAACAACCCGCTGCCGCGCTGGTGGATGTGGCTGTTCTACATCACCGTGGTCTTCGGCCTCGTCTACTTCGCGCTCTATCCCGGTCTCGGCAACTTCAAGGGTGCGCTCGGCTGGACTTCGGTCGGGCAGTACGAGAAGGAGGTGGCCAAGGCCGAGGCACAGACCAAGCCGCTCTTCGACAAGTACCTGAAGATGGATGTCGCCACCGTCGCCGCCGATCGCGAGGCGATCGAGATGGGCAAGCACCTGTACCTCACCTACTGCATCCAGTGCCACGGTTCGGATGCGCGGGGCGCCCGGGGTTTCCCGAACCTCACCGACAAGGACTGGCTGTGGGGCGGCGAGCCCGAGCGGATCAAGGAAACGATCGCCGCCGGTCGCTTCGGTGTGATGCCATCGCATGCACATCTGGGTGACGAGACGATCCGTGACCTGGCCAGCTACGTGCGCTCGCTGTCCGGCTTGCCGGTCGATGCGGCACGCGTCGCCAAGGGTCAGCAGGCCTTCATGGAATCCGGCTGCATCGCCTGCCACGGCCCCGACGCCAAGGGCAACCAGATGCTCGGCGCCCCCAACCTGACCGACAAGGTCTGGCTGCACGGCGGGACCGAGGCCAAGGTGATCGAGACCATCACGCTCGGTCGCAACAACCAGATGCCGGCCTGGCAGGAGTTCCTCGGCGAAGGCAAGGTACATCTCCTGACCGCCTACGTCTATAGCCTGAGCAACACGCCGGAAAGCAAGTGATCGAACGGCCGTGTCGGGACTTCCCGGCACGGCCGCAGTGTTTTGCCGCAGTACTGCGCGACCCTCCATGCGCCTTCCCTGGCGTCGGTGGCATGGAGCACCAGCCTTCAATGCAATAGTGGATCGAGATTGCCATGACGACCCCGGTCGAGAAACCACGGGCAGCCGCTGCCAAGGCGGTTGAAGTTCCGGTCGATACCGGATCGCTCTACGAGAAGCGCCGCAAGATCCAGGTGCGCTCGGTCAGCGGGCGCTTCAACAAGTGGCGCTGGGCGATGTTCTTCCTGACCCAGCTGCTCTTCTACGGACTGTGCTGGATCGACTGGAACGGGCGGCAGGCGGTGCTCTTCCACCTGGTCGAGCGCAAGTTCTACATCTTCGGCCTGGTCCTGTGGCCGCAGGACGTGATCTATCTGGCGGTGCTGCTGGTGCTCGCAGCTTACGCGCTGTTCCTGGTGACGGCGATCGGCGGCCGGCTGTTCTGCGGTTACGCGTGTCCGCAGACGGTCTACACGGAAATCTTCATGTGGATCGAGCGCTTCGTCGAGGGCGAGCGCCCGGCGCGCATGAAGCTCGATGCGCAGCCGATGAACGCGCGCAAGTTCCGCCTGCGTGCGACCAAGCATCTGCTCTGGCTGCTGCTGGCGCTGTGGACCGGCTTCACCCTGGTCGGCTACTTCACGCCGATCAAGGAACTCGTCGCCGCGGTGCCGACGCTCAGCTTCGGTCCGTGGGAGTGGTTCTGGATCCTCTTCTACGCCGGCTTCCTCTACATGCAGGCCGGCTTCCTGCGCGAGCAGGTGTGCAAGTACATGTGCCCGTATGCGCGCTTCCAGGGCGTGATGTTCGACCCGGACACGCTGATCATCGGCTACGACCCCGAGCGCGGCGAGCCGCGCGGCGCCAAGCGCAAGGGCGCCGCTGCGGCGAAGACGGGCGACTGCATCGATTGCGGCATCTGCGTGCAGGTCTGTCCGACGGGAATCGACATCCGCAAGGGCTTGCAGTACGAGTGCATCGCCTGCGCCAAGTGCATCGACGGCTGCGACGAGGTGATGGACAAGCTCGGTTCGCCGCGCGGGCTGATCCGCTATTCGACCGAGAATGCGATGGCGCAGAAGTTCGGGCCGAGCGAGATCCTCTCCCACCTGGTCCGGCCGCGCATCCTGCTCTACGGCTTCATCCTCGCAGCGATCGTCGCCGGTACCGCCTGGAGCCTGGCCACGCGTACGCCGCTCAAGGTCGACGTCCTGCGCGACCGGGGTGCGCTGTCGCGAGAAGCCGACGACGGCCGGATCGAGAATGCGTACACGCTGCAGATCATGAACACCGACGAACAGGCGCACCGCTTCGCGATCAGCGTGGACGGCCTCGAAGGCATCGACATCGTCGGTGACCGGATCGTCGAAGTGAATGGGGCCTCGGCGCTGACCGTTCCGCTGACCGTCCTGGTCGAGCCGCCGCCGGGATTGAAGGGGGCGCAGACGATCCATTTCGAGATCCGTGCTCCCTACGACGAAAAACTTTCAGTTCGCGAAAAGGCGACCTTCTACCTGCCATGAATACGATCACCCGCAACACGCTCGGCAAACCCTGGTATCGCGAGCGCTGGCCATGGCTGCTGATGGCCGGCCCGTTTGCCGTCATCGTCGCTGGTTCGGTCACCGCCTGGCTGGCGGTGAGCAGCTACGATGGTCTCGTCGATGACGACTACTACAAGCAGGGGCTCGCGGTGAGTCAGCGCGTCGCGCGCGATCACCGGGCGCTCGAACTCGGCATCAACGGCGAGGTGGTCATGCAGGCTGAGGGCGGCACGAGCGAACCCGAGCTGCGCGTTTTCCTGCGTGCCAACCCGGGTTTTGTCCCGCCGGACCAGCTGGCCTTGCACGTCACGCACCCGACCAAGAAGGGGCTCGACCAGCTGGTCGATTTGCGCGCCATCGGCACCGGCCTCTACGCCGGGCGCCTGAGCGCGCCGATCTCGGGGCGCTGGCGCTTCTCGCTGGAGGACACCGCCGGCGAATGGCGACTCGTCGGCGACTGGAACCCGGACCGCGAGGCTTCGCTGTCGCTGCCGGCGCCGCCGCGCAGCGCGAAACCGCCGATCACCTACAAGGGGGAATGAGTCATGGCTTGGGAACTGTTGTTTACCAGCGACATGGGGCTGTTCAGCATCTTCGTCATCGTCTTCACCATCGGCATGTCGATCTTCTTCGCGCGCTATTTCAAGAAGAAGATGGACGAGGACGCTGCCCGATCGCAGCGCTGAGCCCTGCGCGGCAAGTTCGGCCGTAGCCTTCGCGGCGGCCGAAGGTATCGTCTTGGGGTATCCTTGCGCTCCTCGATCTTCGCTGAAGCGCTCGGCGAAGCTCTCCGACCGCAACGCCTGAAACGACGAATTTGCATTATTCCCGCCGCCCATTGATTCAGGCGCTGTCAGCGTCGATCTTGCTCCACTGCCTGTTGCTTGCCGGCACCTGGGTCTCCCCGGCGCCGGTGGCGATCCCGCGGGCAGCCGGGCGACTCGTCGTCAGTCCCGGTCCGCAGCCCGCTGTGGCAGTTCCGGCAGCACGATCGCGCGTGGAACACGCGCCTGCGGCCAAATCGGGGGTTGAAAGATCGGCGCCTGAGCGCAATTCGCAGCCGAAGCATACGGCGCCGAGCGAAAGCAGGCTGCTCGTTGCGGAGCGACCGGAAAGTGTCGCGGTGGCCTCCGCCGCGCCGACGTCGGGGTTCGCTTCGACGCCGGTGTCGCCCGAATCGTCTCCCGGCGGCGCCGGCGCTGCGCCCGGCGCGGCGGGCTCGCCGCGCGACGGCGTCAGTCCCGACGCCTTGCGCGAATACCGGATGGGACTGGCGATCGAGGCCAGACGCTTCAAGCGCTATCCGCCGCTCGCGCGCGAGCGCGGCTGGGAAGGAACGGTCGAGGCTGCGGTCAGCGGCGGCGGCCTGGCGCCACCGCGCGTGAGTCTCGAGCGTTCGAGCGGTTACCCGGTGCTCGACGAGCAGACCCTCGACATGGTGCGGCGGGCAGCGAGCAATACGCCAGTCCCCGAGGCCTTGCGCGGCCGGGAGTTCAGGATCGTGCTGCCGGTACGCTTCAGCCTCGACGAGTGATTCCGTTACCGTAATTCGTGCTCGTGCACCAGGAAACGACCGGCGGCGCGGTCGGAGAGGAAGGCGCGCAGTGCGAACGTGACGCTGCGGAAGGCGAGGTCCTGCCAGGGGATGTCGCCTTCGTGGAAGAGTGCGCTTTCCAGGCTTTCCGGACCGGCGCCGAAGTCCGGGTCGAGCAGCCTGCCGCGGTAGAAGAGATGCACCTGATCGAAGCCGGGGACGCTGATCAGCGATGACAGCGCGTCCACCTCGATGCGCGCGCAGGCCTCCTCCAGCGTTTCGCGCACGGCAGCCTGCGGGGTCGTCTCGCCGTTCTCCATGAACCCCGCCGGCAACGTCCAGTAGCCGTGGCGCGGTTCGATGGCGCGGCGGCAGAGCAGGATCCTGTCTTCCCAGGTGGCGATGCAGCCGACCACCAGCTTCGGATTGCGATAGTGGATCTCGCCGCAACGCGAGCAGACGTGGCGTTGCAGGGTGTCGCCGGGCGGGACGACGAGGTCGACGGGGGCGCCACAAAGGTTGCAGAAGTTCATGACGGCGTGAGCGGGCTTGGCGTGAGGAGGATGGACTGGCAGTCTAGCCGAAAGCCAGTCCGTGTCGTTAGCCGACCGGCGGGGAAAGGTATCTTCGCCGAAGCAGCGGCACGCACGCGGCCTGCGCTATAATGCGCCCGCTCAGTGCCGTGCCCCCGTAGCATGAAGGTCGTGCAGTTGCCTTGTAAGCATCAGGCCCTGGTTCGATTCCGGGCGGGGGCACCAAGCAAAATCAAGAACTTAGGCGAGTCATCAGGCGGTGAATTTTTCGCTGCCGGTTTCATGTAGCCACCATGTAGCCAAATCCGGGCGATGTAGCCATCGGCGCCCGTCGCTGCACCTCCCGATCCGTTACTTCTTCGGCGGATTGGCCTGCTGCTCTGCGGCCTTCGCTTGGCGGCGCTCGATTGCCGCAATGAGCAAGGCTTCAGCTACCAAGTCCTTCAGTTCCTCGTCCGTCGCCGCATGGGTGCCACCGTGGGCCGCTGTCACCTCGTCCGGTTCCGCGCTCGTCGGCGGCGCGCTCGCTTGCTTCGGCATGGTCTGACTCCTTCGGGTAAGTTGGGATTGAATCATCGCACAGGCGTCAAGGCCGCACGATGCCTGTCGCCTTGCTGTATTTTTCTGTAGCGGAGGGCTGCACCTGCGCAGATGTGGCTTTCGCGTGCGCGGTTCTTGCTGCCGCTCGCTTGCTCAGAAATGCTCAGGTTCAGTCGCTTCCGTGCGCGTGCCGTTGTTGCGATTGCTGCCGCAACGTGAGTTTTCCCGAGTAGGTCGCTTCGCGCTCTGTCTTTTCGGTGTTACAGCGGCTGTTACATCGCCCCTGTTACATCGCTCGCCGGGCCGGATTTCGCTGGAAACCAGTCTGGTAACCAGCCAGATGGAAACCACGTTTTCGGTGGCAACCAAGCTGGAAACCAGCCCGATGGAAACGGGTTTGACTGGCTACCAAGTGGCTACCGCTGAAGTGGCTACCGGCGACCTGCCGCGCGAAATTGGTCATTTGACTGCGTACCGGGATGCGTACCAGTGCGATGCGCGCCGACAGCCGGCGCATGGGGTGCAACCTTGCCCGTAACCTTGCGGCTTGGATGTCAGCATTTGTCAGCACCCTCCGGCGCATGGGTGCAGCCATGGCCATGCAACCGTTCGAGCGAACGATTCACCATTAACCGGCGCATTAACCAGCGTCGCATGAACCGCGCTCGGTGCCGTCCTCGCCTCGATCATTCGCCGCTCGATTGCCCCTGTTTCGTGGATACCGTCGATGGATACCAGTCGTGCGGATACCGGCGATTCGAGTCACGCCCGCCGACAAAAAAACCCGGCGCGCAGCCGGGTCAGTGTCGATTCTCAGCGTCAAGGCGGGGTATCAGCCCAATCGCTGCCTTCGACCTCGGGAATCCGCACCTCGGCCTTGATGCCGGATGCGATCAGACGCTTCGCCAGCGTCCAGGCCGCGCACTGCCCGACTCCAGACTGATCGTTGTCGCCGAAGACGACGACGCGCGCTGTGACGGCAGGCGGCGCCCATTTCTCAAGACCGCCCGCTGAGATTGCCGCCCACACAGGCACGCCGAAGCGCACGGACGCGCTCAGGGCGGTTTCGATGCCTTCGGCTATGCCTACGGTGCCGACAGCCTCAAACAAGCGAACCGCGCTCGCTGGCGGCAGGTTTCCAAGCACCTTCTTGACGGTCGGCAAGTCGGCTTTGTGGCCGTCGTCGGTCAAGTAGGTGCGATGGATGGCCGTACCGTTGCCGTCTGAGTCGGTGACGCGCGCCAGCATCGCCGGGTGCCGGGTGATGGTGCCGTCGTCGTGCTTGTAGGTCAGCGCAGGATGGAACCGGATACACCTCGGAATTGCGGCGATGCCGGTGCGCCGGCGCAGGTACTTGGCGACCGGATCTTCGGCGACGACGGCGCGCGACTCCTGCCATGCTCGCCGGCAGGCTTCCAGCTTCGATGCTGCGCTCGGTGTCGCCGCTGGCGCCCTGGCGGTGACGGTGCCGGCGACGGCGGTCACTTCGTCGGCTGCCTGCTTGAAGTTCCACCCCTTCACAGCCATGAGCAGCGCGAAGCCGTCGCCACTCCCGCAGTGCGAGCAGTAGAACGTCCCTCTGCCGTCCTTGTCGTCGAACCTGAAGCGATCCCTACCCCCGCAAGCAGGGCAGGGGCGGTGCTTGCCGGTCAGGAAGCTACGGTCGATGCCGAAGTTGGCGAGCAGGTCAGGCCAGCGCCCGAGTGCGAGGTCAGCAGCGCGCATTGTTCGCCTCCCTGCGCTTGGCGTAGGCAATCTGGTTCGCCTTGACCTTGTTCAGCACTTCCGGTGTCGGCGGCGCCGTGACTTCGTTCAGGCCGCGCGGCCACACCTCGAAGATGCTGCGGTACTGGTTCGCCGCCCATCCGTGCCTGTATTTCCGCTGGTGCTCGATGAACAGCAACTGCGAATAGACGTGCTGCTTCGCGTCCTTCGTCGCCGGCTTCTTGCGGCGATCCAGCTTCACGAGTTCGCCGTCTTCCACCTCGATATCGCTCTGCCGCTGCGGTGCGAATTCGCAAGACGGGCAGACATGCACCCCGGCAGGCCGAACGAACTTGCACTTCGGGCAGGGCTTCGGTTCTGACTTCTTGCGCTCCTGCTTGCCGCCCGATTGACGCGGCTTCCCGTCGTCGAGTTCGAGCGGCAGGTCGTCGGTCGGGAATCCGAGTCGAACGACGCTGCCCGAGTGGTCGAGCAGCAGCGCCTTTTCCTTGCCGGGGAACGGGCGCAGAACCCGGCCAGCCATCTGAATGAAGCGGATCAGGCTCTTGGTCGGCCTCGCCAGAATCATGCACTCCGCGTGCGGCGCGTCCCATCCTTCAGCGAGCAGTGCCGAGTTCGACAGCACCATGATTTCCCGACGATTGAAGGCGTCGAGAATGGCGGCGCGTTCCTCGTCGTCGTGGTGATAGTCGATGTGCGCGGCAGGCACCCCGGCTGCGTTGAAGGCGGCGGTCAGGTGCTGGCTGTGCGCGATGTTGCAGGCGAAGACGACGGTCGGCTTGCCCTTCGCCAGTCGCAGCCAGTGATTCACCACGTCGCCGACGAGCGAGGGCTTGTCGACCGCTTCGGCAAGCTGCCGCTCGTTGAAGTCGAGTTCGCCGCCGATGCCGCGCTGCGTCTTGACGCCGGTCAGGTCGGGGTCGCTCGGCGCGTAGCATTCCACGTCGACGAGGTTGCCCAGGTCGATCAGTTCGCGGATGGTGGCGCCGACGACAAGACGCTCGAACAGCGGCCCGCCCAACTCGGTGTAATGCTGCCCCAGGCCGGCGCTGAACGGCGTTGCGCTCAGGCCGACGACGGGGACGGCGTTGTACCTGAACAACAGCGACTTGAACTTCGCGCTGCCGGCGACCGCGTGCGCCTCGTCGATGATGAGCAGCGCCACGTCGTCAGGAATGCCGCGCATAGCGATGGTGTCGATTGAGCAGACCATGACGCGCTCGCCGCTGAATCGCGTGTTCTCGCCCTGCATGATGCCGTGCTCGATGCCGGCGCGCGTCAGGTGCGCCGATGCCTGCGCGACAAGCTGTTTCCGGTTTGCGATGAACAACACGCGCTTGCTCGGGTGCCGTTCGACGAAGCGCGTAATCATGGCCTCGGCGACGACGGTCTTACCGCCCCCGGTCGGGCAGTAGAACAGCACGCGCCGACACCCCCCGGCCATGGCCTCGCGCATCGCCTGAATGCCGCGCTCTTGGTACGGGCGCAGGACGGTCGCGGCGGCGCTCATGCTGCCACCTCCCCGGCCAAGTGCGCGACGTGCCTCTCGGGGACTTGGAAGCACTGCCGACCGGCCAAACTGCGAGCGGCGAGTCGAGCAAGATACGCGGCCAGCCAGTCGCCCCCGACCTCGCCGGCACCGTCGAAAACACCTCTACCATGGCAACATGGTTCATAGTCAGCAGTTTTTGCCGGTCGGTTTCCAGCAGTTTCTGCCGGATGTTCAGGGGTGAAACTGCACTTTTTGCCGGATTGATCCAGCACTTTCTGCCGGGTGCTTTTTTTGTCGTCGGGACTCCAGTCTCGCCAAGCGAAGGGCTTGAAACCGGACAGGAACAATCCTTCCTTTTTCTGAACTGGAAGCCATGTGACGGCGAATTTCGTCCATGCCTTGTTGGCTCCATGGCTCCGGGTCTTGTAAAGGAATCCGTGACTGATGCACTCGGCAATCGCTCCACGCAAGGTATGCTCGCTCCCGATGCCGTACCGATTGCAGAATGCGTAGGTCGCTTGAAGATGGCCGTTGTTGTCCTTCGTGAGTTGCCGCGCGACAAGCAGCAGCAGAACTTTCGAGGTCGGCTTCATGGCTGCGAAAGCCGGCGAGTCGATGATGCGATGTTCGATTGCAGCGAAAGGATGCCGGGTGCCGGCTTTGTTTTTGGTCGGAGTCATGCCAACCCCCTCACAATCGTTTCAGCCGCCCAAGCGAGCGCGAGACAGGCGCCGAAGACCGTTGCAACGAACGCGATTTCGGAATGGCCTTTCTGGCGGCGACTTAGCCATGCATGAATCTTGCGGCGGTCGGCGTCGGTCAGCGAATAGACGCCGATTCGCACTTCCTTGCCGTCGCGGTCGAATGCAGGGATTCGCTGGCAGGGGACTTCAAGGCCCCGGCGACGAAGATCAGCAACAAGGTCAGGCCCGTTCGAGCATCCGGCAGCGCGGTCGAGGTGTTCGCGCGTCTGCGAGCGTTTCAGCATCGCATGGATCGCTCGCAGGTATCGCGGGTTATCGGTGCCCGCGAACTTGTCGGATACCGGCGCAGTAGAGGCGGTCGGCGTCGAAGTCGGGAAAAGGTCGGGAATGCTAAAATGATTCGGCTTTTCCCGGCGCCCGCGGCCTCCCCCAAGGTTTTCAGCGGGCGCAATCATTTCTGCACCTGCACGTCAGGCCATGCGGTGCGACCGTTGGCGAGTTTCAGTGGACGGACGCCGAAGTAAGATCCTGTGTTGCAGAGTCGAGCGCGGACGGTTTGGGCTTTGACTCGGTTCCGAGTGGCGAACTCGTCAGTGCTCAGTGTGTATTTCGGGGCGGTGTTCTTTTCCATTCGCGGGTTCTCCTGGTGGAAAACCTCGTCGCTTCACAATTAAAGCAACGTAGGCGAATGGAACTATCTAATGCGGGTCTTCTGCTGATTGTTTGACCCGCATCTGACTCCTAGCATTGGCGCGGGTTTCCGAGATTTGACCCGGATTTAGACCCGCATTTGATACCCGCATTCAGAGGCTGTCGGCGACAGATTCCCATTGGTCTAGGAAATCCGGGAAGTGGCCCTTGATAATGCGGTCGAGCGCGCTTCCTCTCACTGTCCAGCCCTTGCGCGGCGCACTGCTCGCCAGTGCAACGGCGAGCAAAGCAGGGTTCCACAAGTGGGAGTCGCCGCCGCGCCTACCGCAGTCAATCCACGCCTCAGACGCCCATTTCGGGCGCTCTTTGATGATGTTCGCCATACTTGGCGCACCGCTTGGAAGCGGCCAATCGACGGCGAGAATCTCGGCCTTGGGGACGCCTTTTTTTGGCCGATGTTCCGGCCTCTGCACTGGCGTCGATACCTCGGGGCCGGTCGATCCATCTGGTTCGTTCGCCCCCTGATGCTCAATGCGGTCAAGCTCTGCGCTGATGCGCGACACCTCGGCTTCCGCCTCTTGAAGCTGCCGGATGTTCGATTCGCGCTCAAGCCCGGTCGACCACTCGGCGGCCTCTCGCAGTCGCGCAGCGGTCTTCTCGGCGTCGTCAAGTTGGAAAACCAGGTCGAAGGCGCGCGCTTCCGCAACCGGATCACAGAGGGCATGAGTCGCGTCGTACTGCCTCGCGTGCGACTCGCGCTGCTCAGGCGTCAGCCAGTCCCAGGCAATCCACGGCGTCCGCTCCATGGCGGGGGCGACGACGTTTTCCACGCGAACTACACCTGCTTCGTTAATGGTTCGAGTCGTGGCCTTGGGGACTGCGTTCGTGAAGCCGGCTTCCTTCCATGCGTCTTGCTGCTCATCTGTCAGCGAATCCCACGAATCTGACCAACAACCATCAAGCCGTTCAAAGATGCTTTTGACCTTCATTGCTCGCGCCCTTTCTCAGGCTGCCGCTTCGTGGATCGCTACCACGTTCGACGGCGCCTTCTCTCCAGTCTCGATTTGCTTGATCCAGTTCTCCCAAGCCAGCAGCGCGGCGCGTTTCTCAGCCTCGTAGCTGTGCCGGTCATAGTGCTTGTCCTGAACGCCGCCAATGCCGTGGGACAGCACGTGCGCGCGAGTGTCCTTGCTGATGCCAAGGCCAGCCATGCGCATTTCAGCGGTACGGCGAATGTCGCGCAGGTTGAATGCTGGCGCGATACCGGCTTCCATGCAGATGGCTTTCGCGCGCTTGCCGGGTGTCTGCGCGTCGAGCGGCAGCAGATATCCATCCTCATCCGCTCCGGCGAGCAGCGAGTCGACCAGTGCGGCGGCGCGCGGCGCCAGCGGCAGCAGGTGTAGGCGGGCTTTCTTGCGCCGTCCCTTGGGGTCGAGCAGGCGCAGCGTCTTCGTGTCCTTGTCCCAATCAGTAACCTTGATGCGAAGGACTTGCTCCATGCGCTGCCCACCGGCGAGCAATGCCAGCAGCAGCGCCTTGTCGCGCCTGCTGTCGCCAAGGGCGGTGACGTAGGTTTTCAGTTCGTCGTTGGTGAGCACGCGGTCATGTTCACGCGAGGCAATCGCGGGGATTGCTGCGACCGGGTTTGCCGTGATTCCGTATTCCTTGAACGCGACCGGCAGCAGTGGATCGAAGCGGGCGCGCATTCCGACGTTGAAGGCGGCGAGCATGTAGGTGCGCAGGGCGCCGGCTGTGCGCTCCTTGCCGGCCTCTACTACCGCGCGCAGCATGTCCGCAATGTCGTCGGCGGAAACGTCCTTGGCGGGGGTCTGTGTCAGCTTGGCGGGCGCATGGCAGGAAAACAGGCTGCGTGCCGTGCGTGCTGATCCCTTCTTCCCGGCTTTCTCGATGTGCGCGGCGTAGGCTTCAAACAGGGCGGCAAGCGTGTATTTCTTCGCGGCCTCGGCGGCTGTCTCGGCGGCGACCTTGGCTTCGCGCTTCGCTTGCGCGACTTCACGCGGGTCGATGCCCTGGTCGACCAGCGTCGCCAGCCTCTGCGCTTCCTCGCGGGCGCCACGTGTGACTTCCTCGCGCTCTTTGCCTTTGCCCGTCCAAACGGATTCAAGCGGCCATCGTTTGGTGCTACCGAGCGTGATTCGGATGGTGCGGCGATCAAGCTTCGACTCGAAGACGTAAGACTTGGCGCCGGAGGGAGTCACGCGAACTGCCAGTGAAGGAACGGTCTCGTCAAAGACGAATGCCTGCGACTTCTCGGGCGGGCAGGTGAGTTCGTCGATGCGCGTGGGGGTAAGTCGGATGCGTGCCATTTGCATTGCCTCGCAGGGTCACAGGGCCTGTTGACTTGGCTACATGACGCTTCCGTGTAGCCACCATGTAGCCAAAAAAGCTCTACACGGTTCAATTCTAATCAACAGTACCCGGCCTGTAAAGC
The DNA here is from genome assembly GCF_016653115.1 of Rhodocyclus purpureus. Lineage (GTDB taxonomy): Bacteria > Pseudomonadota > Gammaproteobacteria > Burkholderiales > Rhodocyclaceae > Rhodocyclus > Rhodocyclus purpureus. The sequence continues at coordinate 27,621 of NZ_NHRX01000028.1, forward strand.
CTTGCAAATGCTTGGGTTTTGCTTCTGGCTACATTTTTCTGTGTTGATCGAAATTGCCCAAAATTTCTGACTTGTAAGCATCAGGCCCTGGTTCGATTCCGGGCGGGGGCACCAGTCGGCGCCGTGAGTGTCTGTCCTCAGGATGCTTCCGCATCCTTGCGGCGGCGGGGTTTGCGGATTCTTGCGCCTTCGCTGCCGGCTTGTTCGGCCGCGGCAGGCTCCCTGCCTTCGCCTTCGGGCGACTTGTCTCCTCCGGCCGCGTAGCCGAGTCGACGCGAGAGAAGTTCGGCCGCCGCCTTGATGTTCGCGGCCAGCGGGCTGTTCCAGTCCGTGTCGAAGTGGCCGATCGGCCCGAGCGAGGTGACGGCGGCGACCATCTTGCCGGTATGATCGAACACCGGCGCGCTGAAGCCGTTGATGCCGGGCGTGAGGCTGCCGCTGGCACGGGCGATTCCGTGCTCACGAATGTCCTTCAGTATCTCGTCCATCTCGCGCCTCACAGTCGTCAGCGGCTGTTCGCCTGCGCTCGCCGCGGCGCGGAGTTCCTTGTCGAGCTGGCGCTTGAGGTACGGGGAGCGGAAGAAGGCAGCGAAAGCGCGGCCGGTGGCCGAGCTTGCGATCGGCAGGACGACGCCGGTGCGCAAGGTGAGGGAGATCGGTCCGCCGGCCTCGATCCAGCGCACGCAGGTCGGTCCGTAATTGCCCCACAGCGCCAGGGCCACCGTCTCGCCGAGCTGTTCGCACAGGTCGTCGAGGACAGGCGTCGCCAGGCGCACGACGTCGATGCGCGCGAGGCTCGCCAGCCCCAGTTCGAGAGCGAAGCCACCGAGATCGTAGCGTCCGGTGTTCGCGTCCTGCTCGACCAGACCCATGCGCATGAAGCTGACCAGGTAGCGGTGCGCCTTCGCCGCGGCCATGCCGCCGTTTTTCGCCAGGTCGCGCAGCATCATCGGCCTGCCGTGCTCGGCAAGCGCACGCAGCAGGCGAGCGCCCACTTCGATCGACTGGATTCCCTGACGCGGTTTTGATATGTCGGTTGTCATCACACTCTCTGGCTTGTTGTTGTGGCTGGCGCCGCCCGCGAGGGGGCGCTTGCAGCGAATTGTAACGAGTGGCAGGGGCAGGTGCCGAAGATTGTTGCGTCACGAGCGCGGCGGCCACATTTCATGCAAGAATTCGCCGGCAGGGAGGACGCCGGGGCAGGGCTTGCCGCTCGGTTCGAGTCACCTCTGACAGGGGCTGCGCTGTGCGCGGCCCGTCGGCCGGGTTTCGTAAGCGAGTTGCGCGGCGCGGATCACGCAGCTCCCAAGATGAGGATAAGGAGATCTTTGTATGCGAGCAGTGCTTGTCGCCAATCCCAAGGGTGGGGCCGGCAAAACCACGCTGTCGACCAATCTGGCCGGCCACTTCGCCAACGCGGGGCAGCGTGTGACGCTGTGCGACCTCGATCGCCAGCAGTCGGCCTTGCGCTGGATGGCGTTCCGCGATCCAGCGCTGGCACCGATCACCGGCTATTATGGTGGCGGCCAAACCTTCTTCGCCTTGCCGCAGGAGACGGACTGGGCGGTCCTCGATGCGCCCGCCGGACTGCAGGGCTACAAGCTCTCCGACTACCTGCGCGTCGTCGATCGCGTCCTGGTGCCGATCGTGCCGTCCGTCTATGACATGGCGGCGAGCGAGGATTTCCTCAATTCGCTTCGCCAGGAACTGCGCGGCCGCAGCGGCGTCATCGGCATCGTTGCCATGCGCGTCGATCCGCGTACCCGTGCCGCGACGATGTTGGAATCCTTCCTCAAGCACTTCGATTTCCCGATCGTCGCCTACCTGCGCAACACCCAGGCCTATGTGAACACGGCTGCCGGTGGCCGTTCGATCTTCGACACAGCGCCGTCGCTGCATCGTCGTGAAAAAGAATCTTGGGCCGGCCTCTTGCAATGGCTGAATCCTTAGGCTATAGTTCGCCCCCTCGCAGCAACGCACCGCAACAGCCGCAAGGCAGCAACAAAAAAATTGCGGTACGGGGTTGACGAGGTAGGAAAAGCGGCGTAATATCTCGCTTCTCTGACGGACGCGGGGTGGAGCAGTCTGGCAGCTCGTCGGGCTCATAACCCGAAGGTCACAGGTTCAAATCCTGTCCCCGCAACCAGCTCTTTAAAAACGAGACAATTGATAGGTGTGGGTGCTTGTCTGGGCAGCAGTTCTTTGGAACTGTCGCTAAAAAGATGTAGTACTCGCACTGGATGTAAAACTGCGGTCTTGGGGAAGCTCAGGGCCGCGACGTCAAGCGAGAGTTTTATCAGGAATTGAACTGAAGAGTTTGATCCTGGCTCAGATTGAACGCTGGCGGCATGCCTTACACATGCAAGTCGAACGGTAACGGGCCTTCGGGCGC
>NZ_NHRX01000029.1 GCF_016653115.1 Rhodocyclus purpureus
AGTTTTGCTTGGCGGCCATAGCGCTTCGGACCCACCCCTTCCCATCCCGAACAGGACCGTGAAACGAAGTTGCGCCGATGATAGTGCACATCCGTGTGCGAAAGTAGGTCACCGCCAGGCTCCCCATCCCACAAAAGCCCCGTCCAGATTCCTGGCCGGGGCTTTGTGTTTTCTGGTTCCATAGGGGACGCTTCGGTGCCGTCATTGCGAGGCGCGGAGCGCCGTGGCAATCCAGTTCGTTCTTCCGTTTCCTCGCTCTTGTCGGCTATCCACGCGCGAGGCCATATCAGCCCCACCCACTGGATCGCCACGCCCTGCGGGCTCGCGATGACGGGTTGCAGCTCCGGGCAGCGTCTTTGCCTCGTCCCTTCGCAGTTTCACATTAACCCGACCTGGCCCAACGCCCCCACGTGTCCGACGTACCCGTCCCGCGCCAACTGCGCCGTCGGTTGTGGTACTATTCGCAACGGCGGGTCTCCCCGCATTGCAGGGCGGTCAACCTGGTCAGGTCCGGAAGGAAGCAGCCACAGCCGTTATATGCAAGTGCCGGGGGTAAGGCTCGCCACTTTCTTTTCTGCGCCGCCAAGCTCGTCGCGCGCGTTCGTGGCCGCCGGGCGTTGGCCGATCGTGCCAAGTGCTGGCGGCGAAATCGCCGTCCGTTCGCTCCGCCGCAGAGGTCCGGTCGCGCTCGCGAGCGGATACGCCCGCTTCGCAAAGAACCGCTTCTGCTAATATTCCGCGCATGAGTTATCAAGTCCTGGCGCGCAAGTGGCGTCCGAAATCGTTTGCCAGTCTCGTCGGCCAGGAGCACGTGGTCAGGGCGCTCGAACACGCGTTGACCGAGAAGCGCCTGCATCATGCGTATCTGTTCACCGGAACCCGTGGCGTCGGCAAGACGACGCTGGCGCGCATCCTCGCCAAGTCGCTCAACTGCGAGCAGGGTGTTTCGCCCACTCCCTGTGGCGTCTGTTCCGCGTGTCAGGAAATCGACAGCGGTCGCTTCGTGGACCTGCTCGAAGTCGACGCCGCGACCAACACCAAGGTCGAGGAGATGCGCCAACTCCTCGAGAACGCGGTCTATGCGCCGACGCGTGGTCGCTTCAAGGTCTACGTGATCGACGAAGTGCACATGCTTTCGAGCTCGGCCTTCAACGCGATGCTGAAGACGCTCGAGGAGCCGCCCGAGCACGTCAAGTTCATCCTGGCGACCACCGATCCGCAGAAGATTCCGGTGACGGTGCTGTCGCGCTGTCTGCAGTTCAACCTCAAGCAGATGACCGTGCCGGCGATTGCCGCGCACCTGAAGAACATCCTCGCCGCCGAGGCGATCTTCGCCGAGCCGGCTGCACTGACGCTGATCGCACGCTCCGCGGCGGGCAGCATGCGCGATGCCTTGTCCTTGCTCGATCAGGCGATCGCCCACGGAGCCGGGCGGGTCGAAGAGGCACTCGTGCGCGACATGCTCGGCACCGTCGACCTCGACTATCTCTACGACATCTTCGACGCTCTGAGCGCGGGTGATGCTGCGGCGATGTTGCAGGTTGCCGACGCGATGGCGGCACGCAGCCTGTCGGTCGAGCTCGCGCTGCAGGAGATGGCTAGCCTGCTCACGCGCGTCCAGGTCGCGCAACTCGCGGCTGCGGCGCTGCCCGAGGTCGCCGACGATGCGGCGCGCCTCATGAAGCTTGCCGGCGCCCTCGACCCCGAGTTCGTGCAGCTGGCCTATCAGATCGTCGTTCATGGCCGGCGCGACCTGCCGCTGGCTCCCGATGAGACCTCCGGGCTGGTGATGACCCTGCTTCGGCTGTTCGCCTTCCGGCCGCAGAGCGATGCGGCGGGCAGGCCGTCCGTGACCCCGGCGGCGCCGGCGCAAGCTCCACAGCGGCAGGCGCCGAAGCCCGATGTCCGTCGCGTCAGCGATGCCGCGGTGCGACCGGCCCCTGTCGTACCGCCTGCGTCCCAGCCCTCGGCTGCCCGCGTGGCGGAATCCGCTTCTGCGCCGGTATCCGTCCCGGCCGTCGTGCAGCCCGCGGCGCCCGCCATTTCCCAGGTGCCAGACGCGACGCCGGCGGCGCCACCCTCTGTCGACACGGGTGCGAGCACGTCTGCCTCAAGCGTGCCGGACTGGCATCAGTTGCTCTCCGCGCTGCAGCTGAGCGGAATGGCACGTGAACTGGCCAACCACTGTGAGCTGCGTCGGCTCGACGAGTCGAGCATCGTGCTTCGTCTGTCGCCGGTGCACCGCCATCTGCTCATGCGCGCACCGCAGGAGAAGTTGCAGCAGGTGCTCGGCGAGCACTTCGGTCGCACGCTCAAGCTCAGCGTCGAGATCGGCGATGTCGAGCGAGTGACGCCCGCCGAGTCTGCGCGCCAGGAGCGTCAGGAGCGGCAGGAGCGCGCGGTTGCCGCGATCGAGGAAGACGAGTTCGTGCGCGCTGCCATCGAAGTTTTCGACGCCTCGCCGGTCGAGTCGTCGATCCAACCCCTGTAAATAAACCACTAGAGGCAAGCACCATGATGAAAGCCGGAATCGCCGGCCTGATGAAGCAGGCGCAGCAAATGCAGGAGAAGATGAAGAAGGCTCAGGAAGAGCTGATGACGATCGAGGTCGAGGGCCAGTCCGGCGCCGGCCTGGTCAAGGTCGTCATGACCTGCGGCAACGAAATCCGCCGTGTCAGCATCGACCCCTCGGTGATGGACGACCGCGAGATGCTCGAAGACCTGGTCGCCGCCGCTTTCAACGCCGCGGTCCGCCGTGCGCAGGAAGTCTCGCAGGAACAGATGGCGGGGATCACTGCCGGCCTGAACCTGCCGGCCGGGTTCAAGATGCCGTTCTGAAGCTGCCGCGCTCCTCGCCGCGAGTGCCCGGGTGACCGGTCGCGCGGCGGGGTTGCTGCAGCAATCCCTTCCGTTGTCCTCCGGCCGGATCCATGCACCCTTCCAGCCTCGAAAATCTCGTCGAAGCCCTGCGCTGCCTGCCCGGGGTCGGCCCCAAGTCGGCGCAGCGCATGGCCTACTACCTGCTGCAGCGCGACCGCGCCGGCGCCGCGCAACTGGCGGTGGCACTGACGCAGGCGCTCGAGGCCTTGCGCCATTGTCAGCGCTGCAACACGCTGACCGAAGCCGACATCTGTGAGCGCTGTGCCTCGCCGAAACGCGACCCGGGCCTGCTCTGCGTCGTTGAGACGCCGGTCGACATGAACATGATGGAGCAGACCCTGGCCTACACGGGTCTCTACTACGTGCTGATGGGGCGCCTGTCGCCGCTCGACGGAGTCGGCCCGCGTGAGCTTGCGCTCGACCGGGTGGTCGCTCGCGCCAGCGACGGCGTGGTCAGGGAAGTCATCCTGGCAACCAACTTCACCAACGAAGGCGAGGCGACCGCGCACTACCTCGGCGAACGCCTCGGGGCTCGCGGCATTCGGGTGAGCCGCATCGCGCGCGGCGTCCCGGTCGGTGGCGAACTCGAGTACGTCGACTCGGGAACCCTGGCGCAGGCCTTGCGCGAGCGCCGCTCGCTCGGCTGATCCGCCCTGCACGCGTTCGCCTCCGCAAACGGCAGCGGGGGAACATGCCTCGCAACGTGGCATAACTGCGCTCTTCTCGGCGCGAAAGCGCCGGCGTATAATGCCCGACCTTATATTCCATCCATAGTCCTAGGAATCTGCGCTATGAGCAACGAAAGCAAAGTGGACGGAGGCAGACGGCGCTTGATAGTCGCCACCGCAGCCGTCGGTGGGGCGGGGGCGGTAGGCGCGCTCGTGCCCTTCCTCTCCAGCATGTTGCCGTCCGAACGTGCCAAGGCCGCCGGTGCGCCCGTCGAAGTCGACGTCAGCAAGCTGGCAGCCGGTCAGATGATGACCGTCGAATGGCGCGGCAATCCTGTCTGGATCATCAACCGCACCGAAGAGATGCTGGCGACCCTGCCCAAGATCGCCGACCAGCTCGCCGATCCCAACTGCGAGGTTCCGCAGCAGCCCGAGTACTGCAAGAACGACACGCGCTCGATCAAGCCGAACCTGATGGTCGTCGTCGGCATCTGTACCCACCTCGGCTGCGCGCCCAGCCAGAAGTTCAAGTCGGGCAGCGAAGAAGGCATGCCTTCTGACTGGGTTGGTGGCTTCCTCTGCCCCTGCCATGGTTCGACCTACGATTTCTCCGGCCGCGTGTACAAGAACAAGCCGGCGCCGACGAACCTTCCGGTGCCGCCGCACATGTACATCGCCGAAGATCGTCTGATCATCGGCGTTGAGAAGAAGGAGGCGTAAGCCATGGCCAGCACCAACTTTGAAAAGTACAAGTCCGACGGCTCGGTCGGGGGCAACGTGCTCGAGTGGTTCGACGCGCGCTTCCCGGCGACGTCGATGTGGCGCGGCCACCTGTCCGAGTACTACGCACCGAAGAACTTCAACTTCCTCTACTTCTTCGGCTCGCTGGCGCTGCTCGTTCTGGTCATCCAGATCGTCACCGGCATCTTCCTCGTCATGCACTACAAGCCGGACGCTTCGCTCAACGCGAACGGCATCCCGGTGGCCTTCGCCAGCGTCGAGTACATCATGCGCGACGTGCCCTGGGGCTGGCTGATCCGCTACATGCACTCGACGGGTGCCTCGGCGTTCTTCATCGTCGTGTACCTGCACATGTACCGCGGCCTGATCTACGGCTCCTACCGGCAGCCGCGCGAACTGATCTGGGTCTTCGGTACGCTCATCTTCCTCTGCCTGATGGCCGAGGCCTTCATGGGCTACCTGCTGCCCTGGGGCCAGATGTCGTACTGGGGTGCGCAGGTCATCGTGAACCTGTTCTCGGCGATCCCGCTGGTCGGCGAACCGCTGTCGATCTGGATCCGCGGTGACTTCGTCATCGGCGACGCGACGCTCAACCGCTTCTTCTCCTTCCACGTCATTGCCGTGCCGCTGGTCCTGCTCGGCCTCGTTGCCGCGCACGTCCTCGCGCTGCACGAAGTCGGCTCGAACAACCCCGACGGCGTCGAGATCAAGAAGAAGAAGAACGCGCAGGGCGTCCCGCTCGACGGCATTCCCTTCCATCCGTACTACACGGTGAAGGACATCGCCGGCGTCGTCGTCTTCCTGATGGTGTTCTCGGCGATCGTCTTCTTCGCTCCCGAAGGCGGCGGCTACTTCCTCGAGTACAACAACTTCATCCCGGCCGACCCGCTGACGACGCCGCCGCACATCGCGCCGGTCTGGTACTTCACGCCGTTCTACTCGATGCTGCGTGCCTGGGTGTGGCCGTTCCTCGGTCTCGATGCGAAGTTCTGGGGTGTCGTGCTGATGGGCGCCGGTGTCGTCGTGATCGCCTTCCTGCCGTGGCTGGACAAGAGCCCGGTCAAGTCGATCCGCTACAAGGGCATGCTCTACAAGAGCTTCCTGGCACTGTTCATCGTCTCGTTCTTCATGCTCGGCTATCTCGGTGCGCAGCCGCCGGCTCCGCTCAACGATTTCCTGGCCAAGGTGGGTACGTTCATCTACTTCGCTTTCTTCCTGGCGATGCCCTGGTACTCGAAGATCGACAAGTGCAAACCCGAACCGGAAAGGGTGACGTTCAAATGAAATCGCTGAAGAAACTGCTCGTTGCGTTGTCCTTCGCGCCGCTGGCCGCCTTCGCCAGCAGCGGGGTGCATCTCGATCGCGCACCCGACCTGCAGGGCGACCAGCAGGCCCTGCAGAACGGGGCGAAGACCTTCGTCACCTACTGCCTGAGCTGCCACGGCGCCAGCTATGTCCGCTACAACCGCCTGCTCGAACTCGGTTTCACCGAAGAGCAGGTCAAGGACGAGCTGATGACCACGGCCGACAAGATCGGCGAGCCGATGCGCATCGCCGGTCGTGCCGAGGAGCAGAAGGCGTGGTTCGGCGCGACGCCGCCCGACCTGTCCCTGGTGGCTCGCTCGCGCGCTTCCGGCGACGGCAGCGGTGCCGACTGGCTGTACACCTACCTGCGTTCTTTCTACCGCGACGAGAACCGGCCGACCGGCTGGAACAACGTCGTCTTCGAAAACGTCGGCATGCCGCACGTCTTCTGGGAACTGCAGGGTGAGCAGCACCTCAACCACGAGACGCACAAGCTCGAACTCGCCGTTCCGGGCCAGCTGTCGCCGGCCGAGTACGACCAGAAGGTCGGCGAGCTGGTGAACTACCTGGTGTGGATGGCTGAACCCGACGCCGGTCTGCGCAAGAAGATCGGTGTCGGCGTGCTGCTCTTCCTGGCCGTGCTGTTCGGCGCAGCCTACATGCTGAAGAAGGAATACTGGAAGGACGTGCACTAAGCGTTCCGCCAGCGCCGGAATTCCGGTTCTCGGCATCGTCGGCAGGGGGGTGTGAAACCCCCCGCGCTGTCGCGATGCCGAATTTTATTTTGGGGTATTGATCATGATGAACCTCTATTCGGGGACTACCTGCCCGTTCAGCCACCGCTGCCGCATCGTTCTCTACGAAAAGGGAATGGATTTTCAGGTGATCGATGTCGACGTCTTCAACAAGCCTGAAGACATCGCGGTCATCAACCCGCACAATCGCGTCCCGGTTCTGGTCGAGCGCGACCTCGTCCTCTACGAGCCGAACATCATCAACGAGTACATCGACGAGCGCTTCCCGCATCCCCAGCTGATGCCGGCCGACCCGATCATGCGCGCGCGCGCACGTCAGCTGCTGGTGACGATGGAGCGCGAGATCTTCTCGTTCATCGAGCCGCTCGAAAAGAGCCAGAAGGCCGCCGCCGACAAGGCGCGGCAGGCGATCCGCGAACGCCTCACCGAGATGGCGCCGATCTTCGCCAAGCAGAAGCACATGCTCGGCGACGAGTTTTCGATGCTCGACGTGGCCATCGCGCCGCTGCTGTGGCGTCTCGACCACTACAGCATCGAGTTGCCGAAGAGCGCCGCTCCGCTCATGAAGTACGCCGAACGCATCTTCAGCCGCCAGGGCTTCATCGACGCGCTGACGCCTTCCGAAAAGGCGATGCGCAAGTAAGACGGCCACCGGTGCGGGGCTCTCTCCGCACCCAGGTCTTGCCGGTGACTGGCAGCAGTCACCGGAACAGTCTCCCGAATCCCAAGCCGAGTTTTCCCGTGGACCTGCCCTCGACCAAGCCTTACATGATCCGCGCCATTCACGAATGGTGCACCGACAACGGCTTCACCCCCTATCTCGCGGTGAACGTCGACGAACGTACCGTCGTTCCGCGCGAGTACGTGCGCGACGGTCAGATCGTCCTCAACATCGGCTACGATGCGACCAACCGCCTGGTCATGGGCAAGGACTGGATCGAGTTCCAGGCCCGTTTCGGCGGCGTCGCGCGCGAGCTTTCGGTCCCGGTCGGCGCGGTCACCGCGATCTATGCGCGCGAGAACGGCGCCGGAATGGCGTTCGAGCCGGAGTTGCCGAGCCTCTCTGCGAGCGAGCCGGCAAGCGAAATCCCGGCGCCGGCTGCGGATACGCAGCCGCCCGAGCCGCCGCCGGCGGCGCCGACCACTCCTCGGCCGCGCCTGCAACGGGTCAAGTAGGCGAGCAACCCGCTCGGGGCCGACCGTCACCAGGCAAGGGAGACTTCATCATGCCGGACTTTCCAGCTTCCGCCTCGACCGTGATCCTGCTCGCGCACGGCGCACGTGATCCCGAGTGGGCCGTTACCTTGCAGCGGATCGCGGCCGCCGTGCAGGCGCTGGCGCCGCAACAGGCGGTAGCGACCGCCTTCCTCGGCATGCTGGCGCCGACGCTGGAGGAGTGCGTCGCCGAGCGCATCGCAGCCGGCGAACAGGATCTGCTCGTCGTCCCCGTCTTCATCGCCGCGGGCGGGCACATCAAGCGCGACATCCCGGAACGCGTGGCAGCGCTGCGCGAACGCTTTCCGCAGGCCCGGATCAGGCTTGAAGGCGCGGTCGGCGAAGCGGATGCGGTGATCAACGCGATTGCCGCGCACGCGCTGTCGCTGGCCGGGAGAGGCTGAGCGCTTGCGTCCCGGCCGGTGACGCCGCCCCGGCGCATGCAAGGCAGAGACTCGCAATTCTGTCATTGCGAGGCGCGCAGCACCGTGGCAATCCAGTTCGTTCTTCCATTCCCGCGTCCGTGCCGGCCATCCAAGGGCGAACCGATATCAGCCCCATGCACTGGATCGCCACGCCCTGCGGGCTCGCGATGACAGGTGGGGTGCTTCACAATCGTTTCATGTTTCACGCTGTCCAGTGACGCCGCCCCGGCGCATGCAAGGCAGAGACTCGCAATTCTGTCATTGCGAGGCGCGCAGCACCGTGGCAATCCAGTTCGTTCTTCCATTCCCGCGTCCGTGCCGGCCATCCAAGGGCGAACCGATATCAGCCCCATGCACTGGATCGCCACGCCCTGCGGGCTCGCGATGACAGGTGGGCTGCTTCACAATCGTTCCATGTTTCACGCTGTCCAGTGACGCCGCCCCCGCGCATGCAAGGCAGAGACTCGCAATTCTGTCATTGCGAGGCGCGCAGCGCCGTGGCAATCCAGTTCGTTCTTCCATTCCCGCGTCCGTGCCGGCCATCCAAGGGCGAACCGATATCAGCCCCACGCACTGGATCGCCACGCCCTGCGGGCTCGCGATGACGCGTGGGGTGCTTCACAATCGTTCCATGTTTCACGCTGTCCAGTGACGCCGACCCGGCGCATGCAAGGCAGAGACTCGCAATTCTGTCGTTGCGAGGCGCGCAGCGCCGTGGCAATCCAGTTCGTTCTTCCATTCCCGCGTCCGTGCCGGCCATCCAAGGGCGAACCGATATCAGCCCCACGCACTGGATCGCCACGCCCTGCGGGCTCGCGATGACGCGTGGGGTGCTTCACAATCGTTCCATGTTTCACGCTGTCCAGTGACGCCGACCCGGCGCATGCAAGGCAGAGACTCGCAATTCTGTCGTTGCGAGGCGCGCAGCGCCGTGGCAATCCAGTTCGTTCTTCCATTCCCGCGTCCGTGCCGGCCATCCAAGGGCGAACCGATATCAGCCCCACGCACTGGATCGCCACGCCCTGCGGGCTCGCGATGACAGGTGGGCTGCTTCACAATCGTTCCATGTTTCACGCTGTCCAGTGACGCCGCCCCGGCGCATGCAAGGCAGAGACTCGCAATTCTGTCATTGCGAGGCGCGCAGCGCCGTGGCAATCCAGTTCGTTCTTCCATTCCCGCGTCCGTGCCGGCCATCCAAGGGCGAACCGATATCGGCCCCACGCACTGGATCGCCACGCCCTGCGGGCTCGCGATGACAGGTGGGGTGCTTCACAATCGTTCCATGTTTCACGCTGTCCAGTGACGCCGACCCGGCGCATGCAAGGCAGAGACTCGCAATTCTGTCATTGCGAGGCGCGCAGCACCGTGGCAATCCAGTTCGTTCTTCCATTCCCGCGTCCGTACCGGCCATCCAAGGGCGAACCGATATCAGCCCCACGCACTGGATCGCCACGCCCTCCGGGCTCGCGATGACAGGTGGGCTGCTTCACAATCGTTCCATGTTTCACGCTGTCCAGTGACGCCGCCCCCGCGCATGCAAGGCAGAGACTCGCAATTCTGTCATTGCGAGGCGCGCAGCGCCGTGGCAATCCAGTTCGTTCTTCCATTCCCGCGTCCGTGTCGGCCATCCAAGGGCGAACCGATATCGGCCCCACGCACTGGATCGCCACGCCCTGCGGGCTCGCGATGACGCGTGGGGTGCTTCACAATCGTTCCGCGTTGCACGCTAACCCGGGTTTAACAGCTACTTTAAACTTTCCTTGTAAAACATAGTCTTGCGTTAAAAATTTTTCGCGAGTGGCACTACATGTGCTTTTCGCGAAGGGATGGCAGCTCAGTCGACGCGTTTTTTGGTGCCTCCGGGCAAGTGGTCGAG
>NZ_NHRX01000030.1 GCF_016653115.1 Rhodocyclus purpureus
GCGCTGTACTCAAGTTCGGAGAAGGTGGCTTGCATGGTCGGTCACGAGCGTGAGGCAGGGCGTCATTATCTCAAAGAGCGGCTGCCGACGGCAGGCGTCGGCTGGTTTCGATTAAATCAGTGCTTCCTTAGCTGGATCTTGAACGACACTGCAGTGACTCCGGTCTTGGGGGTCGTATAGTTGATCGTGCAGTCCGGCTTCGTACCCGCAACGGTCATATCGGTCGGAACGCCTCCCTCAAGCAATGCATTTACGCCCGCATTCGTACAATCCGTCACCGGTTCGCCCTTTGCTGGGTTAGCGCTACGAATCGCATAGTTCGTAGCGGAAGCAGAGGCAATGTTGCCGGCGACCCCCTTCAGGGAAGCCTGAGCCGCATCTGCTGTCAGGTCGGTGAATTTGGGAATCGCCACCGCGGCGAGGATGCCGATGATGACGATGACGATGATCAGTTCGATCAGCGTGAAGCCGACTTCGCGGGCAGCACGCAGTTGTTGCAGGTTTTTCATGATGAACTCCTTTGGATGAAGGGGCCGCGGCCCCCAAAGCTGCATCCGCGCACGGACGCTCTATCACTTTAGGCCTGCGCCGGGCTCGCGGCAAGCGAATTCTTGCGAATTCTTGCGCAGCAGCGCAGGCCGGCAGCGCGGAAAAACGGCGTGCAAGGGCGCGAAAGCGTTGTAAGATTGGATCAGCCCTCGCTCGCCCCGCCGGCGCGGCCGCCGCCCTCCCGGAACTCAGGCGCATCCCGATGTTTTCACGCTGGTTTCAGAAAAAGAAGATCCTCGGCTGGTCCGCCGTCAAGAGCGGACGGAACGGCCTCACGGGCGCTACCGTGCTGGCGCCGACAACTGCCGGCGAGAAGCCGCTCGTGCTCGCCTGCGCTACGGTGTCCGACAGCGGGGTCGAACCCACCTCGCTCGGCGCGATGGCGCAGCAGATTGCCGCCGACCAAACCTCCTGGGTGCTCTGCCTCGATCGCAGCGAGTACCGTACGCTGGTCGTCCCGGAGCCGCCGGTGCAGCCCGCCGAAATGGAGCAGAGCCTGCGCTGGGCGCTGGCACCGATGATCGAACGGCCGGTCGACGAGGTGGCGATGGCGTCGATGACCATCCCGACCGCCGAGGCCATCCCGAACCGGCCGCAGCAGTGTTACGTGATCGTCTCGCCGCACGAGACCATTGCCCGCCATAGTACGGCCTTCGCCCAGGCCAGGCTGCCCCTCGCAGCGATCGACATCCCCGATACCGCGCAACGCAACATCGCCGCGCTGCTCGCCAAACCCGACGAGGGGATCGGCCTGCTGCGCGTCGCCAGCCAGGGCGTGCTGTTCACGGTGACCTACCGCGGCGAGCTCTATCTCGATCGCTACTTCGAGGACAGCCTGCTCGACGATTCGATGCCGGATACCGAGGGCGAAAACCGGGCGTTCGAACGCATCGCACTGCAGGTGCAGCGTTCGCTCGACTTCATCAGCCGCAGTTTTCCGTTCATCAGCGTCGATCGCGTGTTGATCGCACCGCTGCAGCGACCGATGGCGATCGGCGAGATCGTCGCCCAGAACGTGTCGGTTCCGGTGCGACGTATCGACCTCGCCGAGGTCTTCGATTTTTCGCGGACCCCGGAACTGGCCGACGAGGCGACCCAGTCGCGCTACTTCCTGGTGCTCGGCGCCGCGCTGCGCTTCAACAACGAATGATCGGGAACGGGTCGCGAGCATGAGCCAGCAAATCAATCTGCTGCCGCGCAAGGAGAGGAAGCCGCTCTCGATCAAGCTCATGCTTTACGTGTGGGGAGCGCTGCTGCTCTCGATCGCGGCCTACCTCGGCTTCGGGCAACTCGAGGTCATTGCGACGCAGGAGCGGCTGGATGCGCTGCTGCAGCAACAGAAGGAGGTCAAGGGCAAGTCGCCGATCACCCGTGGCGAGCGCGAGTTGCAGCAGCAGATCGATGCCCTGAAACCGGACGCGGACTACGCGGCGAGCGTGCTGGCGTCGATGCGCAGCGAGAACAGCGAGGCCGGGCACGCGCGCATACTGGCGCTGCTCAGCACGGTCAGCGAGGACGGGGTGTGGCTGGTGCAGATCGGCATCAGTGCGGGCGGCAGGAAACTCTCGCTCAGCGGCAATGCGCTGCACCGCGATGCGGTGATGCGTTACGCGCGCCGGCTCAACGAGGCCCTCGCCGACGACGGCATCCAACTGGATGCGCTGGCGATCACGCCGACGACCGGCCCCGGTGCAAGCACCACAGCGGGCGTCCGCTTCACCCTGAACTGAGCGGCCGGCATGGGTAAACAACTCGACCTCCTCCGCCAACGCCTCGACGGGCTGGCACAACGCGAACGGCTGCTGCTGCTCGTCGTCGGTGCAGCGCTGATCTATGGGCTGCTCGACGCCAGCCTGATCGGGCCGCAGCAACGCAAGCTAGCGGCCATGCACGCCGAGGAGCAGGGACAGCAGGAGGTCCTGGCCGTGCTGCGCGAGGAGCTTGCCGAGAAGGAAAAGGCGGCGGCCCTCAGCAACGAGACCCAACGCGTGCAGCGCGAGCAGCTCGCCGAGATGCAGGCGACGCTCGCCGCGTTCGAAGCCTCCGTCAGCCGCGCCGAGGGCGATGCTTCGCCGCTCGGCACCCTGGTGCGACAGTTGCTCGCGCTCCCACCCGAACTGAGCCTGCTCTCGCTGAGCACGCTGCCGGCAACGGAGTTGCAGGCGAGCGTCGGCAGCAGCACCGGCGACGGCGGCACTGGCGGCAGTCGCGCGGAACCAGCGAGAAAGAAGATTTACCGCCACGGCGTCAAGTTCAGCGTCAAGGGAGACTATCTGACGCTGCTCGCCTATCTGGAAAGCCTTGAGAAGTCCAAGCTGCGGCTGTTCTGGTCGGACCTCGGCATCAGCACGAAGACCTACCCCGAAGCCGTGCTCGACGTCACCCTCTACACCTTGAGCGAGCAGGCGAGCGACGCGCTGCGCTGACCGAGACGCCCATGAAGCCCACGCCCCGCATCGCCGCGCTTGCCACCACACTGGCCGCCCCCGATCCAGCCAGACGTCGCCGCTACGCACGCTCGACGATCACCTACCGTGTGCTGGCCGGCCTGCTGCTGGCTGCCTGCGGCCTTCCGGTCGGCGCGTCCGACACGAGCAGCGCCACCGGGGTCGAGCAGCTGCTGGCGAGCGCCGGCAAGGCGGATGTGCCGGCAAGCAGCCCGCTGGCGGGCGAGATCGGCAAACGGATCGCCGAGCAGGTCGTCATGCAGGTCGGCCAGCAGTTGGTCGAACGCCAACAGCTGGCGCAGACGGGCGATGCACGCAGCGGAGTGGCGAGCACCGCTGCGCTAAACTTGGCGCCCGCCGTGGCCGGCGCGCGCCAGCCCGGTGCAGCGAGCAAGGGTGGACGGCAGGACCCGCTGCGCCCGGCGTCGACCGCGGCAGCGGGCGGCAGCGTTCAGGATGGCGCAGCCGGCGGCTTGCGCGTGACCGTGGTCGGCAAGACGCGGCGTCTGGCGATCATCGACGGCCAGGTGCTACAGTCCGGCGCCAGCATCGGTGGTGCCACGATCACGTCGATCGCGTCGGGCGTCGTCAAGCTGCAGCGCGACGAGACGACGGAGACGCTCGATGTCGCCACCGGCGTCGACAAGAGCTTGCGCCCGCCGGCAGGCGCGCGCACACATCCCCGCAGCACCCGACGCTGGCGGCAGGCATCTCCCGAACACGAGGACAGGCAATGAAGAGAAGAAGCACAGGACAGACCCCGCAACGCGCCCGCGCGCGCCGGCGAGCGCTCTTCCCGCTGCTGGCGCTGGGCCTTGCCGCTTGCTCGACGCTCAATCCGCCGCGTGATACCGCGACGCTGCAGCGCATCAACGACGAACTTTCGCAGGCCACGCGCCCCGCCGAGACCAGCTCGCCGCTCCCCGCCGCGGTCAGCGATTCGCTGCTGCCGCCGCTGCGCATGCCGCTGCCGAAGGCCTCACGCCGGCAACTCGAGCCCCGCTTCGACCTCGTGGTGAACGACGCGCCGATCGCGCAGGTGCTGCTCGGCATCTTCGCCGATACCCGCTACAGCGTGCTGATCAAGCCGAAGAACGTCGCTCCCGGCCCACAGACCGCCGCCAGTACGCTGGCGGCAGCCGCGCTGCCGGACAGGCTGACGCTCAACCTCAAGGACGTGACC
The DNA here is from genome assembly GCF_016653115.1 of Rhodocyclus purpureus. Taxonomy (GTDB): domain Bacteria; phylum Pseudomonadota; class Gammaproteobacteria; order Burkholderiales; family Rhodocyclaceae; genus Rhodocyclus; species Rhodocyclus purpureus. The sequence continues at coordinate 4,180 of NZ_NHRX01000030.1, forward strand.
CTGTTCGAGGCGCTCGACGCGATCCGCGAGGTGTATGGCTACGACTATACGGTCGAAGGCAACCGCGTCTATATCCAGCAACCCGAACTGCAGACCCGCCTCTATCAGGTCAATTACATCAGCGGCCAACGCCGCGGCGTCAGCGACATCATGGTCGTCGGCGGCGCCTCCTCGTCGACCGGCGGCACGGGTGCCGGCGCCGGGGGCGGCGCCGGCAGTACCGTCGGCACCACGGGTGGCAGCATGGGCGGTGGCGGTGGTTACTCGGGCGTCCAGGCGAGCGCACTGAGCACCCTGGCCAAGGCCGACCTGTGGGGCGAAATCGCCGACGCGCTGCGCACCACGCTCGGCTGCGAGGTCGGGCGTGCGGAAGGAGGCACGGCAACACCGCAGACGCCGCTCGGCGCCGGCGGGTCGCGGCGCGCCGACATCTCCTACCGCGGAGAGGCTTCCGGCGCCACCAATCGCGGCATGGAAGGCTGCAGCGACGGTCGCGCGCTGACCGTGCACCCGATGAGCGGCAGCATCCTCGTGCGCGGCATGCCGAACGAACTGCGCATGATCGAGAAGATCCTGCGCTCGATGCAGGTCGCCGTCGAGCGCCAGGTGATCATCGAGGCCAAGATCATCGACGTCGAGCTCAATTCGGGCGCGCAGCAGGGGATCAACTGGGCCGCGTTCAACACGGCCAACCAGCATCGCTTCTCGGTGGGGTCGAATTCCTCGCTGTATACGGCAACGCCCACTTCACCCACCAACGCCGGTGGCCAGGGTGGAACTGTTACAGAAGGAACGAGCCTCAGCGCGCTGCTCGGCAGTACCCTATTGGGCGTCGCCGGCGGCAACGCCTTCTCGGCGGGGATGGGGGTCGCCTTCCAGACGCAGAACTTCAGCGCGCTGATCAACTTCCTGCAGACGCAGGGGCAGGTCAACGTGCTGTCCAGCCCGCGCGTTGCGACGCTCAACAATCAGAAGGCCGTGCTCAAGGTGGGCCGCGAGGAGCCTTTCGTCACCAACATCGTCGGCGGCACGGTGACTCCGAGCACCACGGCCGGCTCGCCCAATCTGGTGACGCCCCCGACGCTGACCTACCAGCCCTTCTTCTCGGGCATCTCGCTCGACGTGACGCCGCAGATCGACGACAAGGACAACATCACCCTGCACATCCACACCATGGTCAACAGCATCGCTGAAAAGCTGAAGATCTCGATGCCGTCATCGGATGGCGTCCCGGTGCCTTTCGCCGTCAATACGATCAACGAGTCCGACAGCGTCGTGCGCACACGCGACGGGCAGATGATCGTGATCGGCGGCCTGATGACCGAGCGGACCGACGACACGCGTAACAAGATCCCGGGGGCCGGCGACGTTCCCGTCGGCGGCGCGCTTTTCAGCAAGGGCGAGCAGTCGTCGCAGAAGCGGGAGCTCGTCATCCTGCTCAAGCCGACCGTGGTCAAGGACGAGACGGCCTGGAGCGACGACATCGCGGCAACCCAGCAACGTATCGAGAACCTCGGCAGCCTGCCCCCGGCCCGTCAGTGACCCGCATGTACCTCGCCCATTTCGGCCTCAAGGAGCCGCCGTTCAGCATCACGCCGGACACGGACTTCTTCTGCTCGACGCGAGCGGCGCAGGAGGCGCTGAACACGCTGCTGATCGCGGTGCACTCGGGCGAGGGCTTCATCAAGATCAGCGGCGAGGTCGGCACCGGCAAGACGCTGCTCTGTCGCAAGCTGATGCTCAGCCTGGGGCCGCAGGTGCAGGTGGCGTACATCCCCAACCCCTACCTGGAGCCGATGGCGCTCTTCCTCGAACTGGCGGTCGAACTCGGCCTGGAGCTGACGCCGACCGAGACGCAGAGCCAGCACCAGTTGCTGCGCGCGCTGACGACGCGGCTGATCGGCATCGTCAGCGATCAGCGGCGGGTGGTGGTCTGTCTCGATGAGGCGCAGGCGATGCCGATCGAGACGCTGGAAGCGCTGCGCCTCTTGACCAACATCGAGACCGAAAAGCGCAAGCTGCTGCAGGTCATCATCTTCGGCCAGCCCGAGTTGAACGACAAGCTAGACCACCCTTCGATCCGCCAGCTGAAACAGCGGATCACCTTCGATTACCACCTGGGCGGGATGTCGGCGCAGGAAGTCGACAGCTACGTCGCGCACCGCCTGCGCGTCGCCGGTTTCGCCGGCGACCGCCTGTTCACGCCGCTGGCACTGTGGCAACTGCGCCGAAGTTCGCGCTGCGTGCCACGGCTCGTCAATATCCTGGCGCACAAGGCGCTGCTTTCCGCCTACGGCAAGGGCAATCCCCACGTCGGCCTGCTCGACGTGCTCGCCGCAGCCAGGGACACGGCATCGCTGGGCCGGTCGCGGTGGACATCGCAGCGCCTGCTGCTGGCGGCCCTGACATTGGGCACCGCCGGCGCCATCGGCTGGAGTTTACGACCATGAGCCTGATCAACCAGATGCTGCGCAACCTCGACCGGCGGCAGGCAGCACAACCGACGCCGCCGACGCAAGCGGCGCGTGACGAGCTTGCGGGCAAGGATCTGCGTGTCGCGCCGGCGCCGCGCAAGTCGGCCAAGTGGCTGCTGCCAAGGCTTGCCTTCCTCGTCCTCGCCGGCGGCACGATCGTCTGGATCCAGTTCTACGGATTACCGCCGTGGCTGGTCGGCGGCACACCGGCGCCCGCCCCTGCAGCGGTCGCGCCGGCTGCTGCTCCCGCTGCCGCCGCGGGGACGCCGACGGCTGCGAGCACGCCGTCGGCACCGGGCACGAGCCCCACCCCGCCGACGCCGGCCGTCGCCGATGCGGGTGGACAGCCGCCGATGACGTCGCCCGGCCAGGCCCCCTTGCCTGCTTCGGCCGCTCAGGCCGCTCCGGCTGCGACGGCTCCCACGGCTACTGCCGCAGTTGTCGAGCCGGCGCCGCGCGCCGCTGCCGAAGCCCCGCAGCCGGCTCAAGCCAGGGAGGCGAGCGCTGTGCCGCCGGCGACCGGCGCGGCACCGGCACGCCCCGCCAGCGCCCATCCGGGAGCGTCGATCAAGCTGGTCAGCCCGCAGCAGCGCTCGGACAACCATTACCGCGAAGCGGTCGCTGCGCTGCAGCGCGGGCGGATGGTCGATGCCGAGCAGTCGCTGCGCCTGGCGCTGGCGGACAACGCGGCCAACCACAACGCGCGGCAACTCCTGGCCGGCTTGCTGGTCGATGCGCGGCGCAACGCCGAGGCGAGCGCGCTGCTGCGCGACGGACTGGCACTGGCGCCCGGCAATAGCGACTTCGCGATGGCCCTGGCACGCCTGCAGGTAGCCGCAGGCGCGCGCGGCGAAGCGCTGGCGACCCTCGAACGGGGCCTCGCCGGCGCCGGCGACGATCCCGAGTACCACGCCTTTCTTGCCGCCCTGCTGCAGGGGCTCGGACGCCACGCCGAGGCGATCGGGCACTACCTCACGGCGCTGCGCAGCGACCCGGCGATGCCGACCTGGCTGATCGGCGTCGGCGTTTCCCTGCAGGCCGAGGACAAGCGTGCCGACGCCGCCGCCGCCTTCCAGCGTGCGCTCGACAGCGGTGAGCTGTCGCCGCAGTTGAGCGATTTCGCCAGCGAGCGACTGCGCCAGCTGCGGCGCTAGCCCTGGTCGCGCCAGCGCGGGCTAGGCCTCGCTGGCGCAGCTCACCCGGCACGTGCGCATCCTTCCGAAATTTAGTCAAGCGCCACGCGACAAGCGCGCCGCTCTGTGTGAAAATATCAGGTGCTCTTGACGGTGCCTGCCGCCAGCCGATCCGTGCCCTGCACGGCTCGGGCAAGGAGCGTGCAGCAGCCGCAAGGTGCCGCGGATGCGCTCGGCGGATTACCCAAGTACCGAAGGACGAGGCTCGCCAACGAGCCTCGATTTGAATCGTCGATAACAGTTTGTGGAGTAATGATGAAGTACGCATCCGTGGAGCAATTCCTGGAACACGTTGCCGCGCGCAACCCCGGCCAGCCCGAGTTCCTGCAAGCCGTCACCGAGGTGATGGAAAGCCTGTGGCCGTTCATCGAGAAGAACCCGAAGTACACCGAGCAAAACCTGCTTGAGCGTCTGGTCGAACCCGAACGCGTCGTGATGTTCCGCGTCTCCTGGGTCGATGATCAGGGCCAGGTGCAGGTCAACAAGGGCTACCGCATCCAGCACAGCTCGTCGATCGGTCCGTACAAGGGCGGCATCCGCTTCCACCCGTCGGTCACCCTGTCGGTGCTGAAGTTCCTGGCCTTCGAGCAGACCTTCAAGAACGCGCTGACGACGCTGCCGATGGGCGGCGGCAAGGGCGGCTCCGACTTCGACCCGAAGGGCAAGAGCAACGGCGAAATCATGCGCTTCTGTCAGGCCTTCGTCTCCGAACTGTTCCGCCACGTCGGTGCCGACACCGACGTTCCCGCCGGTGACATCGGCGTCGGTGGCCGTGAGGTCGGCTTCATGGCCGGCATGTACAAGAAGCTCGCCAACCGCGCCGACTGCGTGTTCACCGGCAAGGGCCTCACCTTCGGCGGCTCGCTGATCCGTCCGGAAGCCACCGGCTACGGCACGGTCTACTTCGCCGACGAAATGCTGAAGACCCGCGGCCTCTCGTTCCAGGGCCTGCGCGTCAGCGTCTCCGGCTCGGGCAACGTCGCCCAGTACGCGGTCGAGAAGGCGATGCAGCTCGGCGCCAAGGTGGTCACGGTTTCCGACTCCAGCGGCACGGTCATCGACGAGGAAGGCTTCACGCCCGAAAAGCTGGCAATCCTGATGGAAGTCAAGAACGAGCAGTACGGCCGCTGCAGCGACTACGCCGCGCGTGTCGGCGCCAAGTTCGAAGCCGGCGTGCGTCCGTGGCACGTCCCGGTCGACGTCGCCCTGCCCTGCGCGACGCAGAACGAACTCGACGACGCCGATGCCGGGACGCTGATCGCCAACGGCGTCAAGTGTGTCGCCGAAGGTGCCAACATGCCGTCGACCATCGAAGCCGCCAAGGCCTTCGAAGCCGCCGGCGTCCTCTACGCACCGGGCAAGGCCAGCAACGCCGGTGGCGTCGCCACCTCGGGCCTCGAAATGAGCCAGAACGCGCTGCGCCTGTCGTGGTCGCGCGAAGAGGTCGACGCCCGCCTGCTCGGCATCATGCAGGGCATCCACGCAGCCTGCCTGAAGTACGGCAAGCGCGCCGACGGCAGCGTCAGCTACATCGACGGTGCGAACATCGCCGGCTTCGTCAAGGTCGCCGAGGCCATGGCGGCGCAAGGCGTGATCTAAGCACGCGCGCTTCCGCTCGAGGCCGCCAGCGCCCCGCGGCCAGGCACGCACATCGCCACGGCGGTGTGCGTGCTTTTTTTTCGCCGTCGATCGGCCTGCCCGCGCGCCTAGCCCGGCCATGAAAATATGCCAAAAGGCATCACCTCCAAGTCATTTCGTATATGATTAGGGCGTAAATCCGTTTCCCGCCGCCGATCCTCGGCATGACTGATGGAAGGAGAACGATGATGCGGTCCCCACAGGCTGGATTCGTTGCCCGATGTCTGACGGTCGCCGCGGCGGCGCTCACCCTCGCCGCTTGTGCCAGCCACCCGCCGGCACCGCCAGCCGCGGCTTCTGCCGATTACAACTACAAGATCGGACCGGGTGATCAACTGAACATCGTGGTCTGGCGCAACCCTGAGCTTTCCATGGCGGTTCCGGTACGCCCGGACGGCAAGATCACCGCGCCGCTGATCGAGGATCTGCCGGCGATCGGCAAGGATTCGACCAGCCTGGCCCGCGACATCGAGAAGGAACTCGCCAAGTTCATCCGCGATCCCGTCGTCACCGTCATCGTCACCGGTTTCGTCGGTCCGTACAGCGAGCAGATCAGGGTGATCGGTGCCGCCGCCAAGCCCCAGATCCTCGCTTACCGGCAGAACATGACCTTGCTCGACGTGATGATTGCCGTCGGTGGCATCACCGACTTTGCCGATGGCAATGCCGCGACGATCTTGCGCACCGCGGAGGCAAACGCCCTCTACCAGGTCCGCCTCAAGGATCTGGTTAAGCGCGGTGACGTCTCGGCCAACGTCGACATGAAGCCGGGCGACGTGCTCATCATCCCGCAAAGCTGGTTCTGAGTTTGCGCCTTGCAACGCCGCGCCGCCGACCGGCGCGGCCAACCGTTCGGGGCTCACGATGGAAGAAATCCTTCGCCAGGTGTTCACCACCTTGCGCGGCTCATGGAAGCATCGCCATCTCGGCATGGCGGTGGCTTGGCTGGTGGGGGCAATCGCCGCCGTCGGGGTGCTCTCGCTACCGGACCGTTACGAAGCGTCGGCGCGCATCTACGTCGATACCCAGTCGATCCTGAAGCCGCTGATGGCCGGACTTGCCGTGCAGCCCAACATCGACCAGCAGGTGATGATGCTGAGCCGCACGCTGATCAGCCGGCCCAACGTCGAAAAGCTGATCCGCATGGCCGACCTGGACCTGAACATCGAGGACAAGGCCGACCAGGAAGCGCTGGTCGAGAGCCTGATGACGACCTTGAAAATCCAGAGCGTCGGCCGTGACAATCTGTACACGCTGTCGTATCGCGACACCAGCCCGGAACGGGCGCAAAGGGTGGTGCAGGCGCTGACCTCGATCTTCGTCGAATCGAGCCTGGGCGACAAACGCCAGGATGCGAGTTCGGCGCGGAAGTTTCTCGAAGAACAGATCAGCAACTACGAGAAGAAGCTGGCCGAAGGAGAAAACCGGCTGAAGGAGTTCAAACTGCGCAACATCGACCTCCAGGTCAGCGGCTCCGGTTCGAGCATCGATCGCCTGTCGGCGCTGAGCACCGAACTCAACGGCGCCCGGCTGGCCTTGCGCGAGGCTGAGGGTGCGCGTGACTCCCTGCGCCGTCAGATCATGGGCGAGGAACCGGTTCTGCTGCCCGATGCCTCGGGCAGCGATGCGGGCGTCTCCTTGCCCGAAATCGACGGGCGCATCGATGCCCTCAAGCGCAATCTCGACGCCCTGCTGCAGCGCTATACCGACAAACACCCGGACGTCGTCGGCACGCGCCGACTGATCAAGGATCTCGAGGAGCAGAAGCGACAGGAACTGGCGGAGAGAAAGAAACTGGCAGCCGCCAATCCGGGTTCCACGCTGGGCAACAACCCTGTCTATCAGCAGTTGAAGGTCGCCCTGGCGGAGGCCGAAGCGCAGGTTGCTTCGCTGAGCGCAAGAGTGGCCGAGTACGAGGGGCGCCTCAAACGCACCACCGAGACGCTGCGGACGCAGCCGGAAATCGAGGCGGAATTCGCGCAACTGAACCGCGATTACGACATCGACAAGAAGAACTACGAACAACTGGTGAGTCGTCGCGAGTCGGCAGCCTTGTCGGGCAATCTGGACTCGACCGGTTCAATCGCCGACTTTCGCCTGATCGACCCGCCGCGCGCGGCGTCGACACCGGTCGCCCCGAACCGCCTGCTGCTGCTGCCGGGCGGCTTGCTGCTCGCCCTGGCTACGGGCCTCTTTGCCGCCTTCGCGGCGAGCCAGATTCGGCCGGTGTTCTTCGACGGCAAGACCCTGCGCGACGTGACCGGACTGCAGGTTCTCGGTACCGTGGCCCTCGTTCCCAACGAGGCCAGGCAGCGGAAGGAAAAGCGCAGCATGCGTCGCTTCCTGATCGCCCTGACCGGACTGCTGCTCGCCTATGGCACGGGAACGTCGGCCCTTTTCCTTTTCCAACGCGCTGCCTGAGGTCGATCGATGAACCTGATTGAACAAGCGGCACAGCGGCTCGGACAACTCCGCGCGGCAGGAGCGGCTCGTCACGAAGCCGCACGCTCCATGCCGCCGCTGCCCGCCGCCGAAGAGACGAGCGCAAGCACGCCCCAGGCCGCAGCCGGACTGGCGGAGCGGCCGGCTGCGCCCCGTGCCCCCGACGAAGGCGTCGGCCAGCCTCCGCCACAGCCCCTGGCTTCGGCCAATGACAATGCCACTTCGACTCCCTCGGCACAGACCGAAGCGGCGGCCGGCAGCGGACCGAACCGGCGCAGCAAACAGGTGGAAATCGACCTCGAGGCGATGGCGACAGCCGGCCTGCTGGTTCCACACGCGGGCAAGAGCGATCTGGCGGGGTCATTCCGCGTCATCAAGCGGCCGCTGATCGCCAATGCGATGCGCAAGGACGCCGATCCGATGCGCAACGGCAACCTGATCATGGTCACCAGCGCCTTGCAGGGCGAGGGAAAGACGACGACCGCGGTCAATCTGGCGACCAGCATTGCCATGGAGCGCGACCACACCGTGATGCTGGTCGATGCGGATGTCGCCCGGCCGACCCTGCTCAAGATGCTTGGCCTTGCCCAAGCCCCTGGACTGCTCGATGTGGTCAGCGACGACTCGCTCGATATTTCACCGTTCCTGATGCGCACAAATATCGACAAGCTGTCGATCCTGCCGAGTGGAACGCAGCACCCGCGCGCCACCGAGTTGCTGGCCAGCGAGGCCATGGTACGCCTGCTCGACGACATGTCCAGTCGCTACAGCGACCGCATCATCATCTTCGACTCGCCGCCGCTGCTGCTCACGACCGAAGCGCGCACGCTGGCCTCGCACATGGGCCAGATCGTCATGGTCGTGCACGCCGGGGAGACGCCCCAGGCCGCGGTCAAGCAGGCCCTCGCCGTCATCGACGCTTGCCCGCTGAAGATGATGGTACTGAATCAGGCACGACAAGCGGCTGGCAGCGCTTATGGCTACGGCTATGGCTACGGCTACGGTTATGGCTATGGCTACGGAGACGAGCACGGCGAGACGCACAAGCACGCGCGCAAGCACGGGCATGATCATGCGGACTAGCTTGCCGCGCGCGCAGTTCGTTGCAGTGTTTCTTGTTCTGGGCAGCGCCGCCAACGCCCAGATGGCGGATCCGGGAGCGCCCGCACCATCGGGCGGCAGCGCTCCGGCAGAGCTGTCGAGCGGCTCAGGCATGCTCTCGGCACTCGATGGCGATGCCGGCACCAACGCCTCGATGGGACAGCCGCCGTGGACCATCCAGCCGCGAATAATGCTGACCGAGACGCTGACCGACAATGTGCGCGTCAATGGCAGCAACGGCCGACAGGCCGACCAGATCACCGAAATCGCACCGGGAATCCGCATCCAGGCCAGCAGCGCTCGCCTGAAGGGGCACTTCGATTACTCGCTGCGACAGCAATTCTACGCGCAGCACCCTGAGTACGAGCGCACCCAGAATTCGCTGAACAGCTTCGCGACGCTCGAAGCGGTCGAGCAATGGCTTTTCGTCGATTTCAGCGGCATCGTCGCGCAGCAGCCGATCTCGGCGTTCGGGCCGCAGTCACCGGGCAACACCAGTATCAACAGCAACGTCACCGAGACCTCGACCTATCGTCTCTCGCCTTACATTCGCGGACAGATCGCCGGCGTGCTCGGGTACTCGCTGCGCCACGACGCATCGACCACCCGCTCGGCCAGTGCCACTGCCACCAACCTCGACCTTTCGCAATGGAGCGGGCAACTCAGCGGCGGCACACCGTTCCAGAGACTCAACTGGTCGATCGACGGCAGCCAGAGCAGCAGCGAATACGGCAACGGGATGCAATACGACGCCGATCGCGTCCGCGCCACGGCCAGCTATCTGATCTTTCCCGATCTGCGCTTCTCGCTGAACAGAGGTCGCGAAGCGAACAACTATGCATCGGCGAACCAGGAAAGCCGCGGAACTCACGGGTTCGGCTTCGAATGGAATCCGACCGAGCGCACCACGATCTCTGCCTCGAAGGAACGACGTTTCTTCGGTGACGGGCATAACTTCAGCTTCAGCCATCGCTTTCCGCTGAGCAGCATCAGCTATACGGACACAAAGGACGTGTCCTTGCTGCCCAACCAGTTTTCGCGGGTAGGACAAAACGCCGCCTGGGACCAGGCTGAACGGGAGTGCAAGCTATTCACCCCGGACGCCACGCAGAAAGAGATCGAGGACTGCGCGATCCCTCGGGTCAGCGCGACGCAGGGCAGCAGCGATTTCCTGGCGGCGCGCGCCAGACTGCAACGTCGCCAGCAACTGGCAGTGGCGATCATGGGCGCGCGCAACTCCCTGACGCTGGTGGCCCATCGCAGCGAGAGTCAGTCGCTGCAGGCCAATGATTTTCTGGACGAGACGACGCCGAGTTCGCTCATCGAGCAGAAGGGGCTGAGCCTCAGCCTGTCGCATCGGCTCAGCCCCATCACCAACCTGAACTTGCTCGCCTCGCGCCAGGAAAGCATCGGCAACGGCGACGCGAGCGCCACGAACACGCTCTATCAACTCGGCTTGACGAGCAAGCTGGGCAGCAGGACCAGCGGCTCGCTCACCGCGCGCCAATCGAGTTTCGAGAGCCAGAACGCCCCGCGCAAAGAGCACGCTGTCATAGGAACCATTTCTTTTATATACTGAAAGCATGTACACGGCCTTCTACGGCTTGACCGACAAGCCTTTCCAGCTCAACCCCGACCCTGCTTTCTACTATGACAGCAAGCAGCACCGGCGCGCGTCTGCCTATCTCGCCTACGGGCTGCACAAGCATGAAGGATTCGTCGTCGTCACCGGTGAAGTCGGCGCCGGCAAGACCACCGTCGTTCGCGGCATGCTCGACAGCCTCGATGCCGAGCGGATCTTCGCGGCTCACCTCGTCAGTACCCAGCTCGACGCCGAAGACACGCTGCAGATGATCGGTGCCGCCTTCGGGTTGCAGACCCGGGGGCTGAGCAAGGCCGAGTTGCTGATCGCGCTCGAAGAGCTCTTCAAGCGCACGCACAGCCAGGGCAGGCGCTGCATGCTGATCGTGGACGAGGCGCAGAACCTCAGCCCGCGTGCGGTCGAGGAATTGCGCATGCTCTCCAACTTCCAGTGCGGCAACGAGGCGCTGCTGCAGAGCATCCTCGTCGGCCAGATCGAGTTCCGGCAGATCCTGGAAAGTCCGCAGATGATGCAGTTCAGGCAACGCGTGATCGCTGCCTGCCACATCGCACCGCTCGACCTCGATGACACCCGGGCCTACATCGAGCACCGCCTGCGCTGCGCAGGGTCGACCGGGCTGCCGCTCATCCAGCCGGCGGCCTTCTCCGCAATTTTCAAGGCGAGCGGCGGGATTCCACGGCGCATCAACGGGCTCTGCGACCGCCTGCTGCTTTCGGGTTATCTCTCCGAAAAAACCGGGTTCGACGCAGAGGACGTGGCCGAAGTCGCGCGCGAACTCGAAGCGGAAACCGCGCACGGAATGGTGCGGAGCGAGCCGCATCCCGCTGCCGCGGATCCGGCAGCAAGCGGGCGAGCGCAGGCCGCTCCCGGCTTCGGCAACGGCGACGATCCGGCAAGCCTGCTCGCCGCGCTCAACGTCCAGCAGTTTGGCGAACGTCTGAGAAGGCTGGAGTACAGCCTGCTGCAACTCGAAAAAATCAGCAGCGCGTCGCTCGACCTGCTGCAACGTCTGGTCGATGACGAGCGGCATCTGCCGGGCGGCAGTCCGCCGATCCCGCCCCCCGTACGCTGAGGAAGAAACGATGTCTGCATACCGGCGTGGCGAGTTGGGCCCGGTCGTCTGTGTCGTCGGGGCTCGCCCCAACTTCATGAAGATGGCACCGATATTGCGCGCCCTCGCCGCGCGGCAGCCGACGCTGCCCACCCTGCTCGTCCATACCGGCCAGCACTACGACCGGGACATGAACGACCGCCTGTTCGAGGACCTGCGCCTCCCCCTTCCGGACATCAATCTCGAAGTCGGCTCCGGCTCGCATGCCGTACAGACCGCCGAGGTGATGCGCCGCTTCGAGCCCGTCGTCGACGAGCGACAGCCCTCCTGCGTGCTCGTGGTGGGTGACGTCAATTCGACGCTGGCATGCACCCTGGTCGCGGTCAAGAAAGGCATTCCCGTCGTGCACGTCGAGGCGGGCCTGCGCAGCTACGACCGCTCGATGCCCGAGGAAGTCAATCGCGTCCTCACCGACCAGGTCGCCGACCGCCTGTACACGACCGAACGCAGCGCTGCCGACAACCTGGCGCGCGAAGGCATAGCTGCCGATCGCGTGCACTTCGTCGGCAACGTGATGATCGACTCGCTGCTCGACAATCGACCACTGGCGCGCGCGCCGGCTGCCACCCTCGGCGCGGCCGGTGCCGACCCGGAACTGATCGCGGGTCCGGCAGGATATGGCCTGATCACGCTGCACCGTCCCTCGAACGTCGACAAGGTCGCTGTTCTCGCCGCGATCCTTGGCGCCCTGCGCGACATCTCGGCGACGCTGCCGCTGGTTTTTGCCCTGCACCCGCGCACCCGCAAGAGCATCGAAGGCTTTGCCCTCTGGCCCCTGCTCGACACCCGACGCATCGTCGTGCTGCCGCCGCAAGGCTATCTGGAGATGCTCGGGCTGATGGCCAATGCCCGCCTCGTGCTCACCGACTCGGGTGGCGTGCAGGAAGAAACAACGGCGCTTGGCGTCCCCTGCCTCACCCTGCGCGAGAACACCGAGCGCCCGATCACCGTCGAGCAGGGCACCAACACGCTGGTCGGCAACGATGGTGCCGCCATTCGCCGCGAGGTTGCCGCCATACTCGCCGGCCGGAGCAAGTCCGGCTGCCTCCCGGAACGCTGGGACGGACGCGCCGCCGAGCGCATCGTCGACGATCTCGCCAGCTGGCTGCCAGGCCGCCTGGCGGTCGCCTGAAGGCGAGGTCCGCGATGCCCGCCCCCTTTGCCAACGCGCTGACCATCGACGTCGAGGACTATTTCCAGGTCTCGGCATTCGCGCCGCACATCCCGCGCAGCGAGTGGGCGACGCGCGAGTGCCGGATCGAACGCAATGTCGACCGCATCCTGGCGATGCTCGACGAGCACGAGACCAAGGCCACCTTCTTCGCCCTCGGCTGGGTCGCCGAGCGCTACCCGCAGGTCATCCGGCGGATCGTCGCCGGCGGCCACGAGCTCGCCAGCCACGGTTATGCGCACGAGCGCGCCAGCGAGCAGACGCCGGCCGCGTTCTCGTCCGACGTGCGCCTTGCCAAGCTGATCCTCGAAGACCTTTCCTCCTGCGCCGTGCGCGGCTACCGCGCACCGAGCTTCTCGATCGGTGCGGGCAACCTGTGGGCCTTCGAGTGCCTGGAACGCGCAGGCTACCAGTACAGCTCGAGCGTCTACCCGATCCGTCACGACCATTACGGGATGCCCGACGCACCACGGCATGCGCACAGGATTTCCGGCGTGCTCGAAATTCCGGCGACGACCTTGCGTCTGCTCAGTCGCAACTGGCCGGCCAGCGGCGGCGGCTATTTCCGCCTGCTGCCCTACCGCCTGTCACGCTGGATGATCCGCCGCGTCAACACGGTCGACCGGCTGCCGGCGGTCTTCTACTTCCACCCCTGGGAAGTCGACCCGGCGCAGCCACGCATCCCGGGGATCGGCCTGAAGACGCGCTTCCGTCATTACCTCAACATCCAGCGCATGGAACAACGCTTGCGCCGCCTCCTGGCCGACTTTTCCTGGGGGCGGATGGACGAGCTGTTCCTCACGGGGCGCGGGCGTCCATGATCATCCGTGAGCTGCAGCCTGCCGACACGCGCGGCGCCGCGCGCTGGGACGAGTTTGTCTTCGCCTGCCCGGAAGCTACTTTCTTTCACCGCGCAGCCTGGCAGGGGATCGTTCGCGAAGTGTTCCGCCACCCGACCCATTTCCTCTTTGCCGAAGACGCGGGCGAGCTCGAAGGCGTGCTGCCGCTGGCAGAGGTCGATAGCCTGCTCTTCGGCCACGCGCTGGTGGCGATGCCCTTCGCGGTCTATGGCGGGGTCGCGGCGAGCAGCGGCGAAGCCGCGCAGCGGCTCGAAGAAGCGGCACAGCGCCTGGCCGGACAACTCGGCGTCGCCCACCTCGAATTCCGCAACTGCAGGCAGCGCCATCCCGACTGGCCGGCCCAGGACCTCTACGTCACCTTCCGCAAGGAGATCCTGCCTACGGTCGAGGACAACCTGCTCGCCATCCCGCGCAAGCAGCGGGCGATGGTGCGCAAGGGAATCGGCAACGGCCTGACGAGCAGCATCGACGCGTCGACCGATCGCTTCTTCCGGCTCTTTGCCGACAACGCGCACCGTCACGGCACGCCCGCGCTGCCGCGGCGCTACTTCGAATCGCTGCAGCACGCCTTCGGCGAAGACTGCGAGGTGCTGACCGTGAGCACGGCCGAGGGGCAGCCGCTCAGCAGCGTGCTCTCCTTCTATTTCCGCGACGAAGTGCTGCCCTACTACGCCGGCGACGACGAGCGCGCGCGCGAGCTTGCCGCCAACGACTTCAAGTACTGGGAACTGCTGCGCCGCAGCTGCGAGCGCGGACTCAAGGTGTTCGACTACGGGCGCAGCAAGAAGGGCACGGGCTCGTACGCCTTCAAGAAGAACTGGGGCTTCGCGCCGCAGCCGCTGCACTACGAATACTGCCTGTACCGGCGCGCAGGCATCCCGCAGAACAACCCGAGCAACGCGAAATTCAGGCTGTTCATCGAAGCCTGGCGACGCCTGCCGCTCTGGCTGGCCAACCGGCTCGGTCCGCACATCGTGCGCAACCTGGGATGACGCGCGATGACCAACATCCTCTATCTCGTCCATCGTCTGCCCTACCCGCCGAACAAGGGTGACAAGCTGCGCTCCTACCATCTGCTCAAGCACCTGCTCGAACGGCATCGCGTGTTCCTCGGCACCTTCATCGACGACCCGGAAGACGAGCCGCACATCGAGCTGCTGCGGGGAATGTGTGCCGACCTGCACGTCGCCCGCATCGATCCGCGTCTGGCCAGGCTGCGCAGCCTGAACGGACTCGTTGCCGGCGAGCCGCTGACGCTCGCCTACTATCGCGACGGCGGCTTGCGCGCCTGGGTCGATCGCTGCTGCCGGACGAACGCCATCGACGCCGCGGTGGTCTTCTCCTCGGCGATGGCGCAGTACGTCGAGGACAAGCCCCTGCTGCCGACCCTGATCGACTTCGTCGATGTCGATTCGGCCAAGTGGACGCAATACGCAGCGCAGCATCGCTGGCCGCTGTCGTGGCTGTACCGGCGCGAGGGAGAGACCCTGCTCGCCTACGAGCGCAGGATGGCCGCTCGTGCCACACGCGGCCTCTTCGTCACCGAGGCCGAGGTCGCGCTGTTCACCCGCCTCGCCCCCGAGTGCAGCCGGCAGGTCGAGGCCGTCGGCAACGGCGTCGATGCCGACTATTTCTCGGTCGATCCCGGGCGCCCGTCGCCCTACCGCGCGGGCGAGTTGCCGGTCGTGTTCACCGGCGCCATGGACTACTGGCCGAACATCGACGCGGTCACCTGGTTCGCGCGCGAGATGCTACCTGAACTGCGCGCGCGGCAGCCGCATGCGCGCTTCGTGATCGTCGGCCGCAGCCCGACGGACGAGGTCAGCGCGCTCGCCGGCGAGCACGTCGTCGTCACCGGCACCGTCGCCGACGTCCGCCCGTGGCTGCAGCACGCGAAGGTCGTGGTCGCACCGTTGCGCGTCGCGCGCGGCATCCAGAACAAGATTCTCGAAGCGATGGCGATGGCGAAACCCGTTGTTGCATCGATCGAATGCGCGAGTGCGATCGATGCCCTGGAGGGCCGGGAATTGCTGACCGCAGCATCGCCCACGGACTTCATCGACCGGGTCGACCACTTGCTGAATGCGGAGGAGCCAGGCAGAGGCATCGGCCACGCGGCAAGGCAACGCATACTCGCGCACTACAGCTGGGGGGCAAATCTCGCCGCCCTGGACCGCCATCTTCCATTGTCGAACGGGATCAGCCAATGAACCAGTACGCGCCTGCTGCGGCAAGGCAATGGCAACCTACACTGCTGGCGATCGGGGCGACCCTGCTGTGGGTCGGCTACTGCTACTGGCGTACGCTGGACGGGATGACCCAAATCTGGTGGCGCTCGGAAACCTACCTTCACGGGTTTGTCGTCGCCCCCATCTCGCTCTGGCTCATCTGGCGCGAGCGCGAGCATCTAGGACGGCTGCAGCCGTCCGCCAGCTTCTGGCTTCTCCTGCCGCTGGCGGGGATCGTCCTCCTGTGGCTGCTGGGAGACCTGATTGGAGCGAATGCGCTGACCCAGTTTGCCGTGGTCGGCATCGTGGTGCTGGCAGTCATGGCATTGGTCGGTACCCAGACCAGCAGGAAGCTCGCATTTCCCTTGCTGTTCCTGTTCTTTTCGGTGCCGATCGGCGATTTCCTGATGCCACGCCTTATGGAATGGACCGCTGACTTTACAACGCTTGCCTTGCGTCTGACGGGAATACCCGTTTACAGGGAGGGTCAGAACTTCATGATCCCCAGCGGCCACTGGTCGGTGATCGAGACGTGCAGCGGTATTCGCTACCTGATCGCCTCATTGATGATCGGCACTCTTTACGCCTACCTGAACTATCAGTCGCTGCAAAGACGCCTGGCCCTCATCCTGGTGGCACTGCTCGTACCCATCGTCGCGAACTGGCTCCGGGCATACCTCATTGTCATGATCGGTCACCTCTCCGACAACCGGCTGGCGGTCGGCGTGGATCATCTCATCTACGGCTGGATATTTTTCGGAATCGTGATCGCCACCATCTTTGGCATAGGAATGCGCTGGCAAGAGCCAGCACCTGCAGCTCGGGACCTGGCCAGCGAGGCGGCCCCCGGATCCGCGAAAGACAACAGTGTCTGGCTGCTTGCGCCCGCGGTCGCGCTGGTCATTGCATCGGGACCGGCAGTTACCAGTCTGCTCCGCGCGGACAAGCACGCCGAACCGGTCGCTCTGTCCTTGCCCGAATCCACGCACGAATGGAAAGCCGGCCCGCCGATGATCAACTGGCAACCCAGGTTTAACCAGCCTTCCGCTCAAGCGCACTCGTCCTACACCAAGGACGACCGCTGGGTGGGGGTCTACGTCGCTTACTATCGCAACCAGAATTACGAACGAAAACTGGTGACATCGAGCAACGTGCTGGTCGGCTCGCAGAGCCCCAACTGGCAACTCGTCGCCAGAGGAGAAGATGCCGCCCCGTCCACGGCAAGGGTACAGCGCGTCCGCACTGGCGAAATACTCTCCTTGCAGAACAAGCGCGACGAACGCTACCTCATCTGGCAGTGGTACTGGATCAACGGCCGCCTGACCAGCAGCGATATCGAGGCCAAGTGGCTATCGATGCTTTCCATATTGTCCGGTCAGGGTGACGACGGAGCGGTGATCATTCTCTATGCACCCAAGCCCGACGCCGGCGAGACCTTGGCCAGCTTCAACCAAGACCTGGGCGATGAAATCCATCGCCGCCTGCGCGAGGCCAGGCGGCGATGAACGATCCTCGCCCGCTGATCGCCCACGTGGTGTACCGCTTCGACATCGGAGGACTGGAGAACGGCATCGTGAACCTGATCAACCACATGCCCGAAGATTCCTATCGTCATGTCGTCATCGCCCTGACGGAGATCACTACCTTCAGGCAGCGCATTCGTCGGACCGATGTCGAATTCATCGCCCTGCACAAGCCTCCCGGACACCTTGTGGCGAGCTATCCGAGGCTGTATCGCCTGTTTCGGCGACTCGCACCGACCATCGTCCACACCAGAAATCTGGCCGCGCTCGAGGCGGTGGTGCCGGCATGGGCTGCCGGCGTCCCGATGCGCATCCACGGCGAGCACGGCCGCGACGTCGGCGATATCAACGGCGATAACAGGAAATACCAGTGGCTGCGGCGAATTTACAGCCCGTTCGTGAAACATTACATCGCCCTGTCGTGCGATCTCGAACGCTATCTCGTCAGTCGGGTTGGCATCCGTGCGCATCGCATCACCCAGATTTACAACGGTGTCGATTCTTTGCGCTTTCATCCGCGTTCATCGCGGCAGGCGATCTCCGGGTCGCCCTTCAACGCTGCCGGTTTCTGGATCGTCGGCACCATAGGCCGCATGCAGGCGATCAAGGATCAGAGCAACCTCGCCCGGGCCTTCGTCAAGACGCTACAGATCGCCCCCGAACTCCGCGACCGACTACGACTGGTCATGATCGGCGATGGCCCGTTGCGCCTTGAGTCGCAAGCAATCCTTGGTGCCGCCGGCCTGAGCGATCTGGCATGGTTGCCGGGGGAGCGCAACGATGTGCCCGAGATCATGGGCGCCCTTGACTGCTTCGTCCTCCCCTCGCTGGGTGAGGGCATCTCCAATACGATCCTTGAAGCCATGTCCTGCGCCATCCCTGTCATCGCCACTGCGGTTGGCGGTAATGTCGAACTCGTCAGCGATGGATTGAACGGGCGACTCGTTCCTGCCGCCAACCCGGAGGCACTGGCAGAAGCCATTGTCAGCTTGGCACGACGGCCGGAACTTGCGCGACAAATGGGGCGACAAGGCCGCCAACTGGTCGATAAAAACTATGGCATGGCGGCCATGGTCCGCAATTACCGACAGCTATACGGCCGTCTGTGCGAAAGCAGCGCCCGGCAATTCTCCACCTGATCGGACCAAAGAGCATGTGCGGCATCACAGGGATTTTCGACACCCGAGGTCAACGCGACATCGATCGCGCCGTGCTGCAGCGCATGAACGAGGCGCAGCGGCATCGCGGCCCCGATGACGGAGGCCTGCACATCGAACCCGGAGTCGGCCTCGGTCACCGACGTCTTGCGATCATCGATCTGTCGACCGGTCAGCAGCCGCTCTACAACGAGGACGGCAGCGTCTGCGTCGTGTTCAACGGCGAGATCTACAACTACCGGACACTCATCCCGGAACTGCAGGCGCTCGGCCACGTCTTCCACACCCGCAGCGACACCGAGGTCATCGTCCATGCGTGGGAAACCTGGGGCGAGCGCTGTGTCGAGCGCTTCCGCGGCATGTTCGCCTTCGCCCTCTGGGACCGCCAGCGCGAGACACTCTTCCTGGCGCGCGACCGGCTCGGCGTCAAGCCGCTCTTCTACGCGCTCCTCGACGATGGCAGCTTCCTGTTCGGATCCGAACTCAAATCCCTGCTCGCCCACGGAGGCCTCAAGCGCGAGATCGACCCCTGTGCCGTCGAGGAATACTTTGCCTTGGGCTACGTCGCCGAACCACGTACGATTTTCAGGCAGGCAAGGAAGCTTCCGCCCGCACACACGCTCGTCCTGCGCCGCGCTCAGCCCTTGCCTGAAGCGCGTGCATACTGGGACGTCAGCTTCACCCTCGACAACCCGATCAGCGACGCCGATGCCTGCAGCGAACTGAATCATCGTCTGGAAGAATCGATCCGGCTGCGCATGATCTCGGAAGTTCCGCTTGGCGCCTTCCTCTCCGGGGGCGTGGACTCAAGCGCCGTCGTCGCCATCATGGCCGGTCTATCGACGTCTCCGGTCAACACCTGTTCCATCGGCTTCGCCGACCCCGCCTTCAACGAGTCGGAATTCGCACAGAGGGTCGCCAACCGCTACCGGACCCGGCATCAGCTCGACAGAGTGGAAAGCGACGACTTCGACCTGATCGACACCTTGGCCGGACTCTACGATGAACCCTATGCCGACAGCTCGGCCATCCCGACCTACCGCGTCTGCCAACTGGCGCGCAAACATGTCACGGTAGCGCTCTCGGGCGACGGCGGCGACGAAAGCTTCGGCGGCTATCGGCGTTACCGCCTGCACCTGATGGAAGAAAAGATGCGCTCGGTGCTGCCGCTGGGGCTTCGTCGCCCGCTCTTCGGCGTGCTCGGCAAGCTCTACCCGAAAGCCGACTGGGCGCCACGGATCCTGCGCGCCAAGACGACCTTCGAGGGCATGGCCCGCAGTTCGGTGGAGGCCTATTTCCATTCCGTCTCCATCCTGCGCGGACCGATGCGCGAGCAGCTCTTTACCCCCGCCTTTCGCTCTGCGCTGGACGGCTACGATGCCCGGGAGGTGTTCGAGAGGCACGCGGCCAAGGCCGGCACCGACGATCCCTTGGGAATGATCCAGTACCTCGATCTCAAGACCTATCTGGTTGGCGATATCAACACCAAGGTAGACCGCGCCAGCATGGCCCACTCTCTGGAAGTGCGCGAACCGCTGATGGACCACCCGCTGGTCGAGTGGCTGGCGAGCCTGCGCAGTTCGCAGAAAATCCGCGGTCAGGAAGGGAAGTACCTACTGAAGAAGGCGATGGAGCCGAAGCTGCCCGACGACATACTTTACCGTCCCAAGATGGGCTTCGCCGTACCGCTGGCCCGCTGGTTTCGGGGGCCGCTCAGGCAACGCATGCAGGAAGCCATCCTCGGCCCGCGACTGGCCGAAACCGGCTGGTTCAACCGCCCCTACCTCGAACATCTGGTCGACGCGCATTTATCCGGTCGCCATGACTGCAGCGCACCGATCTGGACCCTCCTCATGTTCGAGGCCTTCCTGCGCAACGTAATGGAACAGCGGAGCCGCCCATGATTCGCAGCCTGCACATCCTCGACCACTCGATCCCCCTGCACAGCGGCTACACCTTCCGCACGGCCGCCTTGCTGCGCGAGCAGCGTGCGCTCGGCTGGGAAACTTTCCACCTGACGTCCCCGAAGCAAGGTGCGAGCAGTGGCCCCATTGAGGAAGTCGACGGATTGCGCTTCTACCGCACCCGATCCCGGTCCAGCACTCTTTCGCGACTGCCGCTTGCACAGGCAGTCGCCCTCATGCAGCGACTGGAAAACCGCATCGAGGAAGTCGCGAACGACATCCGGCCTGACATCATCCACGCCCATTCGCCGGTACTCAATGCCATCCCGGCAATCAGAGTGGCGCGCCGACGGGGCATCCCCATCGTCTATGAGGTCCGCGCCTTCTGGGAAGATGCGGCCGTCGACCACGGCACGACCCGCGCGGGTAGCCTGCGCTACCGTGCCTCCCGCTGGTTGGAGAGCCGGGCGATGCGTAAGGTGGATCACGTCTTCACCATCTGCGAGGGCCTGCGCGCCGACATCCTCGCGCGCGGTATCGCCGACAGCAAGGTCAGCGTCATTCCCAACGCCGTGGACGTCGAAGCCTTCCGGCCAGCCCGCCCACCCGAGCGGCAGCTGCTACGCAAGTACGGCCTGGAGGGCAATACCGTGATCGGCTTTGTCGGCTCCTTCTACGCATACGAAGGACTGGACTTGCTGCTCGACGCCTTTCCGACCATCCTTCGGCAAGAGCCCGCAACCCGCCTGCTGCTGGTCGGCGGCGGTCCGCAGGAAGAAAATCTCAGGCAGCGTGCCACGGCGCTGGGCCTGGACGACCAGGTGGTGTTCACCGGGCGAGTGGCGCACAGCGAGGTCAGCCGCTATTACGATCTGGTCGACATCCTCGCCTACCCCCGCCATTCGATACGGCTGACCGAACTGGTGACACCGTTGAAGCCTCTGGAAGCGATGGCCCAAGGCCAAGTCTTCGTCGCCTCGGATGTCGGCGGACACAGGGAACTGATCGAGCACGGCAAGACCGGCATGCTTTTCCGGGCAGGCGACGCCGGGTCGCTCGCCGCTGCCATCCTCGACCTCGTCAGGCAGCGCGAACGATGGCCGGAGCTCAAGGCCAACGGCCGGCGCTTCGTCGAGGAGGTGCGCAATTGGCGCAACAGCGTTGCCAATTACCGGGCCCCCTACCTCAAGCTGATCGGCAAGCAAGACACCGGCGACTAAGTGTCTGCTCGCTGCGCACATGAGCCCCCCCATCCGTACCCTGCTCTTCTCGACGCTGTACCCCAGCGTGGTCAGGCCCTTGCACGGCATCTTCGTTGAAACGCGCTTGCGCGAGTTGCTGAAGAGCGGCGAAGTCGAAACCCGTGTGATCGCGCCAGTGCCCTGGTTTCCTTCGCGCGCGCGACGCTTCGGCGAGTACGCGACATTCGCGGCGACGCCCTGTCGCGAACTGCATGGCGACATCGAGGTCCACCACCCCCGCTATTTCCTGCCGCCCAAGGTCGGAATGAACATCGCCCCGCGGACATTGGCGATCGGCGCACTGCCGACCGCCAGACGCATGATCGAGGACGGCTTCGATTTCGACCTCATCGATGCGCATTATTACTACCCCGACGGCGTCGCTGCATCGATACTTGCGCGCAAGCTCGGCAAGCCCTTCGTCGTCACCGCGCGCGGCAGCGATCTCAACCTGATAGCGCGCTATCCCCACCCGCGCAGGCTCATCCTGCAGACCGCCGCCAACGCGCATGCCTCGATCGGCGTCTGCAAGGCGTTGATGGACCGTCTGGAAGAACTGGGGGCCGATCCGGCCAAGCTGCACGTGCTGCGCAATGGTGTCGACCTGGAGCGATTCAGGCCGGAGGAAAAAGCGCTGGCGCGCAGGAAACTCGGTCTACCCGATCAGACACTGCTCCTCTCAGTCGGACACCTGGTCGAACTGAAAGGGCATCATATCGCCATCGAGGCACTGACCAGTCTGCCGACGACGGTCAGCCTCGTCATCGCCGGCGCCGGCCCTGAACGCACAGCGCTACGAGACTTGGCGGGTCGTCTCGGGCTAAGCGCCAGGGTACGCTTCGCCGGCGAGGTGAGCCACGACGAACTGCGCTGGTGGTACAGCGCGGCCGACGCGCTGCTCCTCTGCTCTAGCCGTGAAGGCTGGGCCAACGTCTTGCTCGAGGCCATGGCCTGCGGCACCCCGGTGGTGGCAACGGCGGTCTCCGGAACACAAGAAGTGGTACGGACTGCTGTCGCCGGCCGCCTCGTCCCCGAACGCGCAGCCCCGAGCATTGCCGACGCCGTCAGGAAATTGCTCGCCGATCTGCCGGAACGAGCGCAAGTTCGACGCTACGCCGAAGGCTTCGACTGGACGGAAACGACTCAACGACAAGTCGAACTGTTCAGGGAGATAACAGCGTCCGCGCGAGCAAGCCGGTAGGGCTGAAGATGAATCTGCGCCCCCGCTTCGCGCCCCCCGCCCGCCAGTCGCTCGCGATGTCGGCGTCGGGCCTCAAAAACCATGCAGGGGACCGACATGCGTGACCTGCTTATCATCGCCATCGTGGCGGTTCTGGCCATGGCTGCACTGCGCCGTCCGTGGATCGGGGTGATGCTGTGGACCTGGTTGAGCATCATGAACCCCCACCGATTTGCCTGGGGTCTGGCCTATTCGGCCCCACTTGCCGCCGTGGCTGCCATCGCGACCATGATCGGCTTGCTGTTGAGCCAGGAGAAGCAATCCCCATTCCAGGGTCCCCCTGTTGCGTGGTTGATGGCGTTCATCATCTGGGTGAACCTGTCCTGGGTCCTTGGACAAGACCCGGCCAGCGACTTCGAGCTCTGGTCACGCTTCATGAAGATGTCGCTGATGAACCTGGTCGCCCTGAGCCTCCTCTGGAATCGGATCCACATCATCAGCTTCGTCGCGGTGACCGCGGGTTCGCTCGCACTCATCGGCCTCAAGGGTGGGATCTTTACCCTGCTTACGGGTGGCTCGCATCGAGTCTGGGGACCTCCTGGCTCGTTTGTCGAAGGCAACAACGAGTTTGCATTGGCCTTGATCATGGTCATCCCCTTGCTGCGATTTCTTCAACTACAAGCAGTACAACGATGGCTCAAACACCTCCTGACCGCAACGATACTCCTCTGCGCGGTTGCCGCCATCGGCTCGTATTCCCGTGGGGCGTTTCTCGCGATTGCCGCGATGGGGGCCATGCTCTGGATCCGGAACGACCAGAAACTGTGGTTGGGAATCGTCCTGATCCTGATCGTCGCCTTTCTGCCGCTCATGCCCGACGCATGGTGGGAACGCATGTCGACGATCCACTCCTACCAGGAGGATTTGTCGGCAATTGGTCGTCTGAACGGCTGGATCGTAGCACGTGAAGTCGCACTGCACCATTTGTTCGGCGCCGGCATGAGCTATCAGTACCAGAGTTTTTTCACCCTGTACGGCACCTACAATGCCAACGTTATCGCTGCCCACAGCATCTATTTCCAGGTCCTCGGCAATCATGGCTTCTTCGGGCTGCTCCTCTTTCTGGCTATCGGAATGAGCACCTGGCGCAGCGCGCGCTGGCTTCAGAAAAATGCGCAGGGCACTCCCCAAGCCAAATGGGTCGAAGATCTTGGCGCGATGGTCCAGGTCAGCATGGTCGGCTACGCAGTGGGCGGCGCATTCCTGAGCCTTGCCTACTACGACCTTCCTTACAGCCTCATCGTCGTTGTCGTACTTGCCAGAAGATGGCTTGAAACCCGCGGCTGGGAGCGAGACCCCAAGATGGGCATCCTCGAATATGTCGGTCTGAGCAAGAAAAAACCGCCTGCGACTGCATCGCTTGTGCCGACGCCTGCCGGCGCCGCCAGGAAGGATTAGTCGAATGCTGCTGAGGACAGCGTTTTCGCTCGCATCGCCTGGTGGCCGCAAGGCTCGCCTGTCGATCCTCATTTTCCATCGCGTTCATGCACGCCCGGACCGCCTCTTTCCGGAGGAACCCGACTGCCGACGCTTCGACGAAATCCTCGGCTGGTTGAAGTCATGGTTCAACATCATCCCGCTGGATCAAGCCATCCAGCGACTTCCCCGGGACGAACTTCCCGCACGCGCAGCGGCAATCACCTTCGACGACGGCTACGCAGACAACTTCACCCAAGCCCTGCCGATCCTGAAGAGACACGGGCTGCACGCGACAATTTTTGTCGCTACCGGCTTTCTCGATGGCGGGCGCATGTGGAACGACACGCTCATCGAATCGGTGCGACGGACGGAACAAGCCTTCATCGATGCGCAAGCGCTCATGTTGGATGATCTGCCCGTGGGTACGCTGGCGGAGAAGCGATCGACGCTGCACAAGTTGATCCCCGCCATCAAGCACCTGGCACCGCGCGAGAGGGAAGCGGCTGTCGCCAGCATCGCGCGCTCCGCACGGGTGGTCCTGCCCGACGACCTTATGCTGAGCACCCGACAAGTGAAGGCCCTGCGGCAATCCGGAATGGGGATCGGAGCGCATACGGTGAGCCACCCGATCCTGGCAGTCACGGACGCTAAAAAAGCACGAGAGGAAATCAGCGCAAGCCGCGATGCCCTACAGACCATCCTCGGCGAAAGGATAGGCCTGTTCGCCTACCCGAACGGAAAGACTGACGCCGACTACCGGCGTACCCACGTGGACATGGTCCGTTCGCTGGGCTTCGACGCCGCCGTGACCACCCAGCCCGGAGCCTGTCATGCCGAATCCTCCCTCTACGAATTACCCCGCTTCACCCCCTGGGACCGCAACAAGTGGAGATTCGGGCTCAGGATGTTGCTGAACGTGGGGGGGCAACGCCCCCGCGCTTTCCGCTGAACGAGCCAGCGGCAATATTCGCCAAGGAATCGAGCCAATGAAATTCTCAGTGATCATCCCGACCTACAACCGTCGCCACCAGATCGGTGCCGCCATCGACTCTGCGCTGAGCCAGGAAGACGTCGATCTCGAATTGATCATTGTCGACGATGGATCGAATGATGGAACCGTGGCCTGGCTGGCGGACAGTTGCCAGGATCAGCGTATTCGTGTGCTGCACAACCGGCGCAGCAAGGGGCCCGCCGGCGCGCGCAACAGCGGGCTGCTTGCGGCGAGCGGCGAAGCGATCGCCTTCCTCGATTCCGACGATCGCTATCTACCTGGACACTTGGCCGCCTGTGCCCGCGTGTTCGCTGAGTTCCCGGAAGTCGCGGTCGTCTTCGGCGGCGCCCACTACGAACAGGACGGCCATGCCGTCGACTACATGGGCCCCAACTACCGGAGGAAACTGGACATGGCACCGGTCAGCCATGTCCAGGACTGGATCCGGGTGTTCAGCGAGGACTTCTTCACACACCTCCTGGAATACGGCTGCTACTTCAACCTCTCGACCGTCGCCATGCGCTGCGGCCCTGAAAAGGTATTGATGAACGAGGACCTGAGGATCGCCGAGGACTACGAATACTGGGTCCGTCTGTCACGACAACGAAGGTTTGCCAGCCTGGAGACAGCGCAAATTCGCTATCAGTTGCACGAGGCCAACCTCTCCTTCGCAAGCGCCGGCTCTGCGGCCGAAAATGCGCCGGATCTCATCAAGGCGTATCGCGCCATGCTGGACTACCCGGACTTGAGCCGAGGGCAGATCGCCCTGGTCGAAAAGCGCCTTGCCGAGGTCCTCTTCGATTGGGGCTACCGCAGCAGGCAGCGTCGGCAACCACTGGAGGCTGCGAAAAAACACATCCTCTCCGCACGCTACGGCAAGCGACGAGAAAACCTCCTGGCACTCGGCAAAGTCGCAGTCGAGGCCGTTTTTCCGAAGCCGGAAATGAGGGTGAAATGAACGCTCAGCACAAGGCTGCCGCAAGCTTCGGAGATCCTGGCGTCTCCCCCATGATCTCCGTCATCATCCCCGCCTACAATGCCGAAAAATATGTGCTGCAGGCAGTACGCAGCGTGATTGCGCAGAACTATTCACCGCTCGAGATACTGCTGATCGACGACGGATCGGTCGACCGGACCGTGGCTCTGGTCCGCACGGAGGCCCCCCAGGTCACGATCATCAGCCAGGCCAATAGCGGCGTCGCCGCGGCCAGGAATACGGGGCTGCGCAATGCCAGCGGCGACCTCATCTGTTTTCTCGATGCCGACGACGGCTGGTTTCCAGGCAAGCTCGACGCACAACTTGCCTATCTCAGACGTCATCCCGAGGCGGGTGTGGTATTCCACGAGTGGTATGACTGGAGACCGGATGCCGGAGGCGAATATCCGGAGTTACAGCGGCCGGACAGGAGCGGTCTGACGGAGACCGAGGCACGACGGACGGGCTGGATCTACCACATCCTGTTGCTCAAGGGCTGCATCATACACACCTCCTCGGTCATGATCAGACGCGAAGTCGTCGCGCAAGTCGGGCTTTTCCGCACCGGCCTGGTCACCGGGGAAGACTACGACTACTGGCTGCGGGTTTCGCAGACGTGCCAGATCCACATGCTGAACGAGATCTATTCCTTCTACCGGAATACCGTGCCGGGAAGCCTGTCGAACACACCGAAACGGGAGAATTTTGAATACAAGGTACTTGCGGATGCGCTGGCGAGATGGGGATTGTCATCCCCTGGCGGCACGGCGGTAACAGCCAGGCAAGTCAGTGGCCGCCTGGCCAAGCTTGCCTTCGACTTCGGTTATTCCCAATACCGGCACGGCTCGCCCCAGCTTGCCCTGCATGCCTTCCTGCAAGCCGTACGCCATGACCCTCGCCGCTGGCGCGCCCTTGCCTACCTGCTCGCCCTCCTCGTCAAAAAATGGGCTCCCCGCTCCTAGCCAGCGCCACGCGCGCGTGCGCGAACGACGGCGGAGCGGCATGGCCTCCCCCTATTCGCTGAGTGCTTTCGCCACCAACCATGCGCCCCCTTCGGTCAAATGCCCGTAGTCCCACGCGGTCGGCATGATCACTCCATGGTGTTCGACGCCGGCCCGGCAGGAGCGCCCGACGCACAGCGCAGCGAACGGCGAAAAGAACCTGACCAGGCTCTGCTCTGAAAGCGTCTTCAACGAGTCGTCGAGGCCGAGCAACTCATCCGAAGCACTGTTCCGGATATAGAGCTCAGCATCCAGGCGGATCCTTTCGCGAACCAGATACTCGGGCAGACTGGGTTTCCACCGCGGAACCGAGCCGACGATAGTGATGCGCGAGGCTGGCACGGCGGAGCGGATGTGCTCGACCGTTCTTTTCAGCTTGTCCAGTAGCGCCGGGTCCTCGTACAAAGTCCAATAGGCGTGCAGGACCACGTCACGCGGCTGCAGACGGCGTATCTCGCCGAGGACGTGCTCGCCGATCTCACGGCAGCCGGCCCGCCATGCCACGTCCAGCTCCGCTACCGGCGGGCAACTGTTCGCCGTGAACTGAACGAGGTCCGTCCGCAACTGCAGGATTCCATTTGCCAGCGCTGCCGCATGCGAATCCCCCCAGACGAGAATGCCCCCCTTCTCGTTCACCTGCGGGCACTTTTCGCGAAAGCCCGGATAACGCTCCCCAGCCGGCAGAAAGCACCGTCGTCAGGACCACGATCCAGCGCCGCCAGAAGCGCCACGCGAGAATGATGAACAGCGGAAAGAGGACATAATATTGCTCCTCCACCGCCAGACTCCACGTGTGCAGCAGCGGCTTCAACTCTGCTGCAGCATCGAAGTAGCCGCTTTTCTGCCAGAACAAAATGTTCGACGCGAAAACCGCCACCAGACTCTGTGCGAAGTCTTTCATGTTTCCCGGCAGCAACAAGCACCATGCGCACGAAAAGCTGAACGCCATTACCAGAAAAAGGACGGGCAGGATGCGCCAGGAAGGCATGCTCTTCTGACCGGAACTCGGAAACAGCGGCGGAGCAGCGGACTAGCGAACGAGCGCACCGTGGCTGCGGGCTTGCGTTGAAGTTCCGGCCTCTGCAAGATACCCTCTGAGAAACGAAAGCTGCCAATCGGCCAGAAACTTGCCGTCATCGTCTCGTGCAAGCGCGCAGCGTAGCGAGTTGCCTAACGCCGCAATGAGCTCCCTGTATTTCCAGCGAGGAGCACCGCGAAGCATCTTCACGTCCCGTGGAATACTGTCGATCTCCTGATGGAACATGTGCCTGCCGAGCCGATAGGCCCGCTTTATGATCCATTGCCGGTCGAGTTGATGACTGCGGATGATGTGGCCCACCTGCGCATCTTCGACAAACCACGCCTTGTGCCCGAGGCGTTCGATGCGGCATGTCAATTCCAGTTCGCTACCCATCATATACTGTCCGGTGCTGGGCCCTACGGCTTCATTGAAACGATGACCACGCAAAAAAACGCTGGTCCGAATCGCCATGTTCGCGCCCCAGACCTGACTTGCACTGACCGGGCCGGACCTCAGTCCCCTTGGCGTGATGGCATAGGTAGCCCCCAGGTTGACTACACGGGGGATCCACTCGGGCAATCGATCGGGCCACACAGGGTCGATTCGTCCGCCAAAAACGTCGAAATCCGCTTGCTGGTCGGCGACCTGACGCAGCCGGACAAGCCATTGCCGATCCACAATCGCATCGTCATCGGTGAACACGACCAAGTCGCCATCAACCAGATCCAGACCGACATTGAGTGCGACATTTTTGCCGCGCTTTTCAATCCGCACGGGCGTAATTGGCAGACTCCCGGCAAAGCCAGCCAGAATCTCCCCCGTTGCGTCGACGCTCACATTATCGACGACGACCAGGCGCCAACCTCCCGCGGGCTCGACCAATTGGCAATAAGAGTTCAGGACTCTCGGTAGCGTCGTCGCACCGTTGTGCGTTGCCATCAGGACCGTAAGCATATTGACTCCAGGTACCATGAATCCCGGGCTGGATCACCTCAGGCAAACAGCATCCGGGAAATCTTGCGCATCGAGGCGCGCACATTGGCCAGCACCCTGTGCTTGAATGAATATTCGGGAAGACTGACCGGGGCCAAGGCAATTTGCCGATACTTCTCGATATATAGCTGCTTCAACACTTGCATGTCGTAATTTTCCTCGACATGTCTTCGGCCTCTCGCACCGAGCGCAAGCAACGCCGACCGATCGACGTTGCGCAAACAAGTACTGAGCGCCCCCGCCTTGCTCATGTCGATGAAAATGCCTTCCTTGATGATTTCCCGCTGATTGACGTTGTTGGTGCTGATCACCGGCAGCCCCATCGCCATGGCTTCGATGTAGACGAGACCGAAGGTTTCGGCCAGCGACCCGAGTGCGAACACATCTGCCGCGGCGTAGGCCTGGGGAAGCTCCTCATGAGGCAGCTTGGCGAAAATGATCCTTTCCCCCATCAGGCGCCTGCCCAACTCCTTGATCGCCGGCGTATCGGAACACTCCTGGCCGACGATCAGCAGGTATGCATCGTTCAGTTCCGCCACTTCCCTGATCACATAGTCCATGCGCTTGTGCCAGTAACAGATCGTGCCGACACTGATGACGACGAACGCATCCTCCGGTATTCCGTGTCTTTCACGGAACGACGACTCGACCCCAGGATTGAATCGGCTGAGGTCCACGCCATGCGGAATCAGGAAGGCCTTGTGCCTGGCGCTGCGCTGCAGATTATGCGGAGTGTGTTCCTGGACGAAATCGCAACGCGGCAGTTCCGCGCATGGAATGGCGCCGCCATTCGAGAAGAGCACCTTCGGGGTCTTCCTGAAGAGGTGGCGTTCGCCGAAAACGAAATCACACACTTCCCGCTCCAGGCAGTGGATGATGTCGAACTCTCCCTCCAGAAGATGCTTCAAAGCAGCGTGGGAGAACGTTGCGGTCTCGATCCGCAATCGCTCTTGCTCCTTGACTGCGCTCTCCCACTTGGGGGATGCGACCACGTGGATGTGATCCAGTGACGCGGACGTGCGCTGAACATTGGCGACAACGACCTCTCCTGGGGCTGGCTCTCCCGCACCTTTGAACAAAGTCATTTCGACCGACCCGCCCACCAGTTCAAAGAGGTCACGGGCAAATATTTCGTGACCCCGATATATATTGCCCAAGCCCGAGCACAGAAGCGCTACTTTCATTTGACTAAGACCCAGAAGGCCGACCGACCAAACAATTCATTCTTCCCACTGCAAGCCCCTTACTAAAGGGATAAATCCCCTCCACAGAACAACCACTCAGGCCCGCCCACATGACTAGCGCGTTCAACTCACCATCACGTAGTGCATCGTCGAGATACCATCGCGCATTTCTGCTGCAGTACTCGGACAAAAATGGGAGCGTACTGATTCGACAGCCTTCCGGCCCGGATGGACCATCAATGATCAAGCAGTCAACCTTACTGTTGCGCGTGGCTGAAAGTATCGCCTTTGCATCCAGAAGGTAATTTCCTTCAGCGTCTGTCGGCGCATGTATTATTTTCACGTAACTTTCAAGCCCGATCGACCGTAATCGACTCATGTTCCTACCAACCTCTTCTTTATCTTGCTCCAAACTCACGACCAGCACCTCAAAACCATCCGCAGAGGCGATTGACGCATAATGCGCCAGCAAAATCGAGCTCAATCCGGAACCGCACTCCATTATGACCCGGGGCTTCTCTTCAAGCATTTTTTCCAGCAGGAACTTCATCACAGCCTTACTCATCGTCCACTCACCGATTACATCGTTTTCTTGCACAGCCCCATACGGAAGAAATTCAACATTGGAGCCAGCACAGACTTCGGAACTCAA
Organism: Rhodocyclus purpureus; assembly: GCF_016653115.1. Classification (GTDB taxonomy): domain Bacteria; phylum Pseudomonadota; class Gammaproteobacteria; order Burkholderiales; family Rhodocyclaceae; genus Rhodocyclus; species Rhodocyclus purpureus. The sequence continues at coordinate 35,303 of NZ_NHRX01000030.1, forward strand.
CTTATTGAATAGCGGGTCTCTGGCTGATTTAAAAACGCCAAACATCTTTCTTTTATCGACCCACATTCTCAAAGGATAAGGCTTTTCCGGATTCAGCCCCCTCAAGTACGCCACATACAACCCGTCAGCACTCATGCGAGCCAATCTTTTAATAAAAGATTTCATTTAGCACTCCAGCAATGCCCTATAAAATAACATCCCTTTTCCCCAGAAACCTGGCGACACCAAAAATTTTTCACCCAAACTTCAAGCTGGCTACGCTTTGATCCTGGCACAGAAAAACCCTATCATCCATAAATTTTCACGTTGTAATTTTCTCAAGGACCAGCACTTCCACTTCCGAAATCCGCTTGCCAAAAGCTGTGTCCCTCGACTGCTCGAAACGCCACTCAAAATAACGACATCAACCAAGATGACTCTACAAGATCGAGAGCAAGGAAAGCTGACTCCAGTGACCAACCTTGAACGGAAAGATTACGATATCAAATTTCAGAATCTTCTATTACCCGCCAAGGAAAAACGTGTTACGACCCGCAAGAACATAGGCTCCTCGCTCAGTGGATGATTCAACCAAAGCAGCGAGAAGACCCAGACTGCAGCGCTAATACCCGACGCCAGCAGTATCTCTGAAAAATCGATCGGAACACCCCTTGAAAAACCGGAAAAATAAACATGCACCGAGACCGGAACCAAGGTCACTACGGCGACTAAAAAGCTCGGCAACAATCCGGAAATGAAATCCAGGACATGAGCAGGGAAAACTCTCGCCAGCGCCCACGTAAACACCGGAAGCGCAATCATGCTTGAAATCAGGTACGCGACTGCACAAGCCTCAACGGAACGATAAAAATATGCGGCAGCGGCTATCATGAAGAAGCGCAGCGGTTGCAGCACAACCTCCGCACGAGTGACAATATGAATCTTGCCCACGGCGATCAACAGCTGAGGAATCAGGGAGTTGACGGCGAACAGCGCACCTGCCAAGCAAAAAATAGGCACCAGGGAGACAGCCTCGTCCCATTGCCCGCCAAACATGAACCTGACGACCTCTAGCGCATAGAGCGAGACGAGTCCGTAAAAAGGCCATGCAAATGCAGTCAGCAGCACTATAAATCGGGCATGCGTCAGCTCGGGTGCCAGTCCCTGTCGATGAAAATCGGCAAATGCCGGAAAGGCGACGTTACGCACGGCGCTCAAGATGTCACGATGAAAAATATTCATGACTCCCTGGGCGCGACTGAAAATCGCGACCGAATGGAAGCCAAGCACCTTGCCAACGACAAGGTCATTCGCGTTCATCGAGATGGCTGTCACCACATTGGCAAGCGAACTTTGCCCGCCGAAGTTGACGATCTTTCTCCATTCCGTAAGTGTCGGTCGGATCAATTCGCGATCCGGTCTCACTAACCACGCCCCCAATCCAGTGATGACATTCCCGAAGACTGCGCCAATCGCCATGCTGTTCGGTCCGCAGTCGAGGTGGGCGAGTCCGACGCTGACCAAAAATCCGCCAAAAGCCGAGGCCAGATTCACGCTGACCAGGCGGTCGTAGGACATGTCTCGCCTCAGCAGTGCGAGCGAAATCGTGCAAAAAGGCAGCAAAATGAAGTTCAGAGAACTGATGCGTATGGTCTCGACCATCGCCGCTTCGCTATAGAAATCGGCGGCATAGGGAGCGAGCAACCAGACCAACAGAAACAATACGATGCCGACGATCAGTGACACGCCGTATGCAGTATTTATGTGCGCTTCAGTCAGGTCGCTTTCCTGGATCAGGAAGTTGCCAACACCAAAGTCGCGCAGAACCTGGGCAACGGCCAAGACTGCCAGACTGACTGAGTAGATGCCGATTTCTTCCGGCTTGAGCAGGCGCGCAAGTATGACGCTGCTGCCGAGCGATAGCGCAACGAGAGCCGACCTTTCGAGCAACGAAAGAAAGAAAGCGCTACGCAGGCTCACCATACGGGCACCTTGCATGAACTGCTAATATTCCGCGACGAAGAATGAAACATTAGGCTTCCCTGCGCGTGAACGGAGAAGATCTGCGCGCTTCTGTCAAGCAAGATGAGCGGGCAATTTCGCGGCTGCCACTTTTTTCCTCCTCATTGCGGCGGCGATGACTTTCAGGATTGGCCAGCGATAGCAGGTAATGTGATAGAGCGTACGCTTTTCCTCCGTCCAGCGCGTGTGCCACTCCATGACACGACCATAGAATTCGATGGTTCTCACTTTCCCTTCGGCGTGCAACAGTTGGAGCATTTCCTGCATGAGCAGGAACGCCGGTGAATACGCATGAGCCCGCTCATCGTAGGCGGTCTTCAGGATGGTCATCGTCTTGCCGCGAACGAGACAAAGATTCGATGCCACGGCTTGGTCGTTTAGAAGATATTCATAGACCACGGCTTCACCCTTGCCCGCGGCATCTTCCAGGAGTCTTTCGTAAAAGCGTCCCTGGGGGTTTTCCGGATGTACGGCCGTACCCGACAGAGCCTTCCAACCCGAGACTTCCATGGCTCCGTAGCGTGCAATGGCGCTGCTCATGTCTTCCGCAGCGGTGATTTCCCTCGTCGTGACGACAATGCCCTCGGCGTCCAATTTCTTTTTCTGCTTGCGCAGGTTGTGGCGCAAATTCTTGCCGCGCGCATTCCAGTAAGCGTCGAAGTCACCGGCGATATCGATCCAGGCCGTCTCGATGTAGTCGGCGCTGAACGTCCGCGCCGTATCGGGCGTTCGTGCGACGAGGACGGGATCGAGCTGGGTCAGCGAGAAGACCAGCTTGAGATCCGGGCCGCTCATCACCAGGCCGTCGAGCAAGACTTCCGGGCAGGTCTCCTTGGCGACGACCATGGCGCCCAAGGGCAGTTGCGAAGGCTGAAACGTCTGCCAGCGGAATCTCCCGACGGGTCTGGCGATCAACATCGCCAGGGCGCGCTGGTCAAGACGCCCCACGAACAGACGTTCGCAACCATCGCCGAAGGTCACGAGCGCGTTGCGCATCACCGCCACGTCCAGGAACGGCAGGTTGCTTCCGCTCGCGTTCAAGCGATTCCACTCGCTCTGCAGGTCGCGATCTTCTTCCAGCTTTGCGGCGGGAAAATGCTCCCAGACCAGGCTGCCGTTGTTCATGGCCTCACCCCAGGTGACGATCGCTATCTCTCAGGTCTGCCGCCAGCCCTTTTCCCGAACTCGACAGCCCCGAACAACCCATGCCGTTCGCCGGGCGGAGCGCGCGCCCAACGCAAAAAAGCACTGCTGCATATGCTAATCGCAAACTGCATTGTAGTCTAATGCTCAGGCGGAGGCCGCCTCAAATCCCGTGCGCGCTGACTCCGTTCCTGCCCATCCGTGGGCAGCAGCGCCGCAAAAATTCTTTTGACATCGGTAGCGCGACATGCTAAACGGAATATGATGTTTGGTTCACGCATGATCAACCCTCCGCGCCGGCAACTTCTGGCAGCGCGACGGGTGATCAAGGCAACCGGGAGTCCGACGATGCTTCGTTTCTTGTTGTCCGTCTTGCTGACGTCAGGGCTCCCGGCCGTGACCTTCGCTCAAGTCGCCTATCAAGACGCCTATCAAGAGTGCGGCAGCTTGGCGAATCACTACGGGCCTAAGGACTACAGGACGGAAGGCCAAGCCGGCCGGGTGCTGGTCGAAAGTGCGCACTTCACGCCCAAGGTCGAGAGCCTGCGCGGTGGCCACTCGTCGATCACGCCGGGAGGCGACCTGAATTACCTGCTGCGGGTCTTCCCAAACCATCCCAGAGGCTTGATGGCGATGATGAAGCTGGCGCAGAAGGAAAAGGTGGATCGTCCGCTTGGGTCCGATTACACCGTGGCCTGCTGGTTCGAGCGGGGGGAGCGATTCCGCCCCGACGACGCCAACGTCAAGATATTGCACGGTTTTTATCTGTTGAGCAGAGGCAGGGCGCAGCAAGCGGTGGCCAAGCTGGAGTCGGCTCTGCAACTTGCTGGGGAGAACGCAGGCCTTCACTACAACATTGGCCTGGCATATTTCCAGATGGGTGACTACGAGCGAGCCCTGCAGTCTGCCCATCGCGCCTATGAACTTCGCTTCGAACTGCCAGGCTTGCGCAACAAGTTGATGCGGGTGGGCAAATGGCGGGATCTGCCTGCTCCGGCGATCGCAGAGGCTGCCACCACGGAGGGGACGGGTCCGCCGTCTTCGGTGCCGTCCGTGGCCACCCGGACGGAGTAGCGCCATGGCCCTGAAGGCTGGCCGACAGAAGCCCGAAGTTCATCCGGTGGCCTCGCTGCACGACATCTTCCGGCCACGCCGACTGAAATCGGCGCGGGCGCTGCTGGAGACTCCAGGCCTTGAACTCACCTACAATGGCCGAGGCGCCTTGCTGCGGGCCTGCCAGGAAATTGCGCTCTCGGGACGACGCAAGATCCTGATGCCCGCCTTTCACTGTCCTTCCGGCGTCACGCCAGCTCTGTTCGCCGGGCTTGAGCCCGTCTTCTATCGTATCCGGCGCGACCTCTCCATCGACCATGCCGACTTGAACACCAAAGCGGATCAGGAAACCGGCGGCGTGCTGGTGATCCACTTCTTTGGCATGAAGGTTGACCTCGCACCTCTGCAAGGGCTGCGCGAACGCGGCATCCGGCTGATCGAAGACTGGTCGCATTCATTTCTGCAAGGCTCGCCCCCTGCCCTCGTCGAGATCGAGGGGGACTACGGGATCTTCAGTTTCTGGAAACTGATCCCTTCCTCGGTTGGCGGCGGCTTGTGGCGAAGGGCCCCGGCGATGGTGCCTGGCGCCCAAGCCCCCTTGCCGCCGCTCGACGAACGAATCGTTCTCCTGAAACGGATGCTCGAGGAATCGCTCGCACGCTCCGATCACTCCTGGGCATGGATGGTCTTCCAGAAACTGGAACGGCTGCGCCTGGCCATGAAGCCGCGCCGTACGGAAGCGCAGACCGGCGCAGCGAACGGGATGCGCGGCGAGGACCATTACCCTTTCGACGCGCGTCTGGCTGCTTGCACCATGCCGCCCCTCGCCCGACAAATCATCGAGTGCGCCGACCTTGCCGCTATCGCGCGGCTCCGCCGGGCCAACTACGGGCGCTATGCGGAACAACTGAGCGAGTGCCCGGAACTGACCTGCCTATTCCCTGTTCTGCCCGAGACAGCTTGCCCATGGGTCTTTCCCTTGCTGTTGCCCCGACGCGACGATATCGACCATCACTGGCTGGATTCCGGAGTCGCCTTGCACACCTTCGGCTTGCACCTTCATTCGGCCCTTTTTTCCTCCGGCGACGCACGAACGATCAGCGACGCAGTCTTTCTTTCCCGGCATGTCCTGTGCCTGTCCGTGCATCAGAACATCACGCGACAGGATATCGACCGTTCGCTCGCAGTCATCGCGCATAGCCTGGACATTCCCTGAAAAGCATGCACCGAGAAATCGAGATCCTCGACCAGCGGCGATCTTACGCACCCCTGCGGGAATACTGGAATGCGCTTGCCGTGGAGGACCCCGACAACCTGCGAGGAGACGACGCCACTGCGAGCTTCGAATGGTTCGAGGCGATCCTCGAAGCCTTTCCCGAGGCAGACGAATCGCGGGTCATCGTCGCCTGGGAGAACTCGCGCATCATCGGAATACTGCCGCTCCTGATCGACCGGAACAGTCGACTTGGGCCGCGTTTGATACTGCCCACCGAAACATACGGGGGGCGCAGTGGACCGTTGCTCCAAGAACCCGGATCTCGTCGGATCTTAGGTGATCTGCTTGGTGGCCTCGACCTGGCCTGTCCCGGCTGGGTGAGCCTGGCCATGACGCTGGTGACAGGTAGCAGGGCCAGCCTCGCCGCGATGGACGCGATCGCGAAGGGGGGATACCGCGCCCTTGTCGGGGAAGCACGGGAATCGCTGTTCTTCCCCTTGGAAAGCGACGAGAAAAGAGGATGGTCCGGAGTCGCCAAAGATGTTCGTCAGCGAATTCGGCAGACCGAGCGCAAGTTGGCGGAAGAGGAAAATGCGTGCCTGCTCGACCTGCGCTACTCGCGAGCAGAAGACAGCGATGCGTTGCTCGATTCGATTCTCGAGATAGAACGACACTCATGGAAACACCGGGCCGGATCGGCCATCACGAACCATCCACGACAGCAAAATTTCTATCGGGCATTGCTGCCCAGGGCGATCCGCAGTGGCATGCTTGCCGGCCATTTGTTGCTGGTTGCGGGCCGTCCCGTCGCCTACCTCCTCGGACTATCACGTAGCGGTGTTTTCGTCGACCTGAAAAACAGCTACGTGGATGACTTCGACCACCTGTCGATCTCCCATTTCGTCCGCTATCGATCGATTTTATCGCTGGCACGCTCGGGAAATTCACGTTTTGATTTCATGGGCTTGATCGAACCACACAAAAGGCGCTACTCGGCAGCTAACAGGACCTACGCACGACAGCCATGGACAATCTACAACCGCACCAGCAAAGGATTGGCCGTGCACGCTTTATGGCAACTCAGGAACCGGATCAGGCACCTCCAAGAATACGCCCGGCGAGGAACAATCCATGAAAATAAGTGTAGTGGAGACGATTGACGAATGCCGCAGGCTGGCCCAGGACTGGCCGGACCTGCTGCGCCCCTTGGCCACCGAGGCCAACGGCATCGGCATCTCCGGAACAATCGAATGGACGCTCTCCCTCTGGGAAAACCACCTTCAGTCGGTGCCGCAAAAAGTCTTCGTAGTGCATGATGAGCAAAGGACACGCGGCATCATCCCTTGCCATGTCAGGATCGTGCGCAGCCGCGGCTTGCACCAGAGGATCCTCGAGCCGATCACCGAGATATTTTCGGGACGCAGCGGTCTCCTTCTTGACGCCGATCGAGCCAGCGCACATCTGGAAGCCCTCTTCGAGTTCATCTTTTCGCAGCATCGGGAGTGGGACAAATTCCATGTAACATTGGTCGATGGCAGCATCTCTCAAAAAATTTTCCAGGAGACTTGCCGCAACAAAGGACACGCACTTCACATATATGGAAAAAGCAAATCGCCCTATATCGAACTTCCGGAATGCAAGGAGCTGTATTTCTCCGGATTATCAAAGAACTTTCGCGACAACCTGAAAAAATCCGAGAACCGGCTCATCAAATCAGGAGGATTCGACATCCGCTTCTATGAGCAACCGGCAGAGGTCGAGGATTTCATCACACACATCTTGAGCATAGATCGACGCTCATGGAAAGAGAAGGCTGGAACATCGATCACGACCAACCCGCGACAGGAAGGCTTTTATCGTCGTTTCCTTGCCAGGGCGGCAGCGAACGGGTGGTTTCTGGGAAGCATCCTTTCGCGGGACGGAACACCGATCTCCTACGCCATGGGCTTCGTCTTTGAAAAAATATACTACAACGAAAAAGCCAGTTATGACGAATCCCTGCACTCGATCGGCGCCGGATCCTACATTTACAAACCGCTGATCGAGGAACTTTACAGGCGTGGTGTGGGGACCTTCGACTTCATGGGGAATTGTGAGGAATACAAGATGCGATGGACCGAACGCACCTACTCGACAACTTCCTATTTCCTCTACAACCGCCATGTGCGTGGCCGACTGTTGCGGCTCATGGACGAGGGAGGAAGCTTTTTACGAAACAAATGGCAGACTCGATAAATCCTCCCCGCCCGTGAACTCGTCCCCGGCCTGAAAACCCAACACCTCACGGAATTCGGCAAGCGTCTATACGACGAACCGGCGGCGACGCTCGGCCACCTCCCTTCCGATCGTTTGGCAGGGAAGCTCCACCAGCTTGTAGAAAAAGCGAGCTGCGAAGAAAGTACAAGCCAACATCAGCAAGAACATCCCCATTGGACCGAAACTTGCAGCGGCCAATTTTCCGACTGGCGCAACCGAGAAAATCGACTTCACGATCGGGTGCAGGAGATAAATGCTGTAAGAAAGCTCCCCAAGATAAACGGCAATCCGGAGGTATTGCTTCGTCGTAGCGGTGCGATCGATCGCTGACTGAGCGATCAGTGTGCCGATCACGATACAGAGTGCCAGGAGGCCTGCGTTAGTCCACCCATTCCCGTCGCGATAGTGAAACATCAGCGTCAGCAGGGCTGACACGAGCACCACCAGCAAAGGGACGAAAGGTTCGCGTGCAAGCCAGGCGAGCAATTTTCGCTGGTAGGCCCACGCGAGTCCAACGCCGACAACGAATTCCGTCAACAGCGGGTTACCCAACAAGCTGAAAATCTGGACGGGAAGGAACTGTCGTGAGGGGAGCACGGCAGCCTCTTCGGCGTTCAGGGTATAGGTCCCGGTCAACGTCTGAATGGCCGCGACCATACCAACAATCAGCATGCCCGCCACCAGGCCACGATGAGCCCTCCCGGTTTCCGACGCCATCGCTGCGGCAAACAAGGTGTAAAAGATGAGCTCGTAAGTCAAGGTCCAGGCGACGATCAGGAAGTTGTATCCGTACCCGGGCGGGTGGCTGTTCTGCAGTGGGATGAACAGCACACTGAGGATCAGGTTTTCGAGGAGCGGTGGTTTAATACACAGCAGGAGGGCCATGGCCACCCACGCAGGCACAACGACGCGAAAGAATCGCCGAGTCAGGAAGCTGATCACATCACGATCGTGCCCGTTTTCCGTTGACACATAAATGACGAAGCCGGAGATCAGGAAGAAGATATCCACGCCGATGTAGCCATGGGCAAAAAACTCCGCAAACCACGGCCACTCGTCAAGCAATATGTCTTGAAAATGGAGGAGCACGACGAGCAAGGCCGCAATGCCCCTGAGCACCTGAAGAAGCTCCAGTTTTCCAGAGATCATCGCCGTCACCCGCGTTCCTCCCCTCCGGCAGCCATGCTGGCGCCCCCCATTACCGCGCAGCGCTCACCTTGGTGCTGAAAGCGTCTGTGCAATCGCCTGAGCCACCATCCGCACCGCCCGCGGATTCCAGTGGTGGTCATATGGGCCCACCTCGAGCTTCAAGCCAGAACTGGCAAGGTCCTCCCTGAAAGACGGAGCGGTTTCTATTTCAACCGCGCCGTGCTCCTCCGCCACCGTTCTTAACTCCTGCAGACAGGCAGACTCTTCATTCTTGGCGAACAGGTCTTCCCGCGGAGGATCGATCACATAATAGATCCGTGCATCTCCGATCTGCGACAGCTGCGCAAAGAACGCGAGCACGGCGACTCTGCACGCATCCGCGCTCATGCCTGGCGTGGCGATTCGGGCTGGTGGCGGCCCCTTCTTCTCGCCGAGCGAGCGCCAAGCTTGCGCGGGATTGAACTTGAGCTGTGAAAAAATATATTGTGCGAGCGCCGACTCCCTGGCGAAACGCTTGAAAAGGGACGGCGCGGGCTGCAACTGGGTACGCAAGTGCAGGGAAGCCGCATCGATACAGAGGGCATGAACATTGCCCGAACCGCAGAAGGCTTGCTCGACATCGCTGCGCTCGAGAACGAACACAAACGTGTTAATGCCGAAGCGGCTTGCCGCGAAAAGCGCTCTCTCGGCGTAGTCGAGGAGGCTGGAACCGGGACCTCCCAGCGCGAACACGGGCCTGTCCGCAAGCAGCGACTCGAGTTGCGCCGCCAGCGTGCGGTCGCGCGGCAGCATGTTGGCCTCGACGAAGCTGTCACCGACGAGTGCGATAGCTTGCGGATCGTTCGAGAAATCCCGCTCGGAGAGGAAACCGAAGTTGTTCGCACACTGCCTTTGCGGGTTCTTGAGGTCCCAGCCTGTCGAGACGGTGAAACAGTGTCCTGGCGGATAGGTCAAGATGCGTGGAGCGAGGTAGTAATCGCTCCGCGTCGCTGTCGATACCGGCAACAGGCGCAAGCCGGCCTCGATGAAGAGAAGCATCAGGACAGCGCCGGAAATGCAGAGAAGGAGGGACTTCATGTCAGAAGTTGAAGTAGATGAACGCACTTGCCGTGGCGCGAGTCTCGTTAACCAGTACGAGAAGTAAACAAGCGACCAGCGAAATCCCCGACAGCAATGGCGGCACCAATGAATGACGGCCGGCGGCATGCAAAGCATGTTCGCCGACGAGATTGCTGTTGGGACAGAGAAAGGCGATGGCGCCCAGGACCGTCAGGAACTGGAGGGCTCGCACGACGTCGAGGCCCTGGTTCCAGAGGATCGGATGAATATTGGCAGCGGCCTCGGCAGCAAAGACCGGGATGAACATGCCGTCGAGCACCCTGATTGCCGACGAAAAATCGGCTGCCCTGAAAAAGACCCAGCCGGCAACCACACAGAGAAAAGTCAGCAGCCAGGCCCCCAGCCTGAAGATGGAATTGGCTTGGAGTCGGGGCAGATGCCGGCTGACGAGTGCGCGAAAAGCGTGGTTGATGACAAGATAGCCGCCATGCAGAGCGCCCCAGAAGACGAAGGTCCAGTTGGCGCCATGCCACAAACCGCCCAGAACCATGGTGATCAGAAGGTTCACATACCTCCGCTGCGGCCCCTTGCGGTTGCCGCCCAAGGCAACGTAGAGATAGTCACGCAGGAAGGCCGACAGTGTCATGTGCCAACGCCGCCAGAAATCCGAAATGCTCAATGACTTGTACGGTGAATCGAAATTGAACGGGAGCCGGATGTTCAACATCCAGGACAGGCCGATGGCCATGTCGGAGTAGCCGGAAAAGTCGAAGTACAACTGAAAGGTGTAGGCCAGCGCCCCGATCCACGCTTCGGCAAGGTCGGGACGCTCGCCGGCTTGGGCAGCATCGAAAACCGCATCGGCGTAAGGACTGATCGCATCTGCAAGAACCACTTTCTTGAACAGACCGATGGCGAAGATGAAGAGACCGGCGGCGACGTGCCCGGGAACGAAGCGGTAGCTGGCCGCATCCCGGAACTGGGGCATCATCTGCGCATGGTGGATCACGGGGCCGGCGATCAGATGCGGGAAATAGGTGACGAAGAGACCGAAATGGGCGAACCTGACTTCTCTCGTACCCTTCAGATAGGCATCGCTCAGGAAAGCGATCTGCGTGAAGGTAAAGAAGGAAATGCCGATCGGCAAAATGATCCTGCCCGTACTCCAGTCCTGGCCGGTCAGCGCGTTGAGATTGGCGACGAACCATCCGGCGTATTTGAAATACGCAAGTAGCCCAAGGTCAACCGCGACGCCGAGCGTGAACCAGTTCCGCGCTGCAACGGTCTTCGCCGGGACTCCGCCCACCTGGCGGGCACCGCCGATTTTCTTGCCGATCCAGAAGTTCCAGATGATCGACCCGAGCAGCAGCGTGGTGAATTCCGGCATCCAGTAGCCGTAAAACGCCAGTGAAGCGAGGAAGAGCCAGATGGCCCCCCACATGGCGTCGCGCCGCCCCAGCAGGTAGTACCCCACAAGAACGATCGGCAGGTACACGCAGAAAAAGATGGCGCTGGTAAAGAGCATGGCTCGGCTCGTCGAGGAAGCCCGTTTTGCTCAGTCGCTCTTGAGCGAGAATCGGGGCGCATGCACACGCAGCCAGTGTTCGAGCATCATCGAAATCCATACCATCTCACCGTAATACCCGGGATGCTCCGACAGGCGCTGGCCAAGCAGCGTTTCCACGAAATCGCCCTGCAGGATGCCGCGCTCGACAAGGCTGCGTACCGATTCGCTGGCCAGTTCATTGAGCCGCGGATGCCGGCAAAGCCAGACACCGAAAGGCAGGCCGAAACCCTGTTTTTTTTTGGCGAGGATGGCCTCGGGCAGGAAGCCGCGTAGCGCTTCCTTGAAGAACCAGCGCAATTTCAAGCCTTTCAGCTTGTACGCGCTTGGCAAGCTCAGGGAAAAGGAGAGCAAGTCGTCGTCCAGCATCGGGAAAGCGACACTCAGTCCCGCGAGGCGACTGGTGCCACATACCTTGGGCAAATCATTTTCCGCCAGGGTGTAGCGCCAGTCGTAAGCCAGCTCCCGATTGAGCTCGCAGTTGGTGGACACGGAAAGCCACACCTTGCGCTGTTCCAGCAGCGGCTGCTCGATATCGACTCGGGAGAGCAGTTCGGGAGTCATCATCCGGTCGAGACCCAGGCGCATGACCAGGTTGTACATCTGCAGCCTGTCCGGCATGGGAACACGCGCCTGCTCGACATAGCTGCGCAGCTTGCGCAAGAGCGGCAGCCGTCCCGAAATGTCCCCGGCCAGCACTGGCTCCATGACTTTGCTCAATGCCCCCGGGAGATAGTGGTAGTAATCGAAGAGCTTGCTCTTGGCATAGCGGGAATTGCCGCCGAACAACTCGTCGCCACCATCGCCGGCAAGCAGCAGACTGACACCGTCGTCCCTCGCCATCCTCGCGCAATAATAGGCCGGCAGCGCCGAGGAATTGCCGAAGGGCTGGTCGTAGTGAGCGGCGACTGCAGGAATGCTTTGCACCAGGTCGTCCGGCGTCACATAGTATTCGTGGTGTTCGGTGCTGAAATGTTTCGCGGCAATCCGCGCATAAGCCATTTCGTCGTAGCCCTCGGCATCGAAGCCGATCGAGTAGGTCGCGGCCGGGCGACCGCAGACTTGGCCGATCATTCCGGCAACGGTCGAACTGTCGGTACCTCCACTCAGGAAGGAGGCGGGCTTGCTACCGTCAAGCTGTCTTGCCACGGCCTGGCGCAGCAAGCGGCGGAATTCCGCAGCGAGTTGGCCGAACGCCACGGGCTCACCTTCCACAAATTGCGCTTGCCAATATCGGGTGATGCGCAGTTCGCCATGCTCAAGAATCAGGCAATGGCCGGGTGGCAAGCGGAACACTCCCTTGAAGATGGTACGTGGCGATGGAATGACGTGGAAATAGAGATAATCGAAGATCGCTTGCGGGTCGATCCCGCTCACGTCATCTGCGAGTTCGTCGGCGTTTGGCGAAAAACGGATCCTGCCGCCGTCGATGCGATAGCAGAGGCTGTTCCGCGCAAAGCGATCGACCGCAGCGAAGGAAACGCCTCGCTCGTCGGTGAAGCCGACTGCGAAGTCGCCGGCAACCTTTTCTGCACAGGCGACGCCGTACTTGGCAAACAGGCATTTCCAGGCGGCAAGCCCCCCCTCTGTGGCTGCCGTCCGGTCAATGTCAAGCTCATTGAATCGCGGCTTGCCCGATGCAAGCGAGTCCGTTTGCGAGCGCGCTTGGCGAAGAACCTGCGATGCATGCCGGTCGGTGCCGCTGGCTTCGGCTTGGCCACGGCAGACGGAGATGTGGCTGCCGCCGGCGGACTGGATCGCCGGCTGATGTGTGGCGCAGCGCGCGCCTTCCACTGCCGGCGGGGAACTGAGTGTTGACATGACCTGAATCTCCTTCCGCCATTGACGTCACCATCGTCGGCATGAACAGGTGACGAGATCGAAGATCTTCGCGTCGTGAGCCACCGGCAAGGCAAAGTGGGCAACGACGGATCGCTCGCCACCCTGAGGCATAAAACTGGCGCTCATTGACAGGGTGTGGACCGGAGCGCCGGCACTGGCGTCAAGCATCTGGCGTGCAGGCCGGGCTTGGGGGAACCCGGGAAAGTCGCCCGCTGCAAGTCGAGCGAACTTCGTCTGCGCCCGATCACATGGCGCCCGCGAACCGCAGAAGCACATGGCCCCACCCAAGCCGGGCCTGACGACATGGCGGCGCCCGATCTATCTGCGTAGCATAGCAGGTGATGCCAGAGACAAGGTCAGTTTCAAGGCAGGGTCGCATGCAAATCCAGTCGAGCGGACGCTCAGGCGCAACACTCGGCCGACCACAGGAACGCACGGAGCCAGCCACCAGAAGCGGTCGCCAAAATGCGATTTGCATTCGACCGGAAGATGCTAGCATGCTGATGATGTCGCTTCGGGTGAGAACCGTTTGCGCGGCGCAGACCTGTCGACGTCGTCCTGAAATTCTGGAGAAGACCGTCATGAATCCCATCTTTCTTGTTCTCGCCAGCGGTGCACTGGCGCTCTCGGGCAACACCATCGCGTGCACGGGAAAGCAACAAAACGCCAGGCAAATAGAAAAAGCGGTCTCCGGAAACACGATCTGCGCCAACGATCACGGGGAACTATGGCAGGAGCAGCACCGTGGTGGCGGCCAACTCTGGGATTACAAGAAAGGACCTGCCGACAAGAGCGACCCGAGCAGCCGGGTCGGCAGCTGGTCGATCGACCAAACGCCCGGCGATGCGAAGGTCGTCTACAACTACGGCAGCACCAGCTATGCCTGGCAGTTGTTCAGGGATGACGGGGGCAGCTATCGCCTGTGCGGGCCGAACGGCGGCGGCAGGTCGATCCTGATCACCATCCAGCCCGGACTGGGCGGCTGCTGATCCGCTTCGGCTGCCGTCGGCTCAGGCTTTCATCGACTGCGCCGAGTCCAGCTCGTGGCTCCGCCAGCACAGCAGCAACACGGTCGTCAGCAGGAACAGCAGGCGCGGGCTGTCGATCAGGCTATCCATCGTGGCGATGACCAGAAGCCCGGAAGCGGCAGCCAGCACCACCACGGCGCTGGCATTGCGCCTCCGGGCCTGGACGAACGCACGCACCAAGCCGCCACCGGCGAGGAGCCCGAACGCGATCAGGCCTAACCATCCCTGCTCGAACAGCAGATGGACCGGCATGCTCGACATGTTCCAGGCGAGGGCGTCATCGGGCACGAAGAACCAGTGATCCAGTCCCTGCTGGAAATTGCCGTTGCTCAGCAGGTTGCGGCCGCCCTCATCGAGCAAGGCGAGTTCGTCGACCTCCAGGGGTGAATCTCTGCTGGCGTTGAAGACCGAGAATTTCATCGGTCTGCCGCCTGCACTGCTGCCCTGCAGCGACGGGACGTCGAGGTTGAAAGCTTGCCAGCGGCCGTTCCCGGCAAAACTGATGGTCTGGTTGCTGCACCCGGCCGAGCTCAGCAACCATTTCTCACAAAGCGCCAGCGTGATTGCCGGATCCTTTGCCGTGCTGCGCAGCAGCACCTGCAAGGAGTAGCTGGCATCCCGTCTCGGCGCGATAATCTGCTCGACGAACAGCGGCTGGCCCTGCCCCAGGCGCAGGAAGACGTTGTCCTCCTCCTGTAGCAGCGCGTAGGAGCCGGAGCGTGGCTCCATGCTGCGCCAGTAGTGGGTTTCCGGGAATCGCCCCAGTCCCATGCCGAACAGGCGGGTCGTCCAGCCGGCATCGCGCATGGCGAGCGCGTCGGCCCAGTGCGCCTGACGCAGCTTCAGGTCGTTCCCCGCCACCGCGATACGCGCCTGGGCGAAGCTGCCCAGCATGACGGGGGCGGCGACGCCGACGACGATCAGCGCAAGCAGGCCGGCCATCGTGAGTCGCCGCCGGGTCGCCGGAGCAGCCGCTTTCCCGCCGAACATCCCCAGCGCGGCAAGCCCCACGGCGACGAGGTAAGCAAGGTAGCCGACGCGCGCGAAGGTCACCATCAGGCTGTAGGTGCAGCCCGCCAGCAACAGCAGCAGGCCGAATTTGGCCGATGTCCGGCGTTGTTCGAAGATGCCGTAGACGAGGAACGGAACGCTCAGGGTCAGAAAAGCCTCGAGGTCTGCCCCGCCGACGTGCATCTGCGAAAACGGCCCGGTGACCCGGTACTCGTCGGCAAAATTGAACAGCCCGGGGAAGACCCAGCGCTCCCAGGTCGTGACCAGCACGACACCGGCCACCGCCATCACCATGCCCAGCGCCATGAGCCCAAACACGGGTTTGCCAGCAGCGATGAAGCGGGAGAGCAGGCCGTGGAACAACAAAGCCCAGAGCATGCCCTTGGCCAGCCGCAGCCCGTTGAACTGGCTGTAGTAGTGCGCGAACGAATTGGCATCGACCGGCTTCCAGGGAAACAGGCCGACGAGCGCACTGACGGCATAAGAGACGCCCAGCAAGGACAAGGCCAGGAGGAACGCCATGTCCTTCTTCGCCGCGACCGCCGGCTGTCCGCGGGTCCTCAGGTAGCCGATGCCGAGGCTGGAGGCGATGAAAAGGTCGAACTCGTCGATGAAGAATCTCCCGGTCCACGGGGCCAAATCGAGGAGCGCGGCAGCGATCGGGATCACCACCAGGATCCAGTGCGGACGCAACCAGAGCAGGCATCCGCTGGCCGCAAGCAGGACCGCCAGGGCGAGGTTGCAGGCCGGAAAATCCCGGACCCCCCAGCCCAGCGCAACCAGGCCGAGCGCAGACAGCAGCACCGAAGCGGCTCCGGCGGTCGTCGCCAGACCGGAAGATTCTTCCCGCGCCTGGCGGCGAGCAGCCATGATTTCTCCGGACAGCGCCTCGCCGTCCCCTCCCCGCGGAATCGACGGAGCCGGGAGCCGGCCAAGCGTGACTTCGAAATACGCGATCGATCTGGCCAGGCCCCAGGCAGCCAGGCCCGCAATCGGCAGATTGCTCGGATCGGGGTGCAGGCCCTGCAGGAACAGCTTGCTCGTCTCGAAGGCAGCGGACAAGGCAAGCGCGGCCCAGAAAGCCACCGCCGGGGAAGTCCGCGCAATCCAGGTGAAGGCGCCGACCGGCGCGTACATGCAGGCGACGGAAACGAGGCTGAGCAGCGCTGCCTGTTCGGTCGTGTAGTAGTGGTAATAGAAAGGGAGAAAGCGCGTTGCCTCGAACACTCGGGTCGCCGTAGCAAGATCTCCCCACGCGTACCTGAACCAGCCATTGATCGCCGCCAGCAGCAGGAGATAGACGAACAGCAGCGGCCGGGCGTAGCGCAGGACGAATCCGGCAAGGCGGGGCATGTCGAATCGGGCCCTGGCCATCCACAGTCTGGCGCCGACATGGATGCCGGCGGCGCGGGTCAGCACCGAGGCACCTTGCGACACGCCGGAAACGAGGAAGAATTGCGCGATCTCGATCACCGCCCCGAGCGCCAGCCCGGCCAGCACCGTCTGCGTTGCCGTCGCCTGCCGACGCAGTCTGGCAAGGAGGACGCCCAGCGGAATGACAGCCAAGGCCTCGGCCAGCAGCTTGAGCGTGGCGACCAGCGTCCCGCCCGTCCTGAATTCGTCCGCGACGAGCCAGCCCCAGGCGGCCGAGCGCAACTTCGACGCCATTTCCGCAGCGGACAGGATCACGTCGAAGGGAAACAAGCCGAACGCGACGTACAGCGCAGCGTAGGCTTCGAGCAACAGGATCAGGAGCTGTTCGGCACGGATCTGTTTCCAGGACGAAACCAGGGTCCAGAATCGCGCCTGCCAGCGACCCGCCAGCATCACCCCCAGCGCGGAGCCAATCCACTCCGCATAGAGGTCGTTCAGTGACACGGTCCGGTTGGGAAAATAAACTTGGGCGAATTCGACGCAGGCTGCCAGCAGGCACGAGAAGGCCAGTGCCGCCACGAGATGCACCGGCAAACGCTGGCCCGCGTGTCCTCCCGCCAGCAGATTGACGGAGAGGAAGCCGACGGGAACGTACAGCACGCCGTTCGCTATCCAGTCGGCACGCCCCTGCGCACCGACGTCGAGCAACTGGATCTGCAGGAATCGCGCCCACGCCAGGTCGCCCGGCAGCGGCCTGAACTCGAACGGCAGCAAGCTTCCGTAGATCACGAATGCGACATACGGCAACCACCACCAGACGACGCCAGCGCTGGTCCGGGGCATCCGGGCGGCATGCGGGGTGGAATGAGATCGCACGGTGCTCATCGGGAAGAAGGCATCAGCGCATTATAGGTGGATAACGCCGCAACCATGACTTTGAGATATATCCCGAAGCCATGAGGACAGGCCCATGACGGCTGCACCGATGCGCGCGAGCAGCTACGGTCCCCTCAAGCGGGAGGCACTGGCATGACACGAATGGGCGATGCACGAATGGGTACAATGCAGCGTCTCCACTTCCCATTCCCCGACCATGGACGCTCCCACCGGCTTCCGCCTGCCGCGCATCTGCCTGCCGGCGCCGCACATCGACCTGAAGAAATGGGCGGTGATCGCCTGCGACCAATACACCTCGCAGCCGGAATACTGGCAGCAGGTCGCAGATACCGTCGGCGATTCGCCCTCGACGCTGCACCTGATCTTCCCCGAGGCCTACCTCGGCGCGGCCGACGCCGCGGAGCGCATCCGCCGCATCCAGCAGACGATGCGCGACTACCTCGCTGCCGGACTGCTGCAGGAACGCGAGGGCGCCATCTACGTCGAGCGCACGATCGGCGGGCGCGTCCGGCGCGGCTTGATGCTCGAAATCGACCTCGAACACTTCGACTTCCGCCCCGAATCGAGGAGCCTGATCCGCCCGACCGAAGGCACGATCGTCGCCCGCCTGCCGCCGCGCATCGAGGTGCGGCGCGGTGCCGAGCTCGAACTGCCGCACATCCTCGTGCTGATCGACGATCCCGAAGGCACGGTGATCGAGCCGATCGCCGCCGGACGCGAGCAGCTCACACAGTTGTACGCGACCGAGCTGATGCAGGGCGGCGGGCATGTCGCCGGCTACGCGATCGGCGACGCAGAGAGCGCTCGCCTGCAGCAGGCGCTCTCGGCCCTCGTCGATCCCGGGACCTTCGCGCAACGCTATGGCGTCGCGCCGGGAACGCCGCCGCTGCTGTTCGCCGTCGGCGACGGCAATCACTCGCTGGCCACCGCCAAGTCGATCTGGGAGAGCGTCAAGGACTCGGTCGGCATGGACCATCCCTGCCGCTACGCGCTGGTCGAGGTGGGCAACATCCACGACCCCGCGCTCGAATTCGCGCCGATCCACCGCCTGCTCTTCGGCGTTGGCACCGACGTGCGCCGGGCGCTCGCCGAGTATTTCGGCGAGCGCTGCTCATGCACCGAGCAGCCTTCGGCGGCAGCGATGCGCGCGCAGCTGGCGGCGACACCCGCCGAGCGGCACGCCGCCGGGCTGATCGGCCCGGGCGAGCGTTTCAGCGTGATAGAGGTCGCCGCTCCGTCCTCGTCGCTCGCGGTCGGTACCTTCCAGGCCTTCATCGACGACTTCATCTCGCGCGGCGGCGCCACCGAGGTCGACTACATCCACGGCGACGACGTGCTCGAACGCCAGTCGCTCTCGGGCGACTGCGTCGGTTTCCACCTGCCGCAGGTGAGCAAGTCGGACCTGCTCAAAATGGTCGTGCGCGAAGGCCCCCTGCCGCGCAAGACCTTCTCGATGGGCGAGGCGCACGAGAAGCGCTTCTACATCGAGGCGAGAAGGATCGACGGGCGCTGACGCTCAGCCGCGCCAGAACGCCGGCGTCAGCACAACCAGCAAGGTCAGGATCTCGAGGCGACCGAGCAGCATGGCGAAGGTGCACACCCAGGTCTGGAAGTCGCTGAGCACCGCGTAGGTCGTCGATGGCCCGACAACGCCGAGACCGGGCCCGGTGTTGTTGATGCTGGCGACGACCGCGGTGAACGCCGAGATGATGTCGAGCCCGCTCAACGAGAGCAGCAGCGTCATCGCGGCGATGCTCAGCATGTACAGGAAGCTGAAGCCCAGGACGGCGTACAGGATTGGCTGCGGCGCGACCTGGTCACCGACGCGAATCGGCAGCACCGCCTTCGGGTGCAGGGCGCGCACCATTTCGCGGTACACCAGCTTGTAGAGCAGCAGCGCACGGATCATCTTGATGCCGCCACCGGTCGACCCGGCGCTGGTGACGAAACTCGACAGGAAGAGCATGCACAAGGGGGCAAAGATCGGCCACTGCGCGTAGTCGACGCTGGCCAGTCCGGTCGTCGTCGCGATCGAGACCAGGTTGAAGGCGACGTGGCGCAAGGCGGTCAGGAATTCTGGATAGACCTGCTGCTGCCAGATGAAGACGCTGACGGCGACGATGCTGAACAGCGTGACGCCGATGAACCAGCGCGCTTCCGGATCGCGCAGGTAGGGGCGAAGCGAGCGTCCGCTGAGCGCGAGATACATGGTGCCAAAGTTCATCCCGGCGACCAGCATGAAGAAGATGCAGACCGCCTCGATCGCCGGCGAATCGAAATAGCCGAAGCTCGCGTCGTGCGTCGAGAAACCGCCGAGTCCCATGGTCGAAAAGGTATGACAGAAGGCGTCGAACCAGTTCATCCCGGCCCAGCGATAGGCGAAGACGCAGGCGATCGAGACACCGAGATAGACGAGCCACAGCCCCTTCGCCGTCTCGGCGACGCGCGGCGTCATCTTGTCATCCTTCATCGGTCCCGGCGTCTCGGCCTTGAACATCTGCCGACCGCCGATGCCGAACAGCGGCAGGATGGCGATTGCCAGCACGATCAGTCCCATGCCACCGATCCAGACCAGGAGATGGCGCCACAGGTTGATCGACATCGGCAGCAGGTCGATACCCGAGAGGATGGTCGAACCGGTCGTCGTCAGGCCGGACATCGCTTCGAAGTAGGCATCGGTGAAGCTCATGCCGAGCTGGATCATCATCGGCAGCGCGGCGAACGCGGGCAGCAGGGTCCACACCAGGACGACCATCAGGAATCCGTCGCGCACCTTGAGTTCGCGGCGGTCGTCGCGGAACGCATGCCAGAGCAGGGCGCCGCAGGTCATGGTCAGGGCGAAGGTCTCGTCGTAGGCGCTCTGCGCGCCGTCGTCGACGGCCCAGGAGAGGATCACCGGCGCCAGCAGGGTCAGGCCGAACAGCATGACGATCATGCCGAGCGCGCGCAGGACGGGACCGTAACGGCTGTGCATCGCGGATTCAGGCGACGAAGCGGTAGCCGACGCCGGTTTCGGTCAGAAAATGGCGCGGCCGGGCCGGATCGTCTTCCAGCTTCTGGCGCAGATGGCCGACATAGACACGTAGGTAATGGCTGCTCTCGACATAGGCCGGTCCCCAGACCTCGCGCAGCAGCTTGCGCTGGGTGAGCACCTGCCCCGGATGCGCGATCAGGGTGGCGAGCAGACGGTACTCGATCGGCGTCAGGTGTACGGGTTCGCCGGCGCGCGTGACCTGGCGCAGCGACAGGTCGACCGTGACCTTGCCGAAGCTCATCTGTGGCGAAGTGCCGACCGGGTGCGGGCGGCGCCGCAACTGGGCCCGCACCCGCGCGCGCAGTTCGCCGACGCCGAAGGGCTTGCACAGGTAGTCGTCGGCGCCGGCATCGAGCGCATCGATCTTGTCGTGTTCCTCGCTGCGCGCCGAGAGGATCAGGATCGGCGCCGGCGACCAGCCGCGCAGCTCGCGCACGAGCTCGATCCCGCTGCCGTCGGGCAAACCGAGATCGACGATGGCAAGGTCGGGCGCTCGCAGCCTGAGCGCTGCGCGCGCCTCGCTCAGCGACCCGCACTCGACCGCCGCGCAGCCCTCGTCTGCGAGCGCCAGACCGACGAAACGGCGGATCTGCGCCTCGTCCTCGACGAGCAGGACGGTCGGCCGTTGATCGCTCAAGGGACCTCCGGTTCGAGCACCGGCGGCACGCCGCGCGGCAGGCTGACGATCACCACGGCGCCGCCGTCGGGGCGGTTGTCGACACGCAGCCGGCCGCCGTGGGCGTCGACGATGGCGCGGCAGATGGCCAGACCGAGACGGGTTCCGGAACTGCCCGGCGCCTGCTGTGCGCGCACGAAGGCATCGAATCCCGTGCCGGTCGCCGCCTCCGGAAAGCCCGGCCCGCAATCGCTGACGGCGATGTCGACGAAGTCGCCGGCAAGGCGGGCATCGATGCCGATTTCCGAACCCGCGGGCGAGACCCTGGCCGCGTTCTCCAGCAGGTTGCACAGGACCCGCTCGATCAACACTGCATCGAAGCGCAGTAGCGGCAGATCGGCTGGCAGGTCGATGCGTACGCGCTCGCTGCCAAGCGCCGCTCCCAGCAATTTCAGGCTGCTGCCGACCACTTCCTCCAGCGGTTGCCACTCCGCGCGCAGGCGCACGCTGCCGGCGGAAAAGCGCGCCATGTCGAGCAGCTTGCCGACCAGCCTGGCCATGCGCTCGGCCTGTTCGCGCAGCGCCAGCGCCGTTTCGAGCGCCGGTGCCGGCAACGCGGGCGCGCACAGCGACAGGGAGTCGGCCAGGCCGACCAGCACGGTCAGCGGCGTGCGCAGATCGTGTGAAAGCGCCGACAGGATCGAACTGCGCAGGCGTTCGGCTGCAGCCTCGAGTTCGGTGCGCTGGGCGACCTCGACGTAATGCAGACGCTCGACCGTGACCGCGACCAGCGAGGCCAGCGCCTGCAGCAGCGCCAGATCGGCGCCTGCCGGTCGGCGCCCGGCGTGCGCGAAACGGACCGCGAGCACCCCGCGCATCGCCATCGGCGCGGCGAGCGGCAGGTAGCGGACGTTCCGCCCGGAGGGGTCGTCGACCGGCGCAGCACTCGCCTGGGCGCGCTCGGCCAGCGAGGCATCGAACCAGTGATCGTGGGATGCCGGCGCCGCAGCGCCGAGGCAGAGCAGCGCGTCGCCGGCGAGTTCGGTCGCCACGAAGTGGCGGACGATCTCGCCCATCTGCTGCAGATTCAGGGCCCCGGCGAGCTGACCGGCAATCTCGTAGAGCGCGTGGGTCGCTCGCTCGCGCGCTTCGGCGGCACGCGCCTGCTGCTTGAGGCTGGCCGCCAGATGGCCGGTGATCAGTGCCGTCGCCAGCATCACCACAAAGGTGACGAGGTACTGGAGATTGCTGACCGCCAGCGAAAAGCGCGGCTCGACGAAGAAGACGTCGAACAGCACGACACTGAGCACGGCAGCGCCGACGGCTGCATTGCGCCCGAGGCTCACGGCGACCAGCAGAACGGTGAGCAGGAACAGCATGACCATGTTGGCCTGATCGAGCAGCCTGCTCAAGGGCACGGCAATGAGGGTCGTCAGGCAGCAAGCCGCGAGGCCGAGCAGGATCTTCTGCGCCGGGGTGAAACGATCGAAATTCATGGCAAAAACATGCTTTCTGCGACTCCGGAAGGCGCAGGCCGAAGCAGCCACAGGCAGCCGCGGATGCGACGAACCGAGCATTCTCTCGATTGCCGCATAAAGATGTTGTAAAAATTCGCCCGCACCCGACACCCCCTTCGCAGATCGACCTGTGCTCGGGACAGACGGGTTGCGCGGCGGGGAGTTATTGGCGGGACGGGACCGGCAACGCACTGAGCGCTTGCGCCAGGCGCTGCAGTTCGGCTGCGCATTCGCCCGCCAGCGTCTCGATCGCGGATGCGTCGGCAGCGCTGCGCAGCCCCTCCTCGATCGCGCCGGCCTTGGCGGCGACCTTACGGGCGCCGACGAATCCGGCAATCCCTTTCAGTTGGTGTGCGAGGACACGGGCGGCCTCCTTCTCGCCGGCAGAGAGGTGCGCACGCAACTTCACCATGTCGTCGCTGCTGGAGAGCAGGAAGCGATCGAGCAGCGAGCGGTAATAGACGAGTTGCTCGGTCGATGACTGCCATTCGGGATCGACCTCCAGCCCCGGAACGCGCGTCAGGGTGCGTTGCAGTTTCAGCTCCGGCGTGCGTTCCGCGCTGCCGGTGCCTGCCGGGAAAGTGGCGGCAGCGGGTGAGGCCGGATCGGCGGCCGGCGCGGTGGCCAGATCGGCGGCCGGCAGGGGCAGCCACTGGCGCAGGACCCTGGCGAGGATGGTCGGCGTCACCGGCTTGCCGAGGTGCGCATTCATGCCGGCGGCCAGGCAACGCTGGCTGTCCTCGGCAAACGCGTTCGCGGTGAGCGCGATGATCGGGGTGTCGCGGTAGGCGGGCAGCGCGCGGATGGCGCGCGTGGCGTCGAGGCCGTCCATCCGCGGCATCTGCATGTCCATCAGGATGAGGTCGTAGTGGCGCGCGCGCGCGCACTCGACCGCCTCGACGCCGTCGGCGGCCACGTCGGCGTTGCAGCCGATCCTTTCCAGCATCTCGAGGATGATCTCCTGGCTCTGCGGATGATCCTCGGCGAGCAGGATGTGCCTGCCCGACAAGTCGATCGCCGGCAGCGCGGAAGGAAGCTTCGCCGGCGCGGCGCCGTCGAGGACCCGCGGCAGGATGATCTCGAAGCTGAAGGTGCTACCCGCCCCCTCGGCGGAGACGAGCTCGAGCTTGCCCCCCATCAGCGCGACCAGGCGCTGGCTGATCGCCAGGCCAAGCCCGCTGCCGCCGTACTGGCGCGTCGTCGAGGCATCGCCCTGAGTGAAGGGCAGGAAGAGGTGAGCCTGCGCCTCCGGGTCGATGCCACAACCGGTATCCGCGACCGAGAAGCGCAGCGCGATGCTTGCCACACCCTCGCTGCCGCAGGCGATGCCGAGACGAACCGTCCCCTGCTCGGTGAACTTGATGGCGTTGCCGACCAGGTTGATGAGCACCTGCGACAGGCGCAAGGGATCCCCCTGCAGCCGCATTTCGCGCAGCGGCGCTGCCAGGCCCGCTGTCAGCACCAGGCCCTTCTCGCGCGCCCGGTCCTCGAACAGGCGCATGACGCGGTCGAGCACGGTCTCGACGCGGAATTCAACGCACTCGAGGGTCAGTTCCTCGGCCTCGATCTTGGACAGGTCGAGCACGTCGCCGACGATGGCGAGCAGATGCTCCGAACTGGCGCAGAGCTCATCGAGCTTGCGCCGGTGCCCGGGATGGGTGATGTCGAGGCGCAGGAGTTCGCCGATGCCGCTGATGACGTTCAGCGGCGTGCGGATCTCGTGGCTCATGTTGGCAAGGAAGGCGCTCTTGGCCCGGGTCGCCGCTTCGGCGGCTTCCTTGGCCCGACGCAAGTCCTCCTCGAGTTGCTTGCGGTCGCTGATGTCCTGCACGGTGCCGAATGCGCCCTGCACCGAGCCGTCCGCAGCGAACTCGAGTTCGGCGCGCTCGCGCAGCCACTTCAGCTTGCCATCGACCAGCACGCGGTGCTCGATGTCGTACGGACGACCGCGCAGCGCCGCCTGCCACTCGCGGTCGACGAACTCAAGGTCCTCCGGATGCACGCGCGCGAGCATCGATTCGTAGCTCATTGGCGTCCCCTCGGCGATGCCGTAGATCCGGTAGGTTTCCTCCGAACAGGTCAGCACGTTGCTCTTGATATCCATGCGCCAGCTGCCGATCGCCGCGACCGCCTGCGCCCGCTTCAGGTCCTGCTCGCTCTCGCGCAAGGCCTGCTCGACCCGCTTGAGCCGGGTGAGGTCGGCGACCACGCCGCGCAGACGAACCGGGCGGCGCTGCGCCCCTTCGCCGACGAATTCCGTCTTCCCCCTGACCTGCAACCAGCGCACGCTGTCATCGGGCCGGACGATGCGCAGCGTCGAGTAGAGCTTGCCCTCACCGTCGGGATCGAGCGCGCGCTCGTACATCGCCCTCATCGCAGCGACATCGTCCGGATGGAAGAGCTCGGACATGGCGCTGATCTGCGGCGGCTCTGCCGCGGGGGTCCGGCCAAGTATCTCCCAGACTTCCGGCGACCAGAACGCCGTTCCCGCCTCGAAGTCACGCTCGAAGATCCCGAAGCTCCCCGCCTCGGCCGCCAGCCGCAGGCGGGCTTCACTGTCACGCAGTTCCTGCTCGACCCGCTTGCGCTCGGTGATGTCGCGGACGGCCGACAGCCGGATCGGCGAACCCGCCTGCGCGATGGTCTTCGCATTGGCTTCGACGATACGGATCGATCCATCCTTGCGCATCAAGCCGTGCTCCAGCCCCCTGACGGGCCGCCCCGCCATGATGTTGGACATCACCAGCTCACGGTCTTCGGGAACGATGAACTCGTCGATGTGGCGCCCGATCAATTCTTCCCGCTCGTAGCCGAGAATCTGCGCGAACTGCTCGTTGGCATCGCGGATCAGCCCCAGTTCGGCGACGACTACCCCTTCGAAGCTTCCCGCCGACAGCGTCTGCAGGCGCAAGGCGAGCGACTCGACCTCCTGCCGATCCCGCGCCTGGGCGCGCAGGTAGGCGAGCAGCAAGGCCAGCAACAGCGCGGAGGCCAGCGCTGCCGGCAGCAGCGCGTCGAGAGCGAGGTCGGAGATGCGCAACTGGCGTTCGAGGGAAAGCGTGAGCGGCTGCGAGAAGCCGTCGAGCTCGCGCTCGAACTTCAGTTGCGGCAGCAAGGACCGCGAGACGCCGTCGGCCGGTGCCGCGGCGAACTCGAACAATGGGCGCGCAAGCTCATCGCCGTCACCGCGATGCACGATGCGCTGGCTGACGTTCGCCGGCAGCGCGGCCGCCGGCGGCGCCAGATCCTCGGCGCGCACCACGAGCAGCGCATGGATGGCGGCGTTCGTGGTACTCGCCACGCTGCGGGTCACCGAGCGGTACATCAGGTAGCCGAGACCGCCCTCGATCAGCGGAAAGGGCGCACTGCTGACGGCGCCCCCCGCCCGTTCGGAATGACGCAAACCCTCGCGCAAGGGATCGCGCACGGCGATGTCGAAACCCATCACCCCCCTCGATTCCGGGCGCTCCGGCACGATCAGGACGATCGGATAATAGTCGTCGCGCTCGCCCAGCGCGACTTCACGTGGCTCTTGGACCGTATATTCGCGGATGCGGAAGTCGGGATATCCGGCACGGCGCATGGCAGCGACGAACGCCGGGACCTCCGCGCGCGCGACGCGGCGGCGGCTTTGCGCAATGGGATACAGGTACGAAATTAGGGACCTCCGCGCGCGCGACGCGGCGGCTCACCTGCAGTTCGTAGATGTGCGGGTAGCGCTCGCGGATCGATTCGGCAAACTCCGCCACATCGGCCCGGTCGGCCTTGCTGCGCGTCTCCAGAAAACTGGCGAAGCTGTAGAGGACGGCCTCGTTGGCGCGCAACTTGTCGCGCAGCTGCGTCTCGACGACGGTGCCGTAGGCGCTGAATTCGCGCTCGGCATGGGCGATGCCGTCGCGCACGATGAAGGCCAAGACCCCAAGCGTCGCCAGCGCCCAGAGTGCGAAGGTCAAGGGATAGATCAAGCCTGCGGCGCGCAGCCGTGCAGGCAGCGAGGCCAGGTTTGGCAACTCGGGGGAGTGGTTTGCGGGCATCGATCTGCGGGTTTCCCGTCTGCGCACCGATAACGGGCATTCAAGGTCAGTTTGTGAATATAGCATATCGAACATGGGCGCTTCACCCGCACAGGACTTATGCTATCCCTTAGGCAAGACCCCCTTACCAAGCGCCGGAGCCCTCATGGAAACAGCCTCGTCCTTCACCCCGACCACCGGCCTCGCCGGGCTCGATGCGGTGCTGCGCGGCGTGCAGCGCGGCGACAACATCGTCTGGCAGATCGAGTCGCTCGACGCGTACGCGGCGCTGGTCGAGCGCTACGCCGCGGCGGCACGCCGGCAGGCACACCGGCTGATCTATTTCCGCTTCGCTGCGCACGCGCCGCTGCTCGCGGAAGGCTCCGGCGCCGAGATCCACACCCTGCGGCCGGCGGACGGTTTCGACGCCTTCGTTGATCAGGTGCATTCGGTGATCGAGGCGGCAGGCCCGGAGACCTGGTACGTCTTCGACTGCCTGTCCGAGCTCGCCGAAGCCTGGCAGTCGGACCGGATGATGGGCAACTTCTTCCGCCTGACCTGCCCGCGCCTGTTCGACCTCGACACCGTGACCTACTTCGGGGTCTACCGGAACAAGCACGCGCCGTCGGGGATGCAGACGATCATCGACACGACGCAGTTCCTGCTCGACGTGTTCCGCTGCCGCGAACGCCTCTACATCCGGCCGATCAAGGTTCAGCACCGCTCGGCAGCGGCGATGAACCTGATCCACGCCTGGGAAGAAGGCGACCGCTTCCGGCCGGTCAGGGACAGCGGCACCGTCTCGGAAATCCTCGCCGGCTCCGGCTGGCGCGGACTCGACGACGCCAGCTTCATCGGCCACTGGCGGCGCCACTTCGCGACGGCGCGGGCGGTCGTCGAAAGCCGGCGCCTCGGGCATGGCGACGCCGAGGTCGAGTCCTTCTGGTTCAGGCGCCTCGCCCGGCTGCTCTTCCCGCAGGACGCGGCGATGGCGCCGCTGATCGAGCGCCATCTGCGGCTCGAGGACCTGTTCGCAGTGCGCGAGCGCATGATCGGCAACGGCAGCATCGGCGGCAAGGCGCTCGGCATGCTGCTGGCGCGCGCGATCCTGCGCAGCGAGGCACCGCAACTCTTCGCGCAGCTCGAAGCGCACGATTCCTTCTACGTCGGCACCGAGGTGTTCGACACCTTCCTCGTGCGCAACGGCCTGTGGTGGATCCGCCGCCAGCAGAGCGACCCGGCGACCTTCCTGCATGATCTCGACGAGGCGCAGGAGCGCATCATGCAGGGCAGCTTCACGCGCACGACCCTGCACCAGTTCGAGGACATGCTCGACTACTTCGGCGAATGGCCGTTCATCGTGCGTTCCAGTTCGCGGCTCGAGGACCTCTACGGCAACGCCTTCGCCGGCCAGTACGAGAGCGTCTTCTGCGCCAACCGCGGCCCGCGCGAAGAGCGCCTGGCCGAGCTGCTCGACGCGGTCCGCCGCGTCTACGCCAGTTCGCTCGGCGAGAAGGCGCTGCGCTACCGCGAGCGGCGCGGACTCCTGGCCGCGCACGAGCAGATGGCGCTCCTGATCATGCGCGTCTCCGGCAGCGCCGGCGGCCGCTACTTCCATCCGCACGCGGCCGGCGTCGGCCTCTCGTTCAACCCCTACCGCTGGAACCCGAAGATCGACATGAACGCCGGTGTCGTGCGCCTGGTCGCCGGCCTCGGCACGCGCGCGGTCGACCGCAGCGACGACGACTACACGCGGCTGGTCGCGCTCAATGCGCCCGAGCTGCGACCGGACAGCAACTTCGGCGCGATTGCCCGCGTCGCCCAGCGGCGCATGGACGCGATCGACCTCGAGGCGGGCGCGCTCACCACCGGTCCGTTCGCGCAACTGACCGAGGACGCGAGCGACTTTCCCTTCGAGCTGTTC
Organism: Rhodocyclus purpureus; assembly: GCF_016653115.1. GTDB lineage: Bacteria > Pseudomonadota > Gammaproteobacteria > Burkholderiales > Rhodocyclaceae > Rhodocyclus > Rhodocyclus purpureus. The sequence continues at coordinate 64,000 of NZ_NHRX01000030.1, forward strand.
ACCACCCGCGAGGAGGCCGGGCGGCCGGCCTTCCTGACCTTCGACGGCCTCTTGCAGAAGACTTCCTTCGTCGCCGACATGCGCCAGCTGCTCGCCTGCCTGCACGCCGCCTACCGTCATCCGGTCGAGATCGAGTTCGCGCTGAACGTCGTTCCCGGCGGCGGCCAGCGCATCAACCTGCTGCAATGCCGGCCGATGCAGGTGCGCAACGTCGATGGCAGCGCCACGGTCGAACCTCCCGCCGACCTGGCGCGGCTCGTCAGCGCGCAGGGGGCGGTGATCGGACCGAGCCGGGTGATCCGCCCCGACCGGATCGTCCATGTCACGCCCGCTGCCTACGCGGCGCTGAACCAGTCCGAGCGGCTGTCGATCGCGCGCCTGATCGGTCGCATCAACCGCGCCAGCGCCGGGCGCACGCTGCTCGTGCTCGGCCCCGGCCGCTGGGGTTCGAGCGACCCGTGGCTGGGCATCCCGGTCACCTTCAGCGAAATCAATCACGTCGCCGCGCTGTGCGAGATCGTCGCCATGCACGCGCACCTGATCCCCGACGTGTCGCTCGGAACGCACTTCATCAACGAGTTGATCGAGGCCGAGATGCTCTATTTCGCGCTCTTCCCGGAGCGCGCAGGCAACCTGATCGACGCGGAAGCCATCCGCCGCCTGCCCAACCGCCTCTGCGAACTGCTGCCGGAAGCGGGCAAATGGTCCGCCACCCTGCACGTCGCCGACGTCGAGCCGGGAAGCCTGGTCCTTTACGCGGACTCGGAGCAGCAGCGGGTGGTCGTCACTGCCGCCGGTTCGCCGGGAGGAACTGACGCCGCGACTGCATAGAATGTCCCCGTAATTCGTCGTCGATTCCGTCATTGCGGGGCGCGCCAGCGCTGTGGCACCAATGATGTCATTGCAAGGCGCGCCAGCGCTTTGGCAGCAATGATGTCATTGCGAGGCGCGTAGCGCCGTGGCAATCCAGTTCGTTCCTCTGTCCCAGCGCTTTTACCAGCTATCCACGAGCGACACGATTCAGCCCCATGCACTGGATCGCCACGCCCTGCGGGCTCGCGATGACAGGCGTCTGCTCCAGGCGCCTTTGCGCTATCCCTTCGCAGTTTCACGCTAATATCTTCTTCCGCTTGAAAGCCCTGGACCCGTGTGAATCCCTCCTCCCTGCGCCTCTTCCTGCTCGGTGACGGCACCCGGGCATCGCCCGCGCTCGCCTGGCTGATCGGCTTCTTCGCCTTCCTCAACGTCTACTCGATGCAGGCGGTGCTGCCGTTGGTGGTGGACGACTTCAACGCCTCGCCGGTGCAAGCGGGGACGGCTGTCGGCGCCACCGTGCTCGCCATCGCGCTGGTCTCGCCGTTCATGGGCATGCTCTCGGACGCGATCGGCAGGAAGCTCGTCATCTGCGTCTCGCTGTTCGCGCTGACGCTACCGACGGCGTTGATCCCGCTCGCCGACAGCCTGCACACCCTGACCCTGCTGCGCTTCCTGCAGGGTCTTGCCGTCCCCGGCATCGTCGTCGTCTTCCTCGCCTACATCGCCGAGGAGTTCCCGGGCGTCTCGGTCACGCGCACGGTCGCCACCTACGTCGGCGGCACGGTGATGGGCGGTTTCGCCGGCCGCTTCATCACCGGCTACGCGGGCGACTGGTTCGGCTGGCGCGGTGCCTTCGTCGCCCTCACCCTGCTCAACCTCGCCGGCGCGCTGCTGGTCCTCTGGCGGCTGCCGCGCTCGCGCTCGTTCGTCCCCCGGCGCGACGTGCGTGCCGCCCTGCGCACGCTCGGCGGGCACCTCAGCAACCGGCGGCTGCTCGCCGCCTGCGCGGTCGGTTTCTGCGTCCTCTTCGCGCTGGTCGGCAGCTTCACCTACGTGAACCTGCATCTGGCCGGCGAGCCTTTCAATCTGTCGTCGTCGGGACTCGCCAACGTCTTCTGCGTCTATCTGGTCGGCGTGCTGGTGACGCCGATGGCCGGCAAGCTGGTCGTGCGCTGGGGTTTCCGCAAGGCGCTGCTGGTGGCGCTCACGGTTTCCGCCGGCGGCCTGCTGCTGACGCTGCCGCCGTGGCTGCCGACCATCCTGCTCGGGCTGACGCTGTGCTCGGTCGGCGTCTTCGTCTGCCAGTCGACGACGATCAGCTTCATCGCCGCCAGCGTCAGCGAGGGGCGCTCGCTCGCCAACGGCCTCTATTACCTCGGCTACTACAGCGGCGGCGCCGTCAGCACCCTGCTCGCCGGGCTCGCCTACGAGGGCTGGGGCTGGCCCGGTGCAGTCATGACCATCTGCGCGATGCAGGTGCTCGGCGGTCTGATCGCGTGGACGACCTGGCGCAAGGCATGAGCGACGCCCCGCTGCCTGCCGAACTTGTCGCTGCCCTGCGCGCTGCGCGGCGCGTCGTCGTCTTCACCGGCGCCGGGGTGTCGGCGGAGAGCGGCATCCCGACCTTCCGCGACGCACTCGGCGGGCTGTGGCAACGCTTCGACGCGGCGGAGCTGGCCACTGCCGAGGCCTTCCGCCGCAACCAGGAACTCGTCTGGGGCTGGTACGAGTGGCGCCGGATGAAGGCCCTGCAGGCGCGTCCGAACCCCGCGCACCGGGCGATCGCGGCGCTGGCAGGACGGGTCGAGCAGTTCACCCTCGTCACGCAGAACGTCGATGACCTGCACGAGCGCGCCGGCAGCACGGGTGTCATCCACCTGCACGGCAGCCTGCACGCGCCGCGCTGCTTTGCCTGTGCGCATCCATGGAGCTTCCCGGAGGCAGTGCCGCAGGAGCCCGAGGGCGGCCGCCTGCTGGCGCCACCACGCTGCCCTCGTTGCGCTGGCCCGATGCGTCCGGGCGTGGTCTGGTTCGGCGAGTCGCTGCCCGAAGACGCGCTGGAACGCGCCTTTGCCGCGGCCGGTGACTGCGACCTGCTGCTCGCGGTCGGCACCTCGGGCGTGGTCATGCCCGCGGCCCAGCTGCCTTTCCTCGCGCGCAGCGCCGGCGCCAGGGTGATTCAGGTCAATCCGGGCGGCAGCCCGCTCGACGACGCCTGCGACTGGAACCTGCGCCTGGCGGCGGGAACGGCCCTGCCGCGGCTGCTGAACGCGGCCTTCGGCCGCGACGCGAGTGCGACGATCTGAGCGCAGGGAAACAGGGGGCGGAAGCCCCACAAGCGAAAACCCCCAGGCTTGCCGGGGGTTCGTCCAAACATGCGTTGGCTTGCCGGGGCTTACTTGGGTGCAGCGGCGGGCGCAGCATCGGTCGCTTCACCCTTGCGTTCGTGCTTGGCCTTCTTTTCGTGCTTCACCTTCTTCGCATGCTCGCCCTTGGTTTCAGTGGCTTCATGCTTGGCTTCTGCCTTGGCGGGTTCGGCAGCCTGAGGCGCTTCATGCCTCTTTTCGGCAACGGCGGGGGCCGGCGCGGTCGCCTTGGTGGCCGGAACTGCGGGAGTGGCAGGAGTGGCGGGCGTCGTACCTTGCGCGAAAGCAAGCGTTGCAAAACCGGCGACGGCGAGAGCGATGACATTCTTCAGCATTTTTATCTCCTGGATGAGTTGTCCGGACTTCGGCACCGACAATGTGCAGCACCGTAAGGCATCCAACGCCTCTGGCAACCATCTGGATGTCATTAAGTATGTAATACTTCGTAACGCTCCGTTGCCGAGACGTCTCAGGATGCAATGCACATCAGCCCGACAGACGTGACCGTTTCCTGTCGGACCTACCAGTTCGTCTCCCGCTCGGCCGTCGCGCCGATCTTGTGGATGGACAGGTCGGCGCCCTCGAATTCCTGTTCCTGGTCGAGCCGGATGCCGAGGGTCGCCTTGAGCAGGCCATAGACGGCGCCGCCGCCCGTGAGCGCGACTGCGACCGCGAGCCCGGTCAGCAGCAGTTGCGACATGAAGGCGACCCCGCCGGCGCCGCCTAAGCGCGGGTCGCCGAAGATGCCGACGGCGATACCGCCCCAGGCGCCACACAGGCCGTGCAGCGGCCAGACGCCGAGAACGTCGTCCACCTTCCAGCGGTTCTGGGTCAGCGTGAACATGTAGACGAACAGTCCGCCAGCGACGCCGCCGACGACGAGCGCGCCGATCGGGTGCATCACGTCGGAACCCGCGCACACCGCGACCAGCCCGGCGAGCGGGCCGTTGTGCGCGAAGCCCGGGTCGTTGCGGCCGACCAGCAGCGCGACCAGGGTGCCGCCGACCATCGCCATCAGCGAGTTGATCGCGACGAGGCCCGATATCTTGTCGAGCGTCTGCGCGCTCATCACGTTGAAGCCGAACCAGCCGACGGTGAGGATCCAGGCGCCGAGCGCGAGGAAGGGAATCGACGACGGCGGGTGCGCGGCCATGCCGTTGCGCGTGTAGCGGCCGCGGCGCGCGCCGAGCAGCAGCACCGCCGCCAGCGCGATCCAGCCGCCCATCGCATGCACGACGACCGAACCGGCGAAATCGTGGAAGCCGGCGCCGAATGTCTTCGCGAGCCAGTCCTGGATCCCGAACGCATGGTTCCAGGCGATGCTCTCGAAGAAGGGATAGACGAAGCCGACGATCAGGAAGGTCGCCGCCAGCTGCGGATGGAAGCGCGCGCGCTCGGCGATGCCGCCGGAGATGATCGCCGGGATCGCCGCAGCGAAGGTGAGCAGGAAGAAGAACCTGGTCAGCTCGTAGCCGTTCTTCGCCATCAGCGTCTCGGCGCCGGCGAAGAAGTGGATCCCGTAGGCGACGCCGTAGCCGATGAAGAAGTAGGCGATCGTCGACACCGCGAAGTCGGCGAGGATCTTCACCAGCGCATTGACCTGGTTCTTCTTGCGCACGGTGCCGACTTCGAGAAACGCGAAGCCGGCGTGCATCGCCAGCACCATGATGCCGCCGAGCAGGATGAAAAGGACGTCGCCGCCCGTCTTGAGCGCTTCCATGGCGCCTCCCGGAAATCAGATGGGAAGACGTGAGCAAAAGACGTTCCTGCCGCGCGCAAGCCGGCGCAGCAAGCGACTACGTGCCCGGCCTGCCGGACATGCACCACGACGGACGGAAGTGCGCAGCCGAGGCACCGCAGCGGTGCAGGCTGCACCAAGCCCGGGGTCAGGTCTCGAATTGTTGCATCGAGCGCGGGATGCAACAATTCGAGACCTGACCCCGTGATGCCGTTTTATTGCTTTTTATCCAGAAAAAGATAAATTATCTATACATGGATAAAAACGGATAATTCGATGATCCACTACCCTCGCAGCGCCTTGGCACGGGAATTGGTGGCAGCCCTGAAGGGCGAGACCGTCTTCAGTGATGCGCCGAACGGCATTTTTCTGGCGGCGCCGCGTCGCACAGGCAAATCGACCTTCCTGCAACTCGATCTGCGACCGGAGCTTGAGGCGCAGGATGTCGTGGTTGTTTACGTGGACCTCTGGTCCGACCTGCGTCGAGACCCGGGCGGACTGGTCGCCGAGGCGATCGGTCGTGCCTTGCAGTCCCATCTCGGACTCGTGGCCAGGGCGGCCAAAGCCAGCGGACTGGAAAGCCTGAGCGTAGGCGGATTCAAGCTGGACACGCGCAAGATCGGGCAGATCGACGGCACCACCCTGCCCGACGCACTCCGCGCCTTGCACGAAACCGCCGGAGCGCCGGTGGCGCTGATCATCGACGAAGCCCAGCATGCCCTGACCAGCGAAGCGGGCGAGACGGCTATGGCGTCGCTGAAGTCTGCGCGCGATCAGTTGAACCGTCCGGGAAAGACCAATCTCATGCTGGTGATGTCAGGATCGGACCGCGACAAGCTGCTCCGCCTTGTCAATACCAACGGCGCGCCGTTCTACGGTTCGCAGATTCAGCGCATGCCCGAGTTGGGTCCCGACTTCATCGCGCACATTGCAAGCTTGATCGAGGGCCAGCGACCCGAACTGAAGCCGGTGGATACGCAAGCGCTGTTTTCGGCTTTTCAAGGCTTCGGCTATCGTCCCCAGTTCTTCATGGAAGCACTCGGTCAGGCGCTGAGCCCGCTCGCTGATGGGGACGGCCGTTTCGAAGTTGCGGTCTTGCAGTCAGCCCGCGAGCGCCAGGCCGACGACGAAGCGCAGATGGAGTCTTCCTATCTCGGGTTGAAGCCGCTGGAGCAGGCAGTGCTTTGGCGCCTGCTGGAGCAAGGACAACGCTTCCGCCCCTACGACGGCGAGGCCTTGCGCTTCTACCAGGAAAAGACCGGCGACCGCGTCTCGGCGCAGAAAGCCCAGAACGCGCTGGAGGCCCTGCGGCAACGCATCCCCGCGCTGGTCTGGAAGTCGGCACGCGGGGAATATGCGGTGGACGACGCAGCGATGCATCGCTGGTACCGACAGCGCGCTGACGAGGGCCGCTGGCCGCCGGTCGGAGCGGTGATGGACGAGTGAACAAGCACGGGGTCAGGTCCCGAATTGTTGCATTGATCCCGGGATGCAACAATTCGAGACCTGACCCCCGTGATGTTGCATCGATCCCCCGATGCAACAATTCGGGACCTGACCCCGTGATGGTTCACTGTTTCGGGGCGAGGCCGGGCGGGAGCAGGACCCACATCTGGCCGCCCTGCTTCATGCGGCCGGCCTGGGCGCCGGCTTCGGCGCCGAAGCCCCAGAAGAAGTCGGCGCGAGCCGGGCCGCGGATGGCGCCGCCGGTGTCCTGCGCCAGCACCAGGCGCTTCAGGGGCTCGCTCGAATTCGGCTGCGTCGTCGCCAGGAAGACCGGCGCGCCGAGCGGGGTGAAGCGCGGGTCGACGGCGATGCTGCGCCCCGGCACCAGCGGCACGCCGAGCGCGCCGGGCGGGCCCTCGCGCACCGAGGTGTTCAGCTCGCGGAAGAAGACGTAGCTCGGGTTGCTGTTGAGCAGTTCGTTGAGCTTGTCCGGGTTGGAGCGCGCCCAGGCCTGGATCCCCTGCATCGACGCCTGATCGGCGCTCAAGTGCCCGCGCTCGATCAGCACGCGGCCGATCGACTGGTAGGGGTGGCCGTTCTGGTCGGCGTAACCGACGCGCACCATGCCGCCGTCGGGCAGGCGGATGCGGCCGGAACCCTGGATCTGCAGGAAGAAGAGCTCGATCGGATCGTCGACCCAGAACAGCGCGCGCTCGCGGTACTCCTGTTCGCGGCTGACGATCTCGGCGCGCGAGTAGTAGGGAACGACGCGCTTGCCGACCAGCCGCCCGCGCAGCCGCAGCCCCTTCACCTCGGGGACGACGTCGCCGAGGTCGATGGTGAGCAGGTCGTCCGGCGGCGCCAGCAGCGGGTAAGGATGCCGCCGCCCGGGTTGGCGCGCGCCGCGCAGCAGCGGCTCGTAGTAGCCCGTGACCAGCGCGTTGGTGCCGCCGTCCGGGTTGGTGAGCAGGTAGGGCGCGAAACGCGACTCGAAGAAGGCGCGCAGCGCCGCCCGGTCGCGAGGATCGAGGGTCTTCGCCTCGTCGCAGGCCGGCCGCCACAGCGGCCACTGCGGGCGCGCGGCGAGCGCGCGGCAGGAAGCGAGGAAACCGGGCCAGGCGGCGCCGATGTCCTCGTCGGCCCAGCCGGGCAGGTCGGCCCAGCTTGCGGCTTGCAGGGGCTTCGCCGGCGGTGGCGGCGGCGCCGGACAGACCGGACACACGGGGCAAGGCGCGCAGCCTGCAGCGGCCGGTTCGGTAGTCGCGGGGCGCAGCCCGGCGCAGGCGCTGAGCAGCAGACAGGCAAACGCCGTCAGGAGCGCCGCCGGAGCGCGCCGGCGCAGGGTCCTCGGAGCGGGCGCCGCGGGCATGGCGCCGAATTGTGCTTTGTTCATGCTTTGGCTACAGTGTCCGGCTTTCGTAGCCGCGCAGTATACCCCTCACCATGAACGACCCGATGGAGCGCCTGGCGAGCCTGCTCGTCCGCGCCGAGCACCTGCTCGAACGCCTCGAACCCCTCCTGCCACCAGCCGCCGCCGCGCCCGACTGGGACTCCGCGGTCGCCTTCCGCTGGCGCCGCGACGGTGCCTCCGGCCTCCTCGGTCGCGGCCGTGGCTGGCTGCAGTCGCTGCACCAGGTGCCGGCGATCCGCCTGGCCGACCTGCATGACATCGATGAGCAGAAGGCGCGCATCGACGCCAACACGCGCCAGTTCCTCGCCGGCCGCCCGGCCAACAACGTGCTGCTCACCGGCGCGCGCGGCTGCGGCAAGTCCTCGCTGATCAAGGCGCTGCTCAACGAATACGCGGACGCCGGGCTGCGCCTGATCGAGGTCGACAAGGCCGACCTCGTCGACCTGCCCGACATCGTCGAGCAGATCGCCGGCCGTCGCGAGCGCTTCATCGTCTTCTGCGACGACCTGTCGTTCGACGCCGGCGAGGCCGCCTACAAGGCGCTCAAGGTCGTCCTTGACGGCTCGCTGGCGGCACCGCCCGAGAACGTGCTGATCTACGCGACCTCGAACCGCCGCCACCTGATGCCCGAGTACCTGGCCGAGAACCTGGAGACGCAGCGGATCGGCGAGGAAATCCATCCGGGCGAGGCGATCGAGGAGAAGGTCTCGCTGTCCGACCGCTTCGGGCTGTGGCTGTCGTTCTACCCCTTCGCCCAGGACGCCTATCTCGACATCGTCGCGCACTGGCTCAGGCACTTCGGCTGCCCCGACGACGAGATCGCCGCCGCCGAACGCGACGCGCTCAACTGGGCGCTGCTGCGCGGCTCGCGCAGCGGACGCGTCGCCTGGCAGTTCGCGCGCGACTGGGCGGGAACGCACGGCGCAGCCACGCGCAGCGGAGACGACGCATGAGCGTACCCGACATCAAGATCGTCGAAGTCGCCGCCGCCGTCATCCTGCGCGACGACCCGGAGAACGGCCGCCGCGAATTCCTGCTCGCGCAGCGCCCGGAAGGCAAGGTCTACGCCGGCTACTGGGAATTTCCCGGCGGCAAGGTCGAACCCGGCGAGACGCTGCGCCAGGCGCTCGACCGCGAGCTGCACGAGGAACTCGGCATCGAGGTCGAGCGCGCCACCCCGTGGCTCACGCGGCAGTTCGTCTACCCGCACGCGACCGTACGCATCCGCTTCTTCCGCGTCGAATCCTGGCACGGCGAGATCGCGCCGATCGAGCACAGCGGCTTCGCCTGGCTCGCCCCCGGCGCCGAATCGCCGGTCGCGCCGATCCTTCCCGCCAACGGCCCGATCCTGCGCGCGCTCGAACTGCCGCCCTTCGTGCTGATCAGCAACGCCGCCGAGAACGGCGTCGACGGCGAACTGGCGCGCCTCGCGCGTGCCCTCGCCGCAGACGGCCGCTGCCGCGAATGCATCGTCCAGGTGCGCGACAAGACCCTGCCCTTCGCCGAAAGACTCCGCCTCGCCGCCGGCGTCGTTGGCCTCGCGCGCAAGGCAGGCGGCGTGCGCGTGCTGATCAACGACGACGGCAGTGAGGGTCGCGACGGCGAAGGCTACGAAAGCGACGGGTGCGGCACGCTGGCCGAACGCATCGCGCGCGCGGTCGGCGCCGACGGCGTCCACCTCTCGTCCGCCCGCCTGCGCCAGATCGCCCAGCGCCCCGACTTCGCCTGGGTCGGCGCCTCGACGCACGACGCCGAAGAACTCGCCCGCGCCGCCGAACTCGGCTGCGACTTGGCCCTGCTCGGCCCGGTCCTGCCGACGCGCACCCACCCGGAAGCGAGCGGAATCGGCTGGGAAGAATTCGGCCGCCTCATCGACAACTCGCCGCTGCCGGTCTATGCGCTGGGCGGGATGAAGCCGGACCTGCTCGGCAAGGCCTGCGAGTGGGGAGCGCACGGGATCGCGCTGATGCGGGGGGCGGCGGCCACGGCGTGACAACCTTGCATTCAGGGCACGACAAACGCAAGCCCTGTTTTTTTCAGAAGGCGACTTTCCAGTCTTTGAGGATCGACACGGTTTGCGTCAGCCCCTGCTTGAGCAGGATGTCGAGAAACTCGTAAGCGGTCTTGGGTTGTTATTTGACCAGCGCGCACGGAATCGGTCCGTGAGCGCCAGCCGCATCAACAGATCCCGCAGCGGCGCTGGGTAGAGCACGCACGCGTCATAGACGACCGTGAAGTGCGAACTCATTCGTAACCCATCCCCAGTTCCTGAGCCTGCTCGGCCAGTGCATCCAGGGCTTTGCGCCGTTCGGCATCGATGCGCTCCTTGTAGGCGATCACATCCTGGTAGCGCACGCGGCGATGGGTACCCGTTTTGTGGAAGGGGATCTCCTTGCTTTCGAGCAGCTTCACCAAGTGAGGGCGCGATACGTTGAGGACATCAGCCGCCTCCTGGGTAGTCAGTTCGGCATGCACCGGGATGATGCTGACAGCGTTGCCCTCTCCAATCTCGGTCAGCACATCCACCAGCAGACGCAGTGCCGACATCGGAACGCGCACGGGGTGTGCCGCGCCCTTGTCATCGAATATCTCGATCTGCTGGGTTTCTGAACGCATCTGCAGGTAGGCCGACAGCGCCCGCCCGCTCTCGCGAGCCAGCGCCACCTCTTCGGCCGTAGGCATCGTCCGCGGTAGTTGGGTCGTGGTCATCGTGCTCTCCTTGAAGGCTGTTTCTTGCGTCGGCCTGCGACGATAAACGAAATAAACGAAAATCGCAATAATGCGCATTCCGACGAGCTTCCAGCAGGCGCTGGAAGACCTGCTGCGCCGATAGCGGAGCCGCGTCGAGCCAGCCGACGATACGTCCCTTGAACGGGTCGAGTTTGCTCGGTCGCTGCACGCGATCACGCTGCTGATACGGACAATCGATCCAGTGGCGGACGGTCTTGACGTCGAGCCCGAGGCTGTCGGCCAGTTGCGACGGTGTGAGATGCCTGGCCGCGCCGCCGAACTCGGCTGCGACCTCGCCCTGCTCGGCCCCGTCCTGCCGACGCGCACGCACCCGGAAGCGAGCGGAATCGGCTGGGAAGTATTCGCCCGCCTCATCGACAAGTCGCCGCTGCCGGTCTATGCGCTCGGCGGGATGAAACCCGAGCTGCTCGGCAAGGCCTGTGAGCATGGAGCGCATGGAATCGCGCTGATGCGGGGGGCGGTGGCCACAGCGTGACAACCGTGCATTCAGGGCACGACAAACGCAAGCCCTGTTTTTTTATTTTCCCGCGCGAAGATGCGTCAGAAGTTCGACCAAGTCGACAATCGCGGTGAAGGGCTCGGGCACTGAACGCGCATTGAACTTGGCCGCCAACGCCCGGGCACGTTGCGTGCCCACGGCCAACCGCTCCCGGGTGATGCTGAATGCGCGCGTCGCCCCTTTCTCGTAACCGGGGATGTGGATTTTCAGGCGACGCATGACCTCATCGCGATGAAGCGGCGCCTGGATGTCCTCGTAGTGCAGCAGCAGCCAAAGCTCGAAACTCGGCACGGAGGCAATCGCCTGGAAACGCACGAATTGCTTGTTGTCGTTTTTCAGTTTGCCGTCAAGCGACTCCGCCATCGTCAAGGCATCGAAGTAGCTGCCGTGATCGTCGCGGTCAAAAACGGCGTACACCTGCTCGAATGCGCGCGGCTGGATGTGTTTGTGCTTGTCGCCGAGCTCGAAAAGAGCCTTGGCGTACTGCACCACCTGGATGGGGGCGGTACCGAGTTCGCTGGGTCGAACTTCGACATTGGCCGTGTGCAGCCGGTAGGCCTGCCGGATCTCGCCGAAATAGTTGGGCTCGGTCTTGCTGCCTTCCGAGACGATCAGGATCCGGTCATAGCTGGCGCGTCGCGCCAGTTTGCGTTCGAGCTGCTGACGCTGGCGCTCTTTCGGGGAATTGTCGCGCGCCATCAGTGATGCCGCCCCAGCGTGTGGTTGAGGAAGGGAATGCCGCCATAGCGGCCCATCAAATAACCACGCTCGAGGGCCTCGTTCTTGCGCGGGCTGAATTCTGACAAGCTCACCAGTTCCGAGGCCTGATTACGATCCTTCTCCACGAACCAGATCTGGTCACGCCGGAACAGATCCGGGGCATCCAGAAGCGATGTGTCGTGGGTGGTGAAAATCAGCTGCGCACCGCCAGTATTGATTTCGGGACGGTGAAACAGCCACACGAGCTCACGCACCAACAGGGTGTGCAGGCTGGTGTCCAACTCGTCGATCACCAGCGTCAATCCCTTGCGCAGGATGTCCAGCACAGGACCAGCGAGAAACAGCAGGTTTCTCGTACCGTTGGACTCATCCATCAGGTCAAAGACAGCTTGGCCCTGCTCGGTCACGTGGGAGAAACGCAGCTGGTGCTCTTCGACCTCCTCGTTGCGCACTTCGGTCTTCCCAGCGACCAGATCAAAATGCACGGCCTGACCAGGCACCCTGCGGGTGACCACCTCGATGTCTGAAATGCTGATGTCGGCGGCTGACAAGAAGTCACAGATCTGCCGACGGCCTTCAGCCTGCTGCAGCATCTGGATGGACACCTGAGGGTTAAGCTGTGCCTGCTCGTTGAAGATCACGAGTCCATTGACGAACCAGTCGAAGACCGGACGAAGCGCCTCGCTGTTGAGCTGGACAGCCATCGACAGGAACAACGCATTCGGACGGGTCGCACCTTCCCAAAGATTCTTCGGTCCTTTCAAGCCGGGGCCAAAGTCATACACGTCCTTGCCAGCCTGGGCATCGTAGCGACGCTCGTACCAGCGCTGGGGCTTGAAGGCTTTATAAACCAGCAAGTGCTCGCTGAAGATACGCTGGGGAGTCATCGAAAAGCCGTACTGATAGCGGACACCGTCGATGATGAAAGTCACCTCGAAGGCCGTGGGCTCCTTGGCCGACTGCGCGTCGAGTCGGAATGGCTGTACGGCAAAGGCCTGACCTGGCTGGATGACAGTTGCCGATTCGGCAACCACGCCGCGCATGTACTGGAGCGCCTTGATCAGGTTGGACTTACCACTGGCATTGGCGCCGTAGATGGCGGCACTGCGCAGCACGCTGGGAGCAGCCTTGAGGCCCGTGCTCACCGTGTGCGTATCCTGCCGCGTCTTGTCCTTGGAGGCGACAAGGCTGAGCACCTGCTCTTCACGCAGGGAGCGAAAGTTCTCCACTCGGAACTCAACAAGCATCACCGAACCCCTATGCACAACAATAAAACCATATTTTGCACCTAAGGAAGCACTGATTTAATCGAAACCAGCCGACGCCTGCCGTCGGCAGCCGCTCTTTGAGATAATGACGCCCTGCCTCACGCTCGTGACCGACCATGCAAGCCACCTTCTCCGAACTTGAGTACAGCGC
>NZ_NHRX01000031.1 GCF_016653115.1 Rhodocyclus purpureus
GCTGGCCTGACAGTGCGCCTGCATCACGTCATCCCAGCTCACGCCCCCGTGCGAAAGAAACCGGTAGGCCGCGACCGTCTCGCTCCAGTTCTGGCACGCATTGGGGATGCTCGCACCGGGTTTAAGGGCCAGTCGCTCGGCCAGCAGCACCGCCCTGCGGTTGAGTCGCGCATCCCCCAGCTCCAAGGTCTCGAATTCTTCTGCTGCCCAGCCCACACCCGCGCTCCTGTCATGACAAAGCCGTCATCCTACAAGATGTGTATAACGGGATGCATCAAAACGGCGCAACGCGGTTCCAACGCTTACCGCTGCATTGGCCTTGGTGATGTTTATAGCGTGAATTTGAGGGCATACACCGCTGGCGCAATTTCCCTGCTATACGGTACGGTCGTTGTTTTTATTGTTCTTCTAGCGCCGGATGCGCTCCCTGCATCGACGTGGTTTGCAAGCTTCCTCATGACTGGCCCCGCCATTTATGCTCTTAGCCGGTCCATATCTGGTTTGGCCGTTGCAACTGAATACGAACGCAACAGTAAGCTCGGGAGTTCTAACCCTTCGTTGCAGGGGACGCTGCGCGATAAAGCCGCGCAGCGTCCCTGAACTCGAACGTTCGGCCTCAAGGTAGCCAATGGACGCCCTTATTGCTCTTTTGACATCGGACGCCAACGCCGCCAATGCCCTCGGCGCCTTGGCGAGTGCGGCTGCCGCATTCCTTGCTCTCTTTGTTTCGTGTGTTTCGGTTTGGATTTCTATTTCGACTGCTCGTAGCCAACGACGGCACAACGAGTTGTCGGTACGGCCACTCGCGGAAGTGACCGTTGCAGACTACGAGGACAGCCTACGGGTCACGCTCCGAAATAATGGCTCCGGCCCGATGATTGTTCTAGCTGTAACCGTGTCGGATGGCGCCAACGCGCATGAGAGCTTGATTGAGTGGATGCCTGCGCTTCCTAAGGGACGACCGTGGAACACATTCACCCACACGCTGCGTCGCCGCACGCTCCAGGCTGGTGCGGAAATCGTTCTTCTCGAACTTACAGAACATGAAAATGAGGCCAATTTTTCGATGTGTAGAGACCGAGTCCGCGCAGCGTTGGCGCCACTGACGGTCAATGTTGAGTACACGGACATATACGACACCGTGATGAGGCCTTGCCGAAAACCCCTCTCATGGTTTGGCAGAAATCTATGAGGCCGAACCAATCATTCCACCGGACCCGCGCGAAAAGCTGCGCAGGCCGGTGAATTCAAACGTTAGGGCACATATGGGCTGCTGGGAAATTGAGGAAACTCGAGAACATATTCGCCGACTGTTCGGCGATGACCAGCTTGAGCTTGCCAAGCCTTGCCTTCGCTCCGTTGTCGATCGCCAAACCTACGCCAGGATACATTTCCAAGACGCCAAAGCCAAGATCGACTCTTATACCCAAACAACACTCCAAAATGCTTCACTGTTCGAAGTATCGTTTGGTGACTCAGAGGCGTGGGTTGATTTCAATATCTTCATACGTGAAGTCAGCGCGCACCTCACAGCATGTGTTCAGAGCATTCACGCTGTGCCGGATATCCTGGCACACGCCATCTACTATTCCCTTGGCCTAAATCAGGCTGTAGGAGCTCTCAAGGCGCGAGACATCTGCGCAGGCAGCGTATTGAAGTTACTGAAGCGAGAGCCTCTATTGAACACTATAGCGTCGCTACTGGACTCACTTGTGAGTGCTGAGAAATTTACGCATCTAGCAGCGCTCACAAACCAAGCAAAACACCGGAGTATCGTGTTTCCAACGCTCAACGAAGACTTAACGGGCACCCGCGAAAAACGACACATTGTGGCATTTCCAGCGTTCGTCCATGACGACAGGACATTTCCACAGGTCTTCGCCGATGATTTTATTGCATTGGAATATTAGCGCTCCTCCCAGTGTGTGGTCGACACAGGTATCGAACTCAATGCTGTACTTCAACAGCTTGTGCCCTAACCTCTCGGTCAACACGGACCGCCTGCAAGCCGCGCTTGCGGGTTACCTCCGCGGCTACGCCTCTCCGGCGGCCGTTTACCTTAAACATTAGCCACCTTAGGACTGCGCGCGTTGAAGAAGCACCTAGAGCAATTGCTAAAGCGCCAAGATGATCGACGTCGGGCCATGCCTAAGCCCGATGCACTTGATTTTTCGAGCCTTTGGACCCGACCGTCTGAATTCCCAAAAAATTGCGTCGGCTACATGGCCGATCAGCTCGCAATGCCGGTGGAGATATTAATCGGGCAGTTCGAAGCCGCGGGAATTAGAGGACTAGCACCTTACCATAAACTAAGAGACCGCGACAGGACGGCACTGCTCGAATACCTGCCGAACACACATCGTCATCCGCCTTTGACAGTATTGCTCTATGAACACGGTAGTTTTTCTCACCTTGATATCCAAACCGTTTCTGAAATCTCTACGCGCCTCGTTGAATACCTTGCAAGCCATCCCGAAGCCATGTATTCCTTGGCCCCCAGGAAGTTCGAAGAGCTTGTTGCGTTCTTGCTTGAGAAGGAGGGCTGTGAGGTTACGCTGACAAAAGCCACGCGGGACGGCGGTTACGATATCTGGGCAAAAATGAGTACGCCCATATCGAAATTATTGATCTTGGCTGAGTGCAAGCGATACGACCGTCAAAACAAGGTGGGAGTTGAAGTGGTTCGCGGGCTTTATGGCGTCACAGAGGCTCATAGAGCTAACCAAGGAATCATTGTTACCTCATCCTTCTTTACCAAAGATGCCCGCGAAGAGCAGATGCGAATCGGCAATAGAATTTCTTTGAGTGACTTTGATCACTTATCCAAATGGTTGTCGCGACATGCGGTTGGAAATGATGGTGGCTAACCCCGCGGTCGAGGCGCGGCTCCGCCGCTGGGACGCCGCGCCGGCGATGCCGGCCCGTCGCCCCTCACTTTCACGTTAGCGATCAAGAGCATGGCGCGTCACAAATCAGAATCGACGGAGCAACAAGCGGCTGAGAGTTTTATTTTGGCAGCCATGGCAAAGCGCCTGTCGCTCAACTTTGATGAGATCGCCGATTTGGGCCTCGACGTAAAATCCGAAGGCATAGACCCGCACCAAAGGGTGCTGGTTGAAGCTTATGCCCGCGTGGGACCACTAAAGGCGACCCTCGAAATTTAGCATTTCATCATCTTTTTTTGTGGGCGTGCATCCGTCACGGGCTCAGGTCTCGCATTGTTGCATCCGGCAATCAATGCAACGATGCGAGACCTGACCCCAAGCTTGGTTCTCGGAGTTTCGCCAGCAAGGTGAAGACGAGCAAGAAGTAATTTGCCGGCGCCGGTTCCGCCTCGCTCTCTTTGCTGTCAAGCGGTTCGAAGCCGGAGGATTACGCTACCCAGTTGTCGAGCCGCAAACCGGAGACTCGCTCGAATTCTCGGGTATTGTTGGTCACCAGAATGGCGTCTTCGGCCAGGGCGTGGCTGGCGATCCACAGATCATTGGCGCCGATGGGCGTTCCGGCGGTCTTGAGACGGAAAAATTGCTCGGCGTAGTGCCGACAGAGTGCTGCGCTCGTCTCGTAGCATACCGGCACTTGCCGGGTCAGCTTGTCGATGCGACGCAGCACCTCTGATCTTCGGGTGCTGCGTTCGGCGCCTTTGAGCAACTCGGCATGGGTGACGAAAGACATGCAGATCAGGTCATCTTCGTTCAGGGCATTGATGCGCTGGGCGATGCCGGGCGGTCGCGTTTTGATCAGGTAGATCAGGATGTTGGTGTCGAGCATGTACTTCACAGCGGCTCCCGTTCCTGGAGCGGAGGCTGGTCCCGATGCGCTTCCTCAAGGGCTGCAACGAAGTCGTCGTCGAAGGACTCCAGCGCCTCCAGGAATGCGCTCCCCCGGTCTTGCGTCAGCGGATGAATGATCAGGTCGCCTGCGTCATTTCGGCTGATCTCGACCCGACTTGCGTTCATGCGGAACTGAACGGGAATTCGCACCGCCTGACTGTTGCCATTCATGAAAACACGGCTGGTGATCATGGCTACCTCCTGATGTGTGTATGTAGTCGTATCTATTCTAGGTCGACAGGGCGCTGTCGACAATCCGCTTTCTCGCTAAACTGCCAGGCTTCACCGCTCTTGACCGATCCCGCCAGCGCATGAATTCCCCTGCCCCCGACGTGCCCCCTTCCGTAGCACCTCCCCGAGCGCTGACCGTACTGCTCGGACTGCTCGTCCCCTACCGCAGCCGCGTGCTGATCGCCGCGATCGCGCTGATCGTCGCTGCCTTGGCGCTGCTCGGCGTCGGCCAGGGACTGCGCACGGTGATCGACCGCGGTTTCGCCGCCGGCGACCCGCAATGGCTCGACCGCGCGCTCTTCGCCATGTTCGGCGTCATCGCACTGCTGTCGGCGTCGACCTACCTGCGCTTCTACATGGTGTCGTGGCTCGGCGAGCGTGTCGCCTCCGATCTCAGGCGGCGCGTGTTCGACCACCTGCTGACGCTGCCGCCTTCGTTCTTCGAGCAGGGGCGGACCGGCGACGTGATCGCGCGGCTGACCGCCGACACGGCGCAGATCGAGAGCGCGATCGGTTCGAGCCTGTCGCTGTTCGTGCGCAACGCGCTGCTGCTCGCCGGCGGGCTGATCATGCTGCTCACGACCAGCGTCAAGCTGTCGCTGCTGGTGCTCGGCGGCGTTCCGCTGGTGGTGACGCCGATCATCTTCTTTGGCCGCCGCGTGCGCGCGCTGGCGCGGCAGAGCCAGGACCGCGTCGCCGACCTCGGCAACCGCATCGACGAGACCATCCACGAGATCCGCGTCGTGCAGGCCTACGGCCACGAGGACGCCGACCGTGGCGACTTCGCGGCGCGCGTCGAGGCCGGCTTCGCCACCGCAGTGCGCCGCACGCGCAGCCGCGCCGGCATGGTCGCGGCGGTGATCCTGCTCGTCTTCGGCGCGATCGCGCTGATCCTCTGGGTCGGCGGCCACGACGTGCTCGCCGGCGAGATCAGCGGCGGACAGCTGTCGGCCTTCGTCTTCTACGCGGCGCTGGTCGCAGGCTCCGTCGGGGCGATCTCGGAGTCCTGGGGCGAACTGCAGCGTGCCGCCGGCGCCAGCGAGCGCCTGCTCGAACTGCTCGCCGTGCGCCCGGAAATTTCCGTTCCGGCAGCACCGGTCGCACTTCCCCAGCGCGTGCAGGGCGAGATCGTCTTCGACGCGGTCGGCTTCGCCTACCCGGCGCGCCCCGACGCGGCAGCGCTCGCGGGCTTCAGCCTGACGGTCGGCGCCGGCGAGACGGTGGCGCTGGTCGGTCCCTCGGGGGCGGGCAAGAGCACCGTCTTCCAGTTGCTCTTGCGCTTCTACGATCCGCAATCCGGGCGCGTCTGCATCGACGGCGTCGATCTGGCCTGCGCCGACCCGCGCGAACTGCGCCGGCAGATCGCGCTGGCGCCGCAGGAGGCGGTGATCTTCGCCAGCAGCGTGCTGGACAACGTGCGCTACGCGCGTCCCGAGGCGACGCTCGACGAAGTGCGCGCCGCCTGCGTCGCCGCCTACGCCGACGAGTTCATCGACAAGCTGCCACAGGGCTACGACACCGACCTCGGCGAGCGCGGCGTCAAGCTCTCCGGCGGCCAGCGCCAGCGCATCGCGATCGCCCGCGCGCTGCTCGCCGACCGGCCGATCCTGCTCCTCGACGAAGCCACCTCGGCGCTCGACGCCGAGAGCGAGCGCCTGGTTCAGGCCGCGCTCGAGCGGCTGATGGAAAACCGCACGACGCTGGTGATCGCGCACCGGCTCGCCACCGTGCAGCGCGTCGACCGCATCGTCGTCCTCGACCAGGGCCACATCGTCGAAACCGGCAGCCACGCCGAGCTGCTGCGCCTGGACGGGCTGTACGCGAAGCTGGCGCGGCTGCAGTTCGCGGCGTAATCACCCGCGCGCTTCGAGCGTCTCCCAGCGTTCGAGCAGTTCGAGCAGTTCCTCGTCGATCTGCGCCAGCCGCGCCGACAGTTCCTGCGCCTCGTTGCCGGGCGCCGCGTAGAGCGCCGGGTCTTCTAGGCGGGCGCTCAGCGTCTTCTGCTCGGCCTCCAGATCGGCGATGCGCCCGGGCAGCGCCTCCAACTCGCGCGCTTCCTTGTAGCTGAGCTTGGACTTGGCCGGAGCCTTGCCGGCGGCCCCCTCGCCCGTGGCGTCGGCGCGCCGCTGCGGCGCGGCTTTCGCCTCGCCCTCGGCGCGCTTCTGGGCGGCCTTTTCGGCGGCTGCCTGCTCGGCCGCCTGTTGCGCGCGCCAGTTCGCCCAGTCCGTATAGCCGCCGACGAACTCGCGCCAGACGCCGTCGCCCTCGGACACGATCGTCTGCGTGACCACGTTGTCGAGGAAGGTCCGGTCGTGGCTGACCAGGAACAGCGTTCCCGAATACTCCTGCAGCCGCTGTTCGAGCAGTTCGAGCGTCTCAATGTCGAGGTCGTTGGTCGGCTCGTCGAGGACGAGCACGTTGGCCGGCTTGGCGAACAGGCGCGCGAGCAAGAGGCGGTTGCGCTCGCCGCCCGAGAGCGAGCTCACCGGCGAGCGCGCGCGCTGCGCCGGGAAGAGGAAGTCGCCGAGATAGCTGATCACGTGCTTCTTCTCGCCGCCCAAGTCGACGTAGTCCGATCCCGGCGAGATCACGTCGGCGAGTGTCGCGTTGTCGTCGAGCTGGCTGCGGAACTGGTCGAAATACGCGACCTGCAGCTTGGTGCCCAAGCGGACCTTGCCCGAATCGGGCGCCAGCTCGCCGAGGATCATGCGCAGCAGGGTCGTCTTGCCGGCGCCGTTGGGGCCGATCAGGCCGATCTTGTCGCCGCGCTGGATGCGGCAGGAGAAGTTGCGGACGACGCTGCGCGCGGACGCTCCCTCGCCGAAGGTCTTGCTGACGCAGTCGAGTTCGGCGACGAGCTTGCCGCTCTTGTCGCCCGCGTCGAGCGCCATGTTCACGCGGCCGACGCGCTCGCGCCGGGCCGCGCGCTCGCGGCGTAACTGTTCTAGACGCAGGACGCGGCCCTCGTTGCGCGTGCGCCGCGCCTCGACGCCCTTGCGGATCCACACCTCTTCCTGCGCGAGGAACTTGTCGAACTTGGCGTTGGCGACCGCCTCGTCCTGCAGCATGCGTTCCTTTCGCTCCTGGTAGGTCGTGAAACTGCCGGGGAAGGAAGCGAGCTTGCCGCGGTCGAGTTCGACGATGCGCGTCGCGACGCGGTCGAGGAAGCTTCGGTCGTGGGTGATGAAAAGCAGCGCCGCCGGCGAAGCGATCAGCAGTTCTTCGAGCCACTCGATCGCGGCGATGTCGAGGTGGTTGGTCGGCTCGTCGAGCAGCAGCAGGTCGGGCGAGATCGCCAGCGCCTGCGCCAGCGCCAGCCGCTTCTTCTGCCCGCCCGAGAGGCTGCCGACGCGCGCGTCCGGATCGAGCGAGAAACGCTGGATCACGCGCTCGGCCTGCGCCTCGAAGGCCCAGGCATCGCGCGCTTCGAGTGCCTGCTGCAGGTCGTGCAGGCGCGTCAGCAAGGCCTCGTGCTCGCCCCCCTCCCCGGCCGCCAGCGCGTGCGAGACGGCGTGGTACTCGGCGAGCAGCTGCGAAACCTCGCCCATGCCGGCGACGACCGCATCGAACACCGAAGAATCGGGGTCGAACGGCGGCTCCTGCGCGACGTAGGCGACCGACAGCCCCGGCTGGCGCCAGACCTCGCCGTCGTCGAGCGCGCCAAGCCCTGCGAGGACGCGCAGCAGGGACGACTTGCCGGTGCCGTTGCGGCCGATCAGCGCGACGCGCTCGCCGGGATCGAGTTGCAGGTCGGCTTTGTCGAGCAAGGCCCAGGAACCGAACGCCAGGCCGGCGCCGGAAAGGGTGAGCAAAGGCATGAAATCAGTTCTTTCCAGTGAGACGTTTGAGGTCGGCGATGACCTCGGTCGAGTGGGTGTCGGTGTTGACCTTCAGATAGACCTTGGCGATCTTGCCCTGCGGGTCGACCACGAAGGTGTAGCGGCGGGCATAGCTGATGACGCCCCAGTCGGACAGCGCGCCGTAGCGCTTGGCGACGGCGCCGCCGCGGTCGGCGAGCAGCGGGAAAGGCAGGCGGTACTTCTGCGCGAACGCCGCGTGCGACGCGGTCTCGTCGACGCTGATGCCGAGCACCTGCACGCCCATCGCGGAAAGCTGCGCGTAATCGTCGCGGAACTTGCACGCCTCCTTGGTACAGCCCGGCGTGTCGTCCTTCGGATAGAAATAGACGACGACCCACTTGCCGCGCAGGCTGTCGAGGCGAACATCCTTGCCGTTCTGGTCAGGCAAGGTGAAGGCCGGCGCCAGCGAACCTTCGGCCGGGATGTCGTCGGCCCTCGCCACGCTGCTGCCGAGCAGCGCGGCGACCATGGCGAAGGCGAACAGGACGCGCAACAGGAAGCGATTGAACATGAGGCGATTCTCCAGAAACGGGACGGGAGCGGTGGCAGGCGCCGGCAGGAAGACTGTGGCGCTGCCGAGGTCCAGGCAGCGGCAGGGCGCCGGCACTGCGGTACAGCGCGTATTTTGCACCGAGTCAGGCAGGAACGAGGCACTCGTCGCCGCAACGCGCTCACAGGGAAGCGCGAAAGACACGCGCAATTTGGCGCCGGCAACGGCAGCGGCTACAATATGCGACCTCTCCTCGTAGTTCAATGGATAGAACAGTCGCCTCCTAAGCGACAAATACAGGTTCGATTCCTGTCGAGGGGACTCCGCTAAGCTCCAGCGAATTCCCGAAAAGCCTGAAGATCCACTGGGTCTTCAGGCTTTTTGTTCACCGTGAAACTGCGAAGGGACGAAGCAAAGACGCTGCCCGGAGCAACAGCCAGTCATCGCGAGCCCGCAGGGCGCGGCGATCCAGTGCGTGGGGCTGATATCGCGTCGCCTGAGTTGACGAGGCCACAAAACCGGAAGAACGAACTGGATTGCCACGGCGCTGCGCGCCTCGCGATGACGGCAGCGAATGGCTGCGGTTCGTGCTCAGGGGTGGCACGATCCGCCATGATCCTTAGCTCGGCGTTTGCCGGCGAGGCTACGGGCGTATCGGCGCCAGTGCACCGCGCCGGCGTTCACGGCATTCCGTCTGCCTGTCCGTTCGCGTCGGCCCGCGCACGCAGGCGGCGCCAGCTCTTGCGCAGCAGGTGCGGAAACAGCAGATGGGGCGGCATGCGCAGCCACTGGTAGCGGCTGCGCAGCAGGGTGCGTGCGATCGCAACGCGCATGGGCGGCGGAAAGTCCGGATCGGAGGGCAGCATCGACAGCGGCACCAGCGCGTCCATGCTGCGCCTCGCCAGGGCCCCCGGTGGCGGCAGGCTCGCCTTGAGTTCGTGGGCAGGCAGGCAGCCGAGCCAGGCCTCGGCGAAATGCAGGCCGTACCAGAGCGGTCGCTCCAAGCCGAGTTCGGCCGCGCGTTGCCGCAGGCGCGCGGAAAATCCCGGCGCTTCGGCAAAGGCGCGCAGCAGGCCATCGATATCGACCACCTCGCGCAGGCGCAGGTCGAGTTCACCGTCGTGGAAACAATGCACGCAGGCGTGCAGCACCTGGTCCTCGGCACACAGCGCGCGAAAGGGCGTTCCCGGTATGGCCTCGCTGCGTGCAAACAGGCTCGCGGGATCAAAGGCGAGGCTGCCGGTCACCGGCGTCAGCGCGTGGTGCAGGTCCAGTTCCAGCGTGCTGCCGGGATAGCGCATCGGTGGCGTTTCGTGGCTCCAGTCGCGGTAGTAGCGCTCGTCGTAGGCTTCGAGCTTCTCCGCGCGCCAGCCGGCATCGAGCAGCCGCGACTCCATCGTGCGCAGTTGCGGGCGCGGGACGAGCAGGTCGACATCGGAGACGAAGCGCCCCACCGAGAGGCGGCGCTGCTGCAGCACGTAGGCGGCGCCCTTGAGCACGATGACCGGAAAATCGTCCGTGACGAGGGGCGCGAGGCGGAACAGTTCGGCGCGCAGCATCTGCGTGCGGTAGGCCGCCATCCGCTGCGCCGATAAAAGGTGCCGCCGGACGACGGCGGTAAGTGCCGGGTTGTCGAGGTTCGTCGCCGCCAGTCGCGCATGCAGTCCGCTCACCCGCCCCAAGCGCAGCAGCCGATCCCAGCGGCCCTCGTCGATGCGGAGCGGCTCGTGCAGGCCGCGCAGCAGCAGTCCGACGTCGGCAGACGCGTTCATCGGGGCGCGCTCGCGAACAGGGTGTCGATGCGGTCGATGGCCGCATCGACATCGCCATAGACGAGTTCATAAGCCGGCGTGCGCCGCGCCAGCGCGACCAACGCGGCGAAGCCGACCGGACCGAGCGACTCGTAGTTGAAGCTGTTGAGCCCGAGGCGCATCGCTGCCTGCGCCGGCGGCACCGGCGCATGGCTCAGTTTGGCGCCGGCCGCGAAGCGCGGAAAGACGATCAGCGCGGGCGTCGCAGGGCGATGGCGCTGGTCGAAGCTGTCCCGGTCGGGGACGAAATGCGCCACGTCACCCTTGCGGGTTTTCGGGAAGCGCGGTCCGAGCACGGCGCCCGGCCGCTCACCGATGATCTCGATCGAGCGGTTCTTCAAGGGCGCGGGCCTGACCATCGGCAGGATGTCGCCGCTCTCCGGATCGACGACGCCGAATTCGTCGGACAGGAAGCGCCAGCCGGCGAGGTGCAGCGCACAGCTCAACGTGGTCTTGCCGGCCCCCGGTGCCGCCGGCAGCAGCACGGCGCGCTCGCCGCGCGCGACCACGCCGGCATGGAACAGCAGATAGGCGTTCAGGCGCCGTGCCAGCAGCCAGTTGCTGCCCCATTCGAACAGCGGCAATGCGCTGTGCAGCGGATACGGCTCGAACGGCCGCAAACCTTCCGACCACAGCGAGACTTGTCGCCCCCCCGGACGCCAGCGCGATCCGGGAAGCAAGGACACGCGCACGTCGGCAAAGTCCTCGTCTTCAAGGAGGTCCTGATGCGGATAGACGATGTCGAGGTGTTCGTGGAAGCTTTCGATCGGTGAAAAAACCGCCAGGCGTGCCGCACCGACCTCGATCAGGCGGTAGTTCAGCTTTGCCATTCGTGCGCTTCGCGCCATTCGCGCTCCGGCAGCAGCATCGAACGCTCAAGCGCTTGCAGCGAGCGTGCCAGATCTTCGAGGCCGGGCGGCCAGCCGCCGAGATCCGCCACCTCGGCGAGAAAGACATCGAAGCGCCCCTCCTCGATGGCTTGCGCACTTTCGGACAGCACCCGTACGGCACCCGCGCTCAGCAGGTGGGTCTGCCAACTGACGGGGTCGAGGAACAGGAACGCTTCGCCCAGCGGCGAGCAGAAAGCTTGCATCCAGCGGCGCGGAGAAGCCTGGGTCATCGAGCGTCCCGACTAGCCAGGGGGACTGTAGTCGTAGAAGTTCGCATCGTTCGTCCCTGCAGGGAAGGTGGTCAGGCACGAAGCGGCGGCAGGCGCATAAGTGGTGTTGACCATCAGCGGATGCGAGGGATAAGTCCCCAATTCGGTGCCATCGTAGTTGAAAAAAACCAGTACATAGCCGAGTCCGATGCCGGCCACTTTCGTGAACGAGTCCAGCGGCGGGCTCAGAAGGTCCGAGCGATCAGGGCTTAACTGATACCAGTGATAACCATCCCAGAGGGCTTCGATGCTGTCGGGCTGAGGCGTCAAGGTATTCCGATACACCCTGAACAACCTCCATGCCCAAGCGCTTCCGGAAGCAGGAGGCGGATCAAAATAATCAGTAACGAAGAGAAAACCCTTTTGCGGATAGCTGCTCGGAGGATTCGTATTGACCTTCTCGACACAGAGCATCGATTGGGCAGCAGCAGCCCCGCCATACCCAAGAGTCATCACGACGGAGCCAGCCAGCGCTCCCTTCAAGAGCTTGCGCCGCTCCTCGACCGAATTCGTCTGCAGGGGTTCTTTCATGATGATCCCCAATCAATCGTGCCTTGCACGCTATCAATTCCCATGTCATCAAATCTACCACACTGCCTTGCCTGAGACTTGAGCAAGTTTCACGCCCGTTTCTGCTCAGCTTCCAAGCGAATGATCGTGCAGACTTTTTTGCGCCGGCGAAACGTCCCGCCCGCACCCCTGTAAATTTTTCCGACACAATGACATGGAACTAAAAACCACACCCGGGTGAAAATGGGCGGCGTCAAGAGCCGGGAATGCGGAGAAACCTGACGCCCTGCTCGTCCGCGTCGACCCGATACAAGCCGGGCGGGCAGTCGCCGCCTCCAGCTACCGAGTCCGGAACACGGACGCCGGCGAGGCCGGGCAGCTTGCCGAGGAAACCGAGCACGGACTGGTTGTCTGCAGTGTCCTTGATCCCGCTCAGCCGCCATCCGTCGGCGATCGAGACATCGGCCCCCGCCTTGCCGAACCCGGAGCTGAAGTTGATCAGGTAAGGCTTGGAGCGATCGGGCAGGACGAAGGGCGTTCCGGCCGCACACCGGACTTCCTCTTCCTCGCAGTTGCCCTTGCTATCCTTCCTGACGCACAGCCGTCTCTGGGCGATCTCGACGACGACCACCGGCGCGTAGACGATGTAACCGGCGGCGATGCTGCGCGCGGAGTGAGCGCTTTCCGCATCCTCCCTGGCGATCGGCCTGATCTCGACCCCCGAACATCCGGCCAGCACCAGCACTGCTCCGACCACTGCCATCGGCTTCATCGTCTCCTCCTGCCGCCTGGAATTCGCTTGCGCGGCGCTCCGGATCCGGCGCCCACGTCCAGACTCTAGTCGCCGAGCGCATCGCCGTCAATCCATAAAGCATATGCATTCGAGCTCCACCATGGGCCGGAGGCGCGGGCGACAGTGCTCAGCCCTTGATGCAGACGAGCGGTAGCAGTCGGGCGACCTTGCTCGCCAGACCCGCGCGCTCGGAAGCGTCGACGACGGCATCGACGTCCTTGTAGGCGAGCGGCGCTTCCTCGGCGACGCCACGCGAACTCGGACTGCGCACGAGGATTCCCTGCGCGGCCAGTTGGTCGACGACGGCGCGACCGTGCCAGCGTCGGGTCGCCTCGTTTCGGCTCATCGCGCGGCCGGCACCGTGGCAGGCCGAGCCGAAGGCGCGCTCGCCCCCGTTCCTTGAACCGTTGGCACCACTGGCACCAGCCAGGATGTACGAGGCTGTGCCCATGCTGCCGCCGATCAGCACCGGCTGCCCGACGCTCGCGTACTCGGGCGGCAGTTCGTCGTGCAGCGGCCCGAAGGCGCGCGTCGCGCCCTTGCGATGCACGAACAGGCGCCGCTTGCTGCCGCCAACTTCGTGCGTCTCTTCCTTGCAGGTGTTGTGCGAGACGTCGTAGAGCATTGGCAGCTTCGCCCCCGGAAAGACTTCGGCGAACACTTCGCGCGCGAGGTGGGTGAGGATCTGCCGGTTGGCGAGCGCGCAGTTGATCCCGGCACGCATGGCCCCCAGGTAGCGCTGCCCCAGCGCTGAGGCGAGCGGCGCGCAGGCGAGTTCGCGATCGGCGAGGACGATGCCGAGCTTGGGCGCGGCGATCACCATCTCGCGCAGGTAGTCGGTGCCGATCTGGTGGCCTAGCCCACGCGATCCGCAGTGGATGCTGAGGACGACATCGCCGACGGCGAGCCCGTAGGCACGCGCGGCTGCAGCGTCGAAGAGCTCGGACACGACCTGCACTTCCAGGTAGTGGTTGCCGCCTCTTTCCCTGATTGCTATTTCATTGTCAGTGACCTATGCTGCAAGAAATACTCATCGCCTAATCAAGGAGTTCGTGAAGGTGGCTACCCTTCCAGCAGAACCGCAATTTTGTCTGCCAATTGTCAGCAGTGGGCTTCTGCGTGTAACCAAGGAAGAATGGACTTCGCCAGCAGACCACTTTGAGCGACTTTGCGACAAGGCGTTGGAGGTGATCCTTGCTGCAACGGCGACGGGATCTTCATCGTTCCGAGAACAGCAGAAGAGATCTATCCTTCTGTTCGATTGCCTGTTGCGGGTCTTAGACGAGCCACCCATATCGTCTCCCATCGCGTTTAGCACTACCCATTTTCAGTCATTACAGACGCTGTTCTATGGCGCGCTTGGCTCCCCAAAGTTCATCGACAACGCCGAAACCACCCGCATTGCCTGGGCATATTGCTTCTACACAACGCTTCGTTGCCTGAATGAGTCGCAACCCGTACTGCTAGCCGACTATCGCCAGAAGGCGGCTGCCCCCATTCCCGTAGACTTCGTTCGAGCTTTTTTGGCTGCGAAGCTCAACGAGGCAGAAGTCCGCAAGTTGCGTCCATATCTTCTAAGGAAGCACTGATTTAATCGAAACCAGCCGACGCCTGCCGTCGGCAGCCGCTCTTTGAGATAATGACGCCCTGCCTCACGCTCGTGACCGACCATGCAAGCCACCTTCTCCGAACTTGAGTACAGCGC
>NZ_NHRX01000032.1 GCF_016653115.1 Rhodocyclus purpureus
CAGGAAGGGCGACGGCGAACCTGGCGTGAAAACCCTCTGGCTGGGATACCAGCGCATCAGGGATTTTGTTCAGGGCGTCGAGCATATGCGAGCGCTTCATGCGATATGAGTTATGTGTAACGCTATGAGGAAAGCTGGCGCTGCTGAAGCGCCAAGGTTTGTTCGTCCAAGCCAGTAAAGGTTAGCCAGTCAGACTCGATGACGATACCCTTGTGTTCCAGATAGGCGAGAAAGGCAACAAACTGATCCCGAGCATCAGCACCGTGTAATCTTGCCATGCGCTCGGCAAGCGAATCGACATTCTCACTACCGTCCAACCACGCCAGTGATTGGATAAGCAAGGGTTTTACTTTCGCAGTAATGCGCTTGCGGGTAGCAAGAAATACGAAATAGACCTCGTCATCCCCTCGAACATAGACGTCGACTCCATCCCGCAGGAACGGTCGGACAACCATCATGATTTAGTACTGGATTTCGCCGCCACGCACAGCGAGAAAGGCCTCCCAGTCATCTGCGGAGCCAACAAATGTCGGATCTGCACTACATACGCGAGTACAACAGGCAGAACGAGCACCGGAGCAACCTGCAGTGTATTTAGTTGCGTTGGTCATCCCGTCCTCAATCGAAACCTCGCAAAATCCCGCTATCTCAAACTGATCTTGGTCAAATTCTAGCTTCTGTGCAGCCATTTCTCTCCCCTGATCCCAGCAAAAATGGCATAATACCATGTAATTTTTCTGACTGTCTATGCGCGAAGTTCAGAGATTACGGGCTGCTTTTACACAATACCTTCTATACGCCCTCGAACTTGCAGAGGATAGCTCAGGTCGTTTTCTTCTGTGGGCCATCTGTCATTGCCGGAGGGTAGCAGAGGCCCAGCTAACCCCTCGCAATAAAATCGCAACGGTAGCAGACGGCTGGCAGTTACTGAATCCGCATTCCAGCTCAGCGGCAACACCATCCCGCAACACCTCAACCCACCCCCTCCCTCAAACTCTCATACAACCCCGCATTGTTCAGCAGGATATCCCTGAGTCCGCCCTGAACTTCCGCTGAATTCAGCGCCTGGGTGCTCATCAGCGTGTGCGCGTCGAGCGCGCCCATGATCGCGTTGAGCAGTTCGCTGGCCAGATCCGGGGAATTGGCGAACTGCTCCTTGGTGTTGTTCGCCGCCTGCTGGCGCAGCGTCGGCGACTCCAGCAGCTTGCCCTTGATCACGTTGTTCACATAGACGAGCTTGTCCTGGTCGGTCAGGTCGCCTTCGAAGAGGTCGTTCACCCTGGCGATGATCTCGACCAGGTAGGCCTTCTCCGGCTCGTGGACGCTGCCGCTGCCGGTCGCGGTGATCGGCGCGAGCTTCGGCGTCTCGCCCGAGTCGAGCGGCAGCTTGCGGCGGCCCAGGTCCTTCAGGTGGTGGTGCGTCAGCACGAGCTTGGAGAGGTCGATGCCTTCGCGCTCGCGGCCGAATTCGAGCAGCGGCAGCAGGCGCTTGTAGAAGATCGCGCGCTTCTCGATCGCGGTGTTGCCGTAGTCGAAGATCTGCGAGAGGAAGGTGTAGAGGCGCAGGTACGCGCCCATGTCGCTGCGGAACAGGAGCAGCGCGTCGATCTCGTTCTGAGCCGCTTCCTCTTCGCCGGCGTCCTTCCTCTCCCGCGCGCTCTTCAGCGCCGCGCTGGCGGCCTTGTAGCGCCGCATCACGCGGTCGCGCACCGGCTCCAGCGCGGCGACGAGGTCGGACTGCTTCGCCTGCGGGTCGAGTTCGACGGCGACGACGCGATCGACCTCGAAGTCGTCGTAGTGGCCGGCGGCGTCGAGCTTGGCGCGCAGGTTGAAGACGAGGTTCGGGTCGGTCGTCGCCGCGAGTTCGGCGGTCGTGTGGTAGGTCTTGAAGGCGGCCAGCACTTCCTCGGCGTCGTTCACTAAGTCGACGACGTAGGTGGTGTCCTTGCCCGGATGCGCGCGGTTCAAGCGCGAGAGCGTCTGCACCGCCTGGATGCCGGCGAGCCGCCGGTCGACGTACATGCCGCAGAGCAGCGGCTGGTCGAAGCCGGTCTGGAACTTGTTGGCGACGAGCAGCAACTGGTACTCGTCGCCCTTGAACGCTTCGCGGATGTCGCGCCCGTTCAAGTTCGGGTTGAGCGCCCGGCTGTTCTCGGTGAAACCGTCCGGCCCCGACTCGGGGTCGCAGACCTCGCCGGAGAAGGCGACCAGCGTGCCGATGCGGTAGCCGCGTTCCTTCACGTACTTGTCCACCGCCAGTTGCCAGCGCACCGCTTCGACGCGGCTGCCGACGACGACCATCGCCTTGGCGCGGCCTGCGAGCAGCGGCGCGACGAACTCGCGGAAGTGCTCGACGACGACCTGCACCTTCTGCGCGATGTTGTACGGATGCAGGCGCACCCAGCCCATGATCTTCTTCAGCGCCGCGCTACGCTCGACCTCGCGCTCGTCGATTTGTCTCGCCTCCTGGCCGTCCTCGCCGGCGTGCGCGAGCCGGAAGGCGAGCTTGTACGAGGTGTAGTTCTGCAGCACGTCGAGGATGAACTTCTCCTCGATCGCCTGGCGCATCGAATAGACGTGGAACGGCCGCGGCAGGTTGTCGGGCGCCGGTTTGCGCGTCGGGTCGGGACGCGTGCCGAAGAGTTCGAGCGTCTTGTTCTTCGGCGTCGCGGTGAAGGCGACGAAGGTGATTCCCGAGCTTTCGCCCTCGGCGGCGCGTCCGGCCATCTGCGCGGCGAGGATGTCCTCGCTGCTCACCTCGCCGCCGTCGGCGAGTTCCTGCCATTCCTCGGGGCTCAGCACCGCCTTCAGCTTGGCCGCCGCCTCGCCGGTCTGCGAGCTGTGCGCCTCGTCGGCGATCACGGCGAAGCGTTTCCCTTGCGTCGCGGCGAGCCTGCGCACCTCTGCGAGCGCGAAGGGGAAGGTCTGGATGGTGCAGACGACGATCTTCTTGTCGCCGGAGAGCGCCGCGGCGAGCTTGCCGCTCTTGCTGCCGTCCTGGTTGGTGATGGTGGCGACGACGCCGGTGGTGCGCTGGAAGTCGAACAGCGCTTCCTGCAGCTGCGCGTCGATGACGTTACGGTCGGAGACGACCAGCACGCTGTCGAAGACTTTCTTGTTGTCCCTGTCGTGCAGCTCGGCGAGGAAGTGCGCCGTCCACGCGATCGAGTTGGTCTTGCCGGAACCGGCCGAGTGCTGGATCAGGTACTTGCTGCCCGGGCCGTCGGCGAGGACCGCGGCCTGCAGCTTGCGCGTGACGTCGAGCTGGTGGAAGCGCGGGAAGATGATCTTCGCGATCTGCTTCTTCTTGTCGCGCTGCGCGATCAGGTAGCGGCCGAGGATTTCCAGCCAGCTCTCGCGCGCCCACACCTGTTCCCACAGGTAGGCGGTACGGTGGCCGTCCGGATTCGGCGGATTGCCGGCAGCGCCGTCGTCGCCCTGGTTGAACGGCAGGAAGACGGTCGCCGGGCCGGCGAGCCTTGTCACCATCGCCACTTCACTGTTGCTGACGGCGAAATGCACGAGCGCGCCGTTGGGGAACGAGAGCAGCGGCTCGGCGGCCTGCCCCTTCGGACGCGGCAGGCGGTCGAAGCGATACTGGTCAATGGCGTCGTCGATGCGCTGCGTGAAGTCGGTCTTCAGCTCGGCCGTCGCCACCGGAACGCCGTTCAGGAAGAGGACGAGGTCGATGCTGTTCTCGCTCACGAGCGAGTAGCGGACCTGGCGGACGACGCGCAGGCGGTTGGCGGCGTAGCGGTCGAGCAGGTCGCGGTTGATCGCAAGCGCCGGCTTGAACTACGCGAGCTTCAACGGCGCCCTGAGGCCGATCAGCTCGATTCCCTGGCGCAGCACGTGCAGGGTGCCCCAGCGGTCGATCTCGTCACGCAGGCGATCGAGCAGGACTTCGCCGGCCTGGTTGCCATGGTTTCGGGTCAGCGTTTCCCAGGCCTGCGCCTGAGTCTCCTGCACCCAGGCCAGCACGTCGGCCGGGAACAGCGCGCGCTTGCGGTCGTAGGCGGCGGCGTCGCCTTCGGCGTAGAGCCAGCCATTTTCGGCGAGATGCTCGCAGATCTCGGTCTCGAAGCGGATTTCCTTGTGCAGGCTCATGCTCGGTCCTCCTGGTCCCACGCAAGTTCCATTTCCCAAAGATCAATGATCGTTTGAAAACGTTTGAGCCGTCGATCAAGGTATTGCATCTCCGTAAAAACCATACCGGCTGCATCATCAACGAAAAAGCCTCCGAGATGGAATGCAGCCTCATCGCCCACGGTCATGTATGTCAGGAATAGCGTCGATTCGGAGTTCCCGTCACCATCTAAACGCTCCTCGTCGAGTGATCTAAGAAAACTGGAGAACAACATTTTCCCCTTATCTAAGCTAATGCCCCGCTCCCGACAGAGCCTATCTAGCTTATTGAAGAGCGACGTAGCTTCGCAGCTTGAACCCGAGGAACAAGGTTTTCCTTCAAAATCGATAATACGGCTTAAATGGTGCGCCGCGGTTGAACCCAGGACCTTCTGGACTTGGGAAATAAGTTCTGCTTGGTCTCGCCCTGATTTGGTAAATATTTCGTGAAGCGAGCGGAGGAAGTCACGGATGACTGCACAAAAAATGTATATTCCATCACCGCCTGCCGCATATCGAAGTCTTGCCACAAGGCTTTCGATAGTCATACCTCGACCTCCACGTTCGCCATCCTTCTATGTGCAGTCATGGCTCGAACGTCGATCCGGCCGGTGACGGCGGCGGAGATGAGGACGGCGCGGCGTTCCTGGAGGAGGTCGATGGCGCGCTGGGCTTCGGTGGTTAGTGCGTCGAACTCGCTAGCTTGCTTGCTGAGGAATGCGCCTATTTCGCGTTGTTCTTCGATGGGAGGATGCGCAAGGCTGTAGTTCCGAATCGTCGAAACATTGATGTGAGGTGACGTAGCACCAACGGTATCAAGTTCGCCCTGCACGTAGGTCGCCTCAGCGTTTAGAGCCCACATAAGGTACTCAGGGCAAAAATCGCCAGACGCACGAAACTGCATCATTCGCTGTCCCAGACAAAAGCGGTCGCCGTCTGGAATCAATGCCGCATGGCCCCATCTTTCACCCTCGCGACTGTAGACAATGTCGCCACAAAGCAGCGGGGCTCTGCGAATGCGGCAGGGCCTCCGCACTCGAAATGCATAAAAGGCTCGTCAACTTTCTCAATAAAATCAATGCGTAGAGACGACGAGCGTACGCCGACTAGTTGCCGGAACAACCAAGTTTTCGTCCTGTCGGTGCTCTGTGTGACGACAGGACGACGAAGAAATGTTTATAACAATCAACGACTTATTCCTAAGTGATGCAATGATATCCGAGTGCAGAAGCCCTGGCGAATGCGGATATGGTACTCAGCTTCCGATACCCTAAACATTTGGGAATCGTCGACTCGCCCCTCGTCTAGATCAGCGGTTCGAACGACGAGGTACATGCCGTTCTCGGAATAAATTGGCGTTTCATGAGGGCAGTCGACGATAAGCGTTGTTGCGTGCTTGAGCTTGGTGGTCTCCCAATGCCTCGGCACCTCTCCCAGCCACTCGATCCCGGAGTTTTTCATCGGTGCGTCGGGGTTCAGCCCCTTGGTCACGGCGTGCGAGATGACGGCTTGGCGCTTTTCCTTCAGGAGTTCGATCAGCCGCTGCTGCTCGGCGATAAGCGCGTCGATTTTCGCGGTCTCGCGGTCGAGGAATGAGGTGATCAGCCTTTGCTCAACAATTGGCGGGAAGGCACTCGCGAAATCCCGCACAAACGCATCGGGCACGCGCTTCTGGCCGCCAGCTCCGTACATGTGCGATTCGCCGAGGCAGCGGAAATCTGCCGAGATGAACAGGTAATGCAGGTATGTGCCGATGACTTCGCCTGTTCTCGGACGAGCCACGATCAACTCCGTCGTCCCGAAACCAATGCCATTGACCAAACCGCGCATCAGCGCGCCCTTGCCATTCTCGAAGCAGGGCGTGATCTTGGCGACCGTGACATCGCCATCGCGGAAGTATGTGTAGCCTGTTTCCACCTCACCGAGGGTTCTTTCTCTGTCAAGATTCAGGCTGCCGTCGTCGCCAATAGCTTCCATCGGCAAGAAGGAAACGAGGGTTTCACGGTCGAGGTCGCCTATCTCCGACTTGGATGGATTCAGTTCAGCGACGAAACGAAGCCGCTTCACTTGCCAATGCTCCGGCACCTCCCCCAGCCACTCGACGCCGCTGTCCTTGTATTTCGGATAGCGCGGAAAGCTCATGGCTGCCCCCGCTTCCAAATCGGTCGCGCCTGCCAGCCATCGGGAAAATCCATCGCGGCAAGCGGGACGGAATGGCGTCCGATGAGTTCGAGCAACCGTGCGCGCCAATGATGTTGTGGAGCGACGATATCCATGAGGTGCAACAGGATGACCAGCGTGTTGTAGAGCTTGCGCGACCCCCCGACGAATTCGCTGACGAGTTCACGCGGCTTGCTTCGCGGCAACTCCGCGGTGATGGTGAACTCGCGGTTCCAGAGGCGGCTGTGATGCGCGCAGGTGTTGCGGATGAAGGTGAGGTGGTGCATCCACGATTCGAGTACACGCTGATCGAGGCCGTAAACATCGGCGATTGCGCGACGCGTCGGCATCGGCTTGAGGTTCCCGTACCAGCGTGAAAGCAAGCCCAGCGACATGACTTCGCACACCGCCCATACCGGCGGCAATGCTTCGCTGTAGGTGTTGGTGAGGTGCTGGACGAAGGCTTCGTCGGAGCGCCCGAGCTCGACCCTGAGTTTTTCCCGGTTGGCTTCCCAGTGCCCCTGCTTGTGGGCAAGTGCGGCATCAAGATGCGCATGCGGCCCATGCCGGTGAGCCATCTGATACGCCCACTGGCTGCGCAGCGACACTTCGATGCGCTCGATCGCATCGAGCGTCAGCAGCCGCAGTTCCCGGTCGAAGACGTAGAGATCAAGGACAGTCTCGAAGCTCGTATCCGGGTGAAACCGGTGGCTGCCGTGGTCTACCTCGAACGGCAACCAGTAAGCACCGAGACGGTAGTAGTTGATGTGCTGGAGGTAAAACGCCGCCCGGTCGGGATCGTCAATGCGCATCCCACGCTGGCGCAGCAAGGCGACCTGTTCTGCGTAGGTGGTGGCGGGCTTGGTGAAAGCGCGTTTCATGCTTCCCGCCGCACAAAAAAGTAACCCGCCGGTTTGAGGATACGCTTGCGCGCATAGCCTTGGCGGGTTTTGTTGCTCAAAATTATCATTGAATTGTCGGCGAAATGCAAGCTCATGCTTCGCATCATGTCGGGAAGCGTATCCGCGAAAGACCCCTTTGGCATGATCGAATCCAGCTGTGCGTTGGGAAACATTTGCATCACGCCAGCCCCTCGATCATCTGCTTGATTCGCTCGGTGACGCCCTTCAGTTCGGCGTCGATCTCGGCGAGCGGGCGTGGCGGCTTGAACACGTAGAAGTGCCGGTTGAACGGAATCTCGTAGCCGACCTTGGTCTTCTCTTCGTCGATCCACGCATCCGGCGCGTGTGGCAGCACTTCGCGCTTGAAGTAGGCGTGCACGTCCTCGCCGAGCGGGACGTTCTCGGTGTCGCGCAGGCTGCTGTCGGCGACCGGCTTGCCCTTGCCTTTGCCCTTCTGCCCGAGGACGATCTGGCCTTCGGCGTCGCGCAGCGGGCGTTCGACGGTGATCGTCCGATAACCGAAGTCCTCGTTCCTGAAGATGCGGCTAACCGGCACCTTGCGGCCATCGACCTCGCGGCTCGCTTCTTCGAATTCGCCGAACAGGCGGGTGATCTCGTCGATGTGCTCGGGGCCGAGTTCGCGGCGCTTGCTGCCGAGGCTCTTCCTCATCTTCTGCCAGAAGCTGCTGGCGTCGATCAGTTGCACGCGGCCCTTGCGCGCGGCTGGCTTGCGGTTGCTGACGATCCAGACGTAGGTGGCAATCCCCGTGTTGTAGAACATGTCGGTCGGCAGGCCGATGATCGCTTCGACCAGGTCGTTCTCGATCACGTAGCGGCGGATTTCGCTCTCGCCCGAACCGGCGCCGCCGGTGAATAGCGGCGAGCCGTTCAAGACGATGCCGAAGCGGCTGCCGCCATCGGCGGCGGGGCGCATCTTCGAGATCAGGTGAAGCAGGAAGAGCAAGGAACCGTCGCTGACGCGCGGCAGGCCGGGGCCGAAGCGGCCGTTGAAGCCCTGTTGCTCGGCTTCCTTGCGGATTTCCTTTTCGATCTTCTTCCACTCGACGCCGAAGGGCGGGTTGGAGAGCATGTAGTCGAAGTGCTTGCCGGGCAGGCCGTCGGCCGAGAGCGTGTTGCCGAAGACGATGTTGGCGATGTCCTGGCCCTTGATCAGCATGTCGGCCTTGCAGATCGCGTAGGACTCGGGGTTCAGCTCCTGTCCGTACATGACGAGGCGCGCGTCCGGGTTGAGCGCAGCGAGGTGCTCGCCGGCGACGCTCAACATGCCGCCGGTCCCCGCGGTCGGGTCGTACAGCGAGCGGACGACGCCGGGCCGGGTCAGCGCTTCGTCGTCCTCGATGAAGAGCAGGTTCACCATCAGGCGGATCACTTCGCGCGGGGTGAAGTGCTCGCCGGCGGTTTCGTTCGAGAGTTCGGCGAACTTGCGTATGAGTTCCTCGAACACCGCGCCCATCTCGGCGTTGCTGACGACGTCCGGGTGCAGGTCGACGCCGACGAACTTCTCGGTGACGAGGTAGAGCAGCCCGCACTTCGCCAGCCGGTCGATCTGCGTGTGGAATTCGAAGCGCTCGAAGATGTCGCGCACTTCCGGCGAGAAGGCCTGGATGTAGGCGCGCAGGTTCTCGGCGATGTGATCCTGGTCGCCGATCAGGGTTTTCAGGTCGAGCGGCGAGGTGTTGTAGAAGTGCTGCCGCGCCACGCGCAGCAGGAAGGGCGCCGGATTGAGGCCGGCCTTCTCACGCACTTCCTTTTCGAGGAGAACGCCGAGCTTGGTCGGTTCGAGGACGCAGTCGAGGCGGCGCAGGACGGTGAAGGGGAGGATGACCTTGCCGTACTCGGATTGCTTGTAGTCGCCGCGCAGCAGGTCGGCAACGGACCAGATGAAGGAAGAAAGATTGATGTCGCTCATTGGGGAAGATGCTTTGTGACTGACGAGCGCTGCGCGGGGTGGGCAGCGGGACGCAAACGGGAAGTATCGTCGGGCGTAGGGTTTTGGGCAATGCCGAGAACATTGGTGGCGCTAGTTCCGGGAGCTGACTGGTCGCGCTCGCCTCGGCCGCCCTCAACTCCTCGCGGGTCGATAACGACCTGAGGCTGCCACACTCACGCTCATGCTGCCTTGGCAGCCAGTAAGCCTTGCCCTTTGCCTGCCCCGATTTCGCGAAATTCGTGATGGTCTGGTCTAAGATTTAGGTCATCCATTCAGCATCCAGGCAGCGGGCACATTCCGCGAAATGCGCAAAATGGAATCCAACAGCGAAGCCACCGCCGCGCAAGAGACCAGTCAACTCGTCGTCTGCCCGAGCGCGGTAGAAAAAGCAGGCTACCGGGCGTACGCCGTGCTCATCGCTCTGGCGCTGTGGCTACTTGGCACCATTTCAGCAGCAGCGAGCGATGCGCCCCCAGCTTCGCTGCGACCATTGGCTGATCGTGCGCTCACCTCGCTGGCCGAGCGCATCGAGCCTCCACCGGTACGCTTTGTGTTCGGATGCGCAGTCCGCAGAAGCGAAGGCGCGCCACTGCGCGAATACATACTGCGGCAACAGGCCCAAGCCATCGACGCCTTACTCACCTCGGCCACCACGCCGGAGGCAGTCGATCGCGTGACGCACTTGCTTGAGAGGCTGCAACGCGACGGCTACGCTGGGGCTGAGGCAAACTGGTTGTCGGACACCTCCCCCGGTGGCCCAGTCGGGCTGCGGCTTGCGGACAGTTTGGGGGAACTTCCGGAGGCTTTGGAAGAACGGATGCACCCGGGATGCCGCCCCGACGGGTACATCGTTCCATTAGGTCGCGACAACCAAAAGCTGGGAGCTTTCGCCAGAACTGACTATCAACGTCTGACTGAACAGGAACCCGGCGACCCTTGGCATTGGCTCGTCCTTGGCTGGCTGGCCGGACCCGAGGGAGAAGCAGCGGTCCTGCGCAGTCTTGCCGTAGCGAAGGAATTTGGCTCTCCGGATGCCGCGCGCGCTCAAATCTTCGCCTGGCAGCAGATGGCCTGGCTACGCCGACAGCAGGGTCGTGGCAGCGAAGCACTCTCTGCCGCGCTGGAGGCGCTGCGCCTCGCAGAAAACGCCACAGGCCAGGAGCCGGCCGAAAATGCCGGAATGGAGACGCAAGCGGCGACGGAGCAGGCATGGCGCGACTTCATGCAGGCCGGCAGCACACTGGCAATCACGCTCGAGGACATCGGAAAGAGGGCTGAGGCACTGGATGTTCTGGAGGGCTTGCTGCCAGTGCAAAGGCAGCTCGTTGAGCTTCGACCGGAAGACATGCCCGCACACTATGCGCTGATCGATACTCTGCTGCGAATGGGCGCACTGCAGGACGCGCTCGATTCACGAACGACAGGGGCCAGTGCCGGGCAATCTTCCCCCACTCAAGAGGCATTCTCGCTGCTGCTCCAACTTCAGCAACGCACGCCCTATACACCCATGTTATCTCCGGCTGCCTGGCACGGCGTGGTCAGCTATGCCGTAAACCTTGCAGCACTGCTTACACTACCGCTGGGCTGGGCGCTGCTCTGGCGCTACCGCCGACGCATCGCTCAACTCATGAAGTTGACGGCCGACCGAACGACCTCATCCGTGTCAGCAGTCGCATCGGGACTACAGCGCTCAAGCACGCCAATCGAGACCGTTGCAGACGAGGGCCTGCTCCCGCACGAAGCGCATAGCGCCACTGTCTCGCTACGCCGTGCTGTGGTAGTGGAGATCGTTGCAGGGCTTGCTTTCGGCCTTGTAGCAGCATGGCTGCAGCTTCGCGCTGGCGGTCACGAACCTAACGTCAATCGAATCGCCATGATTACATGGCCATGGGCTTGGCCCACAGTGTTGGCGCTGGGTCTGATATGGGGAGGGGATCGCCACCGCACGCTATTGGCACTGGCAGGGTATTTCATCGGGCTTCTGCTCATCTGCGCTCACATTGCGCTGGGCGATACACCAACGATGTCGATATACGGCATTCGCACGCCGGCCTTCTTCCAAGGATTGGTGTTCTGGGTGACCACCCTATCGGCATCGCCGATCCTGTTGCTGTTTCTCAATCGCGCAATCCGAAGCATCGGCCCCTCACTGCTCGCGATGATGCTCGTAGCCACAGCTGGCGGAATGCTGGCCCAATTGGCAGCAAGCACGCCGGCTGGAATGACTGCACTGGTCACAGCGAACGGCATCATGCACCTGCCGACAGGTTGGGTGCTACACATCGCGACTCTTGCCGGCATGGTAGCCTTCGCACCACTCGCGTGGGTACTGGGAAAGCTGCTACGCACCGCCTACGCGGCAAAGTGGTTGAGCGATCAGAGCTTGGTCATCGACACGCTCTGGATTTTCCAGGCATCTCTGCTATCGATCGACCTGACTTGGGAGATCGGGCATGAGGGCTGGATCGGACTGGGCGCGTTTCTCTTGTACAAGCTCATCACCGTCGCCGGAATGTGGCCGGCCGCACGCGCCGCGCGGAAGCGCAAGCCACTGCGACTTTTACTTTTGCGCGTTTTCAGTCGGCGCGACAAGGAAGGTAAGACCGTCAGCCGCCGCGCGAGCGCCGAGAAGCTGTTCGACCTGATCAACTCACGCTGGCGCTACGCGGGTCCGATCTACATGATCGCGGCCCCTGACCTCGCCAGCAGCACGATTGATCCCGACGAGTTCCTCGATTTCCTCGCCGGTCGGCTGCACGAGCGCTTCATCCTCAACCCGTCCGACCTGCAAGCACGGCTCGCTGCGCTCGATGATCGCTGCGATTTCGACGCGCGATGGCGCGCGACCGAGTTCTTCTGCGGTGAAGAGACATGGCGCACCGCGGTGCAAGCGCTGATGGCGCGCAGCGACCTTGTAGCAATGGATTTGCGGGACTTTCGGCCTGAAAACGAAGGCTGCCGGTTCGAGTTACAGGCCCTCGTCGATCTGGTTCCGATTCAACGCGTGTTGCTGCTGGTCGACAAGAGCACCGACATCAGTTTCCTCAAAGCCACCCTCGACTTCTGCATCGGCCAAGCACCCGCCAACTCCCCGAATGCCAAGGCCCTCGGGGAAATAGCCATGGTGAACATTGACCACGGCGAGCAGGCCGCGGTGGACCGTCTGCTTCAAATGGGCGCTGCGGGCTGACGCAAGGCGATCCGGGCACCGGGCCGCGCATGCGCCACCGACAGGACAGCTGCGCACGCGGCCAAGTCGAGAATCTGATCGCGCCCGTGGAATACGATCTGAAGTCCGATCGGACCGCGGCCGCCTCCCCACCACGCCTCCCGAACCGTACCAGTCTGATGCCCACAAACCCTATCAATTCCATACAGGTAACCGATAAAGATTGCCTTGACTTTCTCCTCATGACAAACAAAACTGCGCCCCGCAGTCTGTTTTTTGCAGGTAGATCTCAAGAAAGCAATCACTCGGAGGCAAAAGTGGGCAGGTCCACACAGACGGAGATCTTTCCATTGGGAATGATGACTGCTTCCGGTACGCCGCAGCGGCACTCGTCGGAGCTGCCGCTGGTGCTCGCCGTCGACGACAGTCCGCAAAACCTGCTGGTCGTCGGAACGCTGCTGTCGCCGTACTACCGGGTCCGCACCGCGAACTCGGGGCGTCTCGCACTGCAGCTCGCGACGCAGGCGCCTTTCCCCGAGTTGATCCTGCTCGATGTGATGATGCCCGAGATGGATGGTTACGAGGTGATCGCCCAGCTCAAGGCAGATCCGGCAACGCGCGAGATCCCGGTCATCTTCCTCACCGCGATGGACTCGACCAAGGATGAGGAGAAGGGATTGGCACTCGGCGCGGTCGACTACATCACCAAGCCGCTGCACAAGGAGATCCTGCTCTCGCGAGTGCGGACGCATGTCGGACTCTTTCGCTCGCGCCAGGCGCTGGAGCGCTATAGCGACGAACTGGAGCTGCGCGTCGAGGAACGCACGCAAGAGCTCGCGCAGGCGCTGCGGGCGGAGGAGTCCGCCAGTCGCGCGCGCAGCGTGTTCCTGAGCAACATCAGCCACGAAATCCGCACGCCGCTCTCCGTCGTCATCGGCCTCGCCGAACTGCTGAAGAAGGACATCACGCAGCCCGAGCCAATGCGGAAGCTGGACCAGCTTTGCGCCAACGCCGAGCACTTGCTGGCCCTCATCAACGACACCCTCGACCTGTCGAAGATCGAGTCCGGGCAACTCACGCTTGAGCGCACCGAATTCTGCCTCGCCAGCGTGGTCGAGAAAGTCATGAACTCGTTCGCTGAGCGGGCGCGGGAGAAGGGGCTGCAGCTCAGCGCTGACGTCGCTGCATCGATCAGCGAGCTGCACTTGCTGGGCGATCCCCTGCGCCTGTCGCAGGTCCTCATCAACCTGGTCGGCAACGCCGTCAAATTCACCGAGCGTGGATCGGTTCGCCTGGACATCCGCCGCGTGAGCGAGGAGGCCGGGGGCGTCAGACTATGCTTTTCCGTTGCGGACAGCGGCTGCGGAATCTCAGCGGCCGATCAGGCGCATATCTTCGAGCGCTTCCTGCAGCTCGATGCATCGACGACGCGCCGACACGGCGGCAGCGGGCTCGGCTTGGCCATCTCCCAGCACCTCGTGTCCATGGCGGGAGGTTCGATTCGGGTGGACAGCCAGCCGGGCTCCGGCAGCACCTTCAGCTTCGAGCTGCTCCTGCCACGCGCCGCGGGGAACTTGCCGGAGAGGACCGCCGCTCCCGCCCGTCCGCTGGCGGCCACCTTCGCCGGCAAGTGCATCCTGCTCGCCGAAGACCATCCGCTGAGCCAGGAGATTCTTGTGGACATGCTCAGGGAACTCGGCTGCATCGTCGATGCAGTCTGCGATGGTGTGGAGGCTGTCGAGCGCGCGCAGGCTGATCGCTTCGACCTCATCCTGATGGACATGCAGATGCCGCGCATGGACGGCCTTGCCGCCGCGCGCGCGATCCGTGCCCTGCCGGTACATCATGACACGCCGATCATTGCCTTGACCGCCAATGCCTTTTCGGAGGATCGGGAGCGTTGCCTGGCCGCCGGCATGAATGACCATCTCGGCAAGCCGGTGAAGCCGGCCACCCTCGCCGCGGCCCTCGGCCAATGGCTGGATGCGCCAACGGCGCCACCGCCGACAAACTAAGCGGGACGGCGGACAGATCCTCGCCGAACACCACCCTAAAAAAACTTCCGCAGGAAACTCACCTTTCCGGGGGAGGGACGTTCATGCCGCCAACGCTCTCCGTGCGATGTATCCGGAGCGGGATTCGCCCGCTGCTCGTGCCGCGGCGTCGATCCGGCGCAGCACCCGCGCAGGCAGGGTGATGTTGATGCGCTCTGCCTTGTCCGAGAGGGCAGCCAGATCGACAGACACAACAGCCCACACCCATCCGGCGAATTCGGGATTGGCTTGGTGCTCCGCAATGTGGCGAGGGTCGGGAATGGCGCCACCATCGTCGATGACTGTTTCGAGCCACAACTCGATCGCCTCCTTGGCGTTATCGACGGCTTCGTCGAGCGTGTCGCCAGCCGCAAAGCAGCCCGGCAGATCAGGCACAACCACGCCGAATGCGTGAGTATCGTCACCGGGTTCGATCGCAATCGGGTATCTCATTGCCCTCTTCCTTTCATTTCAGTCCTGCCTGCTTCAGCAACTTGTGAGCCAGACCCGCGCCCAAGTCTTTCTTTGGATGCGGCACTGTCAAATGGCCGCCTCGCTGCGGGTGAGTGAAGATGTGGTGCGAGCCTTTGATACCTCGCAACACCCATCCTTCCGCCTCAAGTCGCCTGATCAGGTCTTTGCTGTTCATGATGTGTATTCTACACACTGTAGCGACAATTCGCTTGGTCAGTGGAAGGACAGCGCGGCGTGACGATCAATGCCCCTCTTCTTGCCTTCCGCTAAAGACGCCCGCTTCCTCCCTGGCAAGCCGTTCGACGAAATCGAAGACCTCTTCAGGCACGCGAGCGGCGAGTTGCTTGCGTCGATTGTCGGAGACCTTGCCGCCGTTTTGTAGTGTCGAGACGATCAGGAGGTGCCGGTCGTTGCTGCGCAGGTCGTACGCGTCGTCGAGCGCCTTGCTGATGCGGTCGAAGCGCGCGAGGAATTCGGTTTCCCGACGCAGGTCGACGCCCAGTGCCTCTTCGGCCATGCGGAAGGAGAATTCAACGCAGGACGTCGCGTCCCAGAAGCGGTAGATCGAGTCCGCCCCCTTGAAGCGGAAATCGAAGCGATCCTCGTCGATCCAGGAGACCTCCCACAGTTTGCGCGCCGGCTTGGAGAAGGATTGCAGGGCGGCCAGATAATCGGCTTCGTGGCGCTTCATGGCGACCGACACGGGGAGCAACAGTCCGCGTTCGAGCCTTCCCGACTGGCAAAGCGCATGGTGGAAGAGGAAGCGCGACAGGCGTCCGTTG
Organism: Rhodocyclus purpureus; assembly: GCF_016653115.1. GTDB lineage: Bacteria > Pseudomonadota > Gammaproteobacteria > Burkholderiales > Rhodocyclaceae > Rhodocyclus > Rhodocyclus purpureus. The sequence goes on from NZ_NHRX01000032.1 coordinate 15,597, forward strand.
CCGTCCATGAAGGGATGGAGGAAGACGAACCCGAACGAGGCGACTGCGGCGGCAACGATCGGATCGGTCTGGCGTGGCAGCGTATTGGCCATGGCCATGAACTCCGGCATCAGCCTGGACAGCAGTTGCGGCGATGGCGGGACGTAGGTGACGCTACTCGCTCCGCGCAGAGCTCCGCCGCGCAGCCAGTTTTGTTCGTATCGGAAGGAGGCCGCTCTTTCGAACGGATTGCTGATCGTCGCGGATTGCAGGTCGGCGAGGTAGTCCTCGGTCAGTTCCGTCTTCTCGTGCGCCTGCTGGAGGAGGGCGACGAAAGCTTCCGCCTTGCGCTGGCCCGGTACTTCGCGCTCGATCGCAAAGGAACTGTCGGTTTCACTTAGGTAGGCCCAGGACAGTGCGCGATCCGCGTTGACCGCGCCGAGCGACTCGAGGAATGCTTTGGTGCGGCCCAGGATGTCGCTCTCGATTCCGTGCTTGATGCGATCGCTGAGGCGGACTGTCGGACAATAGGTGGCTGAACCGAGTCCGTTGAAATTGATTCGCCACTTGGCGTTCCTGAGCTTGGCGCCGGTGACGTAGCGTTCGGGGTCGAAGAGCTCGCCATAAGGCCCGGCCACGGTCGGCAAGTCGGCGAGTTCCGCACCCGTGAACCATTCCCAGAGGTAGCACGCCTTGCGTATGAACAGTCCGGAAGGTGACTGCCGCAGGCGGGCCACGAGGTCCGCGCCGGAGATGCGCGGCATGGCTTCGGCGAGGACTTGCAGATTGGTGCCTTCGTACCTGAGAGCAAAGATCAGATGCTCGACCGGATCGTCAGATTTCGGGGCGACCGCTTTGGGGACCTGCAATTCATCCTGAGTGTCGAGGAGCCTGCTCACGGGGCGCATCCTGGCCGGATGCTCGACCGGAAACACGGACAAGCCTAGCTCGGTTCGCAGGTACTCATAGCCAAGCTCATCCATGGTGACCTCTCCTGCACGGATTTTCTTAACGGACTTTGGATATTTTTATTTTCTTGTAGAAACGTCAAGATTTTTTTCAGCCGCGCCAAGCGGAGATCCAATGCTCGGTCGTTGGCGGCATCTTTCTGGACATCGCCGGCACGCAGCCCCTTGGCGTTGCGTCTCGTCTATGCCATGGGGATTAATGGCCTAGTATGAAGCCATCGGCCACGCTAAGGTCACCAGGAGAACGTCATGTGCAGTGATTCCCGCTCGTCCCGGAAAGCTCGCGCCGCGCTGGTGACAGCGTTTTGTCTCATCCTTGCCTCGTTCTCGCTGGCCGGCAGCGCGGCCGCCGCGAGCGACTGCTCGGCCTTCGCGACGCCGCCTTACTTCGCGCGAGCGGTGCCGCCTCCTCCCGCGCCCGGCAACAGCCGCGGGCTCACGCATGAGCAGATCAATGAGTATCTCACCGACCTCGACAAGGCCAGCGACCGGGTCGTGACCGGGGTCGCCGGCAAGTCGGTCGAGGGGCGTGACCTGATGTACGCGATCGTCGGACGCGAGGGCAAGGTGACCGCGCGGGCGCTGGCTTCGCTGCGTTCGGCCGCCCAGGACCTGATGAACCCGGACACGCCGGCAGCGGTCGCCGAGTTGCTCGCCGGCAGCACTCCTCTGATCCTCTGGGTCAGTGGCAACCTGCACGGCAACGAGGAGAGCGGTGCCGACGCGGCGTTGCGCGTGCTCCACGAACTCGCGGCTCGTGACGATTGCGCTGCCAGCACCATTCTCGACAACGCCGTCGTCGTCGTCCTGCCCGCGCAGAACCCTGACGGTCGCGAAGCCAACACACGCCGCAACCACTACGGCTTCGACCTGAACCAGGATGGCTTCGCGCGCACCCAGCCGGAAACCGACGGCAGGCTCGAACTGATGCGCCTCTACCCGCCGATGCTCGCCATCGACGCCCACGAGATGGGCAGCCAGGGCTATTTCTTCCCACCGACCGCCGACCCAACCTATCATGAACTGCCGACCCGCGCCTTCGGCTGGGTCGGGCGCATCTACGGGCCCGCGCTGGCCACCGAGTTCGAGCGTCAGAAGATGTCCTATTTCAACGGCGCCCCGTACGATCTCTTCGCCGTCGAATACGGCGACACCGTTCCGGCGGTAGGCTTCCACGCCGCCGGAATGACCTTCGAGAAATACAACGGCGCCGCGATCGCCGAGCGCAGCCACGCACACTATGTCGCGATGTGGACCGCGCTCTTCGCCGGTGCCGGCCAGCGAACGGAAATCGTCGGCGAATGGCGCAAGTCGTTCACGGAGGCGAGGGAGCAGGGGCTGGCCGGAACCCTGGCGGCGCCGCCCGAGTATTACGCCGTAAGGAAACCGTACAAGACGGTTCCCGGGATGGTGGTCCGTCACTACTTCCTGCGCAACGACCCGGCGCGCAGCCGCGAGCTGGCAAGGCTCATCCGTCGCCTGCAGCGCATGGACGTGCAGGTCTGGCAACTCACCGGCAACCTCGCGGTGAGCGACTACCGGGCCTACCGCGGTGCCGGCCCGGGCAGCATCACCCTGCCGCGCGGGACCTACTGGATTCCGCTGGCGCAACGCCAGAAGCACTGGATTCAGGCGATGCTCAACGAGGACACCTACGTTTCCGTTTCGACCAGCTACGACGTCACCGCCTGGAGCAATCCGCTGCTGATGAACCTCGACGGCGGCTACTCGGGCAAGGACCTGTTTCCCGACGCCAAGCTGGTTGCCGCGCTGGCTGAACCCGCTCCCCCGGTGCCGAGCGGCAGCCTGCCGCGGATCGGGCTGTTCGAGATTCCCGGCGGTGCGAGTGGGTTTGTGGCTGCCGGATCGATCCGCTACCTGTTCGATCGCGTCTGGCAGCTTCCGTACACGCCCGTCACCGCCGAAAACATCAGGAACGACGGTCTCGTGAGACTGGGGATCCAGGTGCTGCTGGTGCCCGACGGCTACGCCAACGCCGGCAAGCAGGCGCTCCGCAGCCAGGGACTGAAGGCGATCGCCGACTGGGTGAGCAAGGCCGGCGGTCGCTACGTCGGCTACGGCGGCGGCAGCGAGCTGGCGGTCGCCGCCGGGGTATCGACCGCGATCCTCAAGTCCTCGTCGACATCGGCGTACGGAACGCTGATCCGCGCCAGGCTCAAGGCGTGCAGTCCTCTCGCCGCCGGCATCCCCGCGCTGCCGCCGGACTGTTCGGCAGACCCGAACGCGACCACTCCCTTGTGGCTGATGTACGCCGACGACGAGATCATGAGCCCCGGCCTCGGCAACACCGCGGCCTTCTTCCCGGCGGGCGACCTGGTCGGCGAGACATCGGGCCAGTCGATCGGCGTCGACGAATTGCGCGGCAGCGCGGCGATCATCGACGAGCCGATCGGGACCGGACGCAGCATCGTCTTTTCCTTCGATCCCAATTTCCGCGCCTGGACCGACGGGACGCAGCGCGTCCTCTGGAACGCCTTGTTCGCCCAATACCCGAGCGCGGGCGTGCTCGCCGCCGAGCCTGGCAGCGCGGCCGTCGCGCGCGCGAGACAGGCGGCCAGCCAACTGCCGGATGTCGGCAAGGCGATCCGCATCACCGTCCGCCCGGAGGACGCCGACGCGACACGCGCCTTGCTGGTGAAATACGGTGCCGAGTTCAAGGAATTGCGCAAACCCGAACGCACGGTCTTCATGATCGAGAATCGCAAGGGCCTGTCGCGGGAGGAACATCCCTTCGCGATGGACCTCACGCGCGAGCTGAGGCGGCAGATCACGCCGATTTCATTCAGCATGCCGTAGCCGCACGGGGAACTCGATCGCGACGCTCCGCTGCCAGCGAAGGCGCGTGGCGCGGAGCCGGCCTGCTCAGTACATCCGGTGCCTGAACAGCCAGCTCGCCAGCGCCAGCGAGCAGGTGCCGATCAGCGCCATCGGCCACAACTGCGCGGTGAGCACGTCGAAACCGGCGCCTTCGAGGAAGACCTTGCGCAGGATGATGAGGAAGTAGCGCAGGGGGTCGATCAGGGTCACGGCCTGCACGAACTCGGGCATGTTGGCGATCGGCGTCGCGAAGCCCGACAGGGTGATCGCCGGCACCATGAACATGAAGGCACCGAGCAGGCCCTGCTGCTGGGTGACCGCGAGCGAGGAGATAAGCAGGCCGACGCCGACGCCCGAGAGCAGGAACAGCGCGAGGCCGGCGTAGAGCGCCGTCAGGCTGCCACGCAGCGGCACCTCGAACCACAAGACCGTGATCAGCAAGATCACCGTTCCCTGCACCATCCCGATCAGGAAGCCCGGCAGCGCCTTGCCGAGCAGGATCTCGCCGGGACGCAGCGGCGTCACCAGCAACTGGTCGAAGGTGCCCTGTTCGCGTTCGCGCGCGACGGTCATCGCCGTCACCATGATCGTCGTCACCAGCGCCAGCATGCCGATGATTCCGGGGATGAAATACCAGTGGCTGTCGAGGTTCGGGTTGAACCAGGCGCGCACTTCCAGGCGGGCCGGCATCTCGGGCTGCCCGCGCGCTTCGATCCAGTCCTCGTTGAAGCGGTTCACGATGCTGTTCACGTAGTTGGTCGCGATCATCGCCGTGTTCGAGTTGCGCCCGTCGACGATCAGCTGCACGGGCGCGGAATCGCCCGACAACAGGTCGGCGGAAAAGCGCTGGCCGATGCGCACGACCAGCATCGCCTGCCGGCTGTCGATCAGCGGCGCAATCTGGCTGTCGTCGGTGATCGTCGCGACGCGGCGGAAGGCCGGCGCGCCGACGAAGGTGGCCTCGAAATCGCGCGAGATCGCGCCGCGATCCTGGTTGTACACGGCGAAGGGGATCTCCTTCAGCTCGAAGCTGGCGGCGTAGCCGAAGACGATCAGCTGGATCAGGGGTGGCACGACCAGCACCGAGCGGCTGCGCGGATCCTTCAGGAGCGCGAGGAATTCCTTGACGATGAGCGCGAGGATGCGGGTCCACATCACGATCACTCCAGCCGTTTCTTCGACTTGCGCCAGGTGATGCCGAGGAAGATCACCGCCATCAGCACCAGCGCCAGCGCGTTCGGCAGCACCACGGCCCAGACGTCGCCGGCGAGGAACAGGGTCTGCACGATGGAGACGAAGTAACGCGCGACGACGAGGTGCGTCACCGCCTGGATCGGCGCCGGCATGCTGTCGATGTCGAAGATGAAGCCCGAGAGCAGGAAGGCCGGCAGGAAGGTGCCGATGATCGCGATCTGGCCGGCGACGAACTGGCTGCGCGAGACCGTCGAGATGGTCAGCCCCATGCCGAGCGCCGCCAGCAGGAACAGCGAGGCACAGGTCCACAGCAGCCAGAACGAGCCGCGCAGCGGCACCTCGAACAGCCAGACGGCAAGCGCGACGGTGAGCAGCATGCCGCCGGTGCCGAGCGTGAAGTAAGCGACGATCTTACCGAGCAGGATCTCGCTCATGCTCACCGGCGTCACCAGGAGCGCTTCGAGCGTCCCGCGCTCCCACTCGCGCGCCATCACCAGCGCGGTGAGCAACGCGCCGATCAGGGTCATGATGATCGCGACCAGCCCCGGCACCAGGAAGTTGCGGCTCTTCAGCTCGCTGTTGAACCAGATGCGCTGTTCGAGTTGCACCGGCACCTTCATGTCGACGCCCAGGCTGGCCGCGCGCCGCATCAGCCAGTTGCCCCAGGCGCCCTCGACATAGCCCTGGTTCAGGCGGGCGGTATTGGCGTCGACACCGTTGACGATCAGCTGGATCGGCGCGCCGTCGCTGCGGCGCAGTTCCTCGCCGAAGTTGGCACGCAGGCGGACGATCGCGTTGACCTTGCCCCTGCGCAGCGCCTGCTCGGCTTCCGGCATCGTCGGGAGCGTCTTGAGCGCGAAATAGTGGCTGCCCGCCAGGCTGCTGCGGAAGTCTTCCGTGTCGGCCCCGGGCTGCTCGGCGACGAAGGCGACCGGGACATGGTCGGCGTCGAGCGAGACGCCGTAGCCGAACAGCAGCAGCAGGAACAGCGGCATCAGGAAGGCGATCGCGATGCTGCTCGGGTCGCGGACGATCTGCAGGAATTCCTTCCTCACCAGCGCCGAGACGCGCATCACCCGGGGTCGGCGCAGCCAGTCGCGCAGTCGCTTCATGCGGCCTCCTCGACCTGGCGGATGAACGCCTCTTCCATGCTCGGGTCGGGATGCCCGGGCGAGCGCGCGCCGGCCTTGATCGCGGCCGGTTCGCCCATGGTCAGGATGCGACCGGCGGCCATGATCAGCAGCCGGTCGCAGTATTCGGCCTCCTCCATGAAATGCGTCGTCACCAGCACGGTGACGCCGGCGACCGCGAGTGCGTTGATGCGCTGCCAGAACTCGCGCCGCGCCAGCGGGTCGACGCCGGAGGTCGGTTCGTCGAGGAAGAGGATTTCGGGCTCGTGCATCAGCGCGCAGGCCATCGCCAGGCGCTGCTTGTAGCCGAGCGGCAGTTCGCCGGCGAGCTGCTCGCGGTAACGCGCGAGGTCGAACTCGGCTTCCGCCCAGGCCAGCCGCTCGGCGCGCTTCTCGCCGTCGAGCCCGTAGGCCTTGGCGAAGAAGACGAGGTTCTGTCCGACCGAGAGGTTGCCGTACTGCGAGAACTTCTGCGCCATGTAGCCGATGCGCGCGCGCGCCGACGCCGCCGCATGGCGCAGGTCGTGGCCGGCGACCTCGACATGGCCGGCGGAAGCCGGCAGCAGGCCGCAGAGGATGCGGAAGGTGGTCGACTTGCCGGCGCCGTTGGCACCGAGCAGCCCGAAGATCTCGCCGCGACGGACTTCGAAGCTGACGCCGGCGACGGCCTGGAAGTCGCCGAAGCGGCGGACGAGCTCGCGCACGTGGATGACCGCCGGGGATTCGTGGCCGTCAGCGTCGCGCGCCACGTCGGGATCCTGTGGGAGCGCCGTAAGGCGCGAAGGATCGACCGCCGAATTCGCGGCTGCCGCAGCTCCCACGGGGATCGGATCCTGCGCGCCGGCGCCGGGTTCGCGCAGCAGGTCGATGACGTAGTCCTCGAAGCGTGGCGGTACCGGCGTGATCGTCGCACCCTCGCCGGCGAGCAGCGTGCCGAGGGCATCCGGGATCTGCGTTCCCTCGCTCACCAGCCGGATGCGCTCGCCCTGGACCAGCGCATCGACGACGCCGTGGGTACGCGCCAGCCGCATCTGCAGGTCACGCTTGCCCCTCCCGGCCGCCGTGATCGACCAGGTCCGGCCGGCCATGCGCGCGCTCATCGCTCCCGGCGGGCCCTGGTCGAGGATCCTGCCTTGGTGCAGGACGATAACCTCGCTGCAACGCTCGGCCTCGTCGAGGTAGGCGGTCGACAGGAGCACGCTCATCCCCTCTTCGCCGACCAGCCGGTCGACGATCGCCCACAGTTCGCGCCGCGAAACGGGGTCCACGCCGACGGTCGGTTCGTCGAGCAGCAGCAGGCGCGGCGGACGCACCAGCGTGCAGGCGAGGCCGAGCTTCTGCTTCATCCCGCCCGACAGGCGGCCGGCCAGCCGGTCGACGAAAGGCGCCAGCCCGGTCATGTGCATCAGCTCGGCATAGCGCTCGCTGCGCACCGCCTTCGGCACGCCCTGCAGGTCGGCGTAGAGGTCGAGGTTTTCCTGCGCGGAGAGGTCCTCGTAGAGCCCGAAGCGCTGCGGCATGTAACCGAGCGCGGCCTGCACCGCCAGCGAATCGCGCGTCGAATCGAGTCCGAGCGCCTGTACGCTGCCCGCGTCGGGGACGAGCAGGCCGGCGGCGAGCCGCATCAGCGTCGTCTTGCCGGCGCCGTCGGGACCGATCAGCCCGGTGACGGCGCCGGGGCGGATCGCGAAGCTCACTGCCTTGAGCGCCTCGCTGCGCTGGGTGCCGCTGACGAAGGTCTTGGTCAGACTCTCGGCGACGAGGACCGGAAGGGCAAGGTCAGACATGGCGGGAAGGATGCACAGGCGCGTTGCGGTCCAAGGGTCGTCAGACCATCAGCCGGCCGCAGCCTTTTCTGCCGGCCTCACCGCCGCTCCATCCGCGCAGGGCGAGGCCTCCGGCGAGCGCGCCGCCTGGTCGAGGCTGATCGTCACCGTCGCCGGCATGCCCTGGCGCAGTTCGTCGGCGCCAGCGCAGACATAGACGCGCGTCTGGTAGACGAGGCTGGAACGGATGTCGGCAGTTTCCACCGACTTCGGCGTGAACTCGGCGGCGGGCGAGACGTAGCCGACCCAGGCGCGGTAGGTCTTCTGCGGATGGCTGTCGGTATGCACACTGGCGCTGGCGCCGACCGGAACGCGACCGAGCTGCGTCTCGGGCAGCCAGACGCGGACCCAGAGCGGTTCGGTCAGGGCCAGCGTGAACACCGGCTTCTGCGGCGACGCCATGTCGCCGCTTTCGAGGATGCGCTTGTCGATGACGCCGGCCGACGGCGCACGCAGCTCGGTCTCGGCGATGTCGCGGCGCAGTTGCGCGACGGCGGCTTCGGCGGCCGCGAGCGTCGCGCGGGCGCCGGCGATGTCCTCCTTGCGCGGCCCGAGTTCGACCAGGCGCGCCGTCTCCTCGGCAGCGAGGAACTGCGCGCGCGCCTTGTCGAGCGCGTAACGCGAGTTGTCGACCTGCAGCTGCGAGATGAAACCGCGCTCGGCGAGGCCCAGCTGGCGCTGGTACACCTGCTCGGCGTCCTGCACGGAAGCGCGCGCGGCGTCGCGCTGCGCACGCGCCTGGCGGATTTCTTCGGGGCGCGACCCGGCCTCGTTGCGGGCGAGCACCTGCTGCTGCGCGGCGGCCTGCGCCTCGGCCTGCTGCAGCGAGAGGCGCAGCCGTTCGCTGTCGATGCGTGCCAGCAACTGCCCGGCGCTGACCCGGTCGCCCTCCCTGACCTCGATGCCGGAAATGCGTCCGCTGGCGTTGAAGGCCAGCTCGACCTGGCGGATGTCGACGTTGCCGTTCAGCGTGATGGCCTTCGGCGCTGCGTCGTCCCTGTGCAGCCAGGCGTACCCGGCGGCAGCGACAACGACGACGGCGGCAGCGCTCAGGATGAGTTTCTTGTTCATGTTCAAGGTCCCCGGGTAGCCGCTACCATCATAAGCCAGCGCGCGGGCGGAGGAAATCGGGTGCGGCGCCGACCCCCGTCGGCTCCGCCGGCACGCTGGCGGTGGCCGGCGGCGCGGCGCTTTCCCTGGCCGGCTCGCTGCCGAAATCCTTGCGCAGCGACGCCAGCCTGGCGAGCCTGTCGCCGACGCGCCGGTTGATGCTGCCTGCAGGGAATTCTCCGTTTTCGTCGGGCTGTCCGGCGGCAACGCCGGTGAGCAGCTCGATCGCCTGATCGACGTCCTCGACCGCATGGATGTGGAAGCGGCCGGCACTGCAGGCGGCGACGACGTCCTCGCGCAGCATCAGGTGCTTGACGTTGGCGGCCGGGATCAGCACGCCCTGGTCGCCGGAAAGCCCGCGCGCCGCGCAGATATCGAAGAAGCCCTCGATCTTCTCGTTGACGCCACCGATCGCCTGCACGCGACCGAGCTGGTTCACCGACCCCGTCATCGCCAGCGACTGCCTGATGCCGACGCCGGCGAGCACCGACAAGAGCGCGCACAGTTCGGCGAGCGAGGCGCTGTCGCCCTCGACCGGCCCGTAGGACTGCTCGAAGACGAGGCTCGCCGCCAGGGACAGCGGCCGCTCGGACGCGTAGCGCGCGCCGAGGAAGGAGGCGAGGATCATCACCCCCTTCGAGTGGATGGCACCGCCCAGTTCGGACTCGCGCTCGATGTCGACCACCTTGCCTTCGCCGATGCGCGCAGTGGCGGTGATGCGCACCGGGTGCGCGAACCTGAAGTCGCCGAGGTCGATCACCGCCAGGCCATTGACCTGGCCGACCTGGCTGCCGGCGACGGCGATCAGCAGGTTGTCGCGCAGGATGTGCTCGTGCACGGTGCCGCGCAGGCGGTCGGCGCGGACGATCTGCGCCTTCAGCGCGGCCTCGACATCGGCAAGCGCGATCGCCTGACGGCCGGCGCTGCGCGCGTAGTGATCGGCTTCGTGCACCAGGTCGGCGATGCGGCGCCGGTCGGCGCTCAGCTTCTCGGCGTCGTCGGCCAGGCGCGCCGCGTGCTCGATCAGCCTCGCCACCGCGGCACGTTCGAGCGGCAGCGCTTGCGCCTCGCGCGCCAGCGTGGCGATGAAGCAGGCGTAGTGCCGGGTGTGCTCGTCGTCGCGCGGCAGCTCGTTCTCGAAGTCGGCGGCGATCTTGAACAGCTCGGAGAAGTCCGGGTCGTAGTGCCTGAGCAGGTAGTAGAGGCGGCGCTCGCCGATCAGCACCACCTTGACCGAGAGCGGCGCCGGTTCGGGCTCCATCGCCACGGTGCTGCCGAAGCCGAACACCTGTCCCAGCGACTCGATGCGGATCTGGCCCGAACGCAAGGCGCGCTTCAGTCCCTCCCACGCGTAGGGCTGGAGCAGCACCTTGAGCGCGTCGAGCACCAGGTAGCCGCCGTTGGCGCGGTGCAGCGCGCCGGGCTTGATCAGCGTGAAGTTGGTCGTCAGCATGCCCATGTGCGCGATGTGGTCGATGCGCCCGACCAGGTTGGGGTACATCGGGTTGTCCTCGAACACCACCGGCGCGCCCTCGGTGGCGCTGTTGTCGACCAGCAGGTTCACCCGGTAGCGGCCGACCGAGAGGGTGCCGCCCATCACCGTGTCGCCGGGATCGCCGTCGGGCTTAGGCTGCTCGCGGAAGGCCTCGCCGACCTCGACCACGTCGGCCATGACCTGTTCGAGGAAGTCGAGCACTTCCGGGATGTCGGCGTAGCGCTCCTTGAGTTCCTCGATCAGGTGACCGACCGCCAGGCGCATGGTGTCCTGGCCGACCGTCTTCACGCGTTCCTGGTTCTCGCGCCGCCAGCGCGGGAACTGGTGCATCAGCTTGCCCATGCGTTCGCCGTACTCGCTGATCAGCTTGCCGATGCGCTGCTTCTCGTCGTCAGGCAACCGGTCGAACTCGTCCGGCTCCATCGCCTCGTCGCCTTTCATCGGCGCGAAGACGAAACCGTTGGGCGTGCGCAGGAGCGCGATCTTGTTCTCGGAAGCCGACTGCCCCAGTTCGGAGAGCGCCTCCCTTTCCTTGTCCTTCAGTTCCTGGCGGATCGCCTCGACGCGGTTGTGGAACTCCTCGGTCTCGAAGCCGGCGACGATCGCCTGCGGCAGCTCGGTGATGAACTTCTGCATGTCCTGCTTGAGCGCGTTGCCGCGACCGGCGGGCAGGCGCAGCAGGCGTGGCAGGCTCGGCTCGGCGAAGTTGTTGACGTAGCACCAGTCCACCAGCGTGTCTTCGGCGCGCGCCCTGGCTTCGAGCAGCTTGCGCACCAGGGTGTGGCGACCGCTACCGGGGTTGCCGAGGATGAACAGGTTGTAGCCGGGGCGGCGCATGTCGACGCCGAAGTTCAGCGCGCCGATGGCGCGTCCCTGGCCGACCGTGTCCGCGCACTCGGTGAGCTCGGCAGTGGTGGTGAAGGGCAGCAATTCCGGGTCGCAGCGGCGGAGAAGCTGGCTGGGCTGGAGTGGGGAGATCGCTGCGCTGGCTGAGGTGGCTGAATTGGCTGACATGATGGGCTCGCTCGTTCTGCTGTGGGTCAATGCGGATGCGGGGACGAATCATTTCCGGTCCGGCGACAGCAGGCGCAGCTGTTCCCAGAGCCTGCGCTCGTCGGCCGAAATGCTTTCCGGGATGCGCAGATGCAGGCGCAGGTAGAGGTCGCCACGCTCGCCGCCGCCGTATTGCGGCAGGCCCTTGCCGCGCAGGCGCAGCGCGGCGTCGGGCTGGGTGCCGGCAGGAACCGAGACCTCGACCTTGCCGTCGAGGGTGGGCACCTCCAGCTCGGTACCGAGGACGGCGTCGACCGGTCCGATCTCGGCGCTGTGCCAGAGGTCGGCGCCGTTGCGCAGGAACCGCGGGTCGTCGGCGCTGCGCACGACGACGAAGAGGTCGCCGGGGGCGCCGCCGGGGACCGGGCTCGGCAGGCCACGACCGGGAATGCGCAGCGCCATGCCTTCCGCAACGCCGACCGGGATATTCACCGTCAGCGTCTCTTCCTCGAGCACTTGGCCGCGACCGCCGCAGCGCGCGCAGGGATGGTCGATGATGTGGCCGCGCCCGTGGCAAGCCGGGCAGATGCCGATCTGCTGGATCACTACCTCGCTGCCGCGCTGGCTACGCTGCTGGCTGATGGTCCGCCGGCCCGAGCCGCCGCAGTCCGGGCATTCGCGTGGCGCCGTTCCCTTCTCGGCGCCGCTGCCGTGGCAGTCCGGGCAGGCACGCGGGTGCCGCAAGTGCATGGCCTCCTCGCCGCCGGAGACGACCTTGGCCAAGGGGATGACGATTTCGATCTCGGCGTTGTCCCCGCGCGGCGGACCGGGCGGCTGGCGATGGAAGAAGCGTTCGAACAGCCCTCCCGCACCGAAGCCGAAGTCGCCGCGGCCGAAGATGTCCTCGAAGTCGATGCCGCCGAACAGGTCTTCGGGCGAGAAGCCGGCGACGCCGGCGAAGCCGCGGTGGTCGTAATCGGCCCGCTTCTTCGGATCGGAGAGCACGGCGTAGGCTTCGGCGATCTCCTTGAAGCGCTCCTCGGCGCCCGGGTTGCGGTCCGGGTGATACTTGAGCGCGAGCGTGCGGAAAGCGTCCTTGATCGCCTTCTGCCCGGCGTCGCGGGCGACGCCGAGAACCTCGTAGTAATCGCGCTGGGTGGCGGCAGCCATGCGCGACCTCGCTCTTCCGGGCGCTGGGCCGGCGGCTCAGCGCGATTCCTTGTAGTCGGCGTCCACCACGCGCGGACCGTTCCCCCCCTGCGCCGTGGCCTTGGCATCAGGCGCCTGGTAGGGCCGCTCGGTGTAGACGCCGCCGGCGCCGCTCTGCGCATAGACGACGACGCCGGCTTCCTTGACCAGCTTGCGCAGCCTCTCGGCGCGCTCGGTGGCGAGCTGCGCCTCGTGCCGGCCCAGCGCTTCGCGCGTCTCGCGCAGTGCCGCCTCGATGCCTGAGCGCATCTCGGCGGTCAGCTTCTCGCCGAACTCGGCGAGGAGTTTCTCGGCCTGGTAGCAGGTCGAGTCGGCGTCGTTGAGCTTCTCGGCCTCCTCGCGCCGCTTCCTGTCTGCGTCGGCGTATTTCTCGGCGTCCCTGATCATGCGCTGCTTGTCGGATTCCGGCAGACGCGTCGAGCCGCTGATGTGGATCGACTGCGACTTGCCGGTGGCCGTGTCGCGGGCGGTGACGTCGAGGATGCCGCTGGCGTCGATGTCGAAGGTGACCTCGATCTTCGGCACGCCACGCGGCGCCGGCACCAGCCCGTCGAGGCTGAATTCGCCGAGGCTGGTGTTGTCGCGCGCCATCGGCCGCTCGCCCTGGAAGACATGGACGGTGACGCTGGTCTGCATGTCGGCGGCGGTGGTGAAGTTCTCGGTACGCCTGACCGGAACCGGCGTGTTCCTGGCGATCAGCGAGGTGGCGACGCCGCCCAGGGTCTCGACGCCAAGCGTCAGCGGCGTCACGTCGACGAGGACGATGTCGCCGACGTCGCCGGCGAGCACCCCGGCCTGGATCGCGGCGCCGCTGGCGACGCATTCCATCGGGTCGACGCCCATCTCCGACTGGCGCCCGAAGATCTCCTCGAAGTACGCGCGCACCGCCGGCATCCGCGTCGGTCCGCCGACGAAGACGATGCGGTCGATCTCCTTCGGCGTGATGCCGGCGTCGCGCAAGGCCTGCTCGACCGGAGCGCGGCAGCGGTCGATCACCGGGCGCACGATGCGTTCGAGTTCGCTGCGCGTCAGATCCAGTTCGAGGTGGCGCGGCTCGCCGCCTAGCGCGGCCAGGTAGGGCAGGCTCAGATGGGTGGTCGGCGTGCTGGTCAGTTCGATCTTGGCGATCTCGGCGGCCTCCATCAGCCGCGCCGCCGCCTTGCGGTCGGCGCGCACGTCGATTCCCGACTGCTCGCGGAAACGCGCGGCGAGGTGCTCGAACAGCGCCTGGTTCATGTCGGTGCCGCCCAGCTGGGTATCGCCGCTGGTCGACCTGACCTCGAAGACGCCCTTGCCGAATTCCATCACGGTGACGTCGAGCGTGCCGCCACCCAAGTCGATGACGGCGATGCGCAGCTCCTGGCTCAAGCGGTCGAGCCCGTAGGCCAGCGCCGCGGCGGTCGGCTCGTTGACCAGGCGGTCGACCTCCAGCCCGGCGATCCGGCACGCGTCCTTGGTCGCCGAGCGCTGGTTGTCGTCGAAGTAGGCGGGGACGGTGACGACGGCGTGGGTGACCGGCTCGCCGAGGAAGGCTTCGGCGTCGCGCTTGATCTTCTGCAGCAGGAAGGCCGACAGCTGCTCGGGCGAGAATTCGCGGTCGCGCAGGCGGATCGTTTCGCGCCGTCCCATGCGCCGCTTGAACGCCGTCGCGGTCCCTTCCGGGTTGCTGGCGGCCTGCCGCCGCGCTGCTTCGCCGACCAGCATCTGGCCGTCGGCGCCGAGCGCGACGTAACTCGGGAAAGCCTTGCCGCCGAGGCTGATGCCCTCGGCGCTCGGGATGATCACGGGACGGCCGCCACGCAGCACGGCAGCGGCGGAATTCGAGGTACCCAGGTCGATGCCGATGACGGACACGTTTTCCTCCTTCGTCGAACAGGCCACCGTGCGGGAGAACCCGCACCAGCGCGGAACGGACGCCCGGTCATGACGACCGGCGAGCTTGTTACGCTGATCTTATCATCATAGGATTATTCCAAATCGGTTTCCCGCCGGCGGCATGCGGCGCCTGCACGCAAGTGGACGGGGGACGGCCTGGGATAAGATGCGCTCCCATGCTGACCATCCTCTTCCGCGACGAGCACTTCGTCGCCATCCACAAGCCTGCCGGGCTGCTGGTGCACCGCAGCGAGCTCGACCGCCACGAGACGCGCTTCGCCGTGCAGATGCTGCGCGACCAGATCGGTCGCCACGTGCACCCCGTGCATCGGCTCGACCGCGGCACCTCGGGCGTGCTGCTGTTCGCGCTCGATCGCGACAGCGCGCGGCTGGCAGGCGCGCTGTTCGAGCGCCAGGAAGTGGCGAAGACCTATCTCGCCGTGGTGCGCGGCCATCCGCCGGAATCGGGCCGCATCGACCACGCGCTCACACGGCGCCGCGACGACGCCGAGTGGGTCGGCGAGGACGCCAGCGAGGAAGCGCAGGACGCCGTCACCGACTATCGCCGGCTGGCAACCTGCGAACTGCCTTACGCGGTCGATCGCTATCCGACCAGCCGCTACGCCCTGCTCGAACTGAGCCCGCAGACCGGCCGCCGCCACCAGATCCGCCGCCACCTGAAGCACATCGCGCACCCGATCATCGGCGACTCGACCTTCGGCAAGGGACGGCACAACCGCCTGTTCCAGGAAGTCTTCGGCTGCCGGCGGATGCTGCTCGCGTGCACGCGGCTGAGGCTCGCTCACCCCATGACCGGCGAGCCGCTCAACCTCGTCGCACCGCTCGAAGGCGAATTCGCCGCGCTGCTCGCGGCGCTGGGGTGGACGGAGGCGCTGATCCCGAGCAGAAACCTCCCGCGACATTTGGAGACCTGACCCCGCCCCGGCTCCGTCTATAATGCAGTGAAACTGCAAATTGGACGAAAAATGCCAAGCAACTACCTCCCGCGCACGCTCGAATCCTTCATCGACAGGGCAAGCGAGCAGTTTCCCGCGATCATGCTGTCCGGGCCACGTCAGGTCGGCAAGACGACCCTGCTCAAGGCGCTGTGCGAACGGGAGAACAGCAGAGGAAGACACAGGCACTACGTCACACTGGACAACCCGCTGTTGCTCAGTCTGGCGCGCGAAGAGCCGGCGCTCTTCCTGCAGCGATTTCCGGCACCACTGTTGATCGACGAGATACAGTATGCCCCCGGCTTGTTCCCCTTGCTCAAGGAGGCGATCGATGCGCGAGGCGAAAAAGGTCTTTACTGGCTAACCGGGTCGCAGCCTTTCCATCTGATGCGGAACCTCTCGGAATCACTGGCTGGCCGTGTCGCCATCATGCACCTGCAGGGGCTATCGACGAGCGAAGCCCTCGAACTCGGAACGTCAACACCCTCGTTCCTGCCCGGAAATCCGCACGGTGACGCTACTTGGCCCGATGCAAGCACCTCGGCTCTGGCCTGGGTTTACGAACGCATCTGGCGTGGCGCCTTTCCGGCTCTGTCAACGCCCGGAGGCGAAGCCGTAGATCACGACCTGTTTTACAGTTCGTACCTACAGACCTATCTGCAGCGAGACATTCGCGATCTTGCGCAGGTCGGCGACCTGATGGCGTTTACCCGTTTCTTGCGCAGCGCCGCTGCCCGCACTGCGCAACTCCTCAATCTCTCCGACATGGCGCGCGATGTCGGGGTGGCGCCGAATACGGCCAAGCACTGGCTCTCTATTCTGGTCGCCTCCGGCATCGTCTGGCTGCTTGAACCCTACCACAGCAACCTGTCCAAACGACTGGTCAAGACCCCCAAGCTGTATTTCCTCGACACCGGTCTGGCAGCCTACCTCACGCAGTGGAGCAGCCCGGCCACTCTCGAAGCCGGTGCCATGGCCGGTGCCATGTTCGAGACCTGGGTCATCTCCGAACTGCTGAAGAGCTACTGGCATAACGGCAAGGAGGCCCCCCTTTACTACTATCGGGACAAGGATCAGAAGGAAATCGACGCGCTGATCGTTCGTGACGGCAAGGCCTACCCGATCGAGATCAGGAAGACGGCACAACCGGGGCGCGATGCGGTCCGTCATTTCTCCGTCCTCGAAACTCTGGGCCTGGAAGTCGGGCAGGGAGCGCTCATCTGCCTCTGCAGCGAAGTCCTGCCGCTGACGTCACGGGTCGAGCTCGTCCCGGCCTGGCGGGTCGCCTGATCACCGGGCTGCCGCCGCGTGCGCACCGCGCCGCCGTCGGTTAATCCGTTAGAATCTGCTTCCCTGCACGAGAGGAGGTATCGGGTGAACGGCGAAGTGGTCTTGATTACGGGAGCGGCAAAGCGCGTCGGCAGCGCCATCGCGCGCGAACTGCACGCCGCCGGCGCGCGCGTCGTCATCCACTACCGCAGTGCGGCGGACGACGCGCAGGCGCTGGTGGACGAACTGAATGCGCGGCGTCCCGCTTCGGCGGCTTCGGTGCAGGCCGACCTGCTCGACACGACTAGCTTCTCGCGGCTGGTCGAGGACACGGTGAGCCATTTCGGCCGTCTCGACGCGCTGGTCAACAACGCCTCCAGCTTCTTCCTCACCCCGGTCGGCACCATCGACGAGGTGGCCTGGACCGACCTCATCGGCAGCAACCTGAAGGCGCCGCTGTTCCTGACGCAGGCGGCAGCGCCTTACCTCGCCGACGCGCGCGGTGCCGTCGTCAACATCACCGACATCCACGCCGAACGCCCGCTCGCCGGCTACGCGCTCTACTGCGCGGCGAAGGCCGGCCTGCTCGGCCTGACGCGCGCGCTGGCGATCGAACTCGGACCGCAGGTCCGGGTCAACGCCGTCGCGCCGGGGCCGATCCTGTGGCCCGACGACGATGCCTTCCCCGCCGACGAGCGCCGGCGCATCGTCGAGCACACCCTGCTCAAGCGCGAAGGCAGTCCGGAAGACATCGCGCGTACCGTGCACTTCCTGCTCGCCGAAGCTCCCTACATCACCGGCCAGGTCATCAACGTCGATGGCGGCCGCACCGTGCATCTCTCATGACCCCCTCACGCAATCTGCAACGCCTGCAAAAACGCCTGCTCGGCGACGTCGGTCGGGCGATCTCCGACTACAACATGATCGAGGACGGCGACACCGTCCTCGTCTGCGTCTCCGGCGGCAAGGACTCGCACACGCTGCTCTCGCTGCTGATGACGCTGCAGCAGCGCGCGCCGATCAAGTTCCGCCTGATCGCGATGAACCTCGACCAGAAGCAGCCCGGCTTCCCGGCGGACATCCTGCCCGAGCACTTCCGCAAGCTCGGCGTCGAGTTCCGCATCGTCGAGCAGGACACCTACTCGATCGTCCAGGAGAAGATCCCGGCCGGCAAGACGACCTGCTCGCTCTGCTCGCGCCTGCGCCGCGGCGTCATCTACCGCGTCGCCAAGGAACTCGGCTGCAACAAGATCGCGCTCGGCCATCACCGCGACGACATCGTGCACACGCTGTTCCTCAACCTGCTGTTCGCCGCCAAGCTGAAGGCGATGCCGCCGAAGCTCGTCACCGACGACGGCGCGCACATCGTCATCCGCCCGCTCGCCTACTCGTCGGAAGCCGACATCGCCGCCTTCGCGCGCGGCATGGAATTCCCGATCATCCCGTGCAACCTGTGCGGCTCGCAGCCGAACCTGCAGCGGCAGAAGATCCGCGAGATGATGGCCGACTGGGACAGGCGCTTCCCCGGCCGCACCGAGGCCGTGTTCACCGCGCTGCAGAACGTCGTCCCCTCGCATCTCGCCGACCGCTCGCTCTACGACTACATCGGCCTCAAGGCCGGCACCGTCCCGGCGCCGGGCGACGGCGACGAGGCCTTCGACCCGCCCGAACTGCTGACGCTGTCGGACAACCGGCTGCCGTTCCGCGTCGTCAGCGAGGCCGACGACTGAAGCGGATGCCGCACAAGGGAAGCACATATCACGTCCCCGTAATTGCGACACGACGATGTTCGCCGACCCCTTCCATGAAACGCGCGCATTCGCGTCGATTCCGTCATTGCGAGGCGCGCAGCGCCGTGGCAATCCAGTTCGTTCTTCAAATTACGCAGCCCTACGCACTGGATCGCCACGCCCTTCGGCCTCGCGATGACGGGCTGTAGTTCCGGCCAGCACTTCGGCCCTTCGCAGTTTCACGCCAAACTCCCACCAACCCACTGATCAGACAAAGGTCCCGACCCGATGAGCGCCACCCACTCCGCACGCCCGTCCTTCGCTTCCTTCGCCCCGCCGCAGCGCACGCTGATGGGCCCCGGTCCGTCCGACCTGCACCCGCGCACGCTCGCCGCGCTGTCGCGGCCGACCGTCGGCCACCTCGACCCGACCTTCGTCGGAATGATGGACGAACTGAAGGAACTGCTGCGCTACGCCTTCCTGACCAAGAACGAGCTGACCTTCCCCGTCTCCGGCCCGGGTTCGGTCGGCATGGAGACCTGCTTCGACAACCTGGTCGAGCCCGGCGACAAGGTGATCGTCTGTCGTAACGGCGTCTTCGGCGGCCGCATGATCGAGAACGTCGAGCGCGCCGGTGGCGTCGCGGTGATCGTCGACGACCCCTGGGGAATGCCGGTCGACCCGCAGAAGGTCGAGGACGCGTTCAAGGCCAACCCCGACACGCGCGTGCTCGCCTTCGTGCACGCGGAGACCTCGACCGGCGCGCGCTCGGACGCGAAGACGCTGGCCGAGATCGCCCGCCGCCACGGCGCGCTGACCATCGCCGACACGGTCACCTCGCTCGCCGGCTGCGAACTACGCGTCGACGACTGGGGCCTCGACGCCGTCTATTCGGGCAGCCAGAAGTGCCTGTCGAGCGCCCCCGGCCTGTCGCCGGTGACCTTCTCCGCCGCCGCGCAGGAACGCATCAAGGGCCGCTCGCGCAAGGTGCAGAGCTGGTTCATGGATCTCAACCTGGTGCTCGACTACTGGAACTCGGCCAAGCGCACCTACCACCACACGGCGCCGATCAACAACCTGTACGCGCTGCACGAGTCGCTGGTGCTGCTCGCCGAGGAAGGTATCGAGAACGCCTGGGCGCGCCACGCCCGGATGCACCGCATGCTGCGCGCCGGCCTCGAAGCGATGGGGCTCGTCTTCGTCGTCCCCGAGGAATGGCGCCTGCCGCAACTCAACACCGTCCATATTCCGGAAGGCGTGAACGACGCCGAACTACGCCGCCGCCTGCTCAACAACTTCAACCTCGAGATCGGTGCCGGCTTGGGGCCGCTGGCCGGCAAGGTGTGGCGCTTCGGGCTGATGGGACACTCCTGCCGCGAGGAGAACGTGCTCCTCTGCCTGGAAGCGCTGACCGAGTCGCTGAACGCGCTCGGCCGGCCGACCGACGGCGACGCCGCGTTTGCGGCGGCGAAGGCGGCGCTTGCCAGTTGACACCACAGGAAGTGGACACGCCTGCCCTCCCACATGGCTGTCTCGTGTGAGGGCAGGCAGGCCTGAACCTCTTTGGCTGACGGCTGTCGGAGCGTCCTGCAGGCTGCGCCGCCCCCGACGGCGGCGCCCCGTACCCGTGGGCGGCATCGATTGACATCCGCGGCAGCGCGGATTAAGTTTCGTCCATAGCGCCGATTTGACCGATCAGCTTGCGGGCGCTCAACAAATACGGCTAAAGCGGGGCAGCCCAGTCCGCTCTTTTGCCGGCTGGGCTTTTTGTTTTCCGGCCACGGCTTTTCCGGAAAGCGGCCCTGCAGACCAACCTGCATCAAACAACGCGATTTCGCTCATGTCCAAGAACCTTTCCGTCGGTAGCGTGACACCGCAGCGCGCGCACTTCGCGTCGCCGCTGCTGCTCAAGAGCGGGGCCTCGCTGCCCGCGTTCGATCTGGTCTATGAAACCTACGGCGAACTCAACGCCGCGCGCAGCAACGCGGTACTCGTCTGCCACGCGCTCTCGGGCAGCCATCACGTCGCCGGCGTCTATGGCGACGATCCGAAGACGCTCGGCTGGTGGGACAACCTGGTCGGCCCGGGCAAGCCGCTCGACACGAACAAGTTCTTCGTCGTCGGCGTGAACAACCTGGGCGGCTGTCATGGCTCGACCGGCCCCCTGTCGACCAACCCGCTCACCGGCCGCCGCTACGGCGCCGACTTCCCGCTGGTCACGGTCGAGGACTGGGTCACCGCGCAGGCGCGCCTCGCCGACCTGCTCGGCATCGACGCCTGGGCAGCGGTGATCGGTGGCAGCTTGGGCGGCATGCAAGCGCTAGCGTGGTCGATCCAGTTCCCCGAGCGCATCCGCCACGCGCTGGTGATCGCCTCGGCGCCGAAGCTCTCGGCACAGAATATCGCCTTCAACGAGGTCGCGCGCCAGGCGATCCTCTCCGACCCCGACTTCCACGCCGGCCATTACGCCGAGCGCGGCGTGGTACCGGTCAGCGGACTGCGTCTGGCGCGCATGATCGGCCACATCACCTACCTGTCGGACGACCAGATGGGCGAGAAATTCGGTCGCCAGCTGCGTCACGGCGAGCGCCGCTTCAACTACGACGTCGAGTTCGAGGTCGAGTCCTACCTGCGCTACCAGGGCGACAAGTTCGCCGGTTTCTTCGACGCCAACACCTACCTGATGATGACCCGGGCGCTCGACTACTTCGACCCCGCCTACGACTTCGACGGCAGCCTCGACGCGGCGCTGGCGCGGGCGCGCGCCAACTTCTTCGTCGCCAGCTTCTCGACCGACTGGCGCTTCTCGCCGGCGCGCTCGCGCGAGATCGTCGAGGCGCTGCTGCACAACCGCCGCCGCGTCGCCTACGCCGAGATCGACTGTGCCGCCGGGCACGACTCGTTCCTGCTCGACGACCCGCACTACCACGCGCTGCTGCGCGCCTACCTGGAGAACATCGAGGCATGAACCCGATTCCCTCGTATTCCGCCGACGCCGAAGCGCGTTTCGACTACGCGGTCATCGCCGAGTGGATCCCGCCCGGCGAGCGCGTGCTCGACTTGGGCTGCGGCGACGGAACGCTGCTGCGCTACCTGCGCGAAACCAAGAACGTCAGCGGCTACGGCGTCGAGATCGACGCGCAGCGCGTGCTCGGCTGCATCCGTAACGGCGTCGACGTGATCCAGATCGACATCGAACGCGGCCTCCTCGGCTTCGAGGACGACTCCTTCGACCACGTGATCATCTCGCAGGCGCTGCAGGCGATGCACGGCACCGAGCACATCCTCGAAGAGATGCTGCGCGTCGGCCGCGAAGTGGTGGTCAGCTTCCCCAACTTTGCCTTCCGCGCCAACCGCGCGGCGATCAACGCCGGGCACATGCCGGTCTCGGAAAACCTGCCCTACGAGTGGTACGAGACGCCGAACGTGCGCTTCTTCACGCTGGTCGATTTCGAGGAACTGTGCGCGAAGATGGGCATCGAGATCCGCGAGCGGCTGGCCTTCGACGACCAGGGCGAGCCGGTCGCCGAAGACCCCAACCTCAACGGCAGCCTCGTCTTCTACCGGCTCGGCCGCGCCCGCTGATGGCGGTTACGGCGCAGCCTGCCGAGGCGTCTTCAGCGCAGGACTGGAAGCGCGCGCTCTTCTCGCGGAAGATGCTGATCTGCATCTTCACCGGCTTCAGTTCGGGCCTGCCGCTCTACCTGCTGATCAACCTGCTGCCGGCGTGGCTGCGGAGCGAGGGCGTCGATCTGAAGACGATCGGCTTCTTCGCGCTGATCCAGTTTCCCTACACCTGGAAGTTCCTCTGGGCGCCGCTGCTCGACCGCTTCGCGCTACCCAAGCTCGGCCGCCGCCGCGGCTGGATGCTGGCGACGCAGGTCGGCCTGCTGCTCGTGATCGGCAGCTTGGGTGGGCTGTCGCCGCACGACGACATCGGCCCGGTGCTGTGGCTCGCTGCGATCCTCGCCTTCCTCTCGGCGACGCAGGACATCGCGCTCGACGCCTACCGCCGCGAACTGCTCGGCGAAAGCGAGCTGGGCCTCGGCAACTCGGTGCATGTGAACGCCTACCGCGTCGCCGGGCTGGTCCCCGGGTCGCTGTCGCTGATCCTCGCCGACCGCCTGCCCTGGGGCGAGGTGTTCTGGATCACCGCCGCGTTCATGATTCCCGGCATGCTGATGGCGCTCGCCATCCGCGAACCGCAGTCGATCGGCGCAGCACCGAAGACGCTGCGCGAGGCGGTGGTCGAGCCCTTCCGCGAATTCATCGATCGCGCCGGCGTCCGCGGCGCGCTGCTGACGCTGTCCTTCATCTTCCTCTACAAGCTCGGCGACTCGCTGTGCACCGCGTTGGCGACGCCGTTCTACCTCGACATGGGCTTCACCAAGACCGACATCGGCCTCATCGCCAAGAACGCCGGACTGTGGCCGGCGGTGATCGGCGGGCTCGCCGGCGGGCTGTGGATGGTCAGGCTCGGCATCAACCGCGCGCTGTGGCTGTTCGGCGTCGTCCAGGTGGTTTCGATCCTCGGCTTCGCCTGGCTCGCCTGGCTCGGTCCGCAGCCGGAGATCGGCGCCGGCGAGCGCTGGTCGCTGGCGCTGGTGATCGGCCTCGAGGCGCTCGGCGTCGGCCTCGGCACCGCCGCCTTCGTCGCCTTCATCGCGCGCGCCACGCACCCCGCCTACACGGCGACGCAGTTCGCGCTGTTCACGAGCCTCGCCGCGGTGCCGCGCACGCTGGTCAATGCCTCGGCCGGCTGGCTGGTCGACGGCCTCGGCTGGTTCGCCTTCTTCCTCTTGTGCACCCTGCTCGCGCTGCCGGGGATGGTGCTGCTGTTCAAGGTGGCGCCGTGGCATGCGGCGGAACCTGCGCGTTTGGGATAGGAGAACAGATTGATGCCCCAATTCGTCCCGGACTGACTGAATTCGCGGCCTCGCCAGCTCGGGCGACCCGATCACAGCCCCAGGCACTGGATCGCCACGCCCTACGGGCTCGCGATGACTGGCTGCTGATCACGGCGGCTTCGGCAGATCAGCTCAGCCGATGTTTCCCGAAATTGTTCCACGTTCCCTTCAATGATTCCTGAAATGCCAACCCCTGCACAGGTCGCCACCCATACCGCCGCATCCCTGATCGACGCCGCCCGCCGGCTCTCCGCCGCGGTGGATGCGCTCGACTTCTCGTCGTCGGCGACCCACGTCTATAACCCGCTCGCCTACGCCTGGGAGGCGCATGCGGCTTACCTTGCACGCTACGGGACGGGCGAGAAGCGCGTCGTCTTCCTCGGCATGAACCCCGGCCCCTTCGGCATGGTGCAGTGCGGAGTTCCCTTCGGCGAGGTCGCGCTCGTCCGGGACTGGCTCGGCATCGAGGCGCCGGTCGGCAAGCCGGCGAACGAGAACCCGAAGAAGCCGGTCGAGGGCTTCGCTTGCACGCGCTCGGAGGTGAGCGGCCGCCGCCTGTGGGGGCTGTTCCGCGAGCGCTTCGGCAGCGCGGACGCGTTCTTCGCCGAGCACTTCGTCGCCAACTGGTGCCCGCTCGCCTTCTTCGACGGCGGCCGCAACCTGACCCCGGACAAGCTGCCGGCGAAGGAAACGGCGGCGCTCAACGCCGCCTGCGACGAGCACGTTCGCCAGGTCGTCGACATCCTCGAGCCCGAATGGCTGATCGGCATCGGCGCCTTCGCCGAGGCGCGCGCGCGTGAGGCGCTGGCCGGGAGGAAGCTGCGCATCGGCCGCATCCTGCACCCGAGCCCGGCGAGCCCCGCCGCCAACCGCGACTGGGCGGGGACGGCAACACGCCAACTGTACGAACTCGGCGTCTGGTCGTAGGCGCGCAATCACTGCGAGCTTGACCGGCTCACGCAGCGGCGCAGGGGCGGTCGCACCGCAAGCATGCGTGCGGCAGGAGGTGTCCGCGCGAATTCTCCTTCCCGCAAGCTTCGCCGAACGATCGCGACCAGCGCCCCCTGAAAAGGTGTTGCGCTGCGCTCGATCTTCCCGGATTATGCCATTGTTCTTGTTTGCAGGAGGGGAATTATTGTCAATGACATTTTCCGACGACCCGACCAGGAACCGTCTTCTGGCGGCGCTTCCTGCCGACCGATATGGTCGGCTGCTGAGTGATCTCGAACCGGTCGACCTGCATCGTGGCCAGACCCTCTATGAACATGGCGTCCGCCCGGAGCATGTCTACTTCCCCACCACCGGCGTCGTCTCGCTGCTGTTTGCCGCAGGGAAGGGCGTGCCGACCGGTTTGGCGACCATCGGCAACGATGGCCTGGTCGGCATCCCCGTGGTGCTTGGCGGCCACGCGACGAGCCATTGCGCCGTCGTGCAGAGCGCCGGCCAAGCCTACCGGATCGCTGCCGAGACGATCCGCCGGAAATTCGAACAGGGCGGCGAGCTGCGCTCACTGGCACTGCGCCACACCCAGGCGCTGATGACGCAGCTGGCGCAAAACGTGATGTGCAACCGCCGCCATACCGTAGACCGTCAGTTGTGTCGCTGGCTCTTGCAGAGCCTGGATCTCCTGCCGGGCAATCAGCTCGACGTGACCCATGAACTGATCGCGAGAATGCTCGGAGTGCGCCGCGAAGTGGTGACCGAGGCAGCCGGGAAACTGCAGGCTGCGGGGCTGATTCGGTACAGTCGAGGTCATCTCACCGTGATCGATCGGCAGGGCCTTGAAGCCCGTGCATGCGAATGCTACTCGGTGGTGAAACACGAGCTTGAGCGCCTGCTGGTCCTGGCGCCCGAGACTGGCGCGAGAGCCCGCGCGCATCCGTCCGCAGCAAGCCGGCATGCCCAAGCGCAGGCAAGGTCGGCACTGCGCGGCGCCCAGGTCGAAACGGATGCACCGCGCGATCGTTACGCCGACCTCTACGATTTTGCGCCGGTAGCCTATCTGACGCTGGATGCGCAAGGCTCGATCATCGACCTCAACCTGGCAGCAGCGATTCTGCTCGGCGTCAGGCGCTCGCAAAGGGAACTCCCGCACTTCGCAGCCGCCGTCACGCCGGAAGACTTGCCGGCTTTCAAGCGCTTCCTGGCAGAGACGCTCAAAGGGACAAGCAAGCAGACCTGCGAAATTTCACTGCTGCCTACCGACAGGCGTCCGCAGCTGCGCGTAAGAATCGAAGCCATCAGCGACGAAGCATGCGCGGAATGCCGCATGGTGTTGATCGATGTTTCCGCTGAAAGGCAGGCGGAGCGGCACAGCGCCCTGGAGGCAGACCGACGCAGCAGCGGATGGACAGACAGGCGGAGAATCCATCCCCCGGGCGCGAAGGCCAACGGCGACCCGGCTCGACAGATCGTGCCTCACGGCCCCTCCCTGGAGCGATGAGCAGCGGCCAGCCGTCGTCATTCACGCTCACCGGCAAGCCGCCGACGCGCCCGAGCGCCACATCTTCTCGATCTCGACGAGGATCATGCAGACGACGGCAAAGCCGGCGAGCGCGGCCCAGTCGGCGAGCCCGATCGGTGCCGTCTGGAAGACACGGTTGAACGCCGGCACGTAGGTGAATATCAGCTGCAGCGCCAGCATCGCCGCGCTGCCGGCCCACACCCAGGGGTTGGAGAACGCCGGCACGGTCCAGAACGGGCGCACCAGCGAACGGCAGTTGAAGAGATAGACGGTCTCGACGAGCACGAAGACATTGACGGCCAGCGTGCGCGCTTCCTCGAGCGTGCGGCCATCGCGCAGCGCCAGCTCGAACAGGCCGAAGGAACCGGCGAGCAGCAAGAGGCTGACCAGGAGCGTCCTGCCGAGCAGCACGCGGTCGAGGATCGGCGCCTTGGGGGGTCGTGGCGGGCGCTGCATGATCCCGGCTTCGGCCGGTTCGAAGGCGAGCATCATGCCGAGCAGCACCGCGGTGGTCATGTTGATCCAGAGGATCTGCAGCGCGGTGATCGGCAGCGCGGTACCGGCGAAGACGGCGACCAGGATGACCAGGCCCTCGGCACCGTTGGTCGGAATCGTCCACGTGATGAACTTGACGATGTTGTCGTAGATGCCGCGACCTTCCTCGACCGCGGCCTCGATCGTCGCGAAATTGTCGTCGGTGAGCACCATCGCTGCCGCTTCCTTGGCGACCTCGGTACCGCCCTGGCCCATGGCGATGCCGATGTCGGCCTGCTTCAGGGCCGGCGCGTCGTTCACGCCGTCGCCGGTCATCGCCACCACCTCGCCGTTGGCCTGCAATGCGCGCACCAGACGCAGCTTCTGCTCGGGCTCGACGCGGGCAAAGACGTCGACCTCGCCCGCGGCCTGGCGCAGCGCCTCGTCGTCGAGCGCGGCGAGTTCGCGCCCGGTCAGCACCGCGCCGAACGTCCCCGTTGCGCTCGCAGGAGCTGCTGCGGCGATGCCGAGCTGACGGGCGATGGCGATCGCGGTTCCCGGATGGTCGCCGGTGATCATCTTCACGCGCACGCCAGCGGCATGACAAGTGCGCACCGCGGCGGCAGCCTGCGCGCGCGGCGGGTCGATCATGCCGGCCAGGCCGACGAAGACGAGACCGCCGGCGACGTTCCCGTGTTCGAGCGTGGCGACGCCCCGGCCAAGCTGCGCGCGCGCCATCGCCAGAACGCGCAGTCCTTCGCCGGCCATGCGCGCGGCGGCCGCCTCGATCGCCGCCCCGTCGAGCGCGCACGCGTGGCCGTCGCGGTCGAGCATCGTCGCGCAGGCGGGCAGGAGCTTCTCGACCGCGCCCTTGAGGTAGACGATGCGCTCGCCTTCGACCTCGTGCGCCGTCGCCATGTACTGGCGCGCCGAATCGAAGGGCAGGGCATCGATGCGCGGGAAGACCGCGTTGAGCGTCGCGTCGTCGAGCCCGCCCTTGTGCGCGGCGACCAGGAGCGCCGCCTCGGTCGGGTCACCGACGATCTGCCAGACGGCCGCATCGCCCCCGGCTTCGTCGCCGCGCAAGAGCCGCGCATCGTTGCAGAGGACGCCGGCGACCAGGGTCTCGCGCAGCGCGCCGCCGATCGCTGCCGCGTCACCGCCCGTCGCTTCCGTAGCGCTGCCGTCAGCCACTTCGGCAGGCGCGATGCAGCCGGCACAGGCGTAGCCGGCACCGCTGACGTCGAAGGAGTCGCCGCCCGCCCACAGCTCGCGCACGGTCATCGCGTTCTCGGTCAGCGTCCCGGTCTTGTCGGAGCAGATGACGGTCGTGCTGCCGAGCGTCTCCACCGCCGGCAGCTTGCGGATGATCGCGCGCCTCTTCGCCATGCGCGCGACGCCGATCGCCAGCGTCACCGTCATCGCCGCCGGCAGCCCCTCGGGAATCGCGCCGACCGCGAGGGCGACCGCCGCCATGAACATGTCGATCATCGTTTCGCCGCGGGCGACGCCGACGATGAAGGTGAGGACGGCCAGCGCCAGGATCGCCACCAGCAGGCGCTGCGCGAAGCTGCCGATCTTGCGCGTCAGCGGCGTCGTCATGTCCGCCGCCTCGGCGATCAGCTGCGAGATGCGCCCGGTCTCGGTGCGGTCACCGGTGGCGACGACGACGCCGGCGCCGGCGCCGGAGACGACCAGCGTTCCCGCGTAGGCCATGTTCTTGCGGTCGGCGAGCAGGGTATCGACGGGCAGCGCCTCGGTATTCTTGAACACCGGCGTCGACTCGCCGGTCAGCGCCGCCTCGGCGGTGGCGAGTTCGCGGCCGTGGAAGAGGCGCAGGTCCGCAGGAACCTTGTCGCCGGCGGCGAGGACGATCACGTCGCCGGGGACGAGTTCGATCGAATCGACGCGGCGCTGGACGCCGCCGCGCAGCACGGTCGTCTCGGTGGCGATGGCACGGCCGAGCGCAGCGAGCGCGGCCTCGGCCTTGCCTTCCTGGACGAAGCCGAGCACCGCATTGACGAGGACGACGCCGAGGATCACGCCGGCATCGACCCACTCGCCGAGGAAGGCGGTCACCACCCCGG
Source organism: Rhodocyclus purpureus (assembly GCF_016653115.1). GTDB lineage: Bacteria > Pseudomonadota > Gammaproteobacteria > Burkholderiales > Rhodocyclaceae > Rhodocyclus > Rhodocyclus purpureus. Next base: position 44,101 of record NZ_NHRX01000032.1, read on the forward strand.
CGACGATCAGCACCAGCACCAGCGGTTGCGCGAGCTGTGCGACGAAGCGGGCAAACGGTCCGGGCCCCGGACGTTGCCGCGGCTGGTTCGGGCCCCAGGTCTGCAGGCGGCTGGCCGCCTCGGCCTCGTCGAGTCCATGCGCCGGGTCGACCCCGACGTCGGTGCTCACCCGCTCCAGTTCATGCGCATGCCAGTCTTGCATCGTCGTCTCCCCTGAGGTCGGCGCCAGCGCCGTGACAGGCGGCACGCCGCCCCACAGGGAGAGCATACATCAAGCCGGAAAATGTCTCCGCCAGCGGCCGGCGGCGACGAGCTGCGTGACGAAGTGCGCGCCGGGTCAGCGCTGGTCGATGCTGAATTCCTTGAGCATGTCCAGCGCCAGGCCGGGATGGGCGCCGATCTTCGCCGCGTCGAAACCGCGCTCGAAGAAGGGCGCGTAGGCCGGGTGCGCCAGCGCCTCCGTCGCGCCGAGACGGCGAAAACCCATGCTCCACTGGTCGAAAGAACGCTGCTCGATCGGTTCGCGCTCGATCACGAAGACGTCGGTGTGGCGGGGGTCCTTGACGATGCGGGAATAGATCTGGTCGATCGCCGCCTCTTCGCCTTCGAGCACCTGCATGAAATTGCCCTGTGCGTAGAGCAGCATTCCAGTCAGCTGCAAGGGCGCATTGTTGCGCGCCGAGGCGACGAGGATCTTTTCGAGTTCGGCTGCGTCGCACGCTGCGGTTGCCGAGCTCACGTAAATCAGATGGATGAGTGCCATGCTTGGAGAGCCTTGCGGAGGTTTTCTTGACCGGGACGAACATAGCACGGATCGAGGACAGTGGTTCGCGCAAGGCGCCGGATGCAGCGTTTGCCGTGGCGCCGTTCGCACTCTTGGGGGGAAGTAGTCCTCATCGCCAAGTTCCCGACAGTTGGCCGTGCTCGCCGGGTGGTCACCGCTTCGCCTCCCGGTATAAGCTACGGGACTTCTTCCGGCGCAGACAGCGGCACGACATCGGGATCATCCCGGCGTCGCTGTCGTTCGCAGCCGGGTCGGGCTGGAGAGGCGCTTCCTCCGGCAGAAAATCACCTCAAATCACGGACAGGCCCAGACCCTCGTCACCCTCAGCGGCACGCTGCTCCACCGCCTGATCTCCGGCCAGCTATCTTTGGCGGACATCGAGCGCGAAACGGAAGGCAGCCATGCAGATTGAGTCTAGGATAACCAGACAATGGGGCCTTTCGGGCTCTTATTCGCGGCGGAGAACATGAAAACAGCTAACACGGAAAGCTGGTCGGCGGAGTTGGTGCGCATCGGCAATCAAGCCGTGCGCGAGGCGCAAACCCGGAATCGGCAACGGGGGATACCCAACTGGTACTCCCTCAATGGCAAGCTTGTCACTGACTCACCGCAAACACAGGCTACGTTTGGGTCCGTGAAGAAAGCGCGCTGATATCAATGGCCTCCATGACCGGAGCCCGGCTCGAACGAAAAGCCATCGCCTGCCTGACAGAGGTCGGCTGCATTCCGCCCCGTGACCGGGAACCGGCCCCGGACGCCATTACTCGCCTGACTCAGGCGGAAACTATCATTGAGGAGTCCGCCTGATGTTCGACCTGCACAGCCTCGACGACCTGAGCCGGCTTGCCGAAACCGACGAACTGGAGTGCAAGCTGGCACAGGGTCAGGACGGTAAGGGCGAGATCCCGAAGGATTTCTGGCTGACTTACTCGGCGATGGCCAACGCCCGTGGCGGCGTCGTGCTGCTAGGCGTGCGCGAGAAGAACGGTCGGTTCAGCGTCGCCGGGCTGGAACATCCGCACAAGCTGCGGAGTGACCTGTTCAATACGCTCAACAACCGCGCCAAGGTCAGCGCCAACCTGCTGAGCGATACGGATGTCGAAGAGGCACGCATCGACGGCAAGTCGGTGCTCGTCGTACGCATCCCTGCCGCCACGCGCAAGCAGCGGCCAGTGTTCCTGAACGGACAGCCCCTGGGTAATACTTGGCGGCGCCTGAACGATGGCGACCGCCAGTGCGACGACGAAACGGTCAAGCGCATGCTCGCCGAGCAGCTTGAGGACAGTCGCGACACGCGCATCCTGACCGGATTCGGTATTCAGGATCTCGATGGCGACAGCCTGCACGCCTATCGCAATGCCTTTGCCGTCCATCGCCCGGGGCACCCGTGGATTGCCCTGGATGATGCGACCTTCCTCAAGATGATCGGCGGCTGGCGCGAGGATCGTAGCTCCGGTGAGGCCGGGCTGACCGCAGCCGGCTTGCTGATGTTCGGGCAATGGCCGGCGCTTCCCGAAGCGTTTCCGCTGTATTTCCTCGATTACCAGGAGCGTCCGGCCGACCCGGAGTCGACGACACGCTGGCTGGACCGGGTGGTTCCCGACGGTTCGTGGTCGGGCAATGTCTACGATTTCTTCCGCAAGGTGATCCGCAAGCTGACAGCCGACCTGAAAGTGCCGTTCGTGCTCAAGGACAACGTGCGCGTCGAGGATACGCCGGTGCATCAGGCCTTGCGCGAGGCGATGGTCAATTGCCTGATTCATGCCGATTACACGGACCGGGCCTCGGTCCTGGTGGTGAAGTCTCCGTCCGGCTTCAGTTTTCGCAATCCCGGCGCCATGCGCCTGCCGCTTGCCCAGGTCCTACAGGGCGGTGCCAGCGATTGCCGTAACCGGACACTGCACCAGATGTTCCTGTTCATCAACCTGGGGGAACGAGCCGGGTCGGGCCTGCCGAAGATACGCTCGTGCTGGGAAGCCGAGGGGCACGGACTGCGCCTGTACGACAGCTTCGAACCCTTCGACCACACGGTGCTGGAGATGAACTGGTCGGCTGCATCTCTACCGAAGGATCGCGAAACGCCGGGGAAAACGCCGGGGAAAACGCCGGGAAAAACCCCGGAAAGAATCCTTGAGGTACTGAAGGCGGAACCCGGGGTATCCATCCCCGAGCTTGCCCTGCGCCTGGGCAAGTCGGACAGTGCCATTGAACGAGCCATCCGCAAACTCCGTGAGGCCGGTCGACTGCGTAGACGGGGGCCCGCCAAAGGCGGCAGCTGGGAGCTTGTCGAATGACCGAAAGCCAACCCGAACGGGAAGCCGTCTCCTGGCTGACCGAGGTCGGCTGTCAGCGACCGCCATATAGTCTCCACTTTGTGATCGGCGTAATGGAGCCAGCGCCCGAGGAAAAGTAGGCAATGGGCATTTCGGACTTTGCAACGAGCATTCGGTAGCCTCGGCGTTTTTTTGCCGTGGGACCGATGGCCAGGAGGAAGTTCGACATGGACCACTACCGACAGGCCCTGATGCGCATGCGTCAGGGTGATTCAGATCGCGACATTGCCAAGAGCCGCCTGATGGGGCGGCGCACCGCGGCCGCCCTGCGCGCTGGCACGGGCGCAGGGCTGGCAGTTCCGAAGCGCGCGCACGACGGCTGACCTCCGGTTCATCCCCGCGGGTGCAGGGAACGCTGCATCTGATCGACGCGACACTCGAAGACGCTCGGTTCATCCCCGCGTGTGCGGGGAGCGCGCGGAGTCTCGATTCGATCGTGGCCTACAAGCGCATCGATGGGGATCAATGCGGGGAAGCGCAGCCGTCTGTTGGCGCTGGTGTCGCTGGTCATCAAGACCGAGTAAGAGAGCAGGCGGTAGCCAATGCTGCGCTTTCGCGCCCCCTGACCAAAACGTCCGAAACGATCCGCCTATGTTTTTCATTCTACTGCATCCCACGGGAGATGCTCCGTGACAACCTTCACTGTCGAAGTCAAAGACCAGGAAGTCCTCGCCAAGCTGCGCGGCCTGGTCGCCAAGGTCGGCAAGCCGCAGCCGGTCCTGCAGGCGATCGGCGAGGACATCATGGAGCGCGCCAAAGAGCGCTTCGGCACCGCGGCCGGCCCGGACGGCGCACGCTGGGCGCCGAATGCACGCACGACGCGTTTCATCCCCGCGGTTGCGGGGAACGCCCGGTTCTCGACAAGCGCGAGCTGCTCGACTACGGTTCATCCCCGCGGGTGCGGGGAACGCCGCGCGGCCTCTTTCGGTGTCGTGCCGTCGTACGGTTCATCCCCGCGGGTGCGGGGAACGCGTATTGGCCGCGCACCACGCATCGATGCGGCCCGGTTCATCCCCGCGGGTGCGGGGAACGCCCCATCGCGCGGGCCATTTTGACAAGCTGGGCCGGTTCATCCCCGCGGGTGCGGGGAACGCGCCGAGCGTGGGGGCGCGAGCAAAAAGAGTTGCGGTTCATCCCCGCGGGTGCGGGGAACGCTGCTGTGCCGCCTTGACGGCCAGCTCAGCGATCGGTTCATCCCCGCGGGTGCGGGGAACGCGTCAGAGAACAGCTTTGCCGGCTTCACGGGTCCGGTTCATCCCCGCGGGTGCGGGGAACGCTTCGCTGGCGTCAGGTTCGCGCTTGCCTTCGCCGGTTCATCCCCGCGGGTGCGGGGAACGCGATTCGACCGCCTCTTCGAGGATGATCCCGTCCGGTTCATCCCCGCGGGTGCGGGGAACGCTCGCCAAAGAATGCGAAGTTGGCGAGAGCACCCGGTTCATCCCCGCGGGTGCGGGGAACGCACGTCGCCGAGTCGGCGACCTGCCAGCAGGATCGGTTCATCCCCGCGGGTGCGGGGAACGCATTTGCAGGCCGCGCTCGCCGCCGCCCAGGCCCGGTTCATCCCCGCGGGTGCGGGGAACGCTAGAGCGAATCGGCGCAAGCGCCGACCGGGTGCGGTTCATCCCCGCGGGTGCGGGGAACGCGGCTAGTGCTCAGACGGTGAATTTCTACTCGACGGTTCATCCCCGCGGGTGCGGGGAACGCTAGCTGTTGAGGTTTTCGCCGTGCGCCGTGGTCGGTTCATCCCCGCGGGTGCGGGGAACGCATTGCGATGACTGCGCCGTCGTCCGATACGGGCGGTTCATCCCCGCGGGTGCGGGGAACGCAGACGCGGGATATCTGGAAGCTATCAAATATACGGTTCATCCCCGCGGGTGCGGGGAACGCTCGCCGGCAATGGGGGCCAGAATTCGATCATGCGGTTCATCCCCGCGGGTGCGGGGAACGCTTTCGTCATGGTTTCCGCGATAGTCGCCGTCCCGGTTCATCCCCGCGGGTGCGGGGAACGCGCGGCGGCGGTAATCCTGGCTTTCATGGTTTCCGGTTCATCCCCGCGGGTGCGGGGAACGCAGCCCGATCGCGGTGCGCGTCTTGCCGGTGCCCGGTTCATCCCCGCGGGTGCGGGGAACGCTACCGCCTGCTCGAGCGCCGTTCCATCGTTCGCGGTTCATCCCCGCGGGTGCGGGGAACGCTCAGTAGCGACGATGGCCCCCATCAAGATCGTCGGTTCATCCCCGCGGGTGCGGGGAACGCCGATTTGTATAAGCCGGTTTTAATATCGGGTGCGGTTCATCCCCGCGGGTGCGGGGAACGCAAGGGGCAGGCGCCGTGGAACAAGGGCAAGCCCGGTTCATCCCCGCGGGTGCGGGGAACGCGCGAGCCCTAGGCGCAGCTCGGATTAACCGATCGGTTCATCCCCGCGGGTGCGGGGAACGCTCGACCTGGTGCGGCGTGATCGCGCGCACTTTCGGTTCATCCCCGCGGGTGCGGGGAACGCGTGTTCGCCGGCGCCGCCCACGGCCTGTATGGCGGTTCATCCCCGCGGGTGCGGGGAACGCTTGCTCCTCCGCCAGCCTGGCAGCCGCCATCTCGGTTCATCCCCGCGGGTGCGGGGAACGCGTGCCTGCACCGAATCCGAACATGGTCGTTTCCGGTTCATCCCCGCGGGTGCGGGGAACGCAGAGGACGCCCCGCACTGCATTGGGCCGCTGCCGGTTCATCCCCGCGGGTGCGGGGAACGCGCGATCGCCTCGGCCGCGTCCATCGCCTCCGCCGGTTCATCCCCGCGGGTGCGGGGAACGCGAGCCGAACCAGAACGCGAGCGCGACGATGCCCGGTTCATCCCCGCGGGTGCGGGGAACGCCTGATCGAGCTCTCGATGGACTCGACCGAGCGCGGTTCATCCCCGCGGGTGCGGGGAACGCCATCGGATCCTTGCCGCCCGGGTCGAAGCCGACGGTTCATCCCCGCGGGTGCGGGGAACGCGTGTGGCGGTTCTGTTATTCAAGGCTCTATGGCGGTTCATCCCCGCGGGTGCGGGGAACGCGAAGGCTATATCCATGACGCCGTGTGAGGCGCCGGTTCATCCCCGCGGGTGCGGGGAACGCTACCGACGGAGACGCACAACCACCGCCGCCAACGGTTCATCCCCGCGGGTGCGGGGAACGCGGCAATAGTGCGAAGGCCCGCAAGCTCCCGCACGGTTCATCCCCGCGGGTGCGGGGAACGCCGCAGCGTCCAAGGTCTTAAACACACGCGGGTCGGTTCATCCCCGCGGGTGCGGGGAACGCCAGGGCGCCGTGACTGACATGATGAAGCACGCCGGTTCATCCCCGCGGGTGCGGGGAACGCCGCACGCTCATGGTCTCGCCGTAGTGGTCCGGCGGTTCATCCCCGCGGGTGCGGGGAACGCATGCCTATGCGAACCGGAAACCGTGAAATGTGCGGTTCATCCCCGCGGGTGCGGGGAACGCTAAGCCGAAGCAGACGCATTAACAGAAAATCCTGGTTCATCCCCGCGGGTGCGGGGAACGCGTCGATTGGCATGATTCGATCGTTCGAGGTGACGGTTCATCCCCGCGGGTGCGGGGAACGCCGCATGGCGATCCTGTCGATACTCAAGAACGCCGGTTCATCCCCGCGGGTGCGGGGAACGCGAATTCGCCCCGCTTCTCATCGCGCCTAAACTCGGTTCATCCCCGCGGGTGCGGGGAACGCTCCGTCCGGCAAGCTGCTGGACTGGCTGATCGCGGTTCATCCCCGCGGGTGCGGGGAACGCACCTCGCAACGGCCGGCGAGCATCGACAAAGACGGTTCATCCCCGCGGGTGCGGGGAACGCCGATCTGTCCGGCCTCGCGCCCGGCAGTGCGCCGGTTCATCCCCGCGGGTGCGGGGAACGCGCGCCGCCCTCCTGGTACATCTGCATCGCCAGCGGTTCATCCCCGCGGGTGCGGGGAACGCAAGACGACGGACGGCAGATACGAGATTTGGTACGGTTCATCCCCGCGGGTGCGGGGAACGCTGACCTACCAGGCGCCAAGCCTCTCCATATCTCGGTTCATCCCCGCGGGTGCGGGGAACGCACTTATGAAAGGATGCAAAATGCGTGTTACTGCGGTTCATCCCCGCGGGTGCGGGGAACGCACTGACTCGAAAATCCCTGAGTCTCATCGAATCGGTTCATCCCCGCGGGTGCGGGGAACGCCTCGAGATAAGCGCGCGCTCCGTGAGTTGTTCCGGTTCATCCCCGCGGGTGCGGGGAACGCGTGCGCCCACGCCTGTCCCATCGCCTGGTCGGCGGTTCATCCCCGCGGGTGCGGGGAACGCTGACAGGCCATCGTTGGCGTCGTTTCCGTTGCCGGTTCATCCCCGCGGGTGCGGGGAACGCTGTCGCTGCCACTGCCGCACCCGTCGAACTCGCGGTTCATCCCCGCGGGTGCGGGGAACGCCTACGAACGGAGCGGTTCTTCCGGTAGGATCGCGGTTCATCCCCGCGGGTGCGGGGAACGCCGGTTGTCGATGTCGGCCTGGTCACGCAGGATCGGTTCATCCCCGCGGGTGCGGGGAACGCGTTTGCGAAGCATGAGCTGAAGGCTCGCAATTACGGTTCATCCCCGCGGGTGCGGGGAACGCCTGGCGAATCAGCAAATCGCTGGTCTTGGGCTCGGTTCATCCCCGCGGGTGCGGGGAACGCGCGCCGGACCTCGATTCCGTCATCGCGCAACGCGGTTCATCCCCGCGGGTGCGGGGAACGCCAGATCGTGCTACGCCGCGCGCGCCTGCCCGACGGTTCATCCCCGCGGGTGCGGGGAACGCCGACGCGGCAGCGGCCCGCGATGGTCGGTTTGCGGTTCATCCCCGCGGGTGCGGGGAACGCAACTGGCGCACTCTTGATATATGGCTGATTATCGGTTCATCCCCGCGGGTGCGGGGAACGCTACCCAACTCGCCCCAGCCGCGCTTAAACAGCCGGTTCATCCCCGCGGGTGCGGGGAACGCCGTCACCAGCAGCGCGCGGTCGCGTGCGCCGGCGGTTCATCCCCGCGGGTGCGGGGAACGCTGCGTGATGCTCATGGTTGTTGTCTCCCCAGACGGTTCATCCCCGCGGGTGCGGGGAACGCGGTTTTTATGCAATAACCTCTGCTAATACCAATGGTTCATCCCCGCGGGTGCGGGGAACGCAGAGGCAGGACAAATTTCGACGATCTGGCGTGCGGTTCATCCCCGCGGGTGCGGGGAACGCGTCTGCTGAAAACTCGAAATCTGTTGCGACACCGGTTCATCCCCGCGGGTGCGGGGAACGCACACGGGCATCGCCCTGCCGCCAGATCCTGCCCGGTTCATCCCCGCGGGTGCGGGGAACGCTTACCGCCAGGGGCGTAGTGGAAGCCGCCGATCGGTTCATCCCCGCGGGTGCGGGGAACGCGCGCCATTGGGAACGCCGGGAAGGCCAAAAGGCGGTTCATCCCCGCGGGTGCGGGGAACGCTAATGCGCCACCACGTCCCCGGTAATGTGGGACGGTTCATCCCCGCGGGTGCGGGGAACGCCTGGCCCGGATTGATTGGGCCAACCGCATGAACGGTTCATCCCCGCGGGTGCGGGGAACGCGCAGCCGTAGCCGACCCCACGTTGGCCGCCTGCGGTTCATCCCCGCGGGTGCGGGGAACGCACTTCTTCCATCTCCATGAAAAACATGGAAATTCTTCGAGCCTCAAAAAATACCAACCAAAGCCGATGACGAGGTAATTTTCCGGATTCTTAAAGATCGACGTCTTTTTCCGGGTAAAAACTCACCAAGCGAACGCCATCCCAGTCAGCCGGCAGGCGGCGGTTCGCGCCGAGCGTGAGAAACTCGAAGCCGGCTTCGTTATTCGTCTTCCAGGCGATCACCGCGTTGCCGTCTTCAATGCCCTCTTCGACCTGTGCCCAGATATGTTCGCGTACCTTACGCGAATAGTTGCCGATGTAAACCCCGGCCCGGATTTCGAGCAGCCAAACCGCCAGCCGGCCACGCAGCCGGGGCGGGGCGTTTTCAAGAACGATGACCAGCATCGCCGATACTCTGCGAATTTGGGATGGCTGGGCCGACCGCGTCCGCAGACGCTTGCGGGCGGGGAATTTCTCCGGCGGCGAGAACCTCCTCGATGTCGGGAATGATCCGCTCCAGCAGGCGCGTCTGGCGAAACGCATCCCGGCACGCCAGTCGTACCGCCCGCTCGGGGTTGGGCGGCGCTTCGGCAGCGATCTTGAACGCCGCGGGAACGACCGTTTCAAATTTGTAGAGGTCGGCAATGTCGTAGACGAACGACAGCGGCTTGCCCGTGTGGATGAATCCGACCGCCGGTGCGTAACCGGCGGCGAGGACTGCGGCCTCGGTCACACCGTAGAGGGCTGCCGTCGCCGCCGACAGGCATCGATTGGTGATGTCTGCCGCGTCCCAGTTGTCTGGGTTGTAGTCTCTGCCCGACCATTTGACGCCGAACTTCTGCGCCAGCAACTGGTAGGTGCTGCGCACCCGCGCGCCTTCGATCCCGCGCAGTTGTTCGACACTGCGCCGCTGTGGCGACTCTTCGCCGAAGCGCACCGCGTACATCTTGCGCACGACCTTGAGACGCAGGTTTTCATCGAGCGCCAAGCGCGCTTGATAAAGAAGATGATCGGAACGCGCCCCTCCCGGCTGGCCGGCGGAGTAAAGGCGGACTCCGGCCTCGCCGACCCAGACCAGCAGAGTCCCGACGCGCGCCGCGAGGGCTGCTGCACGGTGCGAGACGCGACTTCCCGGCTCCAGCATGATGCAGGCGACACCGCCGACCGGGATGTGCGTGAGTACCGGCCGAACGCGCGTTCCTTGCGCGTCGACGACCACAAAAGCGCCGTCGACGACGTCGATTTCGCCTTTTTCGACGAAGACGATGGACAGCCGTTCCTTGATCGGAATGGGTTTCAGGGATGGCAACATGAGGTTTCGCTCTGATTTATCGCCGCACCGAGGTCGCCGGCGGAATCATCCGGGCCGACGCACGAGCAGCAGACCGCAGCCGAAGGCTTTCGCCGGACCGATGCCCTTGCGTAGCGCCAGTGAAAATTTTTCGGCGTCGGTCACGGTCAGTTCGCCACGAAAATCGACGGTACTGAAGCGCAGTTCGGCTTTCTTTTTGGCGCCGTGCTGCTCATAGGCCTCGACCAGCAGCGTCGGTGCGTCGACCGCGAAGCCGTGCTTTTCCGCTCGCTGCGCCAGCCAGTCGGCGCAGGTCTCGTGCACCAGGTCGTAGAGTGCGGGAGGTGGGTCGGCGTCGCCTGCCGCCGTGCGTCGATCGGCAGTCCACTCGTTCCAGTTGGCGAGTCCGCGCTCGGCGAGCATGCGCTTCTTGGCGTCCATCACCACGTCGTGCCGCGTGCGTTTCTGCTCGATCATGCGGTTGACGACCGGGTTGGCGCGCAACTCGAAGCTGAGACGCGCACCGGCAGGAACTTGTGGCGAGTATTCGCGACTCTGGACTCGCCAGGCGCCGACAGGGGCTGTCGGCGGGCGCGCGGAGACGACGTAGAACTTCGGGCCCCCATCGAGATCGCGGCGCCGGAAGAGGAAGTCGCGCGGACTTCCCCGCTCGGCGGGAAAGAAGCGCCATAGCCACTGGTGTTCGGCATACGGTCCGCCCATCCACTCGTGGGCGGCTTGGCGCTCCTCTCCGGGAATCGGTTCGATCAGATTGAAGTACATGCTCACACCTCCTCACGCAACAGCGCGACGTGTTCGGTCCGGTCGGTGAATTGCCAGCCTCGACGTCGCAACAGACGATCCTTGCGCCGGGGGGAAAGATGCGCTGTCGCTCCGGATTCGATTCCATCGCCCCAGATCAGGCGAACGATGTCGCGTTCGTCCTCAAGCGGCGCATTGCCCCACCTGTCCGCGTGCTGCGCGCGTTCGCTGCGTAGCGCTGCTCGATAGAATTCCATCGCTGCCAAGGCGTTGTCGTCAACGCTCAGCAAGGGGTGCAGCGGCGCCGCCGGCGGGCAGGACTTGCGTCCGAGGTAGAGGACGAAACGGGGCTTGCGCAGCGCTTGGGCCAGGTCTTCGAGCGGATGCGGTGCGCCAGCCCGCGCCTGCACGGCGACGAGACAGGCGGCATCCTGCCGGTAGTCGCGCGTCGACAGGATCGTGTTCAGCTTTTCTTTCGGCAGATTGAGTTCGTCGCGCCGGGTCGCGCGCGGTCGCTTTTTGAGGTCGGATTCGCTCGGAACCTGGGCCGTGTGGTAGTCACGCAGCAGCGTTCCAGCCGACTGGAGACCGACCGCAAAACTGTATCCATCGCGCAGGGCGGCGTGCGCCGCTTCGTCTTCGCGACGAACCCCCAAGGCGGCGCCGAGCAAGCCGACCAGTGCCGACTCGCCAGGGTAGTCGTAGCTGGGGCGATATTCGCCGACCGCCGTATCGCCCCAGGACGCCAGCGGCGCCTGAAGTTGAAAGACCAGAAAGGTCATTGCGCTCACCCTTGCACGAACGAGACCAGTTCGGACAGTGATCCCGTGCCATCCTCGACGTTGATTTCGTAACGGGCGTCGGCGCATTCGCCGTAGACCTTGTCGAAATTCTGCTGACGCTTGCGCAGCGCGACGACGGCCTTTTCCAGGATGTCTTCGTCTGCGTGGGGTTTCACCGGCTTGAGGAAAGCTTGTGCCAGCGAGCGCGGTTGCTGGTCGCCTTTTTCGGCCAGCACGTAGCTCGCGTAGGCGCGCGAGGCGTGACTGTTTTGCATCCCGGTCGGCGAGACTTTGGTCACGGCATGGATCAGCGCTGCCAGCGCCTTTTCGGTCAGTGCCTCGTCGCCGCCGAGGTTTTCCTTGAGCAGCTCGCGGTTGATGCAGACGTAGAGATAGAAGAGCCCGGCACCGAAGCTGCGCTCGCCGATGTGCGCGGCGCCCTTGTCTTCGAGGCCGCTGTTGAGATCGTCGACGGCGCTGAAGTAATCGTCCTCGACCGCGCTCTTGTGCACGGTGATCGCGTGCGCGACTTGAACGGCGGCTTCGACGTTGAACGCCGGGCTGTCGGCGAGCATGCGCCCGAACATGGCGATGTCGACCGAGCGACTCGGTTTGCGCAGCAGCGCCAGCTCGTCAGCGGTCGGCGCGCTCCCGCGCTCGGCGAGTTTCTTGACCAGATCTGCGATCGCCGCGCGTTCTTCGGTGCTGAAGTGCGCCAGTTGCTCGATTTGCAGATCTTCGTTCTTGTCGGTCTTGCTGTCGGACTTCGATTTGCCGAACTGTCCGGCAATCGCTCGCGCCCACTCACGCGCGTTCTTTTCGGCGACACCGGCGTCCTTCAGCGACTGGTAGATTTCCTTGCCCATGTCCTTGGTCCGCGTACCGATGTAGCCCGACAGCGCGCTCGCAAAAACGTCGGAAGTTCTCCACGCGCGTTTCTGGCTTTGCGAAGAAATCCGCAGGCGCAGGGCGTCGCCCATCAGCGCGGTCTTCGGACGGCCGGTGTCGTCGCGGTTGAGGTTGGAGGGCGGATAGCTGGTCAGAACATGCAGTTGGACGAAGCGCGACATGAATGATCTCCTGAAAGTGGTCGAATGCTTGAGATGGAAAGATGCGGCTATCGGGATTTCTGAGGCCAGACGTAGTCGTAGGCCCAGCGTTTCTTTATCGAGTCGCCCCAGTAGAGAACGTCGTTGGCCAGGGCTTTCACATCGACGCGGTTGTTCATCAACGGCAGCACGCGGCGCAGCGATGAAAACAGCGATTCGATGTCGGGGCTTTCGAGCAGACGCTGGAAGCGCAACTCGCTGACCGGCGGCTTGTCCTCAACGCGGGGTCGCGCGCTCATCGCCTCCGGCAGCGCTTGCTGACTGTCTTCCTTGACGTGGGCGAGCAGACCGACGACGGCGGCCAGCCGATCATTGCGCTCGTCCGAAGACTGGCTGTCCCAACCCGCGGCGACGAGTTGGCGATAAAGCCGCTGGTACGGCGCCGACAAGGCCACGTCGGTCAGTGATCCAGCACGCCGCAGCAACGCGCGATCGCCACGCGCGTCTTCCAGCCCGTGCCACCAACTAGCCAGTTTGTCGATTACGGGGGTGAGTTCCGACATGTATCCTCCTTATTCAGCGGTTTTGGCGGCCTTCTTCGTTGATTTGCCCTTCGCTGCTGCTTTCGCGGGCGGCGGCTCGGGATCGGGCAGACGCAACTCCTTCCGCAGCTTCGGCCCGTGCAGGTTCCTTTGCAGTTGCTTGAACGCCGCCGCAACACGCGCCGGCTTCTGCCGTTCGATCTGGCCGGTACCGACGAACACGCCGTCGAAGAGATCGCGAGCGGCCTTGTCGAGCTGCGCAAGCCAGCGCTCGCGCGTCGCAAGATCGTTGATTTCGGCTGTTTCATCGGCGAGCAGCGTTTCGATGGCTGAACGAAGCTGGCGATAAAAAGCCCCCTCGGTCCGTCCCCAGAAGCTGGCGTCGACAGCACTGAAGTCGCCTCTTGCATCGAGGTCAAACCAGGCGTCCTTGATCGCACCACGCAAGAAAGACGCGACCAGTTCGGCCGCCGCCAGCCAGGTCGATACCGCGTCCCGAAGGGATTCGAGGCCATCCTTGCCGCAGTCGGCCAATCCATAGAGCGGAAGCGTGGACTCGTACCAGCAACGGGCTTTCATGTTGTCCATGTCGTAGCCGAAAGCCCAGATGCCCAGATTGACGCCGAGCTCCTGTCCGGTGAGGTTCATCGCCCGGTTCAGGATCTCGGCCGGTCGCTGGTGCTTCTTGTCGGTCTGCTGCCCGAGCACCCAGGCCAACCAATGACGATAGCCGAGGCCACCGGGTTGCGGATGCAAGGGGAGCCAGCCCTGCTTGGTTTCGTAGTACGGCGAAAGCGGATGGTCCCACGGTCCCTTGTAGTTGAGGCCCAGGTTCTTGGTCACGTAGCGCCGTATCAGGCCTCCCGAATGCCGTCCACAGATGTCACAGCACCCGGCAACGACGTTTTCGAGGTCGAGACGGATTCGCCGCGGCGTTGCCCAGAACACGTGGTGCGGATGAACCATTGCCGGAGCCGTTTCGCCGCCAGCTTTCTGAATCGCGCTGATGTCAGCGAGCCAGGGGAAAGTGCGAAACGCATCCTGCGTGCTCGCGTCGCCGCCACGAGCGAGAAACTGCGAACGCTCGCTGACGTTGAGCCAGAGGTTCTGCCACAGACTGCGCGGCGGTTGGCTGAGCAACAGGGTCGTCAGGGGGCCACCGCCGCGCAGACCAGTCCGAATTCCCGCACCACCGGCAGGCGCATTGATCTGCAGCGTCGTCAGTGCTGCTGCGGCGCAGGCCGGGCAAAGCGCTTCGACCTGCCCTCGCTTGATGAAGTGATCGCTGTTGTTGCGCTGCGTGTTCTCTCCAGGGGCCTCGATCAATAGTGCTCCGATCGAATTTTCAGTCCCGTCACCGGCGCGTAGGCTGAAGTCCTGCATGTAGCGCGCACCGTCACCGGCGAACTCGAACGCGCCGGCAACCGGAGCGAACCACGACTGCAAGGTCTCGCGATCCGGCGGCGATCGCAGGTATTGCTTCCACTGCCCGGTCATCTCGACCGGGGTCGTCGTCTGCAACAGTCCGATCGCGAACTGCGCGAGCGCGCCGTTGAAGTCTGCCCGGTCCGCATCGAAAGCAAGGATGTCCGGGTCGGCAAGCTGGTCAGGAGCGACCCAATCGCGCTCGCCATTGCGGCGCCGAACGGGCATCCATTTTTCATTCAGCAGATTCATTCCGCCTCCTCTGAAACAGTCTGGTCCTGAGCGAGCTGGCTCAGTCCGGTGAGCGGGTCATAGACCCAGTGCAGCAACTGCGCGGGTTTCTTGTCGGCCTCGGCGGTCCAGGCGCTGCCTTGCCAGCCGTTTTTCGTCTGCTCCAGGATCAGCAGAACGGACCAAGCGCCCTTGCCGGGCAGGCTCTGCTCGACTTGGGCGATGGCCGCTTCCCGCGTGCTGTCGGCGGCGCTGGCGCGGCGTGCGATCAGGCGCTCGGCGACGCGAAGGCTGCTGTAAGCCCAGGCGGCGCGAATCTCAGGGTGAGAGACCCAGGGCCGCAGACGGTCGCCGTCCCAACATGCGAGCAGCACCGACATGCTCGCGTCGCCAAGCCGAGAGGGGGTCTTCGCTTCGCTCCACCAGTCCATCACCTGCCCGCGCACGTAGCCAGTGGCGAGCTTGACGACGTTTTGCTGGGCGATGCTGATCGCCGAATAGTCGGCACCTACGGCCTTGTTGGCGTTGCCCTGCAAGCCTTCGGGGAGCGCTGCTTCATCGCCGAAAACGCCTTCGACCAGGCTGCGCGAGTCTTCCGGCATGGATACCTTGCCGGCTCGCAAGTGCTTGGCGGTGAGCCACAGGCGACCGTGGTGCGGATAGACTCCGGCGGCTTTCGGAAACGCTTCCTTGAACCAGCGCGGTCCGGGCTGCTCGTCCCAAGCGGGGCCGAAGACCCACAGGCAGGCGGGACCACGCTGGTCGCGCTCGCGCGGATCGGGCAGGCGCCGGCCGGTGCCGTCGCGCGGATGGCGCTGCAAGCGCCCGGCGCGCTGGATGATGCGGTCGATCGGCGCCAGATCGGTGACGATGAAGTCCCAATCGGCGTCAAGACTCTGTTCGGCGACCTGAGTGGCGATGACGAGACGACCTGCGCGCAGTTCGGGAGTGCTGTCCTTGCCGAAGTGATGCAGAACGGCCTCTTCGATGCGCAGGCGGTCATCCAGGCTGAAGCGCGCATGGAAGAGGATCATTTTTTCTGCCGGCAGCAGGTCGCGGAAGTGTTCGTAGGCCGAAATCGCATCGGCAACGGTGTTGCGCATCCAGCAGACGCATTTGCCGGCGGCGAGCGCCGCGCCGATTCCGGCGAGGACTTCTGCCTCGTCACTGACGTAGTGAATCGCCAGTTCCCGGCGCACGTCGTCGCGCGTCGCAATGGCTTGCTGCACGCATTGGTCGGGCGCTTCGCTCTGCCAGGCAGTGACCAGCGGGAAGTCGTTGGCCGTCAGCGGCGGCGCTTTCTGCCGCCGCCCTCTGGCGAACGCACCGAGCAACTGCCGCTTCATTCCCGCCGGCAGGGTTGCCGAAAGAAGGATCGCGCTGCCGCCGCCGAGCGCGTGAAATTCGAGCAGGGATTCCAGTACCGTCAGCATGTACGGATCACAGGCGTGAACTTCGTCGACCACCAGCACCTTGCGGAAGAGGCCGAGCAGGCGCAGCGACTGGTGTTTGCTATGCAGGACGGCAAGCAGTGCCTGGTCGACGGTGCCGACTCCTGCCGGAGCGAGCAGCGCTCGTTTGTTGTGGTCGGCGAGCCAGGCGCTACAGCGCGCGCTCGCGCTTTCGTCTTGCTGCGCCGAATCGGATTCCTCGGGACCGGCGCGCAGGACGGAGGCGGCGAAGTTTTCGACGAGCTTGCGGTTGCCATGCGCGAGGACCAGGCTTGCATCGCTGGCGAAGAGTCGCGCATAGACGGCGGCGATTCGCTGATACATCGCGTTAGCCGTTGCCATGGTCGGCAGGCCGATGAAGAAGCCGTCGGCCGCCCCCGTGGCCATCAGCCGGTGAGCGAGCATCATCGCTGCCTCGGTCTTGCCGGCGCCGGTGACGTCTTCGAGCAGGTGAATTTGCGGCCCCGGCGCCAGTTCGACTTCGGCAGCCCACTTTTGAAGCGGCGACGCCTGCGCGATAGCTGGAAACAGTTCGGAGAAGCCGAGTTCAGTCGCACCGCTCGGCGGCAGAACACCCGACTCGCTCAGCGCCTGCTCTGCGCGCTCCTGCGCGAGCAGCCAGTAGTCCGACAGGGGAATAGGATCGTCGCAGTACGGGAAGTAATCGGTGTTGGAACCGAGCCAGTCGGCAAGAACGGTGACGCCGGCAACCCACCAGCAAAGGCACTGGCTTATCAACTCGAACAAGTCGGCTTCGAGTAGCGAAGCGACGCTCGCGGAATCACCAGCGAGCAGCAGCGAACGCAGTTCGCCGACGAATTCCACGATCGCGGCGCGATCTTCCTGTGGATCGAAGAAACTCTTCCAACCGATGCTCACCGAGCGCGGCGGCTCTCCGTGATGCCCGGTCACTGCTCGCGCCCACCATGCGAGCCCCTCTTCCCGGTCTTCGCTATCCGCGCCGAACCAGCCATCGGACTTGGCGAGATCGAGCAACTGACTGTTCCACATCAGCATGCCCAGGCTGTCGTGACGCATTCGGCCATAGGGCTTGCCGGGATCAGGCGCACGTTCGCGCAACTTGAGGAAGAGGTCCGGGATCTGGCTCTGGAAAGCTTCCGAGAACTTGCCGAGATCGTGCAGCGCCAGCCAGAAAGCCAGCCAACCGATCAGCGCTTCTTCCGAAGATACCTGCAAGGCTTGCATCAGCAATCGCCGCAGGGAGTGGTGCCGGCGCAGATAGACGGCGCCGACGGCAGCCACGTCGAGACAGTGATACGGAAGCAGATGACAAGCCGTCGTGGCATCGCCAGCAGGCCTGGCTTTTCCCCAGTACTTGAAATAACTCGGAACGGTCACTCGAAGCCTCTTGCACCGGAGATATCGACCGCTACCCAACGGTCAGTGACTCACCCGGTGATCCTGCAAAGAAGTTGGAGAAAAATTTCGTGGCAGTCGGAGAGAATAACACTTGGGCCGAAAAAAATGCCTTGAAAATTCTTCAATGGCGTATTCCCAGCACGATCGCATTCTCGTTCTGAGATGAAATCCGCCCTTCAGGCGATCTGGCAGGCAAGCCAGATAATGTCAAATGCACATTCGCGGCTGCTGCCGTGCCGAAAAAGAGCGCTCCGATAGCAACGGAGAGCGGCCGGACACGTGAGGTCTGTAAGGCCCGAATCAAGGAGGTCCTTGGCCGAGATTTGACCTTGAACCCGGAGGTGGGCTGCTCTGGCCACACCATCCGCCATCAGCCACACGAGCCGCGGCAATGTTATAAAGGCACTGAGCGCCCTGAGAGACGCGTCCGGATTTACACACAGATGACCGCCCGGAAAGGGAGAGAGAAGAAGGCATGAGCGGCGCACGTACCTTGGCATTGGTGGATGAGTTGCTTGCACTGCCGGCTGAAACGACATGGGTTGAGTTCAAGGAGAACAATGCCGATGCGGAGATGATCGGCAAACGCATTTCGGCGATGTCCAATGCAGCACGGTTGGCAGACAAGCCCTTCGCCTACCTGCTGTGGGGGGTACGTGACGCCGACCACGCTGCCATCGGTACCACCTTCGAGCCTTCCAGCCACAAGCATAGCAACCAGCCTCTGGAGTTATGGCTCACACAGCATCTGCGACCCGCCATTGCCTTTACCTTCAAGGTGCTGGATTACCGGGGCAAGCGAATGGTGCTGCTGGAAATCCCGGCTGCCACCAGCAGTCCAGTAGAGTTCGACCGGCAGGCCTACATCCGCATCGGCAGCGCCACACCCCGCTTGTCAGATCACCCGGAGCGCCTCAAGGCACTTTGGGCCACATTGCAACCCTACGCTTGGGAAAGCGGCATCGCCGCACAGTTTCTCAGCGGCGATGAAGTGCTCGCTCGTCTGGACTATGCGGCCTATTTCGATCTCACCGGGCAGCGTCTGCCAGACAACCGCACCGGCATTTTCGACAAGCTCGTGGCCGATCATCTGATCCAGGCGGACGTCGGTGGGTGCTGGAACATCACCAATCTCGGTGCGGTGCTGTTCGCCAGACAATTGGCGGATTTCCCGTCCTCGATTGCCCGCAAGGCCATCCGTTTCGTCGCCTACCACGGCCCTGGGCGTGCCGACACGGTGACCCACAGACACGACGGACAAAGAGGCTATGCCCTGGGTTTTTCTGCGCTTATCGACTACATCGATGGTCTGATGCCGCGTAATGAGTACATCGGCAAGGCTTTCCGTGAAGAACGCCCATTGTACCCAGCCATTGCCATCCGCGAACTAGTGGCGAACGCGCTGATCCATCAGGACATGACCATAACCGGCGCAGGCCCTCTGGTGGAGATGTTCTCCGACCGCTTGGAGATCACCAATCCCGGGCTGCCGCTGGTGCAGCCGGATCGCTTCCTGGATTTTCCGCCACGCTCGCGTAACGAGTCTCTGGCGGCGCTGATGCGCCGCATGCGTCTGTGTGAGGAGCAGGGAACCGGGATTGACAAAGTGATCGTGGCCGTCGAACTTCATCAGTTGCCGCCGCCGGATTTTCGCGTGGAGGGCGACGCTGTTCGGGCTGTGTTGTATGCGCCACGTAAGTTCGCTGAAATGACGCCGCAGGAGCGGGTTAGAGCCTGCTACCAGCATGCTGCCTTAAAATATGTGAGCGGACGGAAGATGACCAATTCGACTTTGCGCGAGCGCTTTGGCATCGAGCCGCAAAACGCGGCACAAGCTTCCGCTGTGATCCGTCAATCGCTGCAAGCTGAACTGATCCGGGCCGCAGACCCCGCTTACCCGCGCTCGGGCTATGTCCCCTTCTGGGCCTAGGTTGGCAAGTTTTGATCGAGGTTTGATCAGAGACTCATGAAAGCACATTGCCTCAAGGCAGAAATCCATTTAGAACAAAGAGTTACCAGCAACGAATGGACGCGGGAAGTTTTGATCGGGTTTTGATTCACTCCGCGGCAATCGCAGCGGTCGAACATCCCCGCGTTTGGGGGGGAGCCGCGCCATCAGCGACACGAGCCCCGGCAATGTTATAAAGGCACTCACCTTCCGCCCCTCGCCGCCCCTTCGCCATGCTCGACATCGACTCGCTCTCCCGCCGCTTCAACGGTCGCAGCGTGCTGCAAGACCTGTCGCTGCACCTGCAGACCGGTGAATACGTCGCGATCGTCGGCGAATCCGGGGTCGGCAAGTCGACGCTGCTGAACCTGATCGCCGGCCTCGACCGGCCCGACGGCGGCCGGCTCGCGCTCGACGGGGTCGATTATTCGGGGCTCGACGAGGACGCGCTGACGCGGCTGCGCCGCGACAAGCTCGGCTTCGTCTTCCAGGCCTTCCACGTGCTGCCGCACCTGACCGTGCGCCAGAACGTCGCGCTGCCGCTCTGGCTGCAGGGGATCGAGGGCGCTGCGGCCGAGGCGCCGGCGCAGCAGCTGCTCGACGCGGTCGGTCTCGGCGAGCGTGCCGCGAGCTGGCCGCGCGAGCTTTCGGGTGGCGAGATGCAGCGCGTGGCGATCGCGCGCGCGCTCGTGCATCGGCCGCGGCTGGTGCTCGCCGACGAGCCGACCGGCAACCTCGACCCGGCCAACGGCTCGCGCGTGCTGGCGCTGCTCGGCGAGCGCATCCGCAGCGCCGGCGCGATCGGCATCCTGGTCACGCACTCGCTCGAAGCGGCGGCGACCGCCGACCGCATCCTGCGCCTCTCCGCCGACGGACTCAGCGAGCTGGAGTCGGGCGAAGAGCGTTCGCGCGACGCCTGAGGGTGAGCGGATGAGTCTCGCCCGCGTCTTTCTCGGCTCGCTCGCCCGGCGCCGGCTGGCGACGCTGTTCTCGTTGGCGGCGATCGTCCTCGGCGTCGGCCTCGGCATGGCGGTGCAGGTCGTGCATGAGGCGGCGCTCGCCGAATTCGCGCGTGGCATGCGCAGCATGAGCGGCGACGCCGACCTGCAGGTGGTCGGCGCGCGCGGCGGCTTCGCCGAGGCGAGCTATGCGCAGGTTGCCGCGCTCCCCGAAGTGATGGCGGCGAGCCCGATCGTCGAGATCGATGCGCAGATAGCCGGCGGCGACCAGCGCCTGCAACTCGTCGGCGTCGACGTGTTCGCGCTGGCGCAGGTGACGCCGGCGCTGCTGCCCAGGCCGGCCGCGGCCAGCCCTGCGAGCGGCGTCTCGAACGACGGCGAACGCTTCGCTGTCCTTGCCGACGACGCGATCTTCCTCGCGCGCGCGGCGCAGGACGCGCTCGGCGTGAAACCCGGCGACACGCTCCGGCTGCAGGCGGGCGCCGGCGAGGTCGCGCTGCGCGTCGCCGGCGACATCCCCGGTGCGGCCGACAATCCGCGCCTGGCGCTGATGGACATCGCCGCCGTGCAGGAACGCTTCGGCAAGCTCGGCCTGCTCTCGCGCATCGACCTGCGCCTGGCCGAGAAGGTGCCGCCCCCGGGAAGCGCAGGTGACTCCGCCTTCGTCGCGCGCGACGAATGGGTGGCCGTCGACGCCGGGACCGCCCGCGCCCGTGTGCAGGCGCTGCTGCCGGCGGGCGTCATCGCCGAGCCGCCGCAGGCGGGCGAGAGCCAGGCCTCGCGGCTGTCGCGCTCGTACCGGGTGAACCTGACCCTGCTGGCGGCGATGGCGCTCCTGACCGGCGGCTTCCTCGTCTTCTCGGCGCAGGCGCTGTCGGTGGTACGCCGGCGCACCGAGTTCGCCTTCCTGCGCGCGATCGGCCTCGACCGCCGGCGCCTGTTCGCCTGGCTGCTCACCGAGGGTGCGCTGGTCGGTCTCGCCGGCGGCATCGCCGGTGCCGCGCTCGGCTATGCACTGGCCGCGGCGCTGCTGGCGCTGCTCGGCGGCGACCTCGGTGCCGGCTTCTTCGCCGGCCTCACGCCGAAGCTCGAATTCGAACCCTCGGTGACGGCGCTCTACGTGCTGCTCGGCATCGTCGCCGGCGTCGGCGGCGCCTGGCTGCCGGCGCGCGAGGCAGCAACCGTGTCGCCGGCGCAGGCGCTCAAGGCCGGTGACGAGGCGGCGCTGCCGGGCGGACACGGGCATCCGCACCTGGCGCTCCTGGTCCTGCTCGCCAGCCTCGCCGCCTGCGCGATCCCGCCGCGCGACGAGCTGCCGATCGGCGGTTATCTGGCTGTGCTCGGGCTGCTCGCCGGCAGCATCATGTTGCTGCCGACGGTTGCCGCCACCATCGCCCGCCATCTGCCGGCGCGCGGCAGCGTTCCGGCACGGCTGGCGATCGCCCGGCTGGCGGCGGCGCCCGGGCACGCGGTGGTCGCCGCGGCCGGCGTGCTGACCAGCGTCGCGCTGGCAGCGGCGATGGCGATCATGGTCACTTCCTTCCGCGACTCGGTCGGCAACTGGCTCGAACTGGTGCTCTCGTCCGACCTCTACCTGCGCTCGGGACGAACGGCGAGCAGCACCTACCTCGACGAGGATCTGCAGCGGCGGATCGCCGCCGTTCCGGGAATCGCCAGCGTCGAGTTCACCCGGCTCGACCAGGTGCGCCTCGCTCCGGAACAGCCGCCGGTGGCCCTGGTCGCGCGACCCGTCGTCCCCGACGGCAGCGAGCTGGCGCTGGTCGGCGCCGCCGATCCGGCCGCTTCCGGAGGCGAACCCAATCTGTGGATCTCGGAAGCCGTGCACGACGCCCAGGGCTGGCGCACCGGGCAGCAGGTCGACTTCCCGCTCGCCGGCAGGCTCGTGCGCATGCACGTCGCCGGCATCTGGACCGACTATTCGCGGCCGACGGGGACGGTGATGATCGACCTCGACGACTACCGGCGGCTCACCGGCGACCGCCTCGCCAACGACGCGGCGATCCGCCTCACACGCGGCGCCGACATGCAGGCAGTGAGCGCGGCGCTGCTGGCGCTGGCGGCCCCGGGGACGATCGAGGTGGCGCCGCCCGACGAGATCCGCGCGCTCAGCCTGCGCCTCTTCGACCGCACCTTCGCCGTCACCTACCTGCTCGAAGCGGTCGCCGTCGCCATCGGCCTGGCCGGTGTCGCCGCCAGCTTCGCCGCGCTGGCCGCCGCGCGCCGGCGCGAGTTCGGGATGCTCAGGCACCTGGGCCTTGCGCGGCGCGAGATCGGCAAGATGCTCGCGCTCGAAGGTGCGCTCGCCGCCGGCGTCGGCGTGCTCGGCGGCCTGCTCGCCGGCGGTGCCATCGGGCTGGTGCTGATCGAGGTGGTCAACCGGCAGAGTTTCCACTGGAGCATGGACCTGCGCGTGCCATGGGGGTCGCTGGCGCTGTTCGCGCTCGGCCTCGTCGCCCTGGCCGCGCTGGCGGCAGTCCTCGCCGGCCGCCAGGCGATGCGCCAGGATGCGGTGCTCGCCGTGCGCGAGGACTGGTGAACGACGATGAGGCAACGATGAAGCGACGTGGATTCCTGCTGGCGCTGGCGGCGTTTCCGGCGCTGCGCGCATGGGCGGCCGGACAGGCGGGCGCGGGCCAGGAGCAAGCGACCGCCTTCGCGCCGGTGCTCCCCGGCCGGCAGCTCGTATTCCCGCGCGACCACGGCGCGCACCCGGACTTCCGCACCGAGTGGTGGTACGCGACCGGCTGGCTGAAGCTCGCCGACGGCAGCCCGCTCGGCTTCCAGATCACCTTCTTCCGTGTGCGCACCGGCATCGGCGAGGACAACCCGAGCGCCTTCGCACCGCGCCAGCTGCTGCTCGCGCACGCGGCGATCGCCGACCCGCGCCACGGTCGGCTGCGCCACGACCAGCGCTCGGCGCGCAGCGGTTTCGGCCGCGCCACCTATGCGCAGGAGACGACCGACGTCCGCGTCGGCGACTGGCGCTTCGCGCTCGTCGGCGACAGCTACCGCGCCGAAGTGCGCGGCGAGGAATTCGCCTATGCGCTGAACCTGCGCCCGGACGCGCCACCCCTGCTCAACGGCAAGGCGGGATTCAGCGTCAAGGCGCCCGACCCACGCCACGCCAGCTACTACTACAGCCGGCCGCAGCTCGCGGTGAGCGGGACGCTCAGCCTCGACGGACGCGCGCAGCCGGTCAGCGGCCGCGCCTGGCTCGACCACGAATGGTCGAGCGAACTGCTGCCGACGGCGGCACAGGGCTGGGACTGGATCGGCATCAACCTCGACGACGGCGGTGCGCTGATGGCCTTCCGCCTGCGCGACCATCGGCAGGGAACGCTGTGGGCGGCGGCGACACTGCGCGCGGCCGCGAGTGCGCGCGGGGCGGATGGCGCCGGCCAGCGCGCGCCCGCCTCGGAGATCCTGGCGCCGGAAGCGGTCGAGTTCGTCCCGCTGCGCCAGTGGCGCTCGCCGCGCACCGGCATCGAATACCCGGTCGAATGGCGGATCCGCGTCGGCCGGCGCAGCTTCCGGCTGCTGCCGCTGCTCGACGACCAGGAACTCGACAGTCGGCGCAGCACCGGCGCCATCTACTGGGAGGGCGCGGTGCGCCTCCAGGAGGAGGGCCGCGAGGACGGGCCGGGCGGCCGCGGCTACCTGGAGATGACCGGCTACGGGGAGCGCATCCGCGTCGGCTGAAGGCGCGGGCGGCTAGCCAAGCCCTCGCCGCTTGCCGCACAATATGCCCCCCGAAAATGACGGAAGAAGGCAAGCATGGTGTTCACGAAGAAGAAGAACGTACGTTTCTCGCATTGCGACCCGGCGGGGATCGTCTTCTACCCGCGCTACGCCGAACTGTGCAACGAACTGGTCGAGGACTGGTTCCGCGAGGCGCTGGGAGTGGATTTCCATCAGTTCCAGGAGAAGCTCCGGCTGAGCGTGCCGGCAGTCCGCCTCAACGTCGAATTCCTGCAGCCGAGCACCTACGGCGAAGTCCTCGAGTTCGCGCTGCACGTGACCGAGCTCGGCAACTCGTCGCTGAGCCTGTCGGTGATCGCCTGGTGCGGCGAGCAGGAGCGCGTGCGCATCCAGTTGAAGCTGGTGATGATTTCGCTGGACACGATGCGCTCGGTGAAGATCGACGACGAGTGGCGCGCGAAGTTTTCGGCCTTCCTCGAATGAGCCCTGAAAACTCTTTTCAGCCACGAAAAACACGAAAGCCACGCAACGAGACATGGGTTCGCGGTGCTTAAGGGTTTAAGCCGTCGGGTTGCCTCCGCGATATCGAACCCTTTGAATGAGTTGGTTTTTTTCGTGAATTTCGTGGCCGACTGCTTTTTGCAGGATGAATCGTCGGCGTCCGGAAGTCAGCGTCGACCCACCTGAGGCGCCCTGCCATGCCCAAAGTCCATCTGAAACGCCTCAGCGTCGGCGCCGACGCGATCGACGTGCACGAGCACGTCAACAACCAGGAGTACCTGCGCTGGCTGCAGGAAATCGCGATCGAGCACTCGACGGCACAAGGCTGGCCGCTGGAACGCTACCTGACGCTCGGCGCCTCGTGGTACGTGAAGTCGCACTTCATCGAGTACCTGCGCCCGGCCATGCTCGGCGATGCGATCGTGATGCTCACCTGGGTGTCGGCGATGAGCGAGCGCAGCAGCCCGCGGCAGACCCTGTTCCTGCGCGAGTCGGACCGGCGGATACTGGCGCGCGCCGAAACGCAATGGACCTTCGTCAGCCTGAAGAACGGCCGCCCGCAGCGCATCCCCGAGGAAGTCGCGACGGCCTTCGCGATCGTGGCCAGCGAGGAGGAGGCGCTGCGCGAGGTCGGCTGGGCAGGGGACTAGCCTGCCAGCCGGGACGAGCTCGTGGGAGGGGCGGCAGCCCCGAAGCGGGCTCTGCAGCGGCGATCAGCGCCGCCGGCTGCCGCCGCCGAGGATCGAGCCGAGCACGCCGCGGACGATCTCGCGGCCGACCTGCGAGCCGATCGAGCGCGCGGCGCTCTTGGCGGCGGCAGCGATGACCGAGTCGCCGCCGCGGGCGCGGCTCCTGACCGGGCTCGCATCACCGCCGCCGAGCAGGTCGCCGAGCGTGTTGCCGAGGCTGCTCAACCAGCCGCCCGATTCTTCGGTCTGCGCATTGCCGCCGCCAGCGGCGGCAGTAGCCCCCCCAGTTCCCGCACTGCCCGCCGCCGGGATGCCCTTGAGCTTTTCATAAGCCGATTCGCGGTCGATCGCGGCCTCGTAGTGGCCGTAGAGCGCCGAGGCCTGGATGCGGGCCTGACGTTCGGCACCAGATAGCGGCCCGATACGCGAAGATGGCGGCATGATGAATGCACGTTCGACTACGTTCGGCCGCCCCTTCTCGTCCAGGAAGGACACCAGCGCCTCGCCGACGCCGAGTTCGGTGATCGCCGACTCGGCGTCGAAGCGCGGATTGGCGCGCAGCGTCTGCGCCGCCGCCTTGACCGCCTTCTGGTCGCGCGGGGTGAAGGCGCGCAGCGCATGCTGGACGCGGTTGCCGAGCTGGCCGAGGACGGTGTCGGGGATGTCGAGCGGGTTCTGCGTGACGAAATAGACGCCAACGCCCTTCGAGCGGATCAGGCGGACCACCTGCTCGATCTTTTCCAGCAGCGCCGGCGGTGCCGCGTTGAACAGGAGGTGCGCCTCGTCGAAGAAGAAGACGAGCTTCGGCTTGTCCAGGTCGCCGGCTTCCGGCAGCCGCTCGAACAGTTCGGCGAGCAGCCAGAGCAGGAAGGTCGAGTACAGGCGCGGCGAGCCCATCAGCTTCTCGGCGGCGAGGATGTTGATCACGCCGCGCCCATCCTCGGTCTGCATCAGGTCGTCGATGTCGAGCATCGGCTCGCCGAAGAATTTCTCGCCGCCCTGTTCGCCGAGGGTCAGCAGGCCGCGCTGGATGGCGCCGATCGAAGCCGCCGAGATGTTGCCGTACTCGGTGGTGAAGCTCTTCGCGTTGTCGCCGACGTGCTGCACCATCGCGCGCAGGTCCTTGAGATCGAGCAGCAACAGGCCGGCATCGTCGGCGATCTTGAAGACAAGCTGCAGGACGCCGGTCTGCGTCTCGTTGAGGTTCAGGAGCCGCGCGAGCAGCACGGGGCCGAGGTCGGAGATGGTCGCGCGCACCGGATGGCCCTGCTCGCCGAAGACGTCCCAGAACACCGCCGGAAATTGCGCCGGCGCGAAGTCGTCGATGCCGAGCGACTCGATCCGGGCCGCGAGCTTCGGCGACAGACTTCCCGGCGCCGCCAGCCCGGACAGGTCGCCCTTGACGTCGGCCATGAACACCGGCACGCCGATCGCCGAGAAGCGTTCGGCCATCAGCTGCAGGGTGATCGTCTTGCCGGTGCCGGTGGCACCGGTGATCAGCCCGTGGCGGTTGGCCAGTGCGGGCAAGAGCGCGAGGGTGGTGGTTCCGTGGCGGGCGATAGCGAGGGGAGCGGTCATGATGTTCGGTTCCAGCGACACAGGAGCGACGATTCTAGCAGGAGCATTCGGGCTGCCGCGCATGCCGGGTAGCACGCGTCCCGGAACCGCGCCACAATCGCGTACTTGCCACCAGCAACCCGCGCCCAGCATCAGCCCACCGATCGCATGTTCCCCGACTTCCAGACCCTCGACGTGCTGCGCAAGCGCTCGAGCAAAGAATACCGCACACAGAAGCTGACCCGACCAGCGGAGACTCTGCCGACATGAGCTGGACCAGCGCCCGCGAACTCAAGGCCCAGGTTTCCCGCCTGTGGGAACGAGGCGAACTGCTGCGCGAAGCGATCGACGAAAAAAGCCGCTTCCCGCTGCGCCTCGTCCTCAAGGGGCCGGCTTCCGACGATCTCGGCAAACAGTTCGACGCGGTGCGCAGCTGGATCCGCGAGCTGGAGAAGCTGCCCCACGTCTGCATCCTCTGGCGCGAAGTCAATCACCGCATCGTCGGCCGGCAGCGGCTGCCGCAATGGGTGCACATCAGCAAGCTCGACGAGGCGCTGGCGTTGATCGGCAAGCGCGACGACTACGCGCGCTTCAAGCGGATGGTCGAGCGCACGCGCGAGCGCCAGCCCGAACTGCTGGCCTGGCTCGACAGGCGCCCCTTGCAGGCGCTCGACGTCGAGGCGCAGTGGGACAAGCTGCTCGCCGTGGTCACCTGGATGCGCCGGCACCCGCGTCCGGGCATCTACCTGCGCCAGGTCGACCTGCCCGGAATCGACAGCAAGTTCATCGAGGCACAGCGCGGCGTGCTCGGCGAACTGTTCGACCTCGTCCTGCCGCCCGCGGCGATCGACGTCGAACACTCGGGTGTCGGCCGCTTCGCGCAGCGCTACGGATTCCGCGAAAAACCGCAGCGAATCCGCTTCCGTCCCCTCGACCCGAAGCTGCTGCCGGGACTGCCGCTCTCGGACCTCACGCTCGACGCCGACAGCTTCGCAGCGCTCGAACTGCCGCTCGCGCGCGTCTTCATCACCGAGAACGAGATCAACTTCCTCTGCTTCCCGCCAGCCGAGGCGTCGATCGTCGTCTTCGGCGCCGGCTACGGCTGGGAGGCGCTGGCGCGCGCCGGATGGCTCAAGCGCTGCCGCATCCTCTACTGGGGCGACATCGACACGCACGGCTTCGCGATCCTCGATCAGTTGCGCGCGCGCTTCGAGCATGTCGAGTCGCTGCTGATGGACCCGCGGACCCTGTTCGCGCACGAGGCGATGTGGGGCGAAGAAGCCGACCCGGTCAGCCACGAACTCTCCCGCCTGACCGACGAAGAACACGCGCTGTTCGAGCAACTGCGCAGGGACGAAATCCGCCCGAACCTGCGCCTCGAACAGGAAAGAATCGGCTTCGAGTGGGTGAGGAAGGCGGTCGCCAGGGTGCTGAAGCAGGGCTGAAGCCGACCGCTCTTGCTCGAACCTTCAGGCAGGGTGCTGCCGCCCCTGCCTTCGCGCATCGGGTCGAGCGCTGAAGTTTGCAGTCGTTCGCGCCCCTGCGCAGGCGATCGGTCGGGTGTGCTAAGCTGGCATAGCCTTTCGTCATTCCCCAGGGGTCGCCGATGAACGATTTTCCCACCCATGAAGAGATCCATGTCATCTCCGACATCCACATGGGCGGCAAGCCCGGCTTCCAGGTCCTGCGCGAGACGGCGCGGCTGGCCAAGTTCATCAGCTGGGTCGGGGCTCGGCGGCCGGAGCAGCGCGTCGCACTGGTCCTCAACGGCGACGTGATCGATACGCTGGCCGAAGACATCGCCGGCTACGTCGCGGTCGACGACGCGCTGCCGACGCTGGAGCGCATCATGGGCGACGCTCACTTCCGGCCGGTGTGGGACGCGCTCGCGACCTTCGTCAGGCGCGAAGGGCGCCAGCTGGTGCTGGTGATCGGCAACCACGACATCGAGCTCGCCTTCCCGCAGGTGCAGCGGCGACTGCTCGAACGCCTGTGCGGCGACAACGCCGCAGCGCGGGCGCGCGTCGAGTTCTCGACGACAGGCGCCGGCTATGCGTGCACGGTCGGCAACGCGCGCGTGTTCTGCACCCACGGCAACGAGGTCGACCCGTGGAACTTCAACCGCTACGAGGACATCGCGCGCGTCGCGCGGCGGATCAACAGCGGCCGCCACCTCTACCTCGACGAATGGACGCCGAACGCCGGCACGCGACTGGTGCGCGACGTGATGAACGAGGTGAAGCGCAAATACGCGTGGATCGACCTGCTGAAGCCCGAAACGGCGACGGCGATCGGCACCCTGCTCGCGATCGATCCGTCGCAACTCGGCAAGATCGCCAAGCTGCCGGCGATCGTCGGCGCCAGGATCGGCGGCGACGTGCAGGTCGACCAGCGGCTGTCGGCCGACGGCCTGCAGCGGCCGCCGCCGAGCAGCGGGCCGCCGGCCCTCGAAGCGCTGCTCGGCGCCAACGTGCGGCAGAGCATGCGCGGCTTCGGGCAGGGACGCAGCGGCGACGAGATGCTGCTGGCGCTCGAAGATCCGGCGCCGCCGGCGAAGGCCTTCGGCGACGCGCCGCTCGGCGTGACGCAGCTGCTCTGGGACCGCCTGACCGGCTGGCTGAGCGGAATCAGCCCCGAGGAAGCCTTGCGCATGGCGCTGCTCGACTGGTGGCGGCAGGATCGTAGCCTCGACCTCGGGCATCGCGACGAGACCTGCAGCGAGGTCGTCGCCAAGCTCGGCCAGGCGGTCGACTTCGTCGTCACCGGGCACACGCACCTGGAGCGCGCGATCGACCTCGGCGGCCGCTACTACTTCAACAGCGGCACCTGGATCCGGCTGATCCACTTCGACGAAACGCTGCTCGCGGACCGTGCCGCCTTCGCGCCGCTCTATCAGATCCTCAAGCGCGGCCAGATGAGCGAGCTCGACGCCGCGCGTATCGGTGGCAAGCCGCTGGTCCTCGACCAGAGCAGTTCGGTGGCGATCGGCGTCGAAAACGGCGTCACCGTCGGCAAGCTCAACCACGTCGACGCGAGCGGTACGCCCCTGCTCGTCAGACAATTCCCGTGAGGTCGGCGATGAACTCGATCCATGGCGTCACCCTCGAACTGGTCCGCGCCGGTCCGGCGCACAACCAGTTGCTGTCGCCGCTGACTCCCTACATCGCGCTGTGCGGCGGCGACAGCCCGGTCAGCGTGCACCTGCCGTTCGAGCACCATCAGCTGCTGCTGCGCCTGCAGCGGCTGCGCTACGAAGCCCAGGAGAACACGCCGAGCGAAGCGCAGAGCGCGCAGCGGCAGGGCGAACTGCTCGACATGGGGCGCCTGCTCGGCGACGTCCTCGGCAGCATCCCGGCCTTGCTCGCCGAGCTGAGCCGGGCACGCTGCCAGGGCGGTCAGCTGGTGCACCTGCGCCTGTCGCTGTCGGCGAGCGAACTCGGCATGGTGCCTTTCGAGACGGCGATCTCACCGGCAGGCTTCCCCGGCTTCGGCTCACCCTTGTTCCTGCAGTCGAACACGCCGGTGTCGATCACCCGCGAAATCCGGCGTGGCCGACCGCTTCCCCTGGACTGGAACCGGCGTCCGAAAATCCTGTTCGCCTTCGCTTCGCCCCCCGAGTATCCGCCGGTGCCGGCCGAACAGCATCTGCGCGCACTGCACGAAGCGATCAAGCCCTGGCTGAAGATGCAGGACGACGCGCAGGGCCGGCTCAAGGAGATCAAGCAGTTCCTGACCGTCCTACCCGACGCCAGCCTGCAGGAGATCCGCAAGGCCTGCACCGGGGAGCACTTCACGCATGTGCACATCCTCGCGCACGGTGCGCCGATCAGCATCGCCGGCGACCGCCGCTACGGCGTCGCGCTCTGCCAACACGACGACAGGGCGCAGCCTGAATTTGTCGACGGCGAGAGCCTTGCGTTCACGCTGACCGGCAAGGACGCCGCAGGCGACGGCGGACACGTCCCGACCCTGGTCTCGCTGTCCACCTGCGACTCGGGCAACCTCAATTCGACGCTCACCCCCGGCGGCAGCGTCGCCCACGCGCTGCACGCGGCAGGCATCCCGTGGGTGATCGCCTCGCAGTTCCCGCTATGGATGAGGGCCTCGGCGATCGCCACCCGGGAACTGTTCTCGGGAATCCTCAACGGCGAGGACCCGCGCTGGGTCCTCTACGGACTGCGCCAGAAACTGCGCACCGATTGTCCGAACACGCACGACTGGGCGAGCATCGTCGCCTACGCGACCCTTCCCGACGACTTCGTGCAGCAGGTGCAGCGTTTCCGCGACGAGCAGATGAAGGCGCGGCTGGACGTCAAGCTCGACCAGCTGGACCGCGCGATCAAGCGAGTCAATCCGGAATCTGCGGACCGGCTCCTCAGGCTGCGTTCGGGAAGTCCCGATGGCGACGCGAGCGCAGCCAGGCCTCCGCTCGACGAGCTCGCCGGGATGGAACGCGAGACGGACGCCGAACTGCAACGCTGGCTGGCAACGGTCGGCGGCGACGGCGGCGACTGCAAGCTGAAGGCTGCTGCAGCGCAGCGGCTGGCGCGCTGCGCGGCGTGGAAGAAGCGGCTCGGCGTCGCCTACGCAACGATCGCGCCGACCCTGGCGGACGCAGCGCCGGCGCTTGCCGCCGCACAAAACGCCTACCGCGCGAGCCGCGACCATTACCTTGACGCGCTGGAGCAGGATCCCGCATCGACCTGGCTGGCCACCCAGTTCCTCGCACTCAACGCCGTCACTGAGCCCGCAAAGACACCGGCCCGGATGCCAATGGGAATCGACGAGAAAGACCTGTGGCTGGTCGCGCTCAAGCTCGCGCGCGGCGAAACTCGGCGCGGGCAGGACGAAGAGAAAGCCTGGGCGCTGACCACGGTGGTCGAGCTCTGCCTGCTCGGCGCTCGTTACAGCGCTGCCTTCGACCCGGCCGGTGCAGCGAAGGAAATCGAGGACGCGATCCACGAAATCCGGCGTCTGGAGGGACGCGCTCCCATGCCCGCGAAGGCACTCGAGTACCAGCTCCGGCGCTACCACCGGCAGTGGAGGGATGAGCGCTGGGACGCGCTGGTCGAAGTGGCAGTGCAGACCCTGCACCCCGATGGAGATTCGCCATCCGGGCTGCCCGCCAGCGGGGGTGGGGAAGCGAGTTCGCCCGACCTCGCTCGCCAGGCAGGCACAGACCTCGACAGCCCCGTCGCGAGCGTCGCGCCCGGCGACGAGGGTGCTGAACCCTGCCAGCCGACAGGCGAGCGCGAAGGGCCCGGCACGGACTAGCGCCCCAACTGGCGCAGGCGTCGACCTGCTGACGATCGCCGGGCGATGTCGCTCGGCACGCCGATCTCTCCCGCGACATGCTCGTCGCCGGACCGGCGCGCGCGGGCCGATCCTGCACACGCACAACAATTCAAGCAGATAGCCGGGCTCCGATGCGAAGATAGGCCGCGCCAGCCGCTATAATGTCGTGTTTTGCTGCGCCCGCCGGCGCGGCTCATTTTCCAGTTTCCAGCGCGGCCGCGGACGGTCGGCGCAGACGAGAGGTCACGATGGCAGGTCACAGCAAATGGGCGAACATCCAGCACCGCAAGGGTCGCCAAGATGAAAAGCGCGGCGCCGCATTCTCGCGCGTCGCCAAGGAAATCACGGTTGCCGCGCGCATGGGCGGCGGCGACCCGGCGTTCAACCCGCGCCTGCGCGTGGCGATCGACAAGGCCAAGGCAGTGAACATGCCGAAGGACAAGATCGAGAACGCGGTCAAGAAGGGTACCGGCGAGCTCGAGGGCGTCGATTACGTCGAGGTGCGCTACGAGGGCTACGGCATCGGCGGCGCCGCGATCATGGTCGACTGCGTCACCGACAACAAGACGCGCACGGTCGCCGAGGTCCGCCACGCCTTCAACAAGTACGGTGGCAACATGGGCACCGACGGCTGCGTCGCCTTCCAGTTCAAGCACTGCGGGCAGATGCTGTTCGCCCCGGGAACCGACGAGGCGGCGCTGATGGACGCGGCGATCGAGGCCGGCGCCGACGACGTGGTGCCGCAGGACGACGGCTCGATCGAAGTGCTGACGCCGCCGAACGACTTCCTGACCGTCAAGGACGCGCTCGAAGCCGCCGGCTTCAAGCCCGAGTTCGCCGACGTGACGATGCGCCCGGAAGTCGAGATCGAACTCGCCGGCGACGACGGCGCGCGCATGCAGCGCCTGCTCGACGTGCTCGAGGACCTCGACGACGTTCAGGCCGTCTACACCAACGCCGCAATCGACGAGTAAAGCCCGCGTGCTGCCGGTACCGGCAGCACCGATTCGCCAGCCTGCGCCAGGCCGGCGGCCAACCCACTCCGACTCCGCCCCCGCCCGCGCCCTCCGGCGCCGCGGGGCTTTCCGCTTCAAGGAACCGCCCATGCAAGCCGACCGCAGCCAAGAACTCGAGACCCTCCTCGAACGCCGCATCCTGATCCTCGACGGCGCGATGGGGACGATGATCCAGCGTCATGGCCTGACCGAGGAGGACTATCGCGGCGAGCGTTTCAGGGAGCATCCCCATGACCTGAAGGGCAACAACGACCTCCTGCTGCTGACGCGGCCCGACGTGATCCGCGGCATCCACGCCGACTACCTCGCGGCCGGCGCCGACATCGTCGAAACCTGCACCTTCAACGCGACGGCGGTTTCGCAGCACGACTACCACCTCGAACACCTCGCCTTCGAGCTCAACTTCGCCGGCGCCCGGCTCGCGCGCGAGGTCTGCGACGAGTTCACCGCGCAGAACCCCGAGAAGCCGCGCTTCGTCGCCGGCGTCATCGGGCCGACCTCGCGCACCGCGTCGATCTCGCCCGACGTGAACGACCCCGGCTACCGCAACGTCGGCTTCGACGACCTCGTCGCCGACTACAAGGTCGCCGTGCGCGGCCTGGCCGAGGGCGGCGCCGACATCATCCTGATCGAGACGGTGTTCGACACGCTCAACGCCAAGGCGGCGCTGTTCGCGGTCGAGGCCTTCTTCGACGAGGTCGGCCAACGGCTGCCGATCATGATCTCGGGGACGATCACCGACGCCTCCGGCCGCACCTTGTCGGGGCAGACCGCCGAGGCCTTCTGGAACTCGCTGGCGCATGCCAAGCCCCTGTCCTTCGGCCTCAACTGCGCGCTCGGCGCCGGCGAACTGCGCCAGTACGTCGCCGAACTGTCGCGGCGCTGCGACTGCCATGTCTCGGCGCACCCGAATGCCGGCCTGCCCAACGCCTTCGGCGGCTACGACGAGACACCCGAGATGCTCGCCGCGGCGATCCGCGAATGGGGCGAGTCCGGAATCATCAACATCGCCGGCGGCTGCTGCGGCACCTCGCCCGACCACATCCGCGCCATCGCCAACGCACTCGCAGGCCTGCCGCCACGGAAAAAGCCGACGATCGAGCCGGCGCTGCGCCTGTCGGGGCTGGAGCCGCTCAATGTCGGCGCCAACTCGCTGTTCGTGAACGTCGGCGAGCGCACCAACGTCACCGGTTCGAAGGCCTTCGCGCGCCTGATCCTCAACGGCGAGTACGAGCAGGCGGTCGCGGTCGCGCGCAACCAGGTCGAGGCCGGCGCGCAGGTGATCGACGTGAACATGGACGAGGCGATGCTCGACGCCAAGGCGGCGATGGATCGCTTCCTCAAGCTGATCGCCTCCGAGCCCGACATCGCGCGCGTCCCGGTGATGATCGACTCGTCGAAGTGGGAGGTGCTGGAGACGGGCCTGAAGTGCCTGCAGGGCAAGGGCATCGTCAATTCGATCTCGCTCAAGGAAGGCGAGGAGAAGTTCCTCGCGCAGGCGAAGCTGATCCAGCGCTACGGCGCGGCGGCGATCGTCATGGCCTTCGACGAGCAGGGCCAGGCCGACACCTTCGCGCGCAAGACCGCGATCTGCAAGCGCGCCTACGACCTCCTGGTCGCCAACGGCTTCCCGGCCACCGACATCATCTTCGACCCGAACGTCTTCGCGATCGCCACCGGCATTCCCGAGCACGACAACTACGCGGTCGATTTCATCGAAGCGGCGCGCTGGATCCGCCAGAACCTGCCGCACGCGCAGGTCTCCGGCGGCATCTCCAACGTCAGCTTCAGCTTCCGCGGCAACGACCCGGTGCGCGAGGCGATCCACACCGTCTTCCTCTATCACGCGATCCGCGCCGGCCTGTCGATGGGCATCGTCAACGCCGCGCAACTCGGCGTCTATGAGGAGATCCCGGCCGAACTGCGTCGCCGCGTCGAGGACGTGGTGCTGAACCGTTCGCCGGAGGCCGGCGAGGCGCTGGTCGAGTTCGCGCAGACGGTGAAGGGAAGCGCCAAGGCCGCGGTCGAGGACCTGTCCTGGCGCCAGCAGCCGGTCGCCGAGCGGCTCGCGCACTCGCTGATCAAGGGCATCACCGAATACATCGTCGTCGACACCGAGGAAGCGCGCGCCGCCTGCGAGGCCGCCGGACAGCCGCCGCTGGCGGTGATCGAGGGACCGCTGATGGCCGGGATGAACGCGGTCGGTGACCTGTTCGGCGCCGGCAAGATGTTCCTGCCGCAGGTGGTGAAGTCGGCGCGCGTGATGAAGCAGGCGGTCGCGCACCTCCTGCCCTTCATCGAGGCCGAGAAGGCGCGCACGGGCGCGACCCAGGCCAAGGGCAAAATCGTCATCGCCACGGTCAAGGGCGACGTGCACGACATCGGCAAGAACATCGTCGCCGTGGTGCTCGGCTGCAACGGCTACGACGTGGTCGACCTCGGCGTGATGGTTCCGTGTGACAAGATCCTCGCCGCGGTGCGCGAGTCGAACGCCGACATCGTCGGTCTCTCCGGGCTGATCACGCCTTCGCTCGAAGAGATGAGCCAGGTCGCTGCCGAGATGCAGCGCCAGGGCTTCAGGCAGCCGCTGCTGATCGGCGGCGCCACCACCAGCCGCGCGCACACCGCGATCAAGATCGCGCCGAACTACGCGGAGCCGGTCGTCTATGTGCCGGACGCGTCGCGCGCGGTCGGCGTCGTCTCCAGGCTGCTCTCGGCCGAGCAGGGTGAGGCCTACCGCGCCGAGGTTGCCGCCGACTACGAGAAGGTGCGCGGCCAGCACGCGAAGAAGGCAGGCACCAAGCTCGTTTCGCTCGCCGCAGCGCGCGCCAACGCTTTCCGCTGGAACGAGGACCCGGCCTACCGGCCGAGCGCACCGCGCACGCTCGGCGTGCAGGTGATCGACGACATCGATCTGTCGACGCTCGCGCAGTACTTCGACTGGGGCCCGTTCTTCCAGGCCTGGGACCTCGCCGGACCATTCCCGCGCATCCTCGACGACGAGATCGTCGGCGAATCGGCGCGCTCGGTGTATAAGGACGGCCAGGCGATGCTCGCCGAGCTGATCGCCGGCCGCTGGCTCAAGGCGAAGGCGGTGTTCGGCCTGTTCCCGGCCAACTCGGTCGGCGACGACATCGAGTTCTACGCCGACGAGTCGCGCAGCCAGCCCGTCCTCGTCTGGCGCAACCTGAGGCAGCAGCACGAGCGCCCGGCCGGCAAGCCGCACGGCTGCCTGTCCGACTTCGTCGCGCCGAAGGGAACGCCCGACTGGGTCGGCACCTTCGCCGTCACCGCCGGCATCGGCATCGAAGCAAAACTCGCCGAGTTCGAGGCTGCGCACGACGACTACCGCGCGATCATGCTGAAGGCGCTCGCCGACCGCTTCGCCGAGGCTGCCGCCGAGTGGCTGCACGCCGAGGTCCGGCGCAAGCACTGGGGCTACGCCGCCGACGAGGCGCTCGGGAACGAGGACCTGATCGCCGAGCGCTACCGCGGTATCCGCCCGGCACCTGGCTACCCGGCCTGCCCCGACCACACGGTCAAGGGCCCGCTGTTCAAGCTTCTCGACGCCGAAAACCGGGTCGGCATGACGCTGACCGAGAACTTCGCGATGAGCCCCGCGTCCTCGGTGTCCGGCTTCTACCTCGCGCACCCGCAGGCGCGCTATTTCGCGGTCAGCAAGATCGGCCGCGACCAGCTCGAAGACTGGGCGAAGCGCAGCGGCATCAGCGTCGAGGAAGCCGCGCGCTGGCTGGCGCCGGTGCTGTAGGCGCGGACAGGATGACTCACCGCAGCCTGGCGGGAAGGCCCGAGTTTTTCGTGGGAGGGGCGTCAGCCCCGAACAGCCATGCTGGCCAAGCTGTGGAAAACCTGTGGAAATACTGTTGGCAACTGTCGTGCGCGTCAGCGAGCAACAGCCGTGTCGGCGCGCACCGAATCGCGCCGACTCGCGCTGATGCCGTGTCATTGCGAGGCGCGCAGCGCCGTGGCAATCCAGTTCGTTCTTCTGACTCCGCACCCTTCCCGAACGCCAAGGACGACCCGATTCCAGCCCCAGGCACTGGATCGCCACGCCCTGCGGGCTCGCGATAACGGGCTACTTCTTGACACACCATGCTGCCTGACTGGATCCGCACCGAGGTCGAACTCGCCACGCTGAACACGCTGGCGCTGCCGGCGCGCGCCGCGCTGTTCGGCCGGCTGGAAACGCCCGGCCAGATCGCCGCAGTCGCCACCGACCCGGCGCTGATGAGCCGGCGCCGCTTCGTCCTCGGTGGCGGCAGCAACGTCCTCCTCGGCGGCGGTGAGTTCGACGGTCTGGTCTTGCAGGTCGCGCTGCGCGGTCGCGAACTCGTCGGCGAGGACGGCGAGGCCTTCTACGTGCGCGCCGCCGCCGGCGAATCCTGGCCCGACTTCGTCGACTGGACGCTCAAGCAGGGCTGGCCGGGCCTGGAAAACCTGGCGCTGATCCCGGGAACGGTCGGCGCCGCGCCGATCCAGAACATCGGCGCCTACGGCATCGAGGTCGGCGAACGCATCCACTCGCTCACCGCCTTCGACCTGCGCCATGGCGAATGGCAGAACTTCAGCCGCGATGACTGCCGCTTCGCCTACCGCGACAGCGTGTTCAAGCAGGAAGGCTGGCACCGCGACGGCAGCCTCGTCGTCAGCGAGGTCGTCTTCCGCCTGCCGAAGCGCTGGCAGCCGCTGCTCGGCTATTCAGGGATCGGCGAGGAACTGGCGCGCCGGGGAATCGACAGGCCCGATGCGCGGCAGGTCGCTGCCGCGGTCGTCGCCCTGCGCCGCTCGAAGCTGCCCGACCCTGCCGAACTGCCCAACGCAGGCAGCTTCTTCCACAACCCGGTCGTCTCCGCGGCGCAGGCCGAACAGCTCGCGTGCGAGTTCCCGGGAATGCCGCGCTGGGTGCAGGCCGACGGGATGGTGAAGCTCGCGGCCGGCTGGCTGATCGAGCGCGCCGGCTGGAAGGGCCGCCGGCTCGGTCCGGTCGGCATGTACGAGAAGCAGGCGCTGGTGCTGGTCAATCACGGCGGCGCCACGGCGGCCGACGTCACCGCGCTGGCAACGGCGGTCGGCGCCGACGTCGAGCGCCTCTTCGGCGTCAGCCTCTGCATCGAGCCGGTCGCGCCATAGAGCGTTGGAACTCATGGATTCGGGCAGTACGGCCCTCCCACGGCAGGCACCCGTTGCAGCGGGTGCGTTTTCCAGGAAGCGGCAGCCGCGAATACGCGCCCTCAGAAGTCCTTGGGTGCTTCCCAGAGGATGTAGCCGTCGTCGCGTTGTGTGCGCTGCAAGAGGTCGAGCAGCGGGAAGGCGCGACGCGACAGGCTGATCGGCTCGACCGGGCTGCCGTTACGATCGGGGGGCGGGTTGGCATCGCAGGGTAGCGGCAGCGAACCGCCGGCGGCGACCGCCCGGCGCAGGCGCTCGATCGCTTCGCCGACCTGTTCGGCAGTGATGACGCCGCGTTCGTCGCAGCGCTTGCCGACGATCTCCAGCAAGGCGTGCGCCACCGGCGCGAACATGACGATTTCCCCGGCGACGCTGGAGTGGAACTTGACGAGCATGGTGCTGTCCTCGGCGATACGCCGGCAGAAGGCCGGCGGTACGTGGGCGAAAGTGCTTGTGCCGGTCCATTGTCGCCGGCAGCGCGGCGCGAGGCAAGGCGGGCGCTGAGGTAGAATGACGACGATCCGGCGGCGCTCGTTCCGCCCGCCTTGCCGCCGCCGCGGCCCCGTCCCGAAGACCGACAACGATGCCAGACCTCGAAAATCTTTTCGCGAACAACCGCGAATGGTCGGAGCGCATGCGCGCTGCCGACCCCGAATTCTTCAATCGCCTGGCGAAGATCCAGAAGCCGGACTACCTGTGGATCGGCTGCTCGGATTCGCGCGTTCCCGCGAACGAGGTCATCGGACAGCTCCCCGGCGAGGTGTTCGTCCATCGCAACATCGCCAATGTGGTGGTGCACAGCGACCTCAACCTGCTCTCGGTACTGCAGTTCGCGGTGGACGTGCTGAAGGTACGCAGGATCCTCGTCGTCGGCCACTATGGCTGCGGCGGCGTCACTGCGGCGCTGGAGAACCGTCGCCACGGGCTGGTCGACAACTGGCTGCGCCACATCCAGGACGTGCGCCAGAAGCACCGCAAGCTGCTCGCCGCCTGCACCAGTACCTCGGCCCGCGTCGATCGCCTGTGCGAGATCAACGTCATCGAGCAGGTGCTCAACCTGGCGCAGACGACGGTGATGCAGGACGCCTGGGCGCGCGGACAGGAAGTGTTCGTGCATGGCTGGATCTTCGGCCTCAACGACGGCATCATGCGCGACC
Source organism: Rhodocyclus purpureus (assembly GCF_016653115.1). Taxonomy (GTDB): domain Bacteria; phylum Pseudomonadota; class Gammaproteobacteria; order Burkholderiales; family Rhodocyclaceae; genus Rhodocyclus; species Rhodocyclus purpureus. The sequence goes on from NZ_NHRX01000032.1 coordinate 83,811, forward strand.
TCGGCATCACCCTCGACGGCAAGTGCGACCTCCTCACGGCCTACGACTCGGCCATCGACATGATTGCGGCGAAGGCCTGCAACTGCGGCAACGACTCCGCCTGATCCTGCGGTGATGGCGGCCACTGCCGAAGTCTCCCCGCTGCGCGGACTGCATGACGCCGGTCCGATCCGCATCGGCATCGACCTCGGCGGCACCAAGATCGAGATCGCTGCGCTTGACGCGAAGGCAAGCGTCCTTCTGCGTCGGCGCGTGCCGACGCCAGCCGGTGACTATGCAGCGACCGTCGCCGCCGTCGTGCAACTGGTCGAGGACGCGGAGCGCGAACTCGGGCAAGGCGCGACGCTGGGAATCGGCACCCCGGGCGCCGAGACCGCCGACGGACTGATCAAGAACTCCAATTCGACCTGCCTCAACGGCCGCCCCCTGCGTGCCGATCTGGAAGCGGCGCTCGGGCGGCCGCTGCGCCTCGCCAACGACGCCAACTGCTTCGCGCTCGCCGAAGCTGAAGCCGGCGCCGGTCGCGGCGCCGGGGTGGTATTCGGCGTCATCCTCGGCACCGGCGTCGGCGGCGGCATCGTCGTCCATGGCCGCCTGCTCGAGGGCGCCAACCGCATCGCCGGCGAGTGGGGACACAATCCGCTGCCGCTCGCCGATGAGTGCGATGAGGAATCGAGTCCGCGCGCGCCCCCCGCCTGCTACTGCGGACGCCGGGGCTGCGTCGAAACCTGGCTGTCGGGACCGGGGCTCGCCGCCGACCACCGTCGCCACGGCGGCGCCGAACTCAGCGCCGAACAGATCGCTGCCGGCGCCGCCCGCGGCGACCGCTCGTGCCTGGCGACGCTCGCGCGCTACCACGAACGGCTGGCGCGCGCGCTGGCGACGGTGATCAACATCCTCGACCCCGACGCGATCGTCCTCGGCGGCGGGCTCGCCAAGCTGCAGGGACTCGCCGAGGCAGTCAGCGAACGCCTGCCGCAGCACGTCTTCTCGCCGACGCTGGCAACGCGCGTGCTGCGCCACGAACTCGGCGATTCGGCCGGCGTCCTCGGTGCTGCCGCGCTCTGGTCGCCCGCCGAAGCCGCTTCCCTGCTGTCAGGGGCGACCGCCAAGCAGGGCGCGGGAGAGTAGGGCGCATGCTCTGGCTCAAGCTCTTCCTGCCGTTCGCCGGCGCCTACTTCCTCTCCTACCTCTACCGCACCGTCAATGCGGTGATCGGGCCGAGCCTCTCCGACGAGCTGGCGCTCGGCGCCGGCGCGCTCGGGCTGCTCACCAGTGCGTATTTCCTCGCCTTCGGCGCCGTGCAGCTGCCGCTCGGCATGCTGCTCGACCGCTTCGGCGCGCGTCGCGTCGAGTCGGCGCTGCTCCTCGTCGCTGCCGCCGGCGCCGCGCTGTTCGCGCTCGGCGACAGCCTCGGCGAGCTCGCCGTCGGGCGCGCGCTGATCGGGATCGGTGTCTCGGCCTGCCTGATGGCGGCGTTCAAGGCCTTCTCGCTGTGGTTCCCGCCCGAACGCCAGGCTTCGCTGACCGGCTGGATGATGAGCGCCGGCGGCCTCGGCGCAATCGTCGCTTCGACCCCGCTCGAAATGGCGCTGACCTGGACCGGCTGGCGCGAGATCTTCTTCATCCTCGCCTGGCTGACCTTCGCCGCCGCGCTCTGGATTTTCTTCGCCATCCCCGAACGCGAGGGCGCTGCGAAACCCGAGCCGCTGGCGACGCAGCTCGCGGGGGTGCGCATGGTCTTCGCCAGTGCGCATTTCTGGCGCTTCGCGCCGCTCGGCTTCGCGCTCACCGGCGGCTTCATGGCCGTGCAGAGCCTGTGGTCGATGACCTGGCTGATGCAGGTGAACGACTACTCGCGCGCAGTCGCCGCCGACCACCTGACCGCGATGAGCGTCGCCATGCTCCTCACTTACGTAGGCATCGGCCTGCTCGCCACCGGCCTGGCGCGGCGCGGCGTGCCGCCGGTACGGCTGCTCGGCGTCGGTCTCGGCCTGTCGCTGCTCTTCCTGGCGCTGATCGTCGGCGAGGCTTCCTCACACACGACCGCGCTGTGGGTCGCCTACGGCATCTGTTCGAGCTTCGGCACGCTCGCCTACTCGCAGGCCGCCGGCGGCTTCCCGCTGGCGCTCGCCGGGCGCGCCAACACCGCCTACAACCTCCTCGTCTTCGCCGGCGCCTTCGGCCTGCAATGGGGAATCGGACTGCTCATCGACCTGCTGCGCGCGCAGGGCAGCAGTCCCGCCGACGCGCAACGCGTCGCCTTCGCCGCGCTGCTGGCGCTGCAGATCGCGTCCTTCGCCTGGTTCATCTTCGTCGGCAGGAAGCGTAGCGTGCCCGCCGCGGATCACTCACGCTGAGTTTTCCGCAGTACCTCCGGGAACGAAGGGAAAGGCGCGCGGTCAACGACAGCGGCCGGCCACTTGCGCCTTGAGGCTCGATCGACTCAAGTGGGCGCCGCTGCCAGCGCGACGATGGCGTCGCGTCTCCCGACCTCGCCCCGCGAGGTGCCGATGGCAGCTCACCTGACTCGTCGCCCTTCAGGCTCAAGAAACCATGAATCAGACTTCAACGAATTCTGCGCACCGCGTCGTCATCGTCGGCGGCGGCGCCGGCGGTCTCGAACTTGCGACCCGGCTCGGCGAAAAGCTCGGGCGCAGCGGCAAGGCACAGATCACGCTGATCGACCGCAGCCGGACCCACATCTGGAAGCCGACCCTGCACGAGATCGCTGCGGGCAGCATGGATCCCGCCGAACACGAGGTCGCCTACCTGGCGCACGGCCGCTGGCACGGCTTCCGCTACCGGATCGGCGAGATGATCGGGATCGACCGCAAGATCAAGGAGATCCGGCTCGCCGCCTACGTCGACGACGAAGGCCGCGAAGTGACCGCGGAACGCTCGCTGCCCTACGACACGCTGGTGATCGCGGTCGGTTGCCAGTGCAACGACTTCGGCACGCCCGGCGTCAAGAACCACGCGATCAAGCTGGAGACGCCGAAGGACGCGCGCCGCTTCAACGTCTCGCTGATCAACGCCTGCGTCCGCGCGCACGCGCAGAAGACGCCCTTGCGCCCCGAACAGATGCACGTGGCGATCATCGGCGCCGGCGCCACCGGCGTCGAGCTCGCCGCCGAGCTGCACCACACCATCCGCGAGCTGCTCTCCTACGGACTCGACCGCGTCAGCGCCGACCGCGACCTCAAGCTCTACCTGATCGAGGCCGGACCGCGCGTGCTGCCGGCGCTGCCGGAGCGCCTGTCGAACGCCACCGAGGCGCTGCTCAAGGACCTCGGCGTCGATGTGATGACCGGCGCCAAGGTGACCGAGGTGCGCGAGAACGGCGTGCTCCTCGCCGACGGGACGCTGCTGCCGGCCGAATTGATCGTCTGGGCGGCGGGGGTCAAGGCGGCCGAGTTCCTGACCCGCCTCGACGGACTCGAGACCAACCGGATCAACCAGCTGCTGGTCAGGCAGACCTTGCAGACGACGCTGGACGACGACGTCTTTGCCATTGGCGACTGCTCGTGCTGCCCCTGGCCGGAGAAGGACAGCTTCGTGCCGCCGCGCGCGCAGGCCGCGCACCAGCAGGCCTCGCACCTGTACACGCAGATCCAGCGCCGCATCGAGGGCAAGCCGCTGCAGGACTTCCGCTACGTCGACTACGGGTCGATGGTTTCGCTCGGCAAGTTCAGCACCGTCGGCAGCATGATGGGCGGACTGACGAAGGGCAGCCTGTTCCTCGAAGGCGCCTTCGCCAAGATGATCTACATCTCGCTGTACAAGAAGCATGAGCTCGCGCTGCACAGCTGGGTGAAGGTGGTGCTCGACACCATCGGTCGCTTCCTCAACCGGCGCACCGGGCCGCACGTGAAGCTGCACTGACCCGTAAAAGCTCTTTTCAGCCACGAAAAACACGAAAGTCACGAAACAAGACATGGGCTTGTAGTCGTTCAGCATCCAGTTCCGTGCCTGGGCGGGTGTTTTTCGTGCGTCGTGGCCAAGTTTCTGCATTGACAGCTGTTTGCCGGACCAGGCGGCGCCGGAGCAGGCCGCCCGGAGCGTGTTTTCGCTGCGGATCCGGATCGGCTGGGTCCGCCCTTCGAGGAGTCACAGCCATGAGCAAGCCGGAAATAACCGCCAAGTCACCTTGTGCCGTCGAAGTCGAGCAGGGAAAGAACTACTGGTGGTGCTCCTGCGGGCGCAGCAAGTCGCAGCCCTTCTGCGACGGCTCGCACAGGGGAACGGGGTTCTCACCCTTGAAATACACGGCCGACGAGAACAAGACGGTCTATTTCTGCGCCTGCAAGCAGACGCAGAACCCGCCCTTCTGCGACGGAACGCACAACTCGCTGTAGCGCGGCCGCGCGCTAGAACTCCAGCGGGTCGACCTCGAGGTGCCAGCGCAGGCGCGAGGAGTGCTTCTGCGCGGCGATGAACTCGCGCCAGGGCGTCAGGAAAGCCTGCAGCGCGCGCCGTGACGGCGACTCGGCGAGGAGTTGTGCGCGCTCGTGGTTGGCGCGACGCGCCAGGCGCATCGGCACCGGGTCGTAGCAGGCGACCGCCGGATGCTCGGCGATCCCCGGCCAGGCGCGCGCTGCCGCCAGGAAGGCGATCGACTCGTCCATCTCCGGCGCTTCGGCACGCAGCATCGCCTGGTAGGAATAGGGTGGGAAGCCGGCCTGCGCGCGCTCGGCGAGCTGTTGCGCGGCAAAGGCCGGGTAGTCGTGCCGCGCCAGCGCCTGATAGAGCGGATGCTCGGGATTCTCGGTCTGGATCAGCACCTCGCCGGGCAGGCCGGCACGACCGGCGCGGCCGGAAACCTGCAAGAGCTGCGCAAACAGCCGTTCGGGCGCACGCCAGTCGGCGGCGAACAGCGCCGAATCGGCGCCGATGACGCCGACCAGGGTCAGGCGCGGAAAGTCGTGCCCCTTGGCCAGCATCTGCGTACCGACGAGGATATCGGCGTCGCCGCCGTGGATGCGTTCGAGCAGGGTTTCCCATTGCCTGCGGCTCTTCGCCGAGTCGCGGTCGACGCGGACGACGCGCGCCTCGGGGAAGCGCGCCGCGAGCACCTCCTCGATGCGCTGCGTGCCACGCCCGAAGGGCAGGATGTCCTGGTTGCCGCAGGTCGGACAGGCACGCGGGATGCGCTGCTCGAAGCCGCAGTGGTGGCAACGCAGCCGGCGGTCGGCGAGGTGCAGGACGAGGTTGGCAGTGCAGCGCGTGCAGCGCGCGACCCAGCCACAGGCGGTACAGGTCAGCACCGGCGCGTAGCCACGGCGGTTGAGGAAGACGAGGCTCTGCTCCTTGCGTTCGAGGCGCCGGGCGAGGGCGGCAAGCAATTCGGCTGACATCCCGTCCTGGAGCTTCTCGCGCCGCGTGTCGATGTAGCGCAAGGGTGGCAGTTCGGCGCCGGCGATCGCCCGCGCCGGCAGGCTCAGCAGCGTGTAGCGTGAAGCGGCACGCGCTTCGCCGGACGCGCCCGCGCTGCCGAGCGCCCTGGCGCTGAGCTCGGGATTGGCGTTGGCCCAGCTTTCGAGCGAGGGCGTCGCCGAGCCGAGGACGATCGGCACGCGCCGCTCGTGCGCGCGGAAGACGGCGACGTCGCGTGCCGAGTAGCGCAGCCCGTCCTGCTGCTTGAACGAGGCATCGTGCTCCTCGTCGACAATGATCAGTCCCAGCTCAGGCAGCGGCGTGAATACGGACAGGCGCGTGCCGAGGACGATGCGCGCCTCGCCGAGGAAGGCGGCGCGGAAGGCGCGCGTACGCGCAGCTTCCGACAGTTCGCTGTGCAGGCTGACCAGGCCCGCCTCGGGAAAGCGCGCAGCGACGCGCGCTTCGAGTTGCGGCGTCAGGTTGATTTCGGGAACGAGCAGCAGCGCCTGCCGGCCGGCGACGAGTGCGCGCTCGATCAGGCGCAGATAGACCTCGGTCTTGCCGCTGCCGGTGACGCCGTGCAGCAGGTAGGCGGCGAAGCCGTCGGCGACGGTGATCGCGTCGAGCACCGCGCGCTGGCCGGCGGTAAGTTCCGGCGGCGTTTCAGCCGGCGGCGGCTTGGTGCGGCGCTTCGGCGTGCGTGCCTGCGGCGGGTCGACGCGGCGCAAGCCCTTCGGCAGCGTCGACAGCATCACCTCGCCGAGCGGCGCCTGGTAGTAGGCAGCGCAGAACTCGGTCAGCCGGAACCAGTCGGCCGGCAGGGACGGCAGGTCGCGCAGGATCTCCTCGGCCGGACGCAGGTGCTCGCCGGCGACCTCGCTGACCTCGGGCAGGTCGACGATGATGCCGATCCGCGAACGCGTGCCGAAGGGGACGCGCACACGGCGGCCGATGTCCTCGCGCACGGGCAGGTCGCCTTCGGCAGCGAGGTAATCGAAGAGACGCGGCAGGGGAACGTCGAGGGCGACGCGCAGGAAAGCCATCGGCTAGTGCGGGGCGGGGGATAGCGTCGTCAGACCGGCGACAGAGCCGGTCGAACGACGGGTAGCAAAGCGTGACGGCGACGAGGGCAGAGACCCCGGCCGCCGCAGGCGGCGACAAGCATTCAGCCGCGGGAACTCCGGCGGCTTCTTGAAACAGTCGCTAACTGCTTCACTCGTCGAGAGTTTCAAAGTTGCTCACACGGACTGTGGATAACTTTGTGGATGACGTCGCAGCTGGCGGCTGCCGGCGCGGCGGAGAGCGCAGCGGCAAGCGCCGCGAACCCCGGAAACTTCATACAAAACCCTTTGAAATCATGGTCTTGTAAAACCACGCCGTGACTGATTGGCGCATGTGACAGGAGGATGACAGTCCCGCGACTTCTGTGCATAAGTCGCGGGATAAACTGTCACCGGCGCGCTCAGGCGGCCTGCGCGCGGAGCTGGCGGCTGTATTCGTGCACCGTGTTGACCAGCGTCGTCACGTGCTCGGGCGGCGTGAACTGCGAGATGCCGTGGCCGAGGTTGAAGACGTGGCCGGTGTTGCCCGGGCCATAGCTGTCGAGCACCTTCTTCGCTTCGACGGCGATCTTTTCCGGCGAAGCAAAGAGCACGTTCGGGTCGAGGTTGCCCTGCAGGGCCACCTTGTCACCGACGCGACGGCGCGCTTCGCCGATGTCGATGGTCCAGTCGAGGCCGACCGCGTCGCAGCCGATGTCGGCGATCGATTCGAGCCAGAGGCCGCCGCCCTTGGTGAACACGATCGACGGGATGCGCTGGCCGTCCTTCTCCTTGATCAGGCCGGCGACGATGCGGCGCATGTACTGCAGCGAGAATTCCTGGTAAGCCGCCGCCGACAGGCCGCCGCCCCACGAGTCGAAGATCATCACGGCCTGCGCGCCGGATTCGATCTGCGCGTTGAGGTAGGAAGTGACCGAATCGGCGGTCACCGACAGGATGCGGTGCATCAGGTCGGGACGGTCGTAGATCATCGTCTTGACGTTGCGGTAGTCGTCGCTGGAGCCGCCCTCGACCATGTAACAGGCGAGCGTGTACGGGCTGCCCGAGAAGCCGATCAGCGGCACCGTGTTGTTCAGCGCGCGGCGGATTTCGGAGACGGCGTCCATCACGTACTTGAGGTGCACGTAGGGATCCGGCGCGGTCAGGTCGCGGATCGCCCATTCCTCGCGCAGCGGGCGCTCGAACTTCGGACCTTCGCCCTCGGCGAAGTAGAGGCCCAGACCCATCGCGTCAGGGACGGTCAGGATGTCGGAGAAGAGGATCGCCGCGTCGAGGTCGTAGCGCGCGAGCGGCTGCAGCGTGACTTCGCAGGCCATGCTCGGGCTCTTGCACAGGTTGAGGAAGCTGCCGGCGCGCTTGCGCGTCTCGCAGTACTCGGGCAGGTAACGGCCGGCCTGACGCATCAGCCACAGCGGCGTATGGTCGGTCGGTTCCTTGAGCAGCGCGCGCAGGAAGTTGTCGTTGGCGGGACGGGTCATGAAAGGCTCCGCGAAGTGAGGGCGAAAGGATTGGAAAAGCGGCGAAGATGCGAAAACCTGCAATTATCCGCTGTAAGTGCCTACTTGCGCCAGAAGGCCGGCGTCAGCACGACGAGCAGGGCGAAGATTTCGAGGCGGCCGAGCAACATCGCGAAGGTACATACCCAGGTCTGGAAGTCGGACAGGGTCGAGAAGTTGCTCGCCGGACCGACTCCGCCGAGGCCCGGGCCGGTGTTGTTGATGCTGGCGACGACCGCCGAGAACGCGGTGATGATGTCGAGCCCGGACAGCGAGAGCAGCAGGGTCATCGAGGTGATCGCGACCATGTACATGAAGGCGAAGGCGAGCACCGCGGAGAGGACGCTGTCGGGCGTGCTCGCGTGCCCGATCTTCACCGGATAGACGGCATTCGGGTGCAGCGCACGCACCAGCTCACGGTAGACCTGCTTGTAGAGGATGATCGCGCGCATCATCTTGAGGCCGCCGCCGGTCGACCCCGCGCTGGTGACGAAGGAGCACAGAAACAGCATCCACAAGGGTGCGAAGAACGGCCATTGCCCGTAGTCGATGGTGGCGAAACCGGTGGTCGTCGCCACCGAGACGAGGTTGAAGGCCGCATAGCGCAGCGCTTCGAGGTAGCTCTCATAGACCCCCTCACGCCAGAGCAGGGCGGCGATGCCGAGCACGCTGAGGACGAGCACGAGCACGACGTAACGCGCCTCCGGGTCGCGTTGGTAGGGACGCAGCGAGCGGCCGGAGAGCGCGAGGAAGTGGGCCGCGTAGTTGATGCTCGAGATGAGCATGAAGACGATGGCGATGCCCTCGATCAGTGGCGAGTTCCAGTAGGCGAAGCTCGCGTCGTGGCTCGAGAAGCCGGCCAGGGAGACCGTCGAGAAGGCGTGCATCAGTGCCTCGAGCGGCTCCATCCCGGCGAAACCGTAGGCGCAGGCGCAGGCCAGCGTGATCAGCACGTAGATCCCCCACAGCCCTTTCGCGGTCTCGCCCATGCGCGGCGTCAGCTTCGCGTCCTTCATCGGTCCGGGGACTTCGGACTTGAACATCTGCCGGCCGCCGATGCCGAGCATCGGCAGCACGGCGACGGCGAGGACGATCAGGCCCATGCCGCCGAGCCAGACCAGTTCCGTGCGCCAGAAGTTGATCGAGGGCGGCATCAGGTCGAGCCCGGAGAGCACCGTGCCGCCGCTCGCGGTCAGTCCCGAGACGGCCTCGAAGTAGGCGTCGGTGAAGGAAAGATCGAGCTGCAGCAAGAGCGGCAGCGCGGCGAAGGCAGGCAGGCCGGCCCAGACCAGCGCGATCATCAGGAAGCCGTCGCGCGTCGTCAGCTCGCGCTTGTAGTTGGCGGTCGACGCCCAGAGGAAGCCGCCCCAGCTCACCGCCACCGTGATCGCGGTGGCGAAGGCGGCGAAGGCGCCGTCGTCGAGCCACCACGACAAGGCGAGCGGCGCCAGCATGGTCGTCCCGAAGATGAGCAGGAAGAAGGACCAGATGCGGACGACCGGAAAATAACTCTGCATGGCCGGCGCTCAGAAGAAGTGGAAGCCGACGGCGAACAGCTGCTCGACCTTCTTCACCACCTTCTTGTTCAGGCAGAAGACGATGACGTGGTCGTCCGACTCGATGACGACGTCGCGGTGCGCGATCAGGACGTGGCCGAAACGCTTCTGCGTCGACAATCCTTCGCGCGTCACCTCGTCGAGTTCCTCGAGGTTGCGGACGACGGCGGCGATGGTCGCGCCGGGGATCGGCGGCAGGTCGCCGATGCGCCGGCCGACCACGCGCGAGGTGCGCTCGTCGCCGTGGGCGACGATTTCGAGCGCCTCGGCGGCACCGCGGCGCAGCACATGCACCTTGGCGACGTCACCCTGGCGCACATGCGCGAGCAGCTCGCCGATCGACACCTGCGCCGGCGAGATCGCGATGTCGATCGGTCCGCCCTGGACCAGGTCGGCGTAGGCACGGCGGTTGATCAGCGCCAGCACGCGCTTGCAGCCGAGCTTCTTGGCCTGCGACGCAGACATGATGTTGTCCTCGTCGTCGTTGGTCAGCGCGAGGAACAGGTCGGTCTCGTCGATCGATTCCTGCGTCAGCATCTCGGCGTCGGTGGCGTCGCCCTGCAGCACCAGCGCACGGTCCAGCTCGCGGGCGGCGAACTCGGCGCGCTGCGGCGACATCTCGATCAGCTTGACCTGGTAATCGTTCTCCAGCGTCTTCGCCACGCGCAGTCCGATCGAACCGGCGCCGGCGATGATCACCCGCCGCACCGGCTTCAGCATGCGGCGCATCTCGCGCAACAGCGGCCGGATGTGCTCGGAGGCCGAGAGCAGGAAGACCTCGTCGCCGGGCTCGATGTGCGTGTCGCCGGTCGGCGTCAGCGGACGCTCGCGGCGGTAGATCGCGGCGATGCGCGCGTCGATCCCGGCGCGCAGGTGCTGATGCATCTCGGAGATCGGCTTGTCGACCAGGAGGCCGCCGGCGTAGGCGCGCACCGCGACCAGCGCGACGCGGCCGCCGGCGAAGGAAAGCACCTGCAGCGCCTCGGGCAGCTCGACCAGGCTCGTGATGTACTCGGTGATCACCTGCTCGGGGCAGAGCGCGTAATCGACGGCGAAATTCTCGTGCGCGAGCAGGGTCTCGCTGGCGAGGAAGTCGCGCGCGCGCAGGCGGGCGATCCGCGTCGGGACGTTGAACAAGGTCTTGGCGATCTTGCAGGCGACGAGGTTGGTCGCGTCGCTCATGGTCACCGCGATCAGCAGGTCGGCGTCGGCGATGCCCGCGTCACGCAGCACCGAAGGCAGGGTGGCGTCGCCGACGACGGTGCGCAGATCGAGCCGGTCCTGCAGGTAGCGCAGGCGCTCGGCGTTCGTATCGACGATGGTGATGTCGTTGTTTTCCGAGACCAGGCCTTCGGCAACGCTGCCGCCGACCTGTCCGGCACCGAGGATGACGATCTTCACGGCAGTCCCTCCCGCTCGACTGCCGCCGCCCTGGCGTGCGCTGCCACTGTCAGTTTCATGATCATTCCTCGCCACGCCGTCCGGGGTTGAGCGCAAGTTGCTTGAGCTTGCGGTAGAGATGGGTCCGCTCGAGCCCGGTGCGCTCGGCAACGCGGGTCATGTTGCCGCCGGCCTGGCGCAGGTGATGCTCCAGGTAGAGCCGCTCGAAGGCCTCGCGCGCCTCGCGCAGCGGCTGCTCGAACATCGGCAGCACCGTCGCCGCGGCCTGCGCCGGGCCGTCGGGTTGCAGCACGCGCACGACGTCGTCGACGCCGATCTCCTCGTCGAGCGCCGACAGCGCGAGGTTCTTCACCGCCGCCGTCAGCTCGGCCCAGTCGCCGGGCCACGAATGCATGCGCAGGCGGTTAAGCGCCGCGCTCGAAAAGCGGCGCAGCGGCGCGTCGCCGCGTTCGGCGAGGTGCGACAGGAGCAGAACGGCGATCTCCGGCACCTCGTCGGCGTTGCCGGCCAGTTGCGGCAGCGCCACCCAGACCTCGCCGAGGCGCGCGATGACGCCGGCGTCCCAGCCGGCTTCGCCGAGCGCGGCGAGCGGCTTGGTCGTCGCCGCGACCAGCTGCAGCTTGTGCTTCTCCAGGCGTTCGAGGGCGAAGGCCAGGTTCATCTGCTGCATGCGACCGAACTGGGCGAGGTCGGCGACGAAGACGATGCCGCCGGCCGCGTTCTGCAGGGTCTCGCTGCTGATCGGCTCGCTCGTCGCCGACAGGTCGAGCCAGGGCATGTTGCGCACGTGCAGGGTGCGCGCGCAGATCTCGGCGATGCTGCCCGAGCTGCTGCGCAGGAGCAGCACCGAGGTGCGTGCCGCCGCCTGTTCGAGCCGCCGCTTGAGGTCCTTCAAGAGCGGCGAGCGCGCGAAGTCGTCGAGCGTGAGCGGCCGCTTCTGCGGCGCCACCGGGCCCTTCAGCGCCTTCTTCACCGTCGCCAGCAGTTTCTGCAGCGCGATCGGCTTTTCCAGGAAATCGGTGGCGCCGATGCGCGTCGCTTCGACCGCGGTGTCGATCGTCCCGTGTCCGGACATCATCACCACGGGCATGGTCAGCAGACCCGCTGCCGACCATTCCTTGAGCAGGGAGACGCCGTCGGTGTCGGGCATCCAGATGTCGAGCAGGACGAGGTCGGGACGCAGCTCGCTGCGCACGCGGCGCGCGCTGGCCGCGTTCTCGGCGAGGCGGACCGAATGCCCTTCGTCGGCAAGGATTTCGGAGAGGAGTTCGCGAATGCCGATTTCGTCATCGACGACCAGAATCTGCGCCATGTTCAGCTCGCGGAAAAAGAGTTTGAGGGGGATGCATCGTCAGCTGCCGCGTCGGGATCCGCTGCAACGGCGGCGGACGCCGCCGTCGGCGCCAGCGGCAGGCGGATGCAGACTTCGGCGCCACACGGCTGGCGGTTGCCGAGGATGATCTGGCCGTGGTGCTCGTCGACGATCTTCTTGACGATCGCCAGGCCCAGGCCGGTGCCGCGCGCCTTGGTGGTGACATAGGGCTCGAAGGCGCGCCCGAGGATCTCGGCGGGAAAGCCGGGACCGCTGTCGGCGACATAGAGTTCGGCCAGCCCGTCGACCAGACGCGTGCCGATCGCGATCACGGGCTCGGGCAGCGCTTCCTGCGCGTCCTCGGCGTTGCGCAGGAGGTTGTGGATGATCTGGCGCAACTGCGTCGCGTCGCCGGCCACCGGCGGCAGGCCGGCGGCGAGCGCGACGTCGATACGCGCGTGCGAGGTCTCGTAGAGGCCGAGCACCTCGCCGACCAGCGCGTTGAGGTCGACCGCGGCGAATTCCGGCGCCGGCATGCGCGCGTAATCGCGGAAGTCATCGACCATGCGCTTCATCGCCTGCACCTGATTGACGATCGTCTGCGTCGCGCGCGCCAGGGCCTCGGCGTCGGCGCCATGCACGCGACCGGCGAGCTTCATCTGCAGGCGCTCGGCCGAGAGCTGGATCGGCGTCAGCGGATTCTTGATCTCGTGCGCGAGACGGCGCGCCACTTCGCCCCAGGCGGCGCTGCGCTGGGCGGCGATCAGCCGGGTGATGTCGTCGAAGACGGCGACGTAGCCGCCGCCGCTCGCCACGGGCAGGCCGGTGCCGCGCAGGAGCAGCACCTGCGGCTGGCCGCCGGGACGTTCGAGTTCGATCTGCGTCTGCCATTGCAGGTCGCCGTGCTCGACGAAGGCATCGCGCAGTGCAGTGCCGAGCGCCTGTTGACGCGGCCAGGCCTCGACGGTCTCGCCGTGCATGCCATCAAACTCGTCGCCGAGGATCGAGCGAGCACCGCGGTTGGCACTGCGCAGCACGAAGCCCGCGTCGAAGACAAGCACCCCGGCCGAGAGGTTGGCGAGGATCAGCTCGAGGTAGGAACGCGCCGCTTCGACCGCGGCGCGGTGGCGGTCGGTCTCGCGCCGGGCCTCGTCGAGCTGCCGCGTCATGCGGTTGAACGACTGCGTCAGCACGCCGAGTTCGTCGCGGCTGTAGATCGCCTGGCGCGGCGTGAAGTCACCGGCGGCGACTGCCTGGGTGCCTTCGGCGAGGATCGACAGCGGCGCCGACAGCCAGCGCGCGAGGACGAAGGCCAGCGCGAAGGCGCCGAACAAGGCGAGCAGGACGGTCAGCGTCAGGGTCATCGCGTAGATCCGCGTCAGGCCCTCGCGACCGAGCGAAAGCTCCTGATAGTCGCGATACACCGCCTGCACGCTCTCGGCGTTGCGTACCAGCGCCGCCGGCGCCTCCTGGGTCAGTTGCAGGATGCGCGCCTCATCGCCGAGACCGCGACCATGCACCGGCAGCAGCACGCGCAACTGCAAATCCTGTCCGGCATCGCCCTCGACCAGCCCATGCCCCGACGCGACCCGCGCCTGGCGCAGTTGTGCCGGCGTCGGCAACGGCGGTCGCACCGTGGCGAGGTCGCCGCTCGAACTGGCGAGCAACTCGCCGGCCGACGAGAAGAGCGCTGCGGTCTGCACGCCGGCGCTCTCGCGCAGGCGGTTGAGCATCGCCGGGCGACTGACGTCGGGCTGATCGCCGAGTTCGAGCGCCATCGAACGCCCCTTGTCGGTGAGATCGACGAGCAGCGAATCGAGCGCGCTACGGCCGAGGTCGAGCCCCGATTCGAGCGCCTTTTCGACGCGGACGTCGAACCAGGTCTCGATGCTCTTGGTCAGGAACTGGACCGAAACCGCGTACACGAGCACGCCGGGGACCACCGCCATCATGCCGAAGAGCAGCATCAGGCGCAGTTTCAGCCGCGAGCCGAACACCTTGGCGCGGTGCTCGCGCCACAGCGCGTGCAACTGCCAGCCGACCAGTCCGAGCAGCGCCAGCGCGACCAGCGCGTTGAGCGCGAGCAACCACGCATAGTGGCGGGCGAACAGCGCCGTATTGGCGCTCGCCGAAGCGAGCAGGAAGAGCAGGATGCCGCCGAAGGCGGCAGCGACGATGATGAAATATTTCATCGCTATCTCGGCTCGCCGGCCACACGCAGGTCGGCGAGCCCCGCGCCCGAGAGGCCCGAGCCGAAGCCGGCGCCCCGCGGGTCGACGGCACGGACTTCGCTCGGCAGGAAGTTCCAGCGCGTCCAGTCGGAGGCGAGGCTCCAGTCACGGTTGGAGAGCGCGCTGACCTGGAAGGTCTTCGCCATCTGCGACAGGTCCAGACGCATGCGCAGCGCGGCCTGGTAGCTTTCGTCGTTGCGTACGGCCCCCTTGTCGAGCACCTGCCAGTTGCGCATGCGGGAAAAGGTGCGCAGGGCTTCCTCGAGCGTCGCGAAGTTCTGGTGCAGCGGGCCGGTCGTCAGCCGGTACTGGCGCGTCAGCGCGTGGTAATAGAGGCGAAAGGTCCGGCTGCGCGTCACCACCTTCTCGTCGAGCCAGTACCAGCGCGCGCGCGACAGCTCGAAGTCGACGACGAAGTAGAGGACGACGCCACGATTCACCGCCTCCTCGAGGCGCGGGTTGAAGTCGAAGACGAAATCGGCCGAGACGGTGAAGCCCTCGTCGGAAGCCTGCAGTTGCGGATTCCTGACCTCGACCTCGGGCATCGCCGCCTCCACGGTCAGCGCCGTCAGCAGCAGGCAGGCAGCGAAGAGCGACCTGAGCATGACGCCCACGCCCTGCGCCGCACAGGCGAGGGCAGGCCCGCTAAACAGTCTTGCGCAGCAGAGCATAGTAGAACCCGTCGTGTTCGGCCTGCGGCAGCAGTTGCTCCTCCTGCTCGCGCCGCGTGTCGGGGTGGCGATGCAGGAAGGCGTCGATCTGGCCCACGTTCTCCTCCGGGAAGACCGAGCAGGTCGCGTAAAGGAGCTTGCCGCCGTCGCGCAGCAGCGGCCAGACCGCGTCGAGGATCGCCGACTGCACCGAGAGCAGTGCACGCACGTCGGCGACCCGGCGCAGCCACTTGGCGTCGGGGTGGCGACGGACGACGCCGGAGGCGGAGCAGGGCGCGTCGACCAGGATCGCGTCGAAGGGACGCCCGTCCCACCAGCCCGTGCCGGCACGCACCGGCAGGCTGGCGTCGGCGACCCGCGTCTGCGCGGCGAGCCCCAGGCGTGCCAGCGTCGCATCGACGCGGCGCAGGCGCGTGGCGTCGACATCGAGCGCGAGCAGGTCGAGTTCGGCGCGTTCGAGCAGGTGCGCGCTCTTGCCGCCGGGGGCGGCGCAGACGTCGAGGACGCGCGCACCGGGGGCCGGATCGAGCAGCAGCGCCGCGCGCTGCGCGCCGGCATCCTGCACCGAGACACGCCCGTCGGCGAATCCCGGCAGCGCATCGACCGGCTGCGGACGCGCCAGCAACAGACCGTCTTCGCCGAGCGGGCTTGCGCTGATGCCGAGCCCGGCGAGCTCGGCGGCGTAGTCGGCGCGCGTGCCACGGCGACGATTGACGCGCAGGCACATCGGCGGCTGCCCGTTGCCGGCGGCGACGATCGCCTGCCAGGCGCCCGGATAGGCGCGCTGCAAGCGCTCCAGCCACCAGCGCGGGTGCTGGCTGGCGACTGCGGGATCGGCGGCCGCGGCGGCGAGCAAGGCCTCGCGCTGGCGCAGGAAGTTGCGCAGGACGCCATTGACCAGGCCGCGGAAGGCACCGCCGGCAACTTCGCCGGCAGCGACGACGGCCTGATCGACCACCGTGTGCGTCGCTTCCGGACGCGTCTCCAGGCGATGGAGCGCGACCAGCAGGAGCGCGCGCACCTCGACGGCCTTCAGCGGCGTCTGCAGCAGACGCCCGAGGATGAAATCGCCCCAGCCGTAGCGGCGCAGCGCACCGTAGGCCGCATCCTGAGCCGCCGGTCTCGCCACCGCCGGCGCCGTGGCCAGCCGCGCCAGGCCGGTGTCCAGACTGCGTCCCTCGAGTACGGCGGCGACCGCCTGCGCCGCGAGCAGCAGGCTCAGCGCGAGCGAGTCGGCGGGCAGGCCGGCACCGGGAAGCACCCCTGCCTTGGCGGCGGCAGGGCGGCGCGCGGAAGCGCTGTCAGCGGCACCTGCCGCGCGCACCACACGCCGGCGCAACGGCGCCGCAGGCTTGCCAGGAGGAGTCGCAGCAGCGCTTGCCGGCGCGGCTTGGGCAGCGACCGGATCGGCGGACGAGGGCTTGCCGGCCGTCCGTGACGGCGACGACGGAGCAGCGGGAACGCGAGGGCGGGAAGAAGAAGCCAAGGGCCTGTATTTCCGGGAAATGGAACAGATTTAGCGGGGATCGTGAAGTTTATCATGGCACCCGCTGCGCACCGTCGGCAGTCCATGCGGCCCTGGATCGGCGCATAATGGATTCATGTCATCACCATCGCTCAAACGCTACGCCTGGCTGTCGATCGGTGCCGCCGTATCGACGATAGTGCTGAAAACCGTCGCCTGGATGCTCACCGACTCGGTCGGGCTGCTTTCCGACGCGCTCGAATCGGGCGTCAACCTCGCCGGAGCGACCATGGCGCTGGCCATGCTCGGCGTCGCGGCGCAACCCGAGGACCGCGAGCACACCTACGGGCACGGCAAGGCCGAGTATTTCGCCAGCGGTTTCGAAGGTCTGCTCATCCTGATCGCGGCTGTGGCGATCGCCTGGACCGCCATCGCGCGGCTGCTCGCGCCGCAGCCGCTGCAGCAACTCGACATCGGCCTCGTCGTCTCGGTCGGCGCCAGCCTGATCAACCTGGTGACGGCGCGCGTCCTGCTCGCCGCCGGCGCGCGTCACCGCTCGATCACACTCGAAGCCGACGCGCGTCACCTGATGACCGACGTGTGGACTTCGGTCGGCGTCATCGCCGGCGTCGGCGCAGTCGCGCTCACCGGCTGGCTCTGGCTCGATCCGGTGCTGGCGCTGCTGGTCGCCGCCAACATCGTCTGGACCGGCGCGAACCTGCTGCGGCGTTCGGCCGACGGGCTGATGGACGTCTCGCTACCGCACGACGAACACGCCGCGCTCGACGCAGTCCTCGCCGCCTATCGCCATTCGGGAATCGAGTTCCACGCCCTGCGTACGCGCCAGGCAGGCGCGCGCAGCTTCGTCGAACTGCACGTGCTGGTTCCCGGCCAGTGGACCGTGCAGCAGGGACACGACCTGCTCGAACGCATCGAGAGCGACATCCGCACGGCACTGCCTTGCGTCACGGTCACCACTCACCTGGAGCCGCTCGACGACCCGGCGGCACAGGACGACGTGTCGAGCAAGGAATGATGTCGAGGAAGGGCTGCAGCAGCTTCCGCTGGCGCCGCGGCCTCGGCGCACTGCTGCTCGCTTGCGGCCTGCTGGCGGCGCCCGCAGCACAGGCCTGGAACGCCGCCGGCCACCGCTTGAGCGCAATGATCGCCTGGGAGGCGCTCGACCCGGACACGCGCGCACAGGTCGCAGGGCTGCTGCGGCTGCATCCCGACCATCCACGCTGGATCGCCCATGCTCGTGGCGCCGACCCGGACCTCACCGCCTTCGTCGAAGCCTCGACCTGGCCCGACGACATTCGTGACGACCCGCGCTTCCACGAGGCCGACGAGGATCCGACACCGACGCTGCCCGGCTTTCCCGACATGGAACGTCATCGCCAGTGGCACTACCTCAACCGCCCGCTGCACGGAGCGCTTTCCGCCCAGAAGGACGACGGCGAACTCGAACGGCAGCTTTCCCGGCTCACCAGGAACCTGCGCAGTGCCGACGCACAGCGCCGCGCCTGGGCGCTGCCCTGGCTGATCCATCTGGTCGGCGACGCACATCAGCCGCTGCACGTCGCCACGCGCATCGGCCCCGACGGCAAGCCCGACGCCGGCGGCAACGGACTCATCGTCGACAACCCCTTCCTGCCGAAGAAGCGTCTGGTCAGCCTGCATCGCTACTGGGACGACCGCCCCGGACCGCCCTGGCTGCGCGGGGAGGCGCTGGGCATCGCGGCACGCGCGATCGTCGCCGCCAATCCGCCGCCGCCCCCTTCAGGCACCTTCGCCCGCTGGATCGACGAAAGCTTCGCCATCGCCGGCAGCGAGGCCTATCCGCCCGACGCGGAGGAAGGACTGCCACCGGTGATCAGCGCCGAGTTCGACGAGCGGGCCGGCAAGATCGCCGACCGCCGCATCGCCTGGTCAGGCTACCGCCTCGCCGAACTCCTGCAACGGACCTTGCATTAGCCGCTAAGCAATCCCGGTGCATGGCGGTCAAAAGCCGCGCCGATGTTTCACGTGAAACATGCGTCCCTTCCTGGCAACGGAATCACCGCGGTGGGAAAGCAACTCGTGTTTCACGTGAAACAGGCGGGCGTTTTGTTTCACGTGAAACAAGCGTAGGGACGCGCCGGGCACCTTGGCACGGGATCGCTTGTGGGAGGGGCGCCACGGTGCGCCGGCACTCCGAAGACAGCCACCGGCTCGTCGTGCGTTTCACGTGAAACATTGCATGCGTCAGCCCGAAGGTCGGGGCAACATGAAACGTGGAACAATTTCGCGAAAGATCGACCGACCTGATCTGCCGAAGCCGTCGCGATCAGCATCTCGTCATCGCGAGCCCGAAGGGTGTGGCGATCCAGTGCGCAGGGCTGCTGTCGGCTCGCCCGGGTTTGGCGAGACCGCGAAAGAACGAACTGGATTGCCACGGCGCTACGCGCCTCGCAATGACGGCAGTGAATGGCCATGCTCAGGGGTGGCACGACTCGCCATGACCGTTACCGTGAAACAGCAGCGTGGGCCGTTCTCGATTCGGGCCTTCCGGCCCTCCCACGACAGGCCAATGCAGCCTGAGCGTTTTTCGTGGGAGCGACGTCAGCCGCGAAAGAACACCTGTCATGGCATGGGGCTGCTGACGTCGCCATGAATGTTACCGGCGACACACCCGGTAGCGGCAGCGGAGCGCGACGCGCTCGCGCTCCAGCCGCGCCTTACGCCGTCTTGGCCGCGTCCTGGGCGCCGAGCACGACGCCGGCTGCCAGCACGGTGCCGGCGAGGAACTGGGCAACCGGCAGGCGCTTGCCGCCAGCCTTCTGCAATTCGAGCAGGCGCAGCGCGCCTTCGCCGCAGGCGACGACGATTCCGTCGCGGTCGGCGGCAAGGACGGTTCCGGGTTCGCCCTGCGCCGGCCCCGACGTCGAACCGGCGGCCAGCGGCGTCGCCCGCCAAACCTTAACCAGCGTTCCGCCGAGCGTGAAGGATGCGCCCGGTGCCGGGTTGAACGCGCGCACGCGGCGGTCGATCTCGATCGCCGGCAGGCTCCAGTCGATCGCCGCCTCGGCCTTGTCGATCTTGGCCGCGTAGGTGACGCCCTCGGCGGGCTGCGTCTGCGCCGGCAAGGGCAGCGCGGCGATCGCCTCGACCACCAGGCGGCCGCCGAGTTCGGCGAGCCGATCGTGCAGCGTGCCGGTGGTGTCGTCGTCGCCGATGGGGATCGTCTGGCTGAGCAGCACCGGCCCGGTGTCGAGTCCGGCTTCCATCTGCATGATGGCGATCCCGGTCTCGGCGTCGCCGGCGAGCAGCGCACGGTGGATCGGCGCCGCACCACGCCAGCGCGGCAGCAGCGATGCGTGGATGTTGATGCAGCCGAAGCGCGGCATGTCGAGCACCACCTGCGGCAGGATCAGCCCGTAGGCGGCGACGACCATCACCTCGGCGCCGACTGCGCGCACGCGTTCCTGCGCCTCGGCGTCCTTGAGCGTCGGCGGCTGGAAGACCTCGACCCCGGCCTCCAGGGCAACGACCTTGACCGGTGACGGCTTCAGCGCCATCCCGCGTCCGGAAGGACGGTCGGGCTGCGTCAGCACCAGCGCGACTTCGTGGCCGGCCGCGATCAGCGCACGCAGCGCAGTCGCCGCGAACTCGGGCGTTCCCGCGAAGATGATCTTCATGCCGTGATCCGCGCGCGCTTCACGAACTTGGCGAGCTTGGCCTTGGCGCGGGTCTGCTTGAGCAGCGACAGGTTGTCGATGAAGACGTGTCCTTCGAGGTGCTCCATCTCGTGCTGCACGCAGACGGCGAGCAGGCCCTCGGCGGCGAGCGTCTGCTCCTTGCCTTCGAGATCGAGATAGCGGACGACGACGCGCTGGGCACGCTCGACCTTGTCGTAAACGGTCGGGAGCGACAGGCAGCCTTCCTCGTAGGTCTGCACGCCTTCGCGCTCAAGGATCTCCGGGTTGATGAGAACGAGCAGCTGGTCCTTGGTCTCGCTGATGTCGATGACGACGAGGCGCACATGGACGTCGACCTGGGTCGCGGCGAGGCCGATCCCCGGCGCTTCGTACATGGTTTCGGCCATGTCGGCGACGAGACGACGCAGTGCGTCGTCGATCTTCTCGACCGGTTTGGCGATCGTCTTCAGCCGCGGATCGGGGTAACGGAGGATGGACAGGAGAGCCATAGCTTGATCGGATAAGGAAGGTTGGGCACAATCA
Organism: Rhodocyclus purpureus; assembly: GCF_016653115.1. GTDB lineage: Bacteria > Pseudomonadota > Gammaproteobacteria > Burkholderiales > Rhodocyclaceae > Rhodocyclus > Rhodocyclus purpureus. Next base: position 104,603 of record NZ_NHRX01000032.1, read on the forward strand.
TCGTGCATATTTCGGGCACATCCAAGTCATCGGACCGGTGACGGACGCACGGTCGGCGAGGGTGCGCAGGGGGCAGGCGAGGGCAGCGGCCGCGAGCGGGGACGCAGTCGTAGACCGCCGGGCAGCGGCCCGAGTTCAGCCACGCGCTGCCAGTATTCCCGGCAAGGACCCGGCCAGCGGCCGGCGGAGGATATCACGATGGACCGTTCTCTTTCCGCACGCCCGCGTCTTTCCACGCCGGCGCACCGCTCCCCGGCGAGCCGCTGCGCCTGCCGCGAAGCATGAACGACGAACTGGCGGACTGGCTGCGGCTGACGCTCGCCCCCGGCATCGGCGGCCAGACGCAGCGAAGGCTGCTCGCCGCCTTCGGACCGGCGCCGGCAGTCTTCTCCGCCGGGCGCAGCGCGATCGTCGGCGTGATCGGCAGCGCCGCAGCGGCGCGCCTGCTCGACAGCAACAACGCCGCCGCCGTGGCCGCCGCGCTCGCTTGGCGCGCGCGTGGCGACGACCGCCACATCGTCGTCCTCGGTGACGCCGACTACCCGCAGGCGCTGCTCGAAATCGACGACCCGCCGACGCTGCTCTACGTCCGCGGGCGGCGCGAGTTGCTCAACCGGCCTGCGCTGGCGATCGTCGGCAGCCGCAACGCGACGCCCGCCGGCGTGCGCAACGCCGAGCAGTTCGCCGCGGCGCTCGGCAGCAGCGGACTCGTCATCGTCAGCGGACTCGCGCTCGGCATCGACGGCGCCGCGCATCGCGGCGCGCTCGCCGCCGGCGGCGACACGCTGGCCTTCATCGGCACCGGCATCGACCGCGTCTACCCGTCGCGGCACCAGGAACTGGCGCGCGAGATCGCGACGCACGGCGCCATCGTCTCCGAGTTCGCGCTGGGAACGCCGCCGCTGCCGCCCAACTTTCCGCGCCGCAACCGCCTGATCGCCGGCATCGCGCGCGGCGTGCTCGTGGTCGAGGCGGCGACCGGCAGCGGCTCGCTGATCACCGCCCGCCTCGCCGCCGAACAGGGGCGCGAGGTCTTCGCCATCCCCGGGTCGATCCACTCGCCGCTCGCGCGCGGCTGCCACCAGTTGCTGCGCCTGGGCGCCAAGCTCGCCGAGAGCGCCCAGGACGTGCTCGAAGAGCTGGCTTGGGCCAGCCCCCTGCCAGGCCTGGGCAAGGCCAAAAACGGCGCTGCAGGGGGCACCGCTGCCGACCCCGACGACGCGGAGGCTGGGCGCCTGCTCGACGCGCTCGGCCACGAAGCGCGCACGCTCGACCAGCTGGTGCAGGGCAGCGGCTTGACTGCCGACCGGCTTTCCGTGATCCTGCTCGAACTCGAACTCGCAGGACGCGTCGCCAGCCTCCCCGGCGACTGTTACCAGAGGCTGCCTGAAAGCTGAACCATCATGATCGACATCCTCGTATACCTCTTCGAGAACTACCAGGACCTCGACGCCCAGCCGGGCAGCGAGGCGCTGGCGCAAAGCCTCACCGAAGCCGGCTTCGACGACGGCGAGATCAGCTTCGCGCTCGACTGGCTCGACGGCCTGCACAGCTCGCAAATCGCCGATTTCGTGTGCAGCCCGCGCTCGCTGCGCATCTATACGGAAGAGGAACGCCGACGCCTCGGCAGCGAGTGCCTCGACTTCGTGATCTTCCTCGAACAGGCCGGCGTGATCACCCCGGCGCTGCGCGAGCTGATCATCGACCGTGGCCTCGCGCTCGACGAGGACGAAGTCCCGATCGACAAGTTCAAGGTCATCGTGCTGATCGTCCTGTGGAGCCGCGATCAGGACCTCGAACCGCTGATCGTCGAAGAGCTGCTCTCCTCCCCAGACGACACGCCGCTGCACTGAGCGGCGGCGCAGCCCGGCGCCCGGATACTGGATGGAACGCGGCGCCGTCAGCCCGGCGCCAAGGCCGTCTCCAGGTCCCCCGGAGCGTGCTTGCCAAGCGCGGCACGGTACTCTTATCATGCCCCGCGCAGTAGTCGATCCCTCCCACCCGACGCCCGCCGACGGCGTCGCCTTCCTGGCAAGCCTTTCATGAGCAAGAAGCTGATCATCGCCGAAAAGCCTTCCGTCGCCGCCGACATCGCGCGCGCGCTCGGCGGCTTCACGCGCCATGACGATTATTTCGAGCGTGACGATTACGTCGTCTCATCCGCCATCGGCCACCTGCTCGAACTCGCCTGTCCGGAAGAGTACGAGGTCAAGCGCGGCAAGTGGTCGTTCGCGCACCTGCCGGTGATTCCGCCGCACTTCGCGCTGAAGCCGATCGAGAAGACCGAAGCGCGCCTGAAGCTGCTGACCAAGCTGATCAAGCGCAAGGACGTCAGCGGCCTGGTGAATGCCTGCGACGCGGGGCGCGAGGGCGAACTGATCTTCAACTACATCGTCGCGCATGCGAAGAACGCGAAGCCGGTCGAACGCCTCTGGCTGCAGTCGATGACCCCGCAGGCGATCCGTGAAGGTTTCGCGCAGCTGCGCGGTAGCGACGAGATGCGCGGCCTCGCCGACGCCGCGGTCAGCCGCTCCGAATCGGACTGGCTGGTCGGCATCAACGGCACGCGCGCGATGACCGCGTTCAACTCGAAGACCGGCGGCTTCCACCTGACCACCGTCGGTCGCGTGCAGACGCCGACGCTGGCGCTCCTGGTGCAGCGCGAAGCGAAGATCCGCCGCTTCCAGCCGAAGCCCTACTGGGAAGTCGAGGGCGTCTTCGCCTGCGCCGCCGGCGAATACCGCGGCAAGTGGTTCGACGAGAAATTCAGCAAGGGCAAGAGCGAGGAAGAGGAAGTCCTGCGCGCCGACCGCCTCTGGGACGAGGCAAAGGCCCGCGCGCTCGCCGATCGCTGCCGCGGCAAGCCAGGCATCGTCAGCGAGGAGGCCAAGCCGACGACGCAGTTGTCGCCGCTGCTCTACGACCTGACCAGCCTGCAGCGCGAAGCGAACGGCCGCTTCGGCTTCTCGGCGAAGACGACGCTCGGCCTCGCGCAGGCGCTCTACGAAAAGCACAAGGTATTGACCTATCCGCGGACCGACGCGCGCGCGCTGCCCGAGGACTACCTCGGTACCGTCGATGCGACGCTGGCGATGCTCGAAAGCGAAGGGACCGTCGCCAACCGCTACGGCCACTTCGCGCACACCATCCGCAGCAAGCAGTGGGTCGTCCCGAACAAGCGCATCTTCAACAACGCGAAGATCTCCGACCACTTCGCGATCATCCCGACGCAACAGGCGCCGAAGACCCTGTCCGAGCCCGAACAGAAGCTCTACGACATGGTCGTCAAGCGCTTCCTCGCCGTCTTCTACCCGGCCGCCGAGCACCTGGTGACGACGCGCATCACGCGTGTCGAGGGCGAGCCGTTCAAGACCGAAGGCAAGGTGCTGATCAACCCCGGCTGGCTCGCCGTCTATGGCCGCGAGGGCCAGGAAGGAGAGGAGGGCAACCTCGTTGCCGTCGCGCCGAAGGAAACCGTCGCCACCGAGGACGTCGTGCTCAATGCCGGCATCACCAAGCCGCCGGCACGCTACTCCGAAGCGACGCTGCTCTCGGCGATGGAAGGCGCGGGCAAGACCGTCGACGACGAGGAACTGCGCGCGGCAATGGCCGGCCGCGGCCTGGGCACGCCGGCGACGCGCGCGCAGATCATCGAGAACCTGATCACCGAACAGTACATCCTGCGCGAAGGCCGCGAACTGCAGCCGACCGCCAAGGCCTTCTCGCTGATGACCCTGCTCGACGGACTCGGCATCCGCGAACTGACCGCCGCCGAACTGACCGGCGAATGGGAATGGAAGCTCGCGCGCATGGAGCGCGGCGAGATGTCGCGCGACACCTTCATGCAGGAAATCGCCGAGATGACGCGGCGCATCGTCGAGCGCGCCAAGACCTACGACAGCGACACCATCCCCGGCGACTTCGGCGAACTCTCGACGCCGTGCCCGAAGTGCGGCGGCAAGATCAAGGAAACCTACAAGAAATTCCAGTGCCAAGGCTGCGAGTACTCGCTGTGGAAGATCGTCGCCGGCCGCCAGTTCGAGCCCGCCGAGATCGAGACGCTGCTCTCCGAGCGTTCGGTCGGTCCGCTCACCGGCTTCCGCAACAAGATGGGCCGCGCCTTTGCGGCAACCGTCCGCCTCAACGCCGAGAACGCCCCCGAATTCGACTTCGGCCAGGGCCTGCGCAGCGAGGAGGGCAGTGCCGAGGAAGTCGATTTCTCGACGCAGACCCCGCTCGGTGCCTGTCCCAAGTGCGGGGCCCGCGTCTTCGAGCACGGCATGGCCTACGTCTGCGAGAAATCGGTCGCCGCCGAGCGGCAATGCGACTTCCGCTCGGGCAAGCTGATCCTGCAACAGCCGATCGAACGCGAGCAGATGGAAAAACTGCTCGCCACCGGCCGCACCGACCTGCTCAAGGACTTCGTCTCGGCGCGCACGCGGCGCAAATTCTCGGCCTTCCTCGTGCGCGGCAGCGACGGCAAGGTAGGCTTCGAGTTCGAGAAGAAGGAACCGAAAGCCGGGGCTGCAGCGAAGGGCGCCAAGAGCACCAGCAAAGCCGGCAGCGAACCAGCAGCAGAGCCCGCCGACGAGGCGCCCGCGAAGCCTGCGCGCAGGACGACGAAGAAGGCCTGAACTGCGCCGCCGGCATTCCCCACAGATTCCGGGGACAAGCCTGTGGATAAAACGTAAACAGGCGCGTCACGTATCTGTGCCGGCGGGGAGAGACGGCTGTGCCTAATTTTTGGGCAGCCCGAGTTCACATTGAACGGCGCAGGCTAAAGCGAACCCTCAATACATGAGGGCAAAGCATCTCGGACAGCGATGTGACCCGTCGCTAGGGGTTCCGCAAATCTTGCAACGCGGGCCAGAAACGGTCTGCGCTGTCTTTTTCGGCAGTGGGCTGCATGCATTGCAGCACCCAGCCCTTTTGGACCAGCAATTGCTGACACAGACAAGCTTGTTGCAGATAGCGCACCGCCTGCGAGGAGCGTGCGGAGTGCACCCACAACGTTCACAAACCGCTTTCAAGCTGACCACCTACGCTTACCCGTGAGACCCGACTGGGAGCTTGAAGAAAAGCACATAGAGGTCATGTTGGACTCGTTGCTGTATTCGGTGCGCCGTTAACCCGGGTTTAACAGCTACCTTAAACTTTCCTTGTAAAACATAGTCTTGCGTTAAAAATTTTTCGCGAGTGGCACTACATGTGCTTTTCGCGAAGGGATGGCAGCTCAGTCGACGCGTTTTTTGGTGCCTCCGGGCAAGTGGTCGAG
>NZ_NHRX01000033.1 GCF_016653115.1 Rhodocyclus purpureus
TCATTTGAGCGGGCAAAGTGATGATGACTTAGACAATCTCATCATGCCAGAAATGGCAGCCCGCTCCTCATTTTTTGCCGCTCGCGCAAAAGAATTCTGCATGGAGCGGGCCTTTTGAAAGAGGCTCGAATGAAATGTATTTTCGATCTTGCCATTCCATTCTTCGCCCCCCTTGATGAAATCGGTGTCGAGATAGGCTTCCACCCCTGCTTTTGTAAGCTCACGGTAAAGGCTGAGTGCAATCTCATAGTCCGACCTCTCATAACTGATGAAGACTGGTATTCGACGAGGCATTCCTGGAGCAGCAAGCCCCTTGAATCTCCCTGCTTTGTCATACCGCTCCCAAAGCTCAGACAAAAATTCTCCCACGTTCATGTCTAATACTTCGAGCCGAGTTCCTCGCTTGTAGAAGAGAACGGTCTGATCTCTCTCATGGGGATCGATCCCCTCGAAAGACTCAAGGGCGAAAGAACCTACAGAGAACTGCAACTTCCTGATCAGCAACTTGAGCAGAACCCTGATATACCAGTGTTTGATCCCGAATCCGACGAACAGGAATGTCTTGTTCCTCAAAATGCTGTAAAGGCTGGCAGGCAAGTCGGGACGGCCTGAGATCACGCTAATCATGAAATCGAGCAGGTCATTCTCAGTCAGAACGAGAGAACTCGGCTCGTCATGTGACCCGAACAGGTAGTAAATGACGGGCGATTCGACATCGATATCCTCGGGCAATTCGCCGTTATCGCGTGGTTCCCCCCTAAAATGATAGATATATCGGCGCGGTTTTTTCCCCTCGTTTTTCAGCGCGGTAGCGAAAAGATCGTCGTAGCAAGTGGTCAGAACAACACTGAAAGGAAACTTGGCGAGCTCCGTATGCAAGGTCCCGCAATGGTGACGCACGTCACCGAAAAACCTCGATGCGATGTTGCCGATATTGACGGAATCTGGCCACTCCGAATACTGTTGAGCTATAGCAAACATCGCTGTTTCCGCTACAGCTTGCTCGCCTTCCTCCAGCTGCGCGGTCAGATAACGGCCGAAGACGTCTCGAAGACTCGCCTCCTCGCCCCCTTGATCAACTGGATTGGCTGCCATGACGGGGATGTCTGGCCCTAGAACGAGTCCACATTGGCCCGACTGCAAACTTTGCAGCAAACTACGCCACTTTATCTCTTTCATGGAATTTCTCGCCTCCAATCGAAACCATTGTCATAGAATAGCACACGCTTTCTAAGCATGTATGGCCATCACTGATGCCCTGCCCTCGATGTTCAAGACATACGCTGCATCAAGATCGTTGTCGCGTACGTTGAACGGAGTTTTACTGGATCAGGAGCGAAGACGATGTGCTTTGTAGTGAGAGGTTACCGGGAGACAACGGAGGATGTGCTGACGCTGAGAGTGCACCAGAGGACCCGCCGGTGCACACACTGCTGCCGGGTTGGGGCGTGGGGTTGTAACCTCAGGTCAGTTCTCGCGGCATTGCATGGGTGAGCGAACGAGGCAGCACTCCGTCGTCACGCATCAGCGAAGTGCGCTGCCGTCGCTCTGTAAGGCTCACTCTCCTGCTTCTTGCTCTTGAAGCCCTTCGCGATCGTCATAAGTCCGGCGAACCAGAACCCTGTGCAACAGGGCTCGTGGCAAGCAGTCGCCAAACTTGATTTCGGCCCGGCGCTGATCGAGTTCACTTTCGCTCAACTCCAGACCACGGCTGAGTTGGCCGCGAATTGCCTCGGTCGGGTCGCGTCGGGTGTCGACACCCAGCTCGTCCGGGCGTGAACTCCCCGCGAATTCGCAGATCTGGTAAGCGAGCCAGCGGTTGAAACGCGTCCCGCCCCAGGTCCAGATGCGGAAGCGACCCTTGTCGTCGCGCACGACGATGGGCCCCTGCCCGGCGCTGGGAAGGCTCTCGCTCAAGGCTTCAAGTCGGGCAGTCGCCCGTTTCGACAAGCTGACGCCCGACAGCGCGCCACGCTGCAGGACGGCCCTGATCGCGCGGCAGACCTCGGCGCCGAGCACGCGACCGGTTCCTGTCCAGCGTGCCGAACCCTCTCCGCTGCCGGGCTCCAAGGTGACCACACGACGTCCCCAGTCGATGTCGATCACCTTCCAGCTTCGCCCCGCGAGCAGGATGTTCATCGGCGCATCGTCACCGGCAAGGGCCGTCGGATCGACGTACCCCACGTCCGCGCCGGCAAAGCGGGCCGTCAGCAGCGGCGAGCCCGAGAAGGTCGCCAGCAGTTCCCGATAATGCCCACGCCCCCAGGCACGCTCGGTGGCGGGCCCGACCTGCAGCAGATCCTGCTCAGGCGCCGACAGGTAATCCCTTGCCTGCAGCGTGTCCAGGAGTGTCCCGATGTCCCCCTGAGCGCACTCGGGGAAGGACTTCTGCAGGCGCTGCAGCAAAGCATGTCGTGGTACCAGGCCAAGTTCCAGCACCATGACCAGCGCCTGCTGCGCGACGACAGCCCAGGGCTCGATCGGCGGCAGCGCCGCCTCGACCCAGGCTTCCCGCCACTTCTCAAGGAGGCCCAGGCTCAGCAGAAACCCCTGATCGCCGGTGGCGAGGAACAGGCAGTTTCGCCTCGCCCCGCTGCGGCGGCCGGTCCGCCCCATCCGCTGCAAAAACGAGGACACCGTCGAGGGTGCGTCGATCTGGACGACGTGATCGAGGTCGCCCACGTCGATGCCGAGTTCGAGCGTGGACGTTGCGACGATCACGCAGTCCTTCTCTTCGGCAAAGGCCGTCTCCGCCTGTCTGCGCTCGGCAGCGCTCAAGGAGGCATGGCTGACGAAGGTGCGCACCCCGTGGCCGCGCAGAAGGTTGCCGAGCTGTTCCGTGCAACTGCGCGAGTCGCAGAAAACGAGGCGTTTCTTCCCGCGGTGCAGGCGCGAGATCACGATTGCTGCATTCTCGAGCGAAGCGACGTAGTCCAAAGTCACGTCGGCATCGGTACTGACCCGCGCGCTGCCGATCACCCGACGTTCGCCCTCGGGGGCAAGCCAGGCAAGCAAGTCTTCAGGGTTGCTGACCGTCGCCGACAGCCCGATGCGCTGCGGGGGCTGCGCCGTGTAATCCGCCAGCCGGGCAAGAATCGAACGCAGATGCCAGCCCCGGTCATCGACGGCGAAGGCGTGGAGTTCATCGACGATGACGGCGCGCAAGCCGCCGAACCAGGCCTGGCGCTCGACCCGGGTCGAAATCAGCATGCCCTCGATCGACTCGGGCGTGGTCAGGATGATGTCGGGGGGATCCTTCAGCGCACGCTGCTTGCGCGACTGGGACACGTCTCCATGCCAGAGCTCGACTCGCCGGCCGACGAGGCCGGCGTAGTGTTCAAGACGCTGCGCCAGGTTGTTGAGCAGCGCCTTGATCGGACAGACGTAGAGCACGCTCACGCCGCGCCAGTTCTCGTGCAGCATGCGCGACAGCACCGGGATGATCGCCGCCTCGGTCTTGCCACCGGCAGTCGGCGCCAGCAGCAGGCAGTGCACACCCTGGTGGATCGGGGTGATGGCCTCGATCTGCGTCGGCCGCAGCGCCGACCAGCCGAGAGAATTGACGATGTGGTACTGGAGCGCCGGGTGCAGCGCAGCGAAAGGATCCTCACTCACCTCGGCGAACTCCGACCGGCCGCACGCTCACGGCGCGTCACAAGACGATGTCGTCCACGGAGTCGGCATTCGCCGCCGCACGTTCGGCGGCGGACATCTCGGTCTCCGACAGCGTCAGGCGGTAGTGTCGTCGTGGATCGAAATCGGCGTGCAGGTCCACCCTATCGAGCACGTCGGCAACCAGCTTCTTCAGGAACAGGCGCGGCGCGACCCCGACCTTGCCGCCGAGCCCGCCCGCCACTGCGCGGGCAAGCGTTTCGACATAGGCATCATCGACCACGCGGGCGATGCGACCGTCGTCACGGGCTCCTGCGGCGTAGATGTCGCGGATCCGCGTCCCGACGGCGAGCAGCGCCTCGTGGTCGAAAGCCGACAGGCGGATCTGCGCCGCACGCGGATTATCGAAACGGGACTCGGTCGCGAAATCCACATGCAGGCGCTGTGCGAGCGGCACCAGGCGCTGGATGCCCTGCGGGCCGTCAAAAAACGCGGGAGTGCCGGTGATCAACAGATAGAGCCCCGGATAACGGCCGGCATCGATTTCGTCGATCCACTGCCGCAGCGCGTTCAGCCCGCGCTCCCGGGTGTCGGCGCGCATGCGCTGCAGCGTCTCGACCTCGTCGAGCACCAACACCAAACCGGCGTAGCCGCTGTCGCGCAGGATCACGAGCAGGCCGGCCAGGAAGTTCGCCGCAGCGAAATGATCCAGATCGCCCTTGATCCCTGCCGCCCGCTTCACCCCGGCAGCGACGTTGGGCTGTCCTGCCAACCAACTGATCAGTCCGTCAGCCAGGCTGGCATCGCCGCGCGCTACCGCCTGCCGGTAGGTGCGCAGCACCGCGGAAAACGCCGGCGCCGCTTTGCTGACGGTCGCCAGCCGGGCCTCCATCAGGGACTCGGTCTTCGCCAGCAGCGCCGCCTCGTCGCCGGCATCGACGCTGCCCTCCGCCAGCACATCCTGCTCCAGCGCAAAGAACCAGCCGTCGATCACGCTGCGGAAAGCGCCGGACGCCGAATCGGCGGTACCGAGGCGCTCGACCAGACGCCGATAGACGGTTTCCAGCTTGTGCAGCGGCGTCTCCGTCTCGTTGATCTGGACTTCGCTCGCGGCAAAGCCGCGGCTGCGCGCGCGCTCCTGGAACCAGCGCCCGAAGAAGGTCTTGCCGCTGCCGTATTCGCCACGCACCGCCTTGAAGGCGCTTCGCCCCGCGGCCACGCGCTCGAGTTCCTCGTCGAGGACCGGCGCAAAACGGTCCACCCGGACGGCAAAGGTTTCGAGTCCCGCTCCGGGCACCGTACCCCGGCGCAGAGCGCCGATGATGTCCTCGCGTCTGGCTGCGCTGATCATGCTCCCTCCCCGCTCGTCACCGCCTGCCGGCTCAAACCGAACTGCCGCAACAGCAGCGACAGGTTGAGTTCGACCATGCCGGCCGACTCATCCAGCTCGATCACCGGTGCCTGGTCTACGTTCAGCACGCGCCTCGCCGCCGCCAACATGCCCGCGAGTCTGAGCTCGGGGACCGCCAGGCGCTGCGCCACCGCCGTCTTCGACAACTTGCCACCGCGCTCGTCGAGGGCGCACAACAAGGCGCGCATCTGCTGATCGGGCAGCGCGACGCGGGCGGCCAGCCGGCGCTGGGCGGCGTAGGTGTCGCTCGCCAGCAGGCCGTCAACCCAGTGCCTCGGCTGTGGCTCGACCGGCAACGCGACCGCAACGTCGAGATCGAACAGCGCCCCCTGGCCGACGGGCGCCGCGGGTTTGCGTGCGCCGGCACGTGCCGGTCTGGCACCGGTGCTCGCGGCAGCCGGCCTGTCGGGAGCGCCAGCCTTCCCCGTGGCGAAGGGCACACCCAGGTCCCACCACTCGGGTTGCGCCGGGATCGCCGGTTGCCATCCGGGCAGGCTCATTCCCAGCGGCACCAGCACGCTCATCGGCACCACCAGTTCGGGCAGCGATGCGCCGCCGTGGTAACCGTTCTTGCGACCGGTGTAGCGCGTGTCCTCGCCCCACAGGCAGACCACGCTGCGCTGACCGTCGGCAGTCAGTACGCGCCGACCGCGCAGCACGATCTCGTCATCGTTGCTAACCTTGCTCCCGTCGCGACAGCGATCACGCTCGCCGCCCGAACACTGGCGCGTGCCGTCATCGAGCAGATGGCCGTGGTCGGCGGTGACGATCACGACCCGACGCGCGTCGCGTGCTTCGCGCAACAGCGGCAAGAGCAGCCGCAAGCCCTCCAGCCGCCAGGCCTGGTGCAACTGATCGGGACCGGCCAGATGGTCATCGACAGCGTTGTACACCACGCCCACCACCTTCTGCCGCGCGTCGTTGATTGCGGAACGCACCTGCGCCGACAGGCTGCCGTCCTCCGCCAGTTCGCCCTTGTGGAACAAGCGCGGCGGCAGCGATGCGCTGCTTTGCGCGAGCAATGCCGGATGCGCTGCAAACGCGCTCTTCTCCTGCGCACTCCCGCCTGTCGTCACGACACCGGACAGCAGGCTTGCCCGGCTGACCTCGGTCACGGTCGGAAAAGCCGCGACACCGCACAAGGTGCGGCCGAGGTCGGCGCGCACCCACTCCGCCCAGCTCAGCGGCGCCAGATCGGCAAAGAGTTCCCTGAAGATGCTGACGCTCAGTCCATCCATCACCAGCAGCAGGACGGGATGCGCTCCCGCCAGCGGCGCGACGAGCTGCGTCAGTGCGGACTCGACCGGCACAGTGCGCGGTGAAGGCCGCCACTCGTCACCTCCGCCACGCGTGAGCAGCCCGGCAAAGACCTTGGCCAGTGCCGCCCGCCGGGCCGCCACCGCCGCGCGCAGTGCGGCGTAGGCTGCGGACACCGGCGCCAGGTCGTCGCCACCCAACAGGCGGAAACGCGCCCAATCGACGAACGCGCCCTCGTCGGCCTGCCATTCGACGGCCGCGGCAACCGAGTCGAAGCCGCGCGTCGGCTCGACCAGCCAGCGCACCAGCCGGCACGCCATGTCCACCTGATCGAGGCGCTGGACCAGACGCTCGGCGAGCACATGCCGACGCAAGTCGGCAGACAATTGCAGGACCTCGCGCGCAGCGTCCTTCGCCGCCTCCGGAACGGAAGTTTGAGTCACCATCCCGGCAAAGCGGCGCACAGCATCGCCGAAGCGCAGCATGCGCTGATCGAGTCCCGAGAACAGCGTATCGCTCAACCAAGCGAACGCGCCGGCACGCAACTCGCCGAGCAGGGTATCGGCACGGTCCAGCGCGCCCTGCCAGGCTGCTGCCCCGTCGTGGCCGACGAGCGCGGTCGCCGCAGCCGACCAGGCCCGCCCCTCGACCACACCGATGTGAAGGTCATTGACGTAGCGCTCGAGGCGCACCGCGGCGTGACCCAACTCCGCCAGGCCGGCACCGTCCGCCGCGAACACCACCGAACACACGAGGCCAAGCGGCAAGGCATCGTCCAGCCGGCCGCTCTTGCGCGTGGCGAGGATCAGCTTGCCGACCAGTCCCGCACAATCCTGCAACCACGCGCACACATCGCTCTGCGCAGCCGCCGGCAAGGCATCCAGCCGGGCGGCGGCATCCGCGCGCTGGGTCCAGGCGAGCAAGGCCTGCGCATCGGGCCGCTCGCTCTCCAGCCCGAGACTGCGCTGCAGGACGACCCGCCATGCGCTTTCGAGGTCGAGGAAGCCGGTCGCCACCGGAGCGAAAGCCCCCGCAGCCGCCGCATCGATCAGCAACTGAGGCAGCCAGCCGTAGCGCGCAAGCCGCGCATCGACTTCCCTCGCGTCGAACATCTCGCGCACGATCTCCCAGCCTTCCGGCTGCCAGACCCTCGACTTGAACAAGCGCGCAGCGATGTCATCGGGCAATTCGTGGGTCGCGAACGGCGTCAACAGCACGAGCCCCGCCTCGCCTCCCTGCTCTCGCGGCTCGTCCAGATTTGCGGGCGGCGCTTCGAGCGCCAGCAGCGCCTCGCGCAGGCCAAGCAGCGAGTCGCACCAGCGCAGGTCGAACGGCTTGCCGCGCGCATTGACCCGCGCTGGCCAGTCCTGCCGCGTCTGGGAGCGCACCGCCACGGCGCGTACCGCGGCGTTCCTGGCGACGATGGTGTCGAGTTGGGCGACGACCTGCGCCGTCGAAATCCCCGTTGCCAGCGCCATGATCATTCGCCCCGACGTTGCAGACGCCAGGTGACGGTCAGTTCCAGCGCCTGGTCGCTGGCCAGCTTCTCCTTCAAAGCGTCGAGCACCTGGGCGGCCTCCTGCGCGGAAAGGTCGGTTTTATGGACTTCTTCGACCACGATGCTGCGCGGCCGCGGCGGCGGAACTTCCGGCGGAACTTCCGGTGGGACTGGCGCCGGCTTCTCCACTTTGGTCAGCAGGCGCAGCGCATCCCGCTCCATTTCCTCGAAGCGAGGCTTCAGCGGCAGCACGTGCTCATCCGCAGTCAGCGCCTCCTGCAGCCGGCCGAGGATGGCCTGTGCCCCAGGCTGGCGCTGGTCGACCAGATCGCCCAGCGCGTCGAACAACTGCCAGTTCGCCCGATCGAGCAGTGCCAGGGTCGCTTCGAGCTGTCCCAGCGTCCGGCCGACAGCGCTTTCGGAAGTCTCGAGCACCATCGACGCCAGCACACGCACCAGCTCGCGATCGTCCGCCTGCGCGAGCGCAGCCAGCAGCGCCTGCGCCGATTCCGCGCTACGCTGGCGTGGGCCCAGCATACCCGCTGCGTAACGTTCGACACGGTCGCGAACGCGGGCCACCAGGTCGCCGGCCTTCGCGCGCTTCCCCTTCGCCGCCTCGCGCACCTGGCTCACCAGTTGCGCCACGCTCGCGGCGTTGAGCGTCTGCGGCAGGGTCAGCCCGAACAACAGGCCAGCGCGCTCGACCGCGCGTTCCCAGTCGGCGGCTTCCGGCAGCGACTGCTCGCGCAGTTCCAGTTCGTCCGCAAGCTGCTCGACGCCGGGGTCCATCGGCACGCCGGCAAGCACGAAGCTGCGGTTGGTCTGCAGCGCATAAGTCAGGATGACGAGATTCTGCAGTTCGAGCGGCAGGCCCATCGGCTGCGGCAAGTCGATCCACTGCCGCAGCCTGCCCACGGTCATAGCCCCGCCGCCGTCGCGCGCGTGGCACTGCGAAAAGTGCGACTTCCAGTGGTGTTCGACGAGCAGGTGAGTCTCGCCCATCACCCCCAGTCGGCAAGGATTGACCACCGAACGCACCAGGCGGCGGGTCGAGGTGTCGGCTACCAGCCCGCGCTGTCCGGGGGCGGCGACCGCCTTCTGCACCTCGGCCCAGACCTTCTTCACCACGCTCGACTTGATCTCGGTGTCAAATTCGGGGTGTGCCGGGTACTGGTGCGCAAACAACTGACCGAGCAGGTCCTCGAAAGCCGAATGGAAGTCGGCCCCCACCGGCGGACGCGGCGCAAAGGTCGGGTCGAGCGAGCGGAACTGCTGCTCCGGCGACAGCACGAAGGTCACCGCATCGCGCGGTTCCGTACTCAGTCCATAGGCCACGTCGAGCTGGGTGCGCAGCTTGATGCGCAAGGAATCGAGCTGGTTGCGCGCCAGCGCCCGCGCCTGCGTACGCTCGACGAAGGACAGATGCCCGGCGTACTGCTCGAAGCGCTCGCCCTGCAGGATATGGTCGAGAATCACCAGCCGCCCGAGGTCGGCCATCGCCTTGTTGCTGAGGAAGGCGGGCAGCCAGACCACGGTGCGCGTGCTGCCGCCGTTGTAATCGTTCAGCCGGGCGATGTCGTCGTTCGGCGTGCGGTGGGGCTCGTCGAACGGGAAGTCCAGCACCACCGTCCACGCCCCGGTGCGCCCACGCAGCCGTTCGTCGGACATCTGGCGAACGTTCTCGTACAAAAGTTCCACCTCGCGCCGCGTCCCGCGCCAGACGAACTCGTAGCGGATGAACAAGCCGCCGTCGTCCTCGATGCCCAACTGCTCGAACAACAGGTCGCGGATCTTGCGACGGCGGTTACCGTCGTTGTCGTTCACCTCGGCGGCACGCAGGATCGGCTCGATGTCCACGCCAGTGACCTGGATCGCCACCGTCGGGTTGTTGTCGTCGGAAACCTTGATCTCGCCGATCTCGCTCGCCCAGTCGCGCAGTCGACGGACCACGTCCTGCACCTCACGCCCGGGGATGGGCGAGCGGAAGCTGCCATGGTTGAGCGCCACCAGCCGACCGGCGGTCATTCCCTTGAGCGACTCCACTTCCGGAACCAGCGCCGCCAGCAGCAGGGTCTTCAGCAGGCGCGCGTCGTTTCTCAGGTTGCGCGCCGCAGCGGCGTCGGCCTGGCCGAGCTTGATCGCCTCCCAAGTCACCCCGTGGCGCGTCTCCAGCATCGGCAGCAGACGCTGGTTGTAGAGCCGCTTCGCGTTCTCGAAGTGCAGGCGCATGCCCTCGGAGAAAGGCTCGTCGCCTTCAGCGATCGCATCCCACAGGTCACCCACCGGGATCAGTTGGCCGAGTTCGAGATCCTCGCGCCGGTCAACCAGCAACTGCAGCATCAGCTTCAGCGCGGTACGCTCGCGCTGCAGCGCCGCCGACACCGCGATCAGCGTCTGCACCAGCGCCGGGCTGAACGGATAGACCTTGCGGAACAGCTCGCGGTCAGCCTCGGTGGTGAGCAGGGTGTCGAGCACGTCGCGGCGCAGCTTCAGCACCTCCTCGAAGGCCGCCTGCAGGGTCTGCCGCGCCGCCTCGTCGCGCGGGCGCAGCACGCGCTTCTCCGCGATCGCCGGCAGGTTGCGGTCCTCCAGCGTGACGCGATGGAAGCGCGCCTCCCAGTGCTTCAGCACGTCGCTGAACTGCAACTGCACCGAGCCGGCCAGGTTCTCGCCGACCAGGTCGCGCAGGTCGCGCTGGCGGGCGACGAAGCTCACCAGCGGAATCGGCCGGTCGGCGTTGGTCGCCTCCACCAGCTTCACCAGCTTGGTACCCTCGCGGCTGACGAAGCTCACATCGGCCGCGTGGCTCGCCAGCCACAGCACCAGTTCGTCGAGGAACAGGATCACCGCGTCGTAGCCCAGGTCGCGCGCGTGCCGGCTCATGATCGCCAGCCCGTCGTCCAGCGGCACGAAGGCCTCGCCGCCGGCAGCCAGCGAGCGGTAGGCCGAGAAGAACCTACCGATCAGGTCGCCCACCAGCCGCGCCCGCTCCTCGCCCTGCGGCGGCTCCAGCATCGCCGACTCGAAGCTCGCCGCATCCCAACCGCTGTCGAGCGCCCCCCAGCCGCCTCTCGCACCACCTTGAGCGCCGGCGTTGAGCTGGCCGAAGAATTCCGCATCGCCCATCGTCTCACGCATGCGCACCGCGTCGCGGAACAGGCCTTCGGCCAGATAGAAGCCCGGCACCGGTGCATCCGGGTGCTGCTTGCGCACGAACTCGGCGTACTGCCCGAGGATCGCGCTTTCCATGTCGCGCGCGCCGATCATGTGGTAGGGAACGAGCAGGAACTTGCGCCCCTGTGTCCACGAGTGCCGGGCGACGACCGCAGCCAGTTCCGGAATCGCCCGCGCCTGCGTGTTCCCCGCCAACAGCAGGTTCAGCACCGCCATGAAGTGGCTCTTACCCGAACCGAAACTGCCGTGTAGGTAGGCCGCCTTGCTGTTGCCCGACAGCACCGCCTGCTCGATGAAGCCCATCGCATTGTTGAACGCATCGGCAAGCTGCCGCGTGACCACATAGTCGCGCAGCGTCTGCTCGGCATGGCTCACCCCTTCGGAGAGCTTCAGCACGAAGTCACCCTGATGCACGCGCTCAGGGATGGTGATCAGGTCTTTCAGCAAGGGCATTCCGTCATTCCTTCAATTTGTATCCGCTCATGCCTCGCGGCCTTCCGTGCGGCTTTCACTCCGGCTTCAAAGAGCGCGCCGGGATCACCACCCGCAGATGGTCGTCGGTCAAGTCGAACTGCGCATCCTTCCCCGTGTATTCGCGCGTCAGCGGAACGATTTTCCTGCGCACCCCCATGCCGCGCATGTCGACATACCCGTAGTCGCGCATGATCTCGACGATGATCGGGTTCCTCGGCGAGCGCTGGCCGGCGAGCATCTTTTCGATGGTCATGGAATTCTGCAGGGTGCCCGGACTGACCACCTCGAGCCGATCGAGATAGTTGACGACCTCGACCTCGAGCGATCGCGTCCAGTCCCGATGCACGAGCGCGTTCAGGATGGTTTCGCGCACGGCGTCGAGCGGATATCGGTAGATCCTCTCCCGGCGCAGCATCTCGCTGCTCGCGGCGCTCTCCTCCGAGATGAACGGACGCATGCGATCGACCAGCCGTTCGACCAGGCCCGGCTCAACGAGCTGCCGGCCCGCCCCGGCTCGCCCCTCGAACAAGGCGACCATCGGCCCATCGACCAGGGTATCGTCCTGCGCCTGGTACTCCTTGTCGTCGCCGGCAAAAGACATCCAGCGCACCCCAGCCTGGCGCAAGCTGCGGCGTGGGCTGCGCCCGAACAGCACGAGACCGGCAATCGTGCACACCGGCCTCCCGTCATCACGCGCGACGAGCAATCCCAGGCCCTGCAGGCGTCGCTCCCAGTCCTCGGTCGTGGCGGGCGCCTCGATGTCACCGGCGATATTGACCAGGTAATCCGCAAGGCGCGCCGTATCGAGATTTCCGAGGCTCGTTCCCGAAACGGGCAGCGTCTCGGCATGAAGCATGCCGCCGCTTTCAAACAGCCGTGCCTGCTGCTCGCGAGTCGCCAACCGGGACGTGCTGCCGACGCGAACGTAGATCTCTTCACGATTGTTACTTCTCAGCACGTAGGGCTTCGCCGTGCCTTGCGTGATCGAGACGACGGCGACCCGTTTGCCGCCATCGAGCACGACCTCCTCGTAAAACGGCAGGATCAGCGGGTGGATGTAGCGACCGAACACCGTATCCATGATCCAGGTTTCGAGGTCGTCCCGCCGCACGCCGCTGATGCTTCCATCATCCTCCACGCCCAGCAGGACCCTGCCACCCTGCAAGTTGGCGAGCGCGACGATCTCTTTGGCGAGTTGCTCGGGCCGGACATCGTCGCGCTTGAACTCGACGCCCGAGTTTTCGCCGTTTGCGATGATTTCCAACAGTTCGGACTTCTGCATGTTCTGCGTTCCTGGAATTTTTCCACCAGCCTCATTTCAACGGCTTGACGCCGCCTCGGCGTCCCAAACCAAACGCAAGGCGATAGACATCGGGCATCTGTATGCGGCCGCGGTCCATTCGGGTCAGCAGACCCAGCACGGCAGCGGCGTTGTGTATGGCCGGCAGCGACTCGATGAGCGCCCGCCTGAAGCGTCGTGCCCAACCAACGCTTCGAGGCGCCGCTTGATCGCGTTCGGACTCACATCGTTACCGGGCGAATTATGGAGCGGATCGCAATACTCATAGGGCTGCGGCTTCAAGGCGCACAACAGCCAAGCTTCCGACTTCGGCCGGGGCGCCATCGGCATACCGGCATCGAAGTCCACTAGCTCTGCCGAGCGGATGTCTGTCGCCACCTCCGGCTTATATGAGCGCTACCGCCGGCCGTCGGCAAGCATGACCGGTTAGAACACGCCGGCCCAGTAGCTGAAACCGACTTCGAATTGCTTCGGGTCGAGCCCCCGAAAGATGCGCAGAACGAGTCCTCAGACCTCGGGGATCAATGCTTGGTCGGGCCGAAGACCGCTTCCAGACTCTCGGCGGAAAAGACAGCATCGGCCCAAGCTTCCAACTCCAGCGCGGATGCCTTCTCCAACTTGGCAAGCACCCAGGCCGGCAGCTCGCCAAAACGCCTGACCAGCATCCGTGCCAGCATCCGGGATTCTCCAACCTGCATGCCTTGCTGCATACCTTTCTCAATCCCCAACTGCTCAATCGATGAGACGTAGCGCATTTTTTCTTGCTCCTCAAGGACTTCGATATTCTGCCACAGCTCCCGGGTCAGTTGTTCCGGCAGGCGCATCATCCAGTCCAGTACCTGGAAGAGATCGATAACCTCCTGCCTCTCCCAGCCGCGCCGGTAGAGCAACTGGACCAGTTTCCACTTGGCATTGAAGCGGGCACGCATGTCCCGCCGCGTGGCCCGGGTCAGCAAGTGGGCCAGCGTGACCAGCGCGAACGGATTGTCAGCAAGCGCCAAATCCTCTTCCTGCCCGGCATAGGCGAGCAACTTGGCGGTGGGAAATTCCAGCATGTGTCGGCAGCCCAGCACTTCGAAGCCGAAGGACTCCGGACGCCAGCTTTCCGACTCGTCCGCCAGGACGGCCATGCTCGCTACCGGCCGGCGGTAGCGGTCATACAAGCGGTAGTTGTAGACGAACATCCGCTCGGCAAATTCGGCCTGGGCGCTACCCTGCACTTCAAGGTGGAGGTAGATCCAGTCTTCCTCGCCAGAGAGGCGATGCACCCGGACCAGTTTGTCGACGAAACGCTTGCCGAGTTCGGCATCCTGGACGACCGCGCGCAGTTCCTGATCAAGAAACTCGTAGCCGAGCCGCCAGTCGATCCGGGCATGGGCTTGCGGAAAATAGAAGGCCATGAATTCGGGGAAATAACGCTCGACCGCCTCTTTCCAGGGGCTGTCGTAGTCGTCGGCAAAGTCGCTTCCCGAGTCCGGGAGCGTATCGGGAAGAGGCGTCGTATCGGTCATGGTGCGCATTCCGTGGAACGTGAGCGCCTGCGGCGCCAAAGGAAGGTCGCTGCGGGGATGCCGAATGGGTGACAGGCCATCTTACTCCTGTGCCTGCAATACCGTGGTCTTGCCCGCACCGTTCAGGCCCACCACGCAAACGACGTGCCCGCCAACGCCACGCCCATTCAAGCCACGCTCCGCCGGCGCCCGCGTCGGGCGGCCGTCACCGCCGGCTTCCACGCGCGCAGCGCCTCCAGCGTCACGCCGAGCGCCTTTGCCTCGTCGCGGACGAAGCCGTCGTAGTAGTCGCCCATGCGTTCGCCGAAGTTGGGGTCGAGCTGGTTGTGCCATTGCTTGAGCCAGGGCAGCAGTTCGAGCAGGCCGGCGAGCAGCGGCAGCAGGCGCTCGCTGGGCCAGCCTTCGCTGTCCTTCATGTCGAGGTAGTACGCGGCAAGTGCGGTGGCCTGCTGCAGGTGGTCCCAGCCGGCCCAAGCGATCGGAAGGCTGCCATCGGCGCCGCGTTCGCAGCCGGGGTAGCTCACCCAGCGCTCCTTGGGAACGTCGAGGCTGCCGCGCAGGCGCCAGCAGTCGGCCTTCTGGAAGTCCTTGCTCTGGTACTTGGGCGGCACCGGGATCCTGCCCAGAGGCGTGGCAGATGCGTCACCCGCATCCTCGCGCCGTTGCAGGTCCCAGCAGTCCTCCCACTGGGCGCGCTTGCGCAGGCCGGAGTCGGTGTAGCGCAGCACCGGCAGGAAGGGCACGGACTCGGCGACGACCAGCGCCTCGACCAAGCGGGTGACGTCGAAGTCGGCGCGGCCGGCGTAGAGTTCGGCGATCTGCATGAAGTCGGCGTCGAGCCGCGCGGCGTCGGCCAAGCGGTTGATGCTGGAAAGCTGGGCCGGCTCGCCGCGCGGCCAGTAGCGCGGCGACTCCAGGCGGGCGAGCAGCCAGTCGCGCAGCGCGGCCTGTTCCAGTTCTTCCCACGCGGGCGTGTTCCAGCGCCGCTTGTATTCCGGACGCTCGATGAGGCCGATGTTGCGCTCGGACTCGATCAGCGCGATGCGGCGCTCGACCAGCGCCCGGTAGTCCTCGGGCCAGTGGGCGGGGACCTCGGTGATCGGCGTCGAGCCGTGGCGCTCGAACCAGGTCGTGCTTTCCTTGCCGGCAGCCATGCGGCGGGCGAGCACGATCTCGAAGGCGCGCTCGCCGAGGCGCACTTCGGGCGGGTTCGCGTGTTCCAGTTCGCCCGCGCCTTCGGGCAGGAGGCCGTAGAGCCGGTAGCAGCGCCAGTCGAGTTCTTCCTGCAACGCGATCATGCGACGAAGCTGCGATTCGGACTCGGCGCGGGCGGCGTCGAGCTTGGCACGGCTAGGTAAGGGCTGGGCGTCGGCGAGCAGCGCGGCAGGCAGCCGGCGGCTGCGTTGCTGAACAAGGGCGTCGAGTGACTTGGCGAGGTCGAGCGGGCGGGCTTCGATCAGCGGGAATTCGGCAATCTTCGTCGAGTTGAAGGCGTAGAAGAATTCCCACTTGTCTCCGCGATGCCCCTCATTGATTCCGCCACCGCCCTTGTTGTGGCAAACCTGCTTCAACCAGAAGCAGGCAACCGAAGAATTCAGCAGCCCCAGCAGCCCGAGGTGCTCATCCTCGCTCGCCTTGGCTGGCAGCTTGATGACCGGGGCGGTCTGCTTGAAAACCTTGCCGCCACGGTCGAGGACGAAGTGGTTGTGGGTGGCGACTTCGACGAAGGTGATGGAAAAGGGAACCCGGAGCTTTTTCGTGGTCAGCCGTCCGTACTCCCACCATTTCAAGCCAGACTCTACCTTGGTCTGCTTGCCAAACATCTTGTTGTTCGACAAATCCGTGCGGTACGGCCACATAAACCGATACGCGCCATGACTCGACGCCAAGTCAATCGGTTCAAACTCATCGCCATACGGAAACAGCGCAGCCGCAGCAGGGGCGTGAGACCAATCCCGCACCTCATCCCCACTCACCATGCCACGCAGGATGGAGCCGCTTACCCCAAGCCTCGAAAAAGCACTCAGGGGAGCCTCTTTCAAAAGGCCCGCTCCATGCAGAATTCTTTTGCGCGAGCGGCAAAAAATGAGGAGCGGGCTGCCATTTCTGGCATGATGAGATTGTCTAAGTCATCATCACTTTGCCCGCTCAAATGA
>NZ_NHRX01000034.1 GCF_016653115.1 Rhodocyclus purpureus
TCGCCCTGAGGTTCGGTTCGGGCTGGGTCGCCTTGCGCACATGCAAGGTCCGGCCGTCTCTCTGCGTGAATCGGGCGGTGACTCGTTGCTGTACGGACAGGATGTCGCGCAGGTTGCGCCAGCCGAGGTCGATCCCTTTCTCCTTCAGTTGGCGTCGGACCAACTGCACGCACTGGTAGGCGAGCACGGTGATGAACAGGTGGCCGTCGCCGCGCGCTTCCTTGGAGTGATAGACCGGGCGCAGTCCCAGTTCCGATTTGAGGCTGCGGAAGACCGCTTCCAGATCGGTCAGCATCATGTAGGTCCGCCACAGGCGTTCCTCGTCCCAAGTGGTTTCGTTGCTGCGCAGGCAATACACCCCGGGATCGGTGAGCATACTGCCTGCCACCGGCTTCTTCTCCCAAGTGATGCGGGTCACCTCGGTTTGTTCGTCATTCGTATCGACGGTGATGGCGTAGTGCTGGCCCGCCCCGAAACTGCTCTGTTTGAGTTTGCCGATGCGCTCGTGGATGGTCTCCGGCAGCTTGGCCCCNCAGTCCATCGGCGAGCTTCTTGAGCCCCGCCTCGAAGCGCTCGCAAAAGCGCTGACTGATCCCGATTTCCTTCTGTTCCCGTCCCGGAGAATGGCAATAGAGACGGACCTCGCCAGCGGCTTCGTCGACCACTTTCTCCACCCGGATCGCTTCTCCACCCGCCGTCGTCACCATCGTCTCACCCTCCGGGGCGGTCCGGGTCCGCTCGCGGCTGACGACCAGATAGCGGTAGCCTTCCTCGCGCAGCCAGCACAGATTGGCTTCGGTGGCGATGCCGCGATCCATGACGATGAGCGCCCCCTTGGGCGCGTCGAGATCCTGGAGCATCCCGGCCAGGGTGCGGCACTCGACAGCGTTGCCGGCCAGCACGCGGGAACGCCGGACAAAGCCGCTGCTGTCGAGCACCAGTCCCAGCGTCAGCAGTGGGCAGTCGGTCCGATTCTCCTTCGAGTGGCCGCGCTTGGCCTTGGTGTTCGCCTCGGCGGCTCCCTCGAAATAGGTGTTGGTCAGGTCGTACAGGGAAACGGTGGCCGGGAGATTGAACAGATCCTGCACCTTGGCGAAGAGATGGGACTCGATCGCTTCCTGGTGCTTGAGCAGCGCGTCAGCCGCCCGGTACAGGCGCATGATCGACAGGTCGGGCAACGACAGATCGAGCAGTTCAGGCAGCGCGCTACGCTCATCGAGCCATCGCCAGGTCGCCAGTTCGGATGCCGGTGCGGCCAGACGGCCGATCACCTGCGCAACGATCATGGCGCGGGTGATGGCATTGATTCCCAGAGACGTCAGCAAGGCATCCAGGCCCAACTGAGCCAAGGCATGCAGCCCGACAGACTCGACGCCGACCGAGCGTGGCTGCAGCAGTTGCAGCGAACTCACATCGACTTCGACGAATTCCGCCGGCGCCGCCGCGACCGGCGCCCGGGCGACGAGGCGAGCTGCCAGCGCCTGGGCCATGCTCTCCACCCCTTCGGGTAGATCGGCAGGGACGAGTACCCCTTGCTGACCGAGCAACTGGCTCAGGCGCAGACAGAGCGCGTTCCAGTGACATTCCGCGAGTTCGAAATGGCTACCGAGGTTGAGCAGGGTGATCTGGCGGACACGACCACCCTCTCGCCGGGATTCGACCAGGCGGTGGCTGTAGTAGGTTTCACCGGTGCTTGTCCGGCGGGTCTTGACGCGGCGGATGTACATCGCGTCAGGATAGCCGAAGTCAAGGCGTTTGTGTCGCCTCGCTTAAAATATTATGTCACTACAAAACGATTTCGGCGACCACCCCTAGCAACCATGCGGGTTTGCGGGGTGTCACCCCCCGAAAATCGGCAAAATCGGGGGGATAGCTGTTAAACCCGGGCTAACAGTCATGGCGCCGTCCCGGAGCATGAAACGCGCACTTCCGCTGCCGTCATTGCGAGGCGCGCAGCGCCGTGGCAATCCAGTTCGTTCTTCTATTTCTTCGTCCTTGCCGGCTCGGGCGATCGGATAACAGTATCTACGTACTGGATCGCCGCGCCCTTCGGGCTCGCGATGACGGTTATGGTCTCAGCACCTCTTCATGCACTCCTGGCACCGCCGTCATTGCGAGGCGCGCAGCGCCGTGGCAATCCAGTTAGTTCTTCTATTTCCGCGTCCTTGCCGGCTCGGGCGATCGGATAACAGTCCTACGCACTGGATCGCCGCGCCCTTCGGGCTCGCGATGACGGTTACGGTCTCAGTGCCTCTTCATGCACTCCTGGCACCGCCGTCATTGCGAGGCGCGCAGCGCCGTGGCAATCCAGTTCGTTCTTCTATTTCTTCGTCCTTGCCGGCTTGCGCGATCGTATAACAGTATCTACGCACTGGATCGCCGCGCCCTTCGGGCTCGCGATGACGGTTACGGTCTCAGTACCTCTTCATGCACTCCTGGCACTGCCGTCATTGCGAGGCGCGCAGAGCCGTGGCAATCCAGTTCGTTCTTCTATTTCTTCGTCCTTGCCGGCTTGCGCGATCGTATAACAGTATCTACGCACTGGATCGCCGCGCCCTTCGGGCTCGCGATGACGGTTACGGTCTCAGTACCTCTTCATGCACTCCTGGCACTGCCGTCATTGCGAGGCGCGCAGAGCCGTGGCAATCCAGCTCGTTCTTCTATTTCTGCGTCCTTGCCGGCTTGCGCGATCCGATAACAGTCCTACGCACTGGATCGCCGCGCCCTGCGGGCTCGCGATGACGGTTACGGTCTCAGTGCCTCTTCATGCACTCCTGGCACCGCCGTCATTGCGAGGCGCGCAGCGCCGTGGCAATCCAGTGCGTTCCTCTGTCTCCACGACCTTCGTGGCTCGCGATGACGGGCCGAAGTTCCGGCCAGCGGCGTCAGCGCTTGGCGGTTTCAAGTCAAGCCGACCTACCCGACTATTCCGTCGTGCCCAGCGCCGCGCGCACCGCGTCGGCGCGGGCGGCGTGCAGCCGTTCGCGGATCTGCTTCGGATCGCTGACGCTGCGCACGATCGCCGCCGCGTCGAGCTGCTGCACCGCCGTGAGCGCGCGCAGCAGGAGTTCGGCCTGCGGGTGCGGGTCGTTCTCGTGGCCGGTACGACCGCGCAGGTCACAGGCGCAGGCGTCGAGCAGTTGTGAAAAGCGTTGCGGCCGGCGGATCGCGTCGGTCTGTTCGAGCAGGGTGGCGATCGTCGCCGGGCGCAGTTCGAGGGCGCGGTGGATGTCACCGTGAAAACGCGTCGCCAGCAGCGCCAGTTCGCGGCACTCGGCCGGGACCTTCAGGCGCGTGCACAGCGCCGTCACCGGCGCGATGCCGCGTGCCTCGTGACCGAGATGGCGCGGCAGGATGTCGGCCGGCGTCAGCGCCTTGCCGAGGTCGTGCACCAGCGCGGCGAAGCGCACGGCGAGCGGCAGCCCTTGCCGCGCCGCTTGGTCGACGACGAGCAGCGCGTGTTCGCCCGTATCGATCTCCGGATGGAAGTCAGCGCGTTGCGGGACGCCGAACAGCGCGTCGATTTCGGGCAAAAGGCGCGCCAGTGCGCCGCAGTCGCGCAGGACGCGGAAGAAGCGCGAGGGCCGCGCTTCCATCAGCGCGCGCGCCAGCTCCTGCCAGACGCGCTCGGCGACCAGGTAGTCGACCTCGCCGGCGGCGCTCATCGTGCGCATCAGTGCCATGGTCTCCGGCGCCACCGAGAACTCATGCGGCGGCACCGAAAAGCGTGCGGCGAAACGCGCGATGCGCAGGATGCGCAGCGGGTCCTCGACGAAGGCCGGTCCGACGTGGCGCAGAAGCCTCGCTTCGAGGTCGGCGATGCCGCCCCAGGGGTCGATCAGGCGGCCGTCGGCTGCGCGCGCGATGGCGTTGATGGTGAGGTCGCGGCGCGCCAGGTCCTCTTCGAGCGTCACCTCCGGCGCCGCATGCACGACGAAGCCGGTGTAGCCGTGGCCGCTCTTGCGCTCGGTGCGTGCCAGCGCATACTCCTCGTTGCTGCGCGGGTGCAGGAACACCGGGAAGTCGCGGCCGACCGGGCGGAAACCCTGCGCCAGCATCGCCTGCGGCGTCGCGCCGACGACCACGTAGTCGCGGTCCTTGACCGGCAGCCCGAGCAACTCGTCGCGCACCGCACCGCCGACGGCGTAGATCTCCATCCTTGCGCCTGGCTGCATCAGCGTCCGGCGCGCAGGCGGAAGTCGTCGTAGCGGTGTCGTGCCGTGCGTGGGGACAGGTAGCCGGGGGCCACGGCTTCGAGCGCGGTCGGATGCAGGCCCGGGTAGTCGTGCTGGCCGTCGCTGACGTTGTCGACCTGCATCGAGCGCAGGTTGTCGGGGGTCATCGGCGGGTTGGGCAGGAGTTTCAGCAGGTTCGCCTGCAGGTGCGCGAGGCCATCGCCGAGCTCGAATATCGGGCGCCGGTGGCCGCACAGTTCGCCGGTGTATTCGACCAGCTGGCGCAGCGTGTACACCTGCGGGCCGGCGAGGTCGTAGCGCTGGCCGAAGGTTTCCGGGCGGTTCAGGCAGTCGGCAAAGGCGAAGGCGACGTCGCCGGCATAGACCGGCTGGAACTTCGCGCGCGCGCCGGCGAGCGGGAAGAACGGAGCGAGCGCGAGCGCCTTGGCGAACAGGTTGAGGAAGGCATCGCCGGCGCCGAAGATCACCGAGGCACGGAAGACGGTGACGTCGAGCTCACCCTGCGCGGCGAAGACCGCGGCCTCGCCGGCGGCCTTCGAGCGCAGGTACGCGGACGGGCCATCGGCAGCGGTGCCGATCGCGCTCATGTGCACCAGCCGGCGCAGCCCGGTGGCCTTCATCGCGGCGACGATCTTCTGCGGCAATTCGACGTGCGCGCGCGCGAAGCCGCGGCCGTAGGGCTGGCGCGAGTCGCGGTCGTGCAGGATGCCGACCAGGTTGATCACCGCGTCCTGGCCCTGCATCAGGCGGACGAGCGTGTCCGGGTCGTTGACGTCGGCGACGACGGTCTCGATCGTCGGCAGCAGGGTCAGGCGGCGGGCGTGCTCGTGGCGACGGGTCGGGATGCGCACGCGCAGTCCGAGTTCGGCGAGGCGGCTGGCGATCCAGCCGCCGACGAAGCCGCTGCCGCCGATGAGGAGGATGTTCTGATGGGCCATGGTCTTCTCGGAGATTCAGTTAGCGGGGTTCGGATTGGGTGCTGCGTTCAGCGCGTGCTGTGCGCTGGCCGCCGTTCGCGGCGTGGCAGGTGAAGCGGCAGGCAGGCAATCGTTCAGACCGCGCCCGCCGCCCTTGGTTGCAGGGGGGGCCGCGCGCTCATGGCAGCGCGCTGGCGCCGGCGTCGTTCGTGCCGCGCGGGCCGACGACGCCGAGGCGGGACTTCAGCGATTGCGGTTTGCCTTCGAACAGTGCCGAATAATAAACGGCGTTGCTCATCACCTTCTTCACGTAGTCGCGCGTTTCGGTGAAGGGAATCGTCTCGGCGTAGATCGCGCCTTCGAGGGGCGTTTCGGCACGCCATTTGCGCGCCCGGCTGGGGCCGGCGTTGTAGGCCGCGGAAGCGAGTACCGGGTCCTGGTCGAGACCGTCGAGGACCATGCGCATGTAGCTGGTGCCGAGCAGGACGTTGGTGTCGGTATCGACGACGTGCTTCGGTCGAAAGTCCTTGAGCCCGATCTTCTTCGCCACCCAGCGCGCCGTCGCCGGCATCAGCTGCATCAGCCCGGCCGCGCCGACGCCCGAGCGGGCGTTGGTGATGAAGCGGCTCTCCTGCCGCATCAGGCCATAGACCCAGGCCTCGTCGAGCGACTGCTGGCGGGCGACCGGACGAACGCTGTCGTCGAACGGGGACAGATAGCGCAGCGTGTAGTCGTGTTCGTTGCGGGTGCGCTCGGCGGTGGCGATGGCGCGGTCGTAGAGGTT
Organism: Rhodocyclus purpureus; assembly: GCF_016653115.1. Classification (GTDB taxonomy): domain Bacteria; phylum Pseudomonadota; class Gammaproteobacteria; order Burkholderiales; family Rhodocyclaceae; genus Rhodocyclus; species Rhodocyclus purpureus. The sequence continues at coordinate 5,898 of NZ_NHRX01000034.1, forward strand.
GGCGCGGCGTGCGATTTCGGCGGCGGCGAGCAGTTCGCGGTCGTTCATCCCGCGCAGCGCGAAGTTCCACTCGGCGATCGCCTCGGCACGAAGGTTGAGGCGGAACAGCGCCAGCGCGCGCTGGATGCTGCTGCGTGCGGCGACCTGGTCGAGTTCCTCGGCGCTCGGCTCGCGCGCCTTCGGCGGCGGCGCGATCGGCCGGTTCAACTCGTCGTCGGCAAGGTTGCCGTAGAAGTTGGGCTGGCCGGCGATGCGCTTGAACAGCGCCCTGGCTTCGTCGCTGCGGCCGCCGGCCCGGTAGGCACGACCGAGCCAGTAGGTCCAGTCGGGAAGCGCGGCCAGGGCCGGCGGCATCTTCTCGATCGTCGCGCGCAAAGCCTCCCAATCCTGCGCGCGCAGCGCGGCGCGCGCCTTCCACTGGATCACCGTCTCGCTGAGCGGCGCGTCGCCGGCGCGCCCGAACCAGTCGAGCGCCTCGGGCAGGTGCCTGCGCGCGGCTTCCCAGCCGAGCATCGACCAGGCCCAGCCGCGTTCGCCGGGTTGCAGCGCCGTCTCGATCCGTTCCAGTTGCGTCGCTGCCTGCGCCGGGTCGTTGCGCGCCATGCGCTGGATGGCGAGCGCCGCGAGTTCGCGCGCTGCGCGGTCGGCAGCGAGTTCGGACGGCAGGCGCACGAGGAAGACGAGCGGCCTGTCGATGACGCCGTTTACCACCTCCGGCTCCGGTTGCTGCGTCGCCGGCAGGTACCTGATGCTGGCGCGCGCGGCCTGCATCTTGTTCGCCTCGAACTGCAGACGGATGCGCGTCCACATGTCGTCGATGGAAACCTTCTGCTCGCTGACCAGGGCGTCGAGTACCGGCGCGCAGGCTGCCGGCGGCTCGAGCAGCCGCAGCCACAGCGGCAGCGCGTCGCGGCTGGCGCCGAGCTCGCCGCGCGCCAGTCTTGCCTGCAGCGAGTAGCAGCCGAGTTCCTGATCGGGCTGCGGCAGCTTCGCGTACTCGCTGTCGAAAAGCTCCCATTGCCGCTGCGCGCCGGCAAGCTTCAGCCAGTCGGCGCGGAGCAGGTTGGCGACATGGCTGCGCTCGTTGCGGGCGAGGAAAGCCTGCACCGTCGCCGGATCGACTTCCTTCAGTGTCCGCATCCCCTGCGCCATCCGCCAGTACTCGACGTAGTCGGCGAGCGGGTGTTCCCGGGTCTCCCGGGCCAGACGCTCGAGTCGCGCGCGGTCGTTCGCGCGGAAGGCTTCGCGGGCGGCGATGACCTGCTCGTCACCGAACTCCGCCTGCGCGGCCGGGATCAGGCCGAGCGTCAGCACGCAGGCACCCAGCGCGAGCTGGCAGGCGCGCTCGATCCAGCCGCGGACGCCGGTCCTTGCCTGCGCGGCTGCGCGTGCGCCGGCATCCCTGGCGATGAGGGAACGCGGCGCGTGCTTCGGGGACGGGGCGATGAATGGCTTCATGGTAAGCTGCTGCACGGAGCAGCGTGAGTTCGGGTGTGGGCTGAATCGCTGCGCCGAGTCGGCGCCGGCCGCCTGCGCGGTGCGTGGCGGCGGGTCGGCCATGAGCACGGATGAGGCCGTGAGGATAGCACAGGGGGGGAAGGCATGAAGTCAGCCGAGGCGCGCCGGGCGCTGCGCCACCAGTTGCTCGCGCGGCGCCGCGCCCTGTCGGCGGCCGAGTGGGTGAGCGGGTCAGCGGCGATCGCAGCCTGCCTGCGTGCCAGCTTTTCCGCGCTGGCCGGACGTCGCGTCGCCTTCTGCTGGCCGGTCAGCAACGAACCCGACCTGCGTCCCTTGCTCGGCGACTGGGCGCGCGCCGCCGCACCGGGTTTTCAGGCGCTGCTGCCGGTGGTGATTGCGCCGCAAACGCCGCTCGCCTTCCGCGCCTGGCCGGGGGCAGCGCTCTACACGGCTGACGCCGAGGCTGCCACCGCCGGCCTCGAGCTCGACCGGCACGGAATTCCCCATCCGGCCAGCGGCGACTGGGTCGTTCCCGAGGTGCTGCTGATCCCGGTCAATGGCGTCGACGCTGCCGGCTACCGGCTCGGCTACGGCGGCGGCTACTTCGACCGTACGCTGGCGACCTTGTCGCCGCGACCGCTGGCGATCGGGGTCGGTTTCGAGTTCGCGCGTGTGACGACGGTCTGGCCGCAGGCGCACGACCAGCCGCTCGACGCGCTGGTGACCGAGGCGGGTGTCCATCGTTTCAGGGTATAGCATGGATGGGGGGCGGGTTACGCTGCGCTAACGCTCATGGCGAGTCGTGCCGCCCCTGAGCATGAAACGCAGCCATTCGCTACCGTCATTGCGAGGCGCGTAGCGCCGTGGCAATCCAGTTCGTTCTTCCGTCTCCTCGCCCTTTCCTGCTATCCACGGGCGACGCGATGTCAGCCCTACGCACTGGATCGCCACGCCCTGCGGGCTCGCGATGACGGGCTGCTGCTCCGCTACCTGGACTGTCCCACCAGGGTCGGCTTGAAGCCAAGCGCCACGCGGATGCGTTCGGCGCTCTTCTCGGCGTCGGCGCGGCTGGCGTAGGGGCCGAGATGCACGCGGTGGATGCCGTTGCCGGCGACGACGCGCAGCGGCTCGGCGACCCAGTCCAGATCGCGCTGCAGGTGGTTGCGCAGGCTCTCGGCGTTGTCCGCGCTGGTGAAGGCGCCCAGTTGCAGGAAGACGCCACGCAGCGAAGCGTTGCCGGTGGCCGGCGGGGCTTCGCTGGCGGCCAGGCGCATGACCAGCTCCATCAGCTCGTCGGTCTCGCCGAAGGCCGGCGCCGCGCCCGTACCGCCGCTGCTGCCGTCGCTGATCCGGGTGCGCTCGCCGGTCTCGGCAGAGGCAAGCAGCACCGGTGACGAGGGGAAGCCGCCTTCGAGCGGAACGATGGCCTCGACTTCGACGGGACCGCTGCCGGCGTCGACGATGCCGAGCTTCCAGGCGGCGGCGTAGGAGAGGTCGATGACCCGGCCGGCGTGGAAGGGGCCGCGGTCGATGACGCGGACGATCACCGAGCGGCCGTTGGTCGTGCTGGTGACGCGCGCGTACGACGGGATCGCCAGCGTCGGATGTGCGGCGGTCATCGCGAACATGTCGTACGGCTCGCCGATCGAGGTGCGCTGGCCGTGGAACTTGCGCCCGTACCAGCTGGCGATGCCGCGCTCGCGCAGCGCTTGCAGCTCGGTGTTCGGAATGTAGGTGCGGCCGAGGGCGACGTAGGGCCTGTTGGCGAAGCGGTGCAGCGCCTCGAGCCGCGGCTCGGCATCGGGGGTCTCGTCGAGGTTGTCGGGAATCTCTTCGGCCGGGCCGTCGTCCTTGTAGTAGCCGCCGCCGCGCTTCGGCACGGGGATCATGCGCGGCGTCCGCGCGGCACTTCTGGTGCTCGCTGCACCCGCCGCGGCAGGCGCCAGCTGCGCCGACGCCTTGCCCGTCGCCCGGGCAGCCTGGCCGCGCTCCGGTGGTGTTCCGGCGCAGGCGGCGACGAGCAGCGCTGCGGCCGGCAGCAGGCAGGCTGTGCGCCAGGCGGGGACAATCATCACGCTCTCTCCTACTTCTTCACCAGCATCCGGTGCGTCTGGATGCTCATCAGCACGCCCAGCGCCAGACAGAGGATGACGATGGCGGTGCCGCCGTAGCTGAGGAAGGGCAGCGGCACGCCGACCACCGGCAGGATGCCGCTGACCATTCCCATGTTCACGAAGATATAGGTGAAAAAACTCAGGGTGATCGAGCCGGCCATGGCGCGCGAGAACAGGGTCGGTGCGTTGCCGGCGATCATCATTCCGCGTGCGATCAGCAGGGTGTACAGGAAGAGTAGCACCGCGTTGCCGAGCAGCCCCCATTCCTCGGAGAATACCGCGAAGATGAAGTCGGTGTGGCGTTCCGGGATGAATTCGAGGTGCGTCTGCGTTCCGTTGAGCCAGCCCTTGCCGACGGCACCGCCGGAGCCGATGGCGATCGTCGACTGGATGATGTGATAGCCGGCGCCGAGCGGGTCGGCAGTCGGATCGATCAGCGTCAGGATGCGCTTCCTCTGGTAGTCGTGCAGGTGCGACCAGAGCAGCGGTGCAGCGGCGCCGGCGATCAGCGTCATCACGCCGATCGCCTTCCACGGCAGGCCGGAGAAGAAAATGACGTAGAAGCCGGCGGCGCCGACCAGGATGGCGGTCCCCAGGTCGGGCTGCTTGGCGATCAGCGCCAGCGGGACCAGCATGAGCAGGGCGGCAGCGACGAAGTGGCGGGCTTTCAGCGTCGCCTCGTGCTTGTGGAAGTACCAGGCGAGCATCAGCGGCAGCGCGAGCTTGAGGATTTCGGACGGCTGGATGCGCACGAAGCCGAGCGACAGCCAGCGCTGCGCGCCGTTGACGCGGATGCCGACGAGGAAGACCAGCAGCAGCAGGACGACGCCGATCACGTAGAGCGGGACGGCCAGGCGCATCAGCTTCTGCGGCGGGATCTGGGCCACCGCCCACATCACGGCGAGGCCCAGTCCCATGTTGAGGAACTGGGCGAAGACGCGGTTGTTGCCGTCGTAGGTGGCGCTATAGACGGTCGCCAGCCCGCAAAGCATCAGCGCCAGCACGATCAGCAGCAGCGGCACGTCGATATGGGCGAGCAGGCGTGCGCGCAGGCGGAAGAAGACGGCGGGGAGACGGATCGGATCGTGCATCGCCTATTCCTCCTCCGTGGCCGAGGCGTCTTCGGGTGCCGGTCCGTTCGGTGCCTTGCCGAGCAGGTAGTAATCGAAGACCAGGCGCGCGATCGGCGCCGCCGACTGTGCGCCGAAGCCGCCGTTCTCGACGAGGACGGCGAGCGCGATCTTCGGCTGGTCGGCCGGGGCGAAGGCGACGTAGAGCGCGTGGTCGCGCAGGCGTTCCCTGATCCTGCCGGCTTCGTACTTTTCGCCCTTCAGGCTGAACACCTGTGCCGTTCCCGTCTTGCCGCCCGACTCGTAGGCGGCACCGGCGAAGGCACGGGCGCCGGTCCCTTCCTTGACGACGCCGACCATCGCGCGCTTGATCGTCGCGATGTGCTGCGGCTTGAGCGGGATCGTGCGCAGCGGTTGCGGCTCGATCAGCGTCTTCTCGCCGGTGCGGCTGTCGGTGATGTGGCGCACCAGGTGCGGCCGGTACATGACTCCGTCGTTGGCCAGGGTCGCCGTCGCCTGCGCCAGTTGCAGCGGCGTGTAGGCGTTGTAACCCTGGCCGATGCCGATCGAGACGGTGTCGCCGGCGAACCACTTCTGCTGTTCCGGACGCTTGAAGCGACGCTTCTTCCACTCCGGCGACGGCAGCACGCCGACCGATTCGCCCTCGATGTCGATGCCCGTGCGGCTGCCGAAGCCGAACTGGTCCATGAAGCGCGCGATCGACTCGATGCCCATGTCGTTGGCGAGCATGTAGTAGTAGGTGTCGCAGGATTCGACGATCGACTTGTACATGTCGACGACGCCGTGGCCGCCCTTCTTGTCGTCGCGGAACTGGTGCGTGCCGAAGTTGAAGTAACCGGGATCGAAGATCGCCTGGCCGGCGGTGCGCTTGCCGGTCTCCAGCGCCGCCAGCGCCATGAACGGCTTGAAGGTCGACCCCGGCGGGTACACGCCGTTCAGCGCGCGGTTCATCATCGGCTTGTCGGGCGAGTTGTTGAGCTGTTCCCAGTCGTCGGTGCGGATGCCGTCGATGAACAGGTTCGGGTCGTAGGTCGGCGTCGACACCAGTGCCAGGATGCCGCCGGTGGCAGGCTCGATCGCCACCAGCGCGCCGCGGCGGTTACCGAAGGCCTTCTCGGCGATTTCCTGCAGCCCGGTGTCGAGCGTCAGCGTCAGGTTGTTGCCATCGACCGGCGAGGTCCGCGACAGGCTGCGCACGACCCGGCCGCCGGCGTCGACCTCGACCTGCTCGTAACCGCTCTGGCCGTGCAGGACGAACTCGTACTTCTGCTCGAGGCCGATCTTGCCGATGTGGTCGGCGCCCTTGTAGTTGGCGAGCTGCTCGTTCTCGGTGATCCATTCGAGGTCACGCTTGTTGATGCGGCCGATGTAGCCGATCGCGTGCGAAGCGACCGCGCCGAGCGGGTACTGGCGGAACAGGCGCGCCTGCACCTCGACGCCCGGGAAGCGGTAGCGGTTGGCGGCGAAGCGCGCCACCTCCTCGTCGGAGAGGCGGGTGCGGATCGGCAGGCTCTCGAAGGTCTTGCTCTCTTCGAGCAGCTTGCGGAAGCGCTTGCGGTCCTTCGGCTGGATGTCGACGAGCTGGGAGAGCTCGTCGATCGTCGCCTCGAGATCGCCCACCTTCGACGGCGTGATTTCCAGGGTGAAGGCCGAGTAGTTGCGCGCCATGACGACGCCGTTGCGGTCGACGATGACGCCGCGGTTCGGCACGATCGGTGCCAGCGAGATGCGGTTGTTCTCGGCGCGGGTGCTGTAGTAGTCGTGCTGGATCACCTGCAGGTGGACGAAGCGGGCGAGCAGGATCGCGAAGGCGAGCAGCACCAGCGCCATCGATACGGCCAGCCGGAAGCGGAAGCGATCGTTGTTGTCGCTGGCGTTCACCAGGGGTCGGCGCAGACTCATGGCGCGGACCCTAGATCGGCCGGTTCGCGTCGCGCTCTACCGGCTGGTACTGCGGCAGCAGCAGCGCGTAGGTCAGCGGCAGCCAGAGCAGGGCGCCGATCAGCGGTGAGACGAAGTACTCCAGTCCCGGGAAATTGGCACCGGCGATGATGCGCACCGCGACCTGGATCAACTGCACCAGGATGAGCAGCGGCAGCACGTACAGGGCCTGGCTCATGAGCGGGAACCAGAGGATGCGTTTCGACAGCGCCGAGGCGAGGTAGGTGGCGAGCACGTAGGCGAGTGCGTGCTGGCCGAGCAGGCTGCTGTCGGCGACGTCCATCACGAGGCCGAGGAAGAAGCCCCAGCCCATGCCGACGCGGCGGCTCTCGCGCACGCTCCAGAAGATGAGCGTCAGGGCGACCCAGTCGGGAATCCAGGGCCACTCGGCGGTCGGCAGGAAATTGAGCACGAGCGCGACGAACAGCGAAAGGACGATGAACCACGGCTTGACCGGGAGCAGGATGCGTGAGGAGGTGAAGGTCGTCTGCATGTTCACTCCGCGCTCGCGTGCTTCTTCCTGGCGCGCGTCTGCCGCTCGCCGGGCGGCTGCCTGCCGTTCTCGCCCAGTTCGGCGGGAAGTGCGTTCGCCTTGCGTGGTGCGAGCAGCATCACTTCGCTGAAGTTCTCGACGCCTGCCGTCGGCACGCAATGGATGCGTGCGAACGCGTAGACGCTGTCGCTTTCGATGCGCTCGATCTTCGCCACCGGGATCCCCGGCAGGAAGACACCGTCGAGGCCCGAGGTGACCAGGATGTCGCCTTCCTGGACGTCGGCGCTCGCCGGCAGGAAGCGCAACTCCAGGCGGCCGCCGCCGGTGCCGAAGACGACCGAGCGCAGGCCGTTGCGCACGATCTGCACCGGGACCGCCTGGTCCTTGTCGGTGATCAGGGTGACTTCGGAAACGAAGGGGAAGACGCGCGTCACCTGGCCGACGACGCCCTTGTCGTCGATCACCGGCTGGCCGGCGACGACGTCGTCCTGCGTGCCCTTGTCGACCACGATGCGCAGCGAGAAGGGATCGCGTGCCGTGCGCACGACCGAAGCGGCGCGTGCTGCCATCTCCTCGCGTTTGGCGAGGCCGAGCAGCTCGCGCAGGTGCGTGTTTTCGGCCTCGAGCTGTTGCGTGCGCAGGACTTCTGCGGATCGTTCGAGGTGCTCGCGGCGCACGCGTGCGAGTTCGTCCTGCGTCACCGATGCGCTCTGCAGGCGCTCGCCGATGCCCTCCAGCAGGCGCAGCGGCTGCTGGGCGGCGACCTGCAGGGGATGGGTGAGCGTGCCGATGGTCTGGCGCAGCAGTTCGAGCGTGTGCAGGCGAGCGTCAAGCACCAGGAGCGTGACCGCGATGGCGACGTAGAGGGTCAGCAGGGCCAGCGGTGCCGGTCCGCGTTTGAAGAAGGGAGGAGGCTGATACTCCATCGGCGCTAGAGGGTCTCCGGATCAGCGCAGGTCACGGCGGGAAGGCAGAGCAACGTGGCAGTGTAGTCGATCGGTCCGGCGGACGGGAGAAAATGCCGATTGGCGGAGCTGCCGGCGCCGCGAGTTCAGGCGGCGGGCCGGCGCTTGCCGCAGGCGTCCGGTTCACTCGTAAGCGAAGATGCTGCCGAGCTTGTCCATCTTTTCCAGCGCCATGCCGCAGCCGCGCGCGACGCAGGTGAGCGGGTCGTCGGCGACGATCACCGGCAGGCCGGTTTCTTCCATCAGCAGGCGGTCGAGGTCGCGCAGGAGTGCGCCGCCGCCGGTCAGCACCATGCCCTTGTCGGCGATGTCGGCACCGAGTTCGGGCGGCGTCTTTTCGAGCGCCGACTTGACCGCCGAGACGATCTGGTTCAAGGGGTCGGTCAGCGCTTCGAGCATCTCGTTCGACGAGATCGTGAACTTGCGCGGGATGCCTTCGGCCTTGTTGATGCCGGAGACTTCCATCTCGCGCACCTCGGCGCCGGGGAAGGCCGAGCCGATCCGCTTCTTGATGTTTTCGGCGGTGTTCTCACCGATCAGCATGCCGTAGTTGCGGCTGATGTAGTTCATGATCGCTTCGTCGAGCTTGTCGCCGCCGACGCGGACCGAGCCTGCATAGACCATGCCGCCGAGCGAGATGACGCCGACCTCGGTGGTGCCGCCGCCGATGTCGACGACCATCGATCCGGTTGCTTCGGCGACCGGCAGACCGGCGCCGATCGCCGCCGCCATCGGCTCCTCGATCAGGAACACCTGCGACGAGCCGGCACCGATCGCCGATTCGCGGATCGCACGGCGCTCGACCTGGGTCGAGCCCGAGGGCACGCAGATGATGATGCGCGGGCTGGGCGAGAACATGCGCGAGTCGTGCACCTTCTTGATGAACTGCTTCAGCATCTGCTCGGTGACGGTGAAGTCGGCGATCACGCCGTCCTTCATCGGACGGATGACCGTGATCGCTCCGGGCGCCTTGCCGAGCATTTCCTTGGCTTCCTTGCCGACCGCCTGGATCGTCTTCTTGGCGTTCGGCCCGCCTTCGAGGCGGATGGCGACCACCGAGGGTTCGTCGAGCACGATTCCCTTGGAACGCAGGTAGATCAGCGTGTTGGCGGTGCCCAGGTCGATGGCGAGATCATTGGAAAAGTAGCTGCGGAGAGAACTGAACATGCGGGGAATCCTGAGGGGGGCGCCGAGGCTGCGGCCAGAAGGGCAATTATGATACCTTATAAGCTTCGTCGAATTAAGCTCTTGCCGCGATTGCTCATTTTTCGCGCGGGCGCCTGCCGGCGTCGGACAGACTGTCGTCGCCGCACGGCAGGCAGCAGGCGGTGCCGGTCACCAGCTCGGCCTTCCCGTGCCACCGACGCTTCCCGGCGTCTTCACGTCCTTTCACTTCCTCAATCTCCACTCGAAGCCATGTCGCTCACTCTCGAACAGGTCCGCCACGTCGCCAAGCTGGCGCGGATCGACATCAGCGACGCCGAGGCACATACCGCGCTCGGCGAGCTCAACGGAATCTTTTCGCTCATCGAAGCGATGCAGGCGGTCGATACGCAAGGCGTCGAGCCGATGGCGCACGCCCTCGATCTCGCCCAGCGCCTGCGTGACGACCGCGTCACCGAGACCGACCGGCGCGCGGCCTTCCAGGCGGTCGCTCCGGAAACCGAAGCCGGGCTCTATCTGGTACCGAAGGTGATCGAATGATCGAACTCTCGCTCAAGGAACTCGCTGCCGGACTCGCGGCGCGTGAATTCTCCAGCGTCGAGCTGACCCAAGCCTACCTCGACCGGATCGCCCGCCTCAATCCGCAGTACAACGCCTTCATCACGGTCGACCCCGAGAAGAGTCTCGCCCAGGCGCGTGCGGCCGACGCCCGTCGCGCCTCCGGCGAGTCGGCGCCGCTGCTCGGCGTGCCGCTGGCGCAGAAGGACATCTTCTGCGCCAAGGGCTGGCGCACCACCTGCGCCTCGCGCATGCTGGAGAACTTCGTCAGCCCCTACGACGCGACGGTGATCGAGCGCTTCGACGCCGCCGGCGCGGTCAACCTCGGCAAGACGAACATGGACGAGTTCGCCATGGGCTCGTCGAACGAGACCTCGTACTACGGCGCGGTGAAGAACCCCTGGGATCCGGCACGCGTTCCCGGCGGTTCGTCGGGCGGCTCGGCGGCAGCGGTCGCCGCGCGCCTGGCACCGGCCGCGACCGGCACCGATACCGGCGGTTCGATCCGCCAGCCGGCGGCGCTGTGCAACCTGACGGGCATCAAGCCGACCTACGGCGTCGTCTCGCGCTGGGGAATGATCGCCTTCGCCTCGTCGCTCGACCAGGCCGGTCCGATGGCGCGCTCGGCCGAAGACTGCGCCATCCTGCTCAACGCGATGGCCGGTTTCGATCCGCGCGACTCGACCAGTCTCGAGCGCCCCGTCGAGGATTACACGCGCCTCCTGGCCGCGCCGGCCGCCGACTTGCCGCTCGCCGGCCTCAGGATCGGCCTGCCGCGCGAGTTCTTCGGCGAGGCCGAGCGTTCCGGCTGCGACGCCAGGGTGATGCAGCTCGTCGATGAGGCGATCGCCGCCTATCGCGCGCTCGGCGCCGAGACGGTCGAAGTCAGCCTGCCGGCGATGAAGCTCGCGGTGCCTGCCTATTACGTGATCGCGCCGGCCGAGGCCAGCTCCAACCTGTCCCGCTTCGACGGTGTGCGCTACGGCCATCGCGCCGCCGAGTACGGCGACCTCGACGACATGTACGCGAAGACGCGCGCGCAGGGCTTCGGCGCCGAAGTGAAGCGTCGTATCCTGATCGGCACCTACGTCCTGTCGCACGGTTATTACGACGCCTACTACCGGCAGGCGCAGCGCATCCGCCGGCTGATCGCCGAGGACTTCGCCGCGGCCTTCAGGCAGTGCGACGTGATCATGGGGCCGACCAGCCCGGGTACCGCCTTCCGCCTCGGCGAGAAGGCCGCCGACCCGGTGCAGATGTACCTGTCGGACATCTACACGATCGCGGTGAACCTCGCCGGCCTGCCCGGGATGTCGGTTCCCTGCGGCCTGGCCGACGGCTTGCCGGCCGGCCTGCAGCTGATCGGCAACTATTTCGGCGAAGCCCGCCTGCTCGAAGTGGCGCACCGCTACCAGCAGGCGAGCGCATGGCATCGCCAGCGTCCGGCGGCGCTGGCGGACTGAAGCGCGCGCGAGGAACGCCGATGGCCAAGGGGGCGGGAGTCTGGGCGGTGCTGGCAGCGGCGCTGCTGGCGGCCGCCTGCGCGACCCCGCCGCAGCCACCTCAAGCGGAGTCCGGCCCGGGAGCGGCCGAGCCGGCGGCCGATGCGTTCACCTCGCAGCCGCTGCGCCACCTGCGCGGGCGCAAGCTGAAACCGATGCCGGTCGAGGCGCTCAACGTGAAGACGCGCTGCTCGTTCCGCGACGAGCTTGGCACCCGCGGCAAGCTCGACCTGCACGTGAGCGAGGCGGTGGTGAAGCGTTTCAGCGCCGACGTGAACATCGCCAAGCGCGGCAGCTGCCGTTTCGACCTGAAGTCGTTCACTCAGGCCGAAAAGCTGCCGGCGGTGCTGCTCGCCGACGAGGCTAGCGGCTGCACGGTGCGCATGTGGCAGCAGGACAAGGGTGTCACCGTCGCCTTCAACGGCTGTGCCGCGCAGTGCTCCGGCGACGCCTTCAGTTATCTGTGGCCGATCCTGGTCGAACCCGGGAGCGGCCGTTGTTTTTGACGAATTGCAGTGGTTTCTGATCCAGGAACGGAAAAAACATGAACCAGGGTGCAGCAGGGGGCTGGGAAGTCGTCATCGGCATCGAGACGCACGCACAGCTCGCGACACAATCGAAGATCTTCTCCGGCGCCTCGATCGCCTTCGGCGCCGAGCCCAACGTGCAGGCCTGCGCCGTCGACCTGGCGCTGCCCGGCGTGCTGCCGGTGCTCAACCGCGGTGCCGTCGAATGCGCGATCCGCTTCGGGCTGGCCGTCGGCGCCGAGGTCGCCGCGCACTCGGTCTTCGCGCGCAAGAATTACTTCTACCCGGACCTGCCCAAGGGCTACCAGATCAGCCAGTTCGAGGAGCCGGTGGTCAAGGGCGGGCAGCTCACGATCCGCGTCGGCGAGGGCGACAAGGCGACTGAAAAGACCATCCGCCTCACCCGCGCGCACCTCGAGGAAGACGCGGGCAAGAGCCTGCACGAGGACTTCCACGGCAAGACCGGGATCGACCTCAACCGCGCCGGGACGCCGCTGCTCGAGATCGTCAGCGAACCCGACCTCTCCTCGTCGGCCGAGGCGGTCGCCTATGCGCGCGCGCTGCACGCGCTGGTGCGCTGGATCGGCATCTGCGACGGCAACATGCAGGAGGGCTCGTTCCGCTGCGACGCCAACGTCTCGGTGCGTCGTCCGGGCGCCCCGCTCGGCACCCGGCGCGAGATCAAGAACCTGAACTCCTTCCGCTTCCTGCAGCAGGCGATCGACTACGAAGTCCGCTGGCAGATCGAGACGCTCGAGGACGGCGGACGCATCCAGCAGGCCACCGTCCTCTTCGACCCGGACAGCGGCGAGACGCGGACGATGCGGACCAAGGAAGATGCGCACGACTACCGCTACTTCCCCGACCCCGACCTCTTGCCGCTCGTGATCGGCAGCGACTGGATCGAGCGCGTGCGCGGCGAGATGCCCGAACTGCCCGACGCCAAGCGCGCTCGCTTCATGGCCGACTACGGGCTGTCCGCCTACGATGCGACGACGCTGACCGCGTCGCTGGAAGTCGCCAACTACTACGAGGCGGCCGTCGCAGCGGCCGGCGCCGCTGCGGCCAAGCCCTGCGCCAACTGGGTGATGGTCGACCTCGCCGCACGCATCAACCGCGAAGGCATCGATTTTGCCGCCGCGCCGGTGTCGGCGCAGCAACTCGGCCGTCTGGTCGCGCGCATCGTCGACAACACCATCTCGAACAACATCGCCAAGAAGGTGTTCGAGGCGATCTGGGCCGGCGAAGGCGGCAGCGGCGAGGATGCCGCCGACCGCATCATCGAGGCGCAGGGACTGAAGCAGATCACCGACACCGGTGCCATCGAAGCGCTGATCGACGGTGTCCTGGCCGCCAACCCGGCGATGGTCGCCGAATTCCGCGCCGGCAAGGAGAAGGCCTTCAACGCGCTGGTCGGCCAGGCGATGAAGGCGACCAAGGGCAAGGCCAACCCGCAGCAGGTCAACCAGCTGCTGCGCAGCAAGCTGCAATAAAATTCGGGGACGGTATACTTAATTCTTTGAATTGAATATACCGTCCCCGGTTTTAAAGATGCCGCCCCCGCGTTTTTTGGGAGCGGCGTAAGCCGCGAAGGAGGGCCCCGCTTAGCCTGGGCGCGACACCCCGTACTGCTTCCTGTACGCAGCGACCGCTTCTTCGTTGGCGGCGAGATCGGCACGGCCGTGCAGGTAGGCGAGCAGGTCTTCGAGGCTGGCCACCGCGATCACCGGGATGCCGTAGTCGCGTTCGACTTCCTGCACTGCGGAGAGCTCGCCCGTCCCGCGTTCCATGCGGTCGAGCGCGATGACGACGCCGCAGGGGGTGGCGCCGGCGGCGCGTATGAGTTCGACCGACTCGCGCACCGAGGTGCCGGCCGAGATCACGTCGTCGATGATCAGCACGCGGCCGGCGAGCTTGGCGCCGACGATGGTGCCGCCTTCGCCGTGGTCCTTGGCTTCCTTGCGGTTGTACGAGAAGGGCTTGTTGCAGCCCTGGCGCGCGAGTGCGACGGCGGCGGTGGCGGCGAGCGGGATGCCCTTGTAAGCCGGGCCGAACAGGCCGTCGAACTCGATGCCGCGGGCGAGGATCGCGCTGGCGTAGAATTGCGCCAGTTGATCGAGCGACTCGCCGTCGTTGAACAGTCCGGCGTTGAAGAAGTAGGGCGACTTGCGGCCGGCCTTGGTGATGAACTCGCCGAACAGCAGCGCGTTGCGGGCGACGGCGAACTCGATGAATTCCTGACGAAAGTCCATGTAAATCCTGTGCGTGAAGCCGCTGGCAGCGGCGTGGAGTCGAAACGTCAATGTTACGCATCATCACCCTCAACCTCAACGGAATCCGCTCGGCCTGCCGCAAGGGATTCATGCCCTGGCTCGAAGCGCAGGGAGCCGACATCGTCTGCCTGCAGGAGCTGAAGGCGCAGGCCGACGACCTCGACCACGAACTGCATGCGCCGGCAGGCTTCCACACGCTGCACGCGCACGCCGAGAAGAAGGGCTACAGCGGCGTCGGCCTGTGGAGCCGGCGCGTTCCCGATGCGTTTCACGAGGGCATCGGCGATGCCGAGTTCGACGCCGAGGGGCGTTTCCTGCGCGCCGACTTCGGCAAGCTGTCGGTGATCTCGCTCTACCTGCCGTCGGGATCGAGCTCGCCCGAGCGCCAGGAGGCGAAGTTCCGCTTCATGCAGCGCTTCGCGCCGGTCATGGAATCATTGCGCGCCAGTGGCCGCCATGTCGTCGTCTGTGGCGACTGGAACATCGCGCCGACCGCGCTCGACCTCAAGAACTGGAAGTCGAACCAGAAGAACTCCGGCTTCCTGCCCGAGGAGCGCGAGTGGATTGCCGGTGTCCTCGCCACGGGCTGGCGCGACAGCTATCGCGTCCTTCATCCCGAGCTCGGCGAGGGCTGCTACACCTGGTGGTCGAACCGCGGCCAGGCCTGGGCGAAGAACGTCGGCTGGCGCCTCGACTACCAGCTGGCGACGCCGGAGCTCGCCGCTTGCGCCAGGACCGCGGCCGTCTATCGCGAGCAGCGTTTTTCCGACCACGCGCCGCTGACCATCGATTACGAGTATGCAATTTGATTTGCTTGCGGGCGCCGGCGTTGATCTATCGGCGTAAAGTGGATACTCTGAGGGTATGGCCGGTGAAGGCACCGGTGTCCGTGCCGAAGGCGGTCTTCCGAAATCCGGATGTCATCCGCTGGCGGTCTGTCCGTTTCATTAACCCACCAATTTCTCCTGATGAGGTCTGTCATGCCTGAAGCTACCGATATTTCCGCGATCAACAAGGAAAAGATCGTTTCCGACCTGCGTGTCGTCGTCGCCGATGCCGACGAAATCCTGCGTGCCTCGGCCAACCTCGCCGGCGAAAAGGTGAGCGAACTGCGCGAACGCATCCAGGATCGCCTGCGCGACGCCAAGCTGCGCCTCGCCGACGCCGAAGCCGCGCTGGTCGACAAGACCAAGGCCGCTGCGCGCGCCACCGACGACTACGTGCATGACAACCCCTGGAAGGCGGTCGGCATCGCTGCCGGCGTCGGTCTGCTGCTCGGCGTCATCATCGGTCGTCGTTGATCTTGGCGGCAAAAGCCCCGGTGGATGGAACGGCGGGCGAGGGCGGCTTGCTTGCTGCCGCCCAGCGCCTTGCCACCACCGTCCTGGCGAGCGGGCGTACCCGCCTCGAACTGCTCGGCAACGAGTTGCAGTTCGAGAAGCAGCGCATCATCCGCATCGCGGTCCTGGCACAGGCACTGGCGCTGTGCGCGGGAATCGGCACCGTCATCGCCTTTGCGCTGCTGGCGCTCCTCTTCTGGGAGCAGCGCTTCGCCGTGCTCGGCGCCGGAGCGCTGGTTTTCCTCGGCGCGGCAGCGTTCTTCTATTCGGCGCTGCAACGCGCGATCGACGAGAAGAAGCCGATCTTCGATGACAGCGTCGCTGAACTCGAGGAGGATCTGCGTCAGCTCACGGCCGCGCTGCGCGATGCGGAGGCGGCCGAAAAGGCCGCCAAGCGCGGCGCAGACGGCGCGCAGCAATGAACGGTCGTCTGGTCGAACTCGCCGTCGAGCGCGGTCGTCTGCGCGAGCGGATCGCCCGCCAGCGCGCGGAAATCGGCAGCGAACTGGTGCCGCTGCGCAACGCGCTGCTCGTCACCGATCGCGGCGTCGCGCAGGTGCGCGCCGCGGTGGACGCCGTCCGCCGCCATCCGAGCATCGTCGTCGCCGCGCTCGCGGTGTTCGTCGTGCTCAAGCCCGGCCGCCTGTGGCGCTGGGGACGACGCGCCTTCGTCGGCTGGCGTGCATGGCGCTTCCTGCGTGAGCGTCTCGACCAGGTGCAGCGCTTCAAGCTGAAGCTGTAGGCCTGAGCCGCGGCGGCCGCTGCGAACGGCCGCCGAACCGGCAGGAAAAACGCCCATTCGGACCTGCCGGCCTTCCCACAAGGCGCGCAGCGAACTCAGGCGCCGGCAGTCTGGTCCCCGCGCGGCAGGCCGAGCCGCTGCCACAGTTCGCAGGTCAGTCCGGCCTGGTTCAGCGTGTAGAAATGCAGCCCCGGGGCGCCGCCGGCGAGCAGGCGTTCGCACAGCGCGGTGACGACGTCGAGGCCGAAGGCGCGGATCGAGTCGGCATCGTCGCCGAAACCCTCAAGCTTCTTCCTCATCCAGCGCGGGATCTCGGCGCCGCAGGTGTCGGAGAAGCGCGCCAGCCTGGAGAAGCTGGAGATCGGCATGATCCCCGGGACGATCGGGATGGTGATGCCGAGCGCGTCGCAATCGTCGATGAAGCGGAAGTAGGCGTCGGCGTTGTAGAAATACTGCGTGATCGCCGCGTCGGCGCCGGCGTCGACCTTGCGCTTGAACGCGGCGAGGTCGGCCTGCGCACTCGCGGCCTGCGGGTGGAATTCGGGGTATGCGGCAACCTCGATGTGGAACCAGTCGCCGGTCCTGGCGCGGATGAACTCGACGAGATCGCTCGCGTAGCGGAAATTGCCGTGGGTCGCCATGCCGGACGGCAGGTCGCCACGCAGCGCGACGATGTCGCGGATTCCGTGTGCGCGGTACTCGTCGAGCAGGTGCATGATCGTCTGTTCGGTGGCGCCGATGCACGACAGGTGCGGCGCCGCGCGCTGGCCTTCTGCGCGCACTTCGAGCACCGTTTCGAGCGTGCGGTCACGCGTCGAGCCGCCGGCGCCGAAGGTCACCGAGAAGTATTCCGGACCGAGTTCGGCGAGTTGCCGACGCACCGCGCGCAGCTTCTCGGCGCCTTCTGCGGTCTGCGGCGGAAAGAGTTCGACGCTGAAGGTGCGCCGGGGTTGTGCGGAAACGTCGTTCATGGAGGGATTCCTGGTGCGAGCGGGTTGATCGACAGGCTTCGGGCAGAAGCCGGCCAGCCCGCCGGGTTGCCGGCGGGCAGACTCGGGCGGGCGCGCCGGAGCGCGCCGCGCGTTCGCTCAGTAGCGGTAGTGCTCGGGCTTGTACGGGCCTTCGACCGGGACGCCGATGTAGGCGGCCTGATCGGCGCGCAGTGTCGTCAGTTGCGCGTTCAGCTTCTTCAGCTGCAGGCGCGCGACCTTCTCGTCGAGGTGCTTCGGCAGCGTGTACACGCCGACCGGGTAGTCGGCGGTGCGCGTGAACAGCTCGATCTGCGCGATCGTCTGGTTGGCGAACGACGAGCTCATCACGTACGACGGGTGGCCGGTGGCGCAACCGAGATTGACGAGACGGCCCTTGGCCAGCAGGATGATCCGCTTGCCGTCCGGGAAGATCACGTGATCGACCTGCGGCTTGATCTCTTCCCACTGGTACTGCTCGAGCGAGGCGACGTCGATCTCGTTGTCGAAGTGGCCGATGTTGCAGACGATCGCCTGGTCCTTCATCGCCGCCATGTGCTCGTGCGTGATCACGTGGTAGTTGCCGGTGGCGGTGACGAAGATGTCGGCCTTGTCGGCAGCGTATTCCATGGTGACGACGCGGTAGCCTTCCATCGCCGCCTGCAGCGCGCAGATCGGGTCGACTTCGGTGACCCACACCTGTGCCGACAGCGCGCGCAGCGCCTGCGCCGAGCCCTTGCCGACGTCGCCGTAGCCGGCGACGACCGCGACCTTGCCGGCGACCATCACGTCGGTGGCACGCTTGATGCCGTCGACCAGCGACTCACGGCAGCCGTAGAGGTTGTCGAACTTCGACTTGGTGACCGAGTCGTTCACGTTGATCGCCGGGAACTTGAGCTCGCCGCGCTCGTGCATCTGGTAGAGGCGATGCACGCCGGTGGTCGTCTCCTCGGTGACGCCCTTCACTGCCGCCAGACGCACCGAGTACCAGGTAGGATCGACGGCCAGCTTGGCCTTGATCGCGGCGAAGAGGACGGTTTCCTCTTCGGAGGACGGGTTGGCGAGGACCGAGATGTCCTGCTCGGCGCGCGCGCCCAGGTGCAGCAGCAGCGTTGCGTCGCCGCCGTCGTCGAGGATCATGTTCGAGAAGCCCCCGTCCTTCCACTCGAAGATGCGGTGCGTGTATTCCCAGTACTCGGTCAGCGTCTCGCCCTTGACCGCGAAGACGGGGATGCCGTCCTTGGCGATCGCGGCAGCGGCGTGGTCCTGGGTCGAGAAGATGTTGCACGAGGCCCAGCGCACTTCGGCGCCGAGCGCGACCAGCGTCTCGATCAGGACGGCGGTCTGGATGGTCATGTGCAGCGAGCCGGTGATGCGCGCGCCCTTCAGCGGTTGGGCGGCGGCGTACTCTTCGCGGATCGCCATCAGACCGGGCATTTCGGTCTCGGCGATGCGGATTTCCTTGCGGCCCCAGTCGGCGAGGCCCAGGTCGGCAACGATGTAGTCTTGTTCAGCCACAGCAAGCTCCTTCAGAACTGCGGCCGGACGGGAGGGCGAAGGAGCGACGATGACCGCAAGGCCATGCTCATCCGCCAGCCCACGCCCGGCGCGGGGGGTCGGATGAGCGCCGTTTCGGTCCGAGCCTGGGTCTGGCGGATGACGACAGACTTGCAGCGCTCCTCGGAGTGCTGCGGATTATACGCGAGAACGGCGAAGCTGCGCGTGACGCGGTCTTCGGCCAAATCCCTCAGCGGACGACCAGCACCGGAATCTTCGAGTGGGTCAGCACCTTGTGCGTCTCGCTGCCCAGCAGCAGGCCGGCGATGCCACGGCGGCCATGCGAGGCCATGAAGATGAGGTCGCAGCCTTGGGACTGTGAGGTGGCGATGATGGCCTCGAAGGGGCTGTCGCTCTTGCCGGCAATGGCCGAGGCTTCGACGCCGGCAGCAACGGCCTCGGCGCTGGCGGCAGCGAGGATGGATGTCGCGCGCTGGTCGTCCCTCCTGATGCTCGCTTCACGCGTGCCCGGGTCGGTGATGCCTTCGTTGCCCCAGAACGAGACCGTATGACGCGGCTCGGCGTGGAAGAAGGTGATGCGCGCACCGATTTCGCTGGCGAAGAGAACGGCACGCTGCACGGTGGCCCGGGACAACTCGGAACCGTCGGTGGGAACGAGCAGGTGTCTGAACATGGAAGCTTCCCCGTGAAAATGTCGGCGCCGGCCTCTCAGTTGCTGTTGGCCAGCGTGACGAAGTCGCGCTTCTCCATCAACCAGGAAACGGCGAATCCGGCGACCAGGCCCCAGAAGGCGGCGCCGATGTTCATGATGCTGATGTCGGCGATGGTGACCAGCAGGCTGATCAGCGCGCCGAGCGTGAATTTGCCGCCGCCGAAGGAGGCGACGAAGGCGCCCTGCAGCACGCGCAGCATGGCCAGGCCGCCGAGGACCATGATGTATTCCCTGGGGGCGGCGAGCATCAGTCCGGTGAAGGTCGGCGCCATCAGTCCGAAGAGGACGCCGAAGACGCCGAAGGTGAGCGCCGCCGTGTATTGGCGGCCGTGCTCGCCCGACGAGGTGAGCAGCGCATTGGTCGGCCCGGTCAGGCAGGTGCTGACCGCGCCAACCATGGCGCTCGCCGCGGCGCCGATTCCAGAAACGACTGCGGCCATATTGACCGGCGCTTCATGGCCGGCCGCCTTGAGCACGGCGACGCCCTGCCCGTTCTGTACGACGAGCACGGTGATGGCCAGCGGAACGACCAGTTCTACCAGCGCGCCCACCGACCACGCCGGCGCCTGCACCAGCGGCTGGGCGAAGCCGAAGGCGCCGAGCGTGCTCGTGTCGACGCGCCCGAGGAGGGCAATGACCACGGCGCCGACCAAGAGCGCGCCGATCACCGGCGGGATGCGCCTGCCCAGCGCCGCGTTGGCGGAAAGCAGCAGGAAGGCGGCGACCATCGGCCCGGCGATCGCCAGATCGCTGTGCAGCGCGCGCACCAGGTCGAGGCCGAAGCGTAGGAAGACACCGGCGACCATGCCCATGACGATCGGCATCGGCAGCGCCGACATCAGGCGCCTGACCCAGCCGCTGGCGCCCATCACCAGGATCAGCAGGCTGGTGGCGTAGAAGGCGCCGATCACTTCGGCAAAGGAGAGGTGCTGCAGTGCCGGGCCGACCAGGACCGTTCCCGGGATGGTCCAGGCGAAGCCGAGCGGCGTCTTGTAGCGCCAGCTCATGGCGATGGTGATCAGGCCGTTGATGAAGAAGACACCGAACACCCAGGAGGCCAGTTCCGCTTGCGTCAGGCCGCCTTGGGTGCCGACCGAAAGGATGATCGCGACCGGGCCGGTGGCCGAGAAGATGAAGCCGATCAGGCCGTTGGCGAAGTAGGTGAAGCCGAAGTCGGAAACGATCCGGGAGATGCCAGGCGCTTTGCCGGCGGGACGTTCGAGGTGGGCGAGCATGGGCGTGCTTCCGGCGGGTTTGCGCTTCGACGGCAGGAAGGAGCGAAAGGTTCAGCCGGCGCGTGCCCGGCGCCGGGCATCGGTCACTTGCTTCGGCGCCCTCCACGCCATCAGCGCGTGGGGCGATCGCACATGCCGTTCGCGCACGATGCGGATCAAGCCAGCTTTTCCGCCAGATAGTCCACCAGCACGCGCACCCGGTGCGGGATGTGGCGGTTGCTCGGCAGCATCGCGTAGATGCCGAGTGCGGGAACGGGGAAATCGGCGAGGATCTGTTCGACGCGGCTGCTGGCGATGAAGTCGTCGGCGATGAAGTCCGGCTGGCAAGCGATGCCGAGCCCCTGGGCGGCGGCCTCGGCGAGCACGAAGCCGTTGTTGGCGTTGATCCGGCTGCGCACGTGGAAGCTCTCCAGTTGCCCGTCCACCTCGAACTGCCAGGGCGGATTGGCAGCGGCTGCCGTGTAGCCGAGGCATTCGTGCTGCACGAGTTCGGCGGGGTGTCGCGGCCGGCCATGGCGGTCGAGGTAGCTCGGCGCGGCGATGATGCGCATGTGGCTCTCCCCCAGCTTGCGCGCGACGTCGCCGGCGTCGAGGCGGCGGGTGATGCGCACCGAGAGGTCGCGTCCCTCCTCGATCAGATTGACGCGCCGGTCGGCGAAATCGATGTCGAGCGCGACTTCCGGATAGCGCTGCGAGAAATCGAGCAGCGGCTGTGACAGGCGCCGCAAGCCGAAGCTCAGCGGGATGCTGATGCGGATGCTGCCACGCGGTGTCAGTCGTTCGGCGGCAAGGTCGGCTTCGGCCGACTCGACCAGGTTGAGGATGACGCGGCATTTTTCGAGGTAGGCGGTGCCGGCCGAGGTCAGCGTCAGCCGGCGCGTGCTGCGCGCCATCAGCTTGACCCCCAGGTGCGCTTCGAGTGTGGCGATCTGCCGCGTCACCACCGAACGCGCCACCGCCAGCTGCTGCGCCGCGGCGGAAAAGCTGCCGAGTTCGGCCACCCGCACGAACAGGTGCATCGCTTCGAGTCGGTCCATTGTTGTCAATCCAGCAATGATGTTTTCGTGATTGTCTACTGTTTCGGCCAGGAAGAGAGGGCTAAAGTTCGCCCATCGATTCGGGAGCAAGACCAATGACACCGACCCACCCTTCCGCAGCAGAGCACTGGGCGCCGCAGCCGACGCTGTTCGTCCCGCACGGCGCGCCGACCTTCGCGCTGCGCCCCGGTGCGGCCGGCGCGGTCATCGCCGAGACGGCGCGCACGCTGCCGCCGGCCCGAGCGATCGTCATCGTCAGCGCGCACTGGGACACGGAAGTGCCGACCGTCGGCTTTGCCGAGCGCCCCGAAACGATCCATGACTTCTGGGGCTTCCCGGAGGAGTTGTACCGGATCCGTTACCCGGCCACCGGCTGCCGCGAGGCGGCCGACGAGGTCGTCGCCGCGATCAGTGCGGCAGGGCTTCCGGTCGCGCAGGATTCCGGGCGCGGTCTCGACCACGGCGCCTGGGTGCCGCTGCGCATGATGTTTCCGGACGCCGACGTGCCGGTGATACCGCTCTCGATCCAGAGCCGCGGTGGTCCCGAGCAGGCGTGGCGACTCGGCCGGGCGCTGGCACCGCTTGCCGAGCGGGGCTTCCTGATCGTCGGCTCGGGCAGCATCACGCACAACCTGCGCGATTTCCAATTGGCCTATCGCGACGGCGGCCGCACACCGGCCTACGTGCGCGAGTTCGCCGACTGGATCGCGCAGCGCCTCGAAGCCGGCGACCTCGCCGCGCTGCTCGACTACCGTCGTCAGGCGCCGGCTGCCGTGCAGGCACACCCGAGCGAAGAACACCTGCTGCCGCTCCACGTCGCGCTCGGCGCCGGCGGCGATGGTGCAAGCGCGCGCCGCCTGCACGCCGGCGTCGACGATTACGTGATCGCCATGGATGCCTGGTCCTTCACGCCACGCCATGCGCATTGAGGAGAGTTCATCGTGAGCACCCATTACACCGCGACCGCCAAGGGCCTGCACTGGCTGATGGCCATCCTGCTTTTCGGCCTCCTGGCCCTCGGCTTCTACATGCAGGACCTGCCGCTCTCGCCGGAAAAACTGCAACTCTATTCCTGGCACAAGTGGGCCGGCGTCACCGCCTTCCTGCTGGTCCTCGTGCGCCTCGCCTGGCGCGCCACGCACCGACCCCCGGCACTGCCCATCGGCATGTCGAAGCTCATGCAACTGGCGAGTCATTCCGGACATGCCGCGCTCTACCTCCTGATGATCGCGATCCCGCTGTCGGGCTGGCTGATGAGTTCGGCGAAGGGATTCCAGACGGTCTGGTTCGGCGTCCTGCCGATCCCCGACCTGCTCGACAAGAACCGCGAGCTCGGCGAAACGCTGGCGCTGCTGCACCAGAGCCTGAACCTGATCTTCGTCGCGCTGATCGTCGGACACATCGCCGCCGCCCTCAAGCACCACTTCATCGACCACGACGACATCCTCAAACACATGTCGCCGCACCCGGAGAAATGACATGAAACGCATCACCCTCGCTTCAATCGCAGCGCTGACGCTCGCCGCCGGGCTGCCACTCAGCGCGCAGGCTGTCGAGTACAGCCAGGTCAACGCCGCGAAGAGCGCCATCAATTTCACCTACCAGCAGATGGGCGTGAAGATGGATGGCAACTTCAGGAAGTTCAGCTCGCAGCTCTCCTTCGACCCGGCCAGGCCGACCGAGGCCAAAGCCAGCTTCGACGTCGATCTCGCCAGCATCGATGCCGGTTCGAGCGAAGCCGATCAGGAAGTCGCCGGCAAGGCGTGGTTCAACACCAAGGCCTTCCCGACCGCCCGCTTCGTTGCCGGCAGCGTCAAGCCGCTCGGCGGCAACCGCTACGAGGTCGCCGGCAAGCTCACGATCAAGGGCCGCAGCCAGGACATCGTCGTTCCCGCGACTTTCAGCGCGCAGGGCAACAGCGGCGTCTTCGACGGCAGCTTCACCATTCGCCGCGGCGACTTTGCCATCGGCGAAGGCTCCTGGGCCAAGTTCGACATCGTCGCCAACGACATCCTCGTCAAGTTCCGCATCACCGCCAGCAGCAAGTGACATCACCCTCTCTCTAAAGGAAACCACCATGAAAAAGCTGACCCAACTCGCCGCCGCCCTCGCCATCACCGCCGCCGCATCTTCGGCCTTCGCCGCACCGGAAACCTACGTCGTCGACGGCTCGCACACCTTCCCGCGCTTCTCGTACAGCCACTTCGGCTATTCGCAGCAGCTGTCGCGCTTCGACAAGACGAGCGGCACGATCGTCTTCGACAAGGCCGCGAAGACCGGCTCGGTCGACATCGTGATCGACACCACCTCGGTCAATACCGGCTTCCCGCTGTTCAACGAGCACATCCAGGGCGAAGACTTCCTCGACACCGCCAAGTACCCGACCGCGACCTTCAAGTCGACCAAGGTTGTCTTCGAGGGCGACAAGCCGGTCGCCGTCGATGGCAAGCTGACGATCAAGGGCGTGACCAAGCCGGTCACCCTCAAGCTCAGCTCGTTCCAGCAGGCTGCACACCCGATGCTGAAGAAGGACGCGATCGGCGCCAACGCCAGCGTGAGCATCAAGCGCAGCGAGTTCAACGCCGGCAAGTACGCACCCTATGTCGGTGACGACGTGACCATCGACATCGCCGTCGAAGCGATCCACCAATAAGCGACCAGGAATCCCGGCCGGCGCCCGGCGCCGGCCGCAAGACGGAAAGGAGTTACGATCATGCTGAGCATTCGCAAAGCGCAGGACCGCGGTTACGCCGACCACGGCTGGCTCAAGAGCTGGCACTCGTTCTCGTTCGCCGACTACTACGATCCGGCACACATGGGCTGGGGCAACCTGCGCGTCATCAACGAGGACCGTGTCGCCCCGGGTGCCGGCTTCGGCAGGCATGGCCACCGCGACATGGAGATCGTCAGCTACGTCATCGCCGGCGAGCTCGCCCACGACGACAGCATGGGAAACGGCACCTCGATCCCGCCCGGTGACGTGCAGCGCATGAGCGCCGGTCGCGGTGTGGTGCACAGCGAGTTCAACCATGCCCAAGACCGGATCACGCACTTCCTGCAGATCTGGATCCTGCCGAAGGCACGCGGCATCGCTCCCGGCTACGAGCAGAAGACTATTCCGGCCGTCGAAAAACGCGGCAAGCTGCGCCTCGTCGCTTCGCCCGACGGCGCGCAGGCTTCGCTCACCCTCAACGCCGACGCCTCGATTTACGCGGGCCTGTTCGACGGCGACGAGCGCGCCGAACTGGCGCTCGATCCGGCACGCAAGGCCTACGTGCATCTGGTGCGCGGCGCGCTCGAAGTGAATGGGATCGCCATCGAAAGCGGCGACGCGCTCATGATCCGCGACGAGACCAGGCTCAGCCTGAGCCACGGCCGCGATGCCGAGGTGCTCGTCTTCGATCTGGCGCCCTGAGTCGGCTCAAGGAAGTAGTGCTCAAGAGTCAGGGTTTCGGCTTGGCAGGTGGCCTTGGTGCAGCCCTTTCGGGCGGGCCGCCAATTTGCTCCGAGCTTCGTTGCATCAGGTTGACCCGGTAGCGACCGCCTGCCTCGTTGACGATCTCCAGCATTTTTTGGCCTGGAACGATCGACATGCTGCGGAAGTACAAGCCGCCGCCGGTCACGCCTGCGGCACGATGGTCCTCCACGGGATAGACCTTCAGCATCCAGAGTCGATCGCCTGTTTTGGGCTCGATCGCAACCAGGTAGCCGCCCGCTTGGTCGCCACCATGGCGAAAGCTCTCGGTGTCTTGCTGGTAACGTATGCCGTCGATTTCCACTGACTCCACAACGGGAGCCGATGGCCGGCTGACTTTGGGCGGGTTGGTCATGGTTTGACGCTCCGAAAGCGGTGAAGAGGAGGGCTGCGGATCTGCTGCGCAGGCCGTCGCAACGCTCAGCGTCAGCGCGACACCTGCGGCGCTTGGCAGGCGTAGGAGGGCGTGGAGGGTCATCAGCGAATGCGCAACGCCTTGGCGCGCTCCGTGTCGGTCAAGACGCCGGCGCAATCGGCTGCGAAGAAGGCCCAACTGTCGGCGTTTTTCACCGCGTCAGAACCCGGGAAGCCGCTGTGAGGGCCAATGCCGTAATGCGCGTAGCGCACATCGCCGTTCATGACATCGTCGGTGCTTGCTGCCAAATGGGTCAGTTCGTGCACAACGATCCGAGTCCAATTCTTCTGGTCATGCACGACACCACCCGCATCTCGCGTGAAGAATGATTTTTCGATGTACACCACGTCAAGTCCCTCACCCCTTCCGGCAAAGGTGAAGGCTTCAGAGAGGAGAAATTTGATATCTGCCTGCACGCTGGCATTGCGAAGCGGCACCCAGTCGGTCAGTATGAAATGGCCGCGATTCAACGTGGCAATAACTTTCTTGAAGCCTGAGTCCAGGGTCGCGATATATGTGTCAAGCGTGGCGTCGCTCAAGCCCGGTTCGGCAAACCAGCGGCGTACCAACGCTCGCGCAGCCATCCGTGACGCATTGCCGCCGGCAGCGGACGATGTGGCATTGGCCAGCACGATGCCCGTCTTCTGACACCAGGCCAGCGACTGCTGGACCGAATTGGCCAGATGGCGCTTTTGTTGGCCGGAAAACTGTTCGTCGCACGCTTTCAGTAGCGCGCGAATTTTAGGGGCAGCGTTCCCTGCATTCCAGAACGCGTCCGTGGCCCATTCGGTGAAGTCCTTTGGCAGCGAATGAATCCAGACTTTCCGGTCGCCGGCCTTGTTGAGCAGGTACACATGGCTCAAAAGCTTGAGTGCAGCAACCCGCAAGCGTTCATCGTCTCCCACCGTGCCACTCGGCGAGTCCGTCCAGGCGCTCACCGCCTTGAGGAGACCCTCGTCTTCCGAGATTCGCGTTTGACTGGCGCCTTGCTTCGATTTCAGCCGAAGTTCGTCCAGTGCTGCAGCTTCTCCGGCATCGAATCCGGCATCGCTCATGAGCTTGCGTAGTCGCGCAATGAGGGGGCTCCATTCTCTGGCGAACCCGTTATCGCCGATGAGCTTCGCTATTGCGTAGTCGTACTCTGCTCGGAAGTTTTGGTTCCAATTTGGCATGCCTGGTCACTACCGTTTTGCTGACTCGATAGTCTCGGAGAGTTCATTGAAACGAGGCTCCCTCAGACGCTTGAGTCGGGCGAAATGATCAGAAGAGTTGCAGTCTGCCGAACCGATGTTTTACAACGCCGCTAATTTATGCCAATGAAATTTATATGTCAATGTATGTTCGTGATGTCGCGAGAACCTGGCCGAGATCTGTTCGATGGTCTGGCTGCCTGATTATGCTCGGTGGAGAAGTCGGGTTACGCTGCGCTAACCCGACGGAGCTGTCTGGCCCGCGCACGCCCTGCCGTCTTTCAGCGCCGCGCATGGACGAGGATCTGCTGCACCAGCGCCGGGTAGTCGCCGCCGAAATGGTGTCCGCCGGCGAGCGCGAGCGACCTGACGTGGCTGCCGCCGAGACGGCGGCAGGGCGAGTCGCTCTCTTCGGCGCCGTACAGGCAGAGTGTCGGGACGCCGCCCATGCGCTCGATCTCGGGCGCGACCGGGCGGCCGTCGCTGCTGCCGCTGCCGGGAACCCAGTCGGAGAAGTGGAAGGCGAACGAAGCGCTGGTGCCGGGACCGAGCAGGTTCACGCTGCGCACGGCAGCACGGATCTCGTCGGGAAGGCGGGTGTAGAGAAACGGTAGCACCTCGGCGCCGAGCGAGTAGCCGATCAGCAGCACCTGCGGCCGCTTCCAGGCTGCGCGGTAGTGGCGGATGATGCGTTCGAGATCGGCAGCCGCTGACTCCGGGGTGCGCGCCTGCCAGAAATATTTGAGGGTATTGAGGCCGGCGACCGGAATGCCCTGCGCGGCAAGTGCCGCCGAGACGTCCTGGTCGAGCCCGGCCCAGCCACCGTCGCCGGTGAGCAGCACTGCGAACAGCTCGTCCGTGTCGGCGGTCGAGGTCGTTGCCGGCACTTCGACGATGGGCAGGTCGGCCAGCTGCGTCGGCGGCGTGATCGCGCCTGCGGCAAGGCGCGCGTAGGCGTCCTTGAACTGGGGCAGCCAGTTGCGTTCGACCGAGAAGCCGTGGCCCACCCGCGGCAGCCAGACGAGATCGGCGTTGCGCGTCTGGCTGACGAACTGGCGGGTCTGTTCGGGAGCACAGACCTCGTCGATGTCTCCCTGGAACGCGGTCCAGGGGGTGGCGTTCGCCTGCGCGGGCGAGAACACGACGCCCTCGACGGCGCCGGACACCCTGGCATACTGGGTGGCATAGGCGAGACCGCTGCCGGTGCACAGCTTCTGCGTGATCGCCAGGTCCGGGCAGAAGCCGAGGCTCAGTGCGCCGGCAAAGGTGCCCTTGGGCGATTGCACGGCGGTCGCATAAACCAGCGTCGCCCCCGACGAATAGCCGACGAGCACCGGTGGCAGGTAATCGGGCAGCCGCAGCTGGCGTTCCACCGCGTGTGCCAGATCCTCGAAGTCGACGGCAAGGCTGCGGCAGGCTGAACTCGGCGCATTGACTGTCTTCAGATAGCGACGGATGTCGATGCCGACCACGACGGCGCCCATTCCGATCAAGTGCCGGGCCATGTCGACCACGCCGAGGTTCCAGCCACCGTCGCCCGAAACGAACAGTGTGACGCTCGTCGCCTGTCCGGCCGGCTGGTAGATGGTGACCTCGCCGAAGGGGCCATGACTCAGCTTGAGTTCGCCGGGAAGCACCGGCGCCGGTGCGTCGCCGCCGCTTCCGGGAGAAGGCGTTCGCGCGGCGACGCCGAGGATGCCGGGCTGACTGGCCGTTGCTCCGGCGCCGGCGAGACCCGCGCACACGAGCGCGAGGGTGGCCGCAGCCGTTCTGATGCCGCCGGTCCATGGAAGCTTGACGCACGGTTTTTTCATCGGAAGATCCTCGCGTAACTGCCCGCCGAGAGCGCGGCGACATCCGCCAGCACGAGCGGCAGCGATTGTCCGCCCGGATAGGCAAGGTAGCGCGGCTGCCAGAGCGGATCGAACTTGTCCTTGTAGGCGCGCAGGCCCTCGAAGTTGTAGAAGGCTTCGCCGTGCCGGTAGACGAAGCTGCCGAGCCGGTTCCACAAGGGAGAGATCGGCGAGGGCTGCAGTCCGGAAAGTGGCGCCATGCCGAGGTTGAAGCGACGATAGCCGTGCGCGCGCCCCCAGAGGAACAGGTGGGCGAACAAGGCGTCCATGGCCCCCGATGGCGCATTCGCGGCGAAGCGCATCAGGTCGACCGAGAGTTCCTCGCCGGAAGGCCCGCACAGCAGGTTGGCAAACGCCACGATGCGGCCTTCCCGCTCCAGCACGGCGACGGGCTGCAGACAAAGGTAAGCAGGATCGAAGAAGCCCAGCGAAAAGCCCTTCTCGCCGACCGACTTTGCCGCCATCCAGGCGTCGGAGACGGCCTTGAGCTGGGGCAGCAAGGGCGCGACCTCAGCTGCGTCGACGATGCGGAAGCTCACCTTGTCCCGCGCCAGCCGGTTCAGTGCCGCGCGCAGTTTCGCGTGGCGACTGCCTGCCAGCGAGAACCCGTCCAGAGCTACGAGCGCTTCCTCGCCCAGCTTGGCGAAGCTCATGCCGAGGTCGGCGTAGAGATGCAGGTGCTCGGCCCGGACCTGGTAGAACACCGGCACGCCGGCGTAATCGTCGGCACGTTCGACGAAGGCGCGGATCAGTGCGGGGGCGGACGCAGCCGGTCCGACCGGATCGCCGAGGGCGACCCAGGTACGACCGTGCACGCCGTACATGACGAAGGCGCTGCGCTCCGGATCGAAGAGCAGGCTCTTGTCGCGCAGGTAAGCCAGGAAGGGCAGCGTCTGCGCCTGCGCAGCGATGATCCGTCCGGCGTCGGCAATGTCCCCGTCCGCAGGCGGCTCGGTGCGGTGCGCCAGCGGGCCGAGCAGACGCCAGATGCCGAATCCCAAAAGCATGACTGCCGCCCCCAGGCTGGAGCGCAGGAACCGTGAGACATCCTGATCCAGTTCCACCTGCCACCACAGCTCGTTGGCGTACTCCACGTGCCGGTGCACGAACAAGCCAAGCCAGACCGAGGCGCCGAGTGCGGCGATGATCGCGAGGATCCACCCGGCCGAGAAACGGGTGTCGAACAGCGTCGCGCGGCGGTCGAAGAACGCACGGTTCGGGGCCAGGGCGAGCAGCAGCAGCGACAGGAGCAGGGCTTCCTCCCAGTCGCCCGCCTTGAGCAGCGAAGCGGCGATGCCCGCGAGCAGCCCGCCAAGGACGAGGAAGTAGGCAAGCTGGATGCGCCGCGACAGGGCTTGTGCCAGGAGGAGCAGGGCGATGCCGATCAGGCTGCCGAGGAAGTGCGAGGCCTCGAACAGGCCGACCGGGAACAGCTGTGCCAGCCAGTGCAAGCGCTCCTGCTCTGCCGGGATCGCCCCCGAGACGAGCAGCAGCAAGCCGGCCATGAAGGTGAATCCGGCCAGGATCGTCGGCGACAGCTGCAGGGCATAGCCTTGCAGCGAGCGGCCGAATGTCGCGAGTTGCGCGCGCCGGAGCAGCAACTCGTCGGCGAGCAGCACCAGCAGCGCGAAGCTGAGCGGGATGGCGTAGTAAAGCAGGCGATAGAGCAGCAGCGCCGCGACGAGACGGTCGCCGGGAAGGTAGGGCGCGAGCAGCAGCACCATCGCACCCTCGAACACCCCGAGGCCGCCCGGCACATGGCTGAGCAGTCCGAGGACCTGGGCGGTGACGAAGGCGCCCAGCAGCACTGCATAG
Source organism: Rhodocyclus purpureus (assembly GCF_016653115.1). Classification (GTDB taxonomy): domain Bacteria; phylum Pseudomonadota; class Gammaproteobacteria; order Burkholderiales; family Rhodocyclaceae; genus Rhodocyclus; species Rhodocyclus purpureus. Next base: position 36,284 of record NZ_NHRX01000034.1, read on the forward strand.
GGCGCCCCGCTTGCGGGCAGCAGCGCATGCAGCACGGCCGCGGCCAATGCCCAGTCGGCCATCGATACCAGCAGCTGGGCGAGGGCGAGCGGCGGCGAGGGCAGGTCGATTTCGAAGCGGAGCACGCGCAGGGGCGCACGGCGCACCAGCGACAGGAGCAGGTAGGCGGCGGCCATGGCCATGAAGCTTGCGCCGAGCCAGCGTGAAGCGTCCTCGCCAATCCCGCCCTGCAGCCAGGCATGGGGGTGGAATGCCAGGCTCCAGCCGCCCAAGGCCAGCAGGCCGAGCCAGTAGGTGGTGGCGTTGAGGACGACGATGCGCGACAGCTCGGCCGTGTCCACGCCCCAGCGCGAATAGAAGCGATGGCGTACCGCCGTTCCCGAGACGATCCCGAAACCGGTGCTGTTGCTCACCGCATAAGCGAGGGCGGCGGTCAGCGCGATGCGCCAGGAGGCGATGCGCTTGCCGATGCAGACGAACGCCACCTGGTCGTAGCAGCTGAGGACCAGGTAATTGGCCACGGTGAGCAGCAAGGCCAAGCACACGTCGGAGGCCGGCAGCCCTCCTAGCGCAGCGCGCAGCTTGCCGTAGTCGATCGCATACAGCTCCCGGTGCAGGATCCACAGCATCAGCGCAAACAGGAGGGCCGAGACCGTCGGCAGGAGCCAGGCGGGAACCCGGGCATGCGGGCCATCGCTACGGTCTCGGCTCACTCCGTACGCCTCCTCGATCCAATGGACGCCCGGTCAGTCTCCGTGGCTTGCGGAAAGCCGGCTCGGTCTGCGCATCGCGCAGGTCATCGATGCCGTTCCGGTCGAATCTGGACACGCGCCGGGGCGGGTCGCGCGTCCCCGGATTCTAGCCGAGGTGACCGCGATCGCGTCGGGAAAATGCAATTCGACTATTCTGGATGCGCGCACCGAGACGCTTCAGGCTGTGTTCCGGGGAAATCGCATCTGCGCGCGTGTCGGGCGCAGAGCGTCGTTCTGGATGGCAGCGCAGGGGAGGAAGAAGCTTTTCTGCGCGGAGCCTTGCTGTCCGCTTACGCTGTGCTAACGATCATGGCGAGTCGTGCCAGCCCTGAGCATGAAACGCAGCCATTCGCTGCCGTCATTGCGAGGCGCGTAGCGCCGTGGCAATCCAGTTCGTTCTTTCGCGGCCTCGCCAACTGACGAGTTGCTGATCGCGACGGCTTCGGCAGATCAGGTCGGCCGATGTTTCACGAAATTGTTCCACGTTTCACGCTGAGCCGACCTACGGAGCGCCGGGGCTGATTGCTGAAGCGCGGATGAGGGGTGCGGCGCGCTGGCGCAGCACCCCTTGCTTCACTCGGGGATCAGCCGAGATCGCCGCCGCCGACCGGCAGAACGACGCCGGTGATGTAGGAGGCGTCGTCGGAGGCCAGGAAGAGGATCGGTCCGGCCTGTTCGTCGGTGGTGCCGAAGCGCTTCATCAGGCTGGAGTCGATCGACTGGTCGTAGATCTGCTTGTACCAGAGCTCTTCCTGCGCGCTGCGCGGCGCCTCGTTGCGCTGGATGCGCCGCGGCGGCGCCTCGGTTGCGCCGGGCGAGACCGCATTGACGCGGATGCCGCGTTCGCCGTTCTCCAAGGCGAGGCACGCGGTCAGCGCATTGACGCCGCCCTTGGCCGCGCCGTAGGGGACGCGGTTGACGCCGCGCGTGGCGACCGACGAGACATTGACGATCGATCCCTTGCCCTGCTCCAGCATGTGGGGCATCACCGCGCGGCAGCACCACAGGGTCGGGAACAGCGAGCGGCGTACTTCGGCCTCGATCTGCTGCTCTTCGTAGTGCTCGAAGGGGCGCGTCCAGATCGTGCCGCCGACGTTGTTGATCAGGATGTCGATGCGGCCGAAGCGCTCCTTGGCCGCCGCCATCACCCGTTCGCAATCGGCGAACTTTTCGAGGTCGGCGGTCAGCGTCAGCACCTCGGTCGTGCCGCCGAGCTTCTCGTTCAACTCGTGCACGATCTCGGCGCGATCGACCAGCACCAGCCGACCGCCTTCCTCAGCCATCCGCTCGGCGACGCGCAGGCCGATCCCCTGCGCGGCGCCGGTGATGACCGCCACCTTGTTTTCAAAACGCTTGTTGGTCATTGCGAATTCCTGTCTCAGTGACGGTCGTCGGCTCAGACGCTCGACGAGAACTTCTCGTAGTGGAAGTTGGCCGGCTTGACGCCGCGTTCGCGCAGGTTATGGGCGACTGCCTCGACCATCGGCGGCGGACCGCACAGGTAGATGTCGACCGCGCCGTCGTTGAGGTCGGCAGGCTGCAGGTGATGGGTGACATAACCCTTGTTCGGGAACTTGCTCTCCGGGTCGACCACGACGACCGTGTAGCTGAAGTTCGGCAACTGCTTGGCGTAGGCTTCGAGTTTCTCGAGTTCGACGACGTCGCCGTCGGTATTGACGCCATAGATCAGGCGGATCGGCTGCTCGCTGCCACCGGCAGCGGCGATCTTGTCGAGCATTGCCAGGAAGGGGGCGAGGCCGGTGCCACCGGCGAGGAACAGCAGCGGACGCGTGATCTCGCGCAGGTAGAAGCTGCCGTTGGGGCCGGCCAGTTCGATCGCGTCGCCGACCTTGGCGCTTTGCGTCAGGTAGCCGCTCATCAGGCCGTTGGGGACGTTGCGGATCAGGAACGAGACTTCGCCCTGATGCGGCATCGAGCTGAACGAGTAGGCACGATGGTGATCGGTGCCGGGGACCTGCAGGTTGGCATACTGTCCGGGCAGGAAGGCGAGCTTGCCGAGGTCGTCGCCCTTGAGCGTCAGCGACAGGGTGCTGTCGGAGAGCTGGCGCAGGTCGCTGATCGCGGCCTTCATCTTCGTCTGCTTGATCTTGCACACCGCGGACGAGGCGGGGACGGCAACGACGAGATTGCTCTTGGGACGCAGCTGGCAGGTCAGCACGTAACCCAGTTCGGCCTCCTCGGCGCTGAGTGCATCGTCGACGTAGAAGCCCATCTCGTACTTGCCGGATTCGGCATGGCACTTGCACGCGCCACAGGCGCCGTCACGGCAGTCGATCGGTACATTGACGCCCTGGCGGTAGGCCGCGTCGGCCACGGTCTCGGTGTCCTTGCATTCGATGAAGCGGGTTACCCCGTCTTCGAAGTTCAGTGCAATCTGGTGGGTTGCCACGATTCTTACCTCTGCTGAAAATGAGTCTGCGTCGCCGGACCTGCCGCTCATTGCGACGCTCAAAAAAAACCGGCGACGACTCCCGGGGAGAGTCGCCGCCGGCCGGAGTCACCGGAGCGAAGCCGTCATGACGGCTTCAGCGACTCGTTCAGACGTGATACACATCGATCACGTGACGCACATAGTCGGTCTTCAGCACGATCTTCTTCTCCTTGATGATCGGGCTGGGGCCGGAGACATCGAGGGTGTAGAAGCTGGTACCGGCGAAGATGTCGGTATGGTTGTAGCGCACGCTGAAGGTGACCCAGTTGAAGCGAACCTTGACCTGGTCGCCGCTCTGCTCGACGATTTCGACGTTGGTGATGTTGTGCGAGGTACGCGTATCGGGGATGGTCGCACTCGAACGCTCGGTACGGATGCGGAACACGCGATCCTCCAGACCGGCACGCCGGCTGTAATAGATCAGCGAGATCTCGGACTGCGGGTCCTCGGTCAGCTTGCCGTCGTCGTCCCAGGCCGGCATCCAGAAGGTCGCATCGGGGGCATAGCACTCCAGCCAGGCGTCCCAGTCGCGATCATCGAGCAGGCGGGCTTCGCGGTACAGAAAGGCGCAGACGGCGTCGTGGGAAATACTCATCTCGGGTTCTCCTCAGGCTTTTTGTTCGGCAGCAACCGCTTTGCTCATGGTTTCCAGCCAGTGCTTGTGCTGGACCACGTACAGACCCTCATCCTCGGTCTTGACCCCGCTCAGCAGCGGCTTCAGCCCGATCTTGTCGGCCTCGGCGTCGGGACCCTTGACCCAGTGCTTGGCACCGCGCGACATGTCGTTCCACTCGGAATAGGCGCCGTTGAAGCCTTCCTGACAGGCGCGGAACTCTTCCAGGTCATCGGGGGTGGCCATGCCGCTCACGTTGAAGAAGTCCTCGTACTGGCGGATGCGGCGGGCACGTGCCTCGGGGCTCTCGCCCTTCGGCGCGATGCAGTAGATGGTCACCTCGGTGCGGTCGACTGCCAGCGGACGCAAGACGCGGATCTGCGAGCTGAACTGGTCCATCAGATAGACGTTCGGGTAGAGGCAGAGGTTGCGCGAGTTCTTGATCATCCAGTCGGCCTTGGCCTCGCCGAACTCGCTCACCAGGCGCTCGCGCTGCTCCATGAGCGGACGGTCCTCGGGGTTGGCCCAGCGCGTCCACAACAGCATGTGGCCGTTCTCGAACGAGTACGAGCCGCCACCGCCACGCGCCCAGCCGCCGGCGCTCATCGCCTTGATGTTGTCGTCGGCTGCGTCACGCTCCTTGCGCTGGTTCTGCGTCACCGCGTAGTTCCAGTGGGTTGCGGTGACGTGGTAGCCGTCCGCACCATTTTCCGCCTGGACCTTCCAGTTGCCCTCGAACACATAGGTGGACGAGCCGCGCAGGACTTCCAGACCTTCCGGCGACTGGTCGACAATCATGTCGATGATCTTCTTCGACTCGCCGAGGTGTTCCTCGATCGACGGGACGTCGGCGTTGAGGCTGCCGAACAGGAAACCGCGGTAGTTGGCGAACTTCGCGATCGGCTTCAGGTCGTGCGAACAGTTCTTGTTGAACTCCTCCGGATAGCCCGTATCTTCGGGATCCTTGATCTTCAGCAGCTTGCCGGAGTTGTTGAAGGTCCAGCCGTGGAAGGGGCAGGTGAAGGTCGCCTTGTTGCCGTGCTTGAAGCGCGCCAGGGTCGCGCCGCGGTGGGCGCAGGCGTTGATGAAGGCGTTCAACTCGCCCGCCCGGTTGCGCGTGATGAAGATCGGCTGGCGGCCGATCTTGGTCGTGTAGTAGTCGTTGACCTTCGGCAACTGGCTCTCGTGGGCAAGGTAGATCCAGTTGCCCTCGAAGATGTGCTTCATCTCGAGATCGAACAGTTCCTTGCTGGTGAACATCTCCCGCTTGCAGCGGAAGCGTCCCTGTGCGGGATCCTCCTCAATCAAGGTGTTCAGGTAGTCCAGGGTGACGGCCATGAGTCTTGTCTCCTCGTCGTGGTTGCAAAGCATTGGGGCCGGCAGGGAAGCGCGACCCTACAGAATATCCGGGAAATTCATCTTTCTTCCAATTGCTCGATCACCAGCCGCCACCGTTTTGCAGGCCGCTTTTCTAGCCACGATTATCGGTCGGAGAGGGAGAAGTCAGCAAGCCAGATGATTCTTTTTTCGGCGCTCCTCCAAAAAGCCCGTGCCTCTGACATGGTCGGTACCTTTTGGTTCCGTTCTTCTCGATTCTCGATAGCGAAGTTGTTCGCGTCCGTCGCCATCCCCTTGCGCTTTGCGCCAGAGCGTCACGCACGCCTTGTCCGCCGCCCCCTGCACGGGCTAGCATGGCGAAGGCATCAGGAGCATCTTTCCCGACCCTGATGTTGCAGCCAAAACAACTATTTCGAGGAGACAGAAATGAGCAGGAATTCGCTGCACCGCATGCGCGGCATCGGCGCCGTGCTGATCGCCCTCGCCGGCGGGATGCTGGCCACCGAAGTGCCGGCCGAGGACAAGGGCACGCAGTTCGTCCCGATCGTCGGCTACCGCACCGGCCCGCTGGCCTCGATCGGCCAGACCTTCTACGCGGGCATGATCGACTACTTCAACCTGATCAACGAGCGCGACGGCGGCATCAACGGCGTCAAGCTGTCCTGGGAGGAGTGCGAGACCGAGTACAACAACGCCAAGGGCGTCGAGTGCTACGAGCGCCTCAAGGGCAAGAGCCCCTACGTGGCGGCGGTGCAGCCGATGTCCTCGGGCATCACCTATGGGCTGGTCGATCGCATGCCGGTCGACAAGATCCCGCTGGTGACCATCGGCTACGGTCGCACCGACACCAGCGACGGCCGCGTCTTCCCCTACGTCTTTCCGATGATCACCAACTACTGGAGCATGACCACCGACATCGTCAAGTTCATCGGTGAGAAGGAAGGCGGCATGGACAAGCTCGCCGGCAAGAAGATCGGCTACGTGTTCCATGATTCTGCCTTCGGCAAGGAAGCGATCCCGCTGCTGCAGGAGATGGCGAGCAAGTACGCGTTCCAGGTGGAGCTGATCCCGGTGGCGCCACCGGGGATCGACCAGCAGAGCCAGTGGCTGCAGGTGCGCAAGGCCAGGCCGGACTACGTGATCATGTGGACGGCCGGGGTGATGACGCCGAGTGCGATCGCCGCCGCGGCCAAGGTCGGCTTCCCGCGCGAGCGCATCATCGGCATCACCTGGGCGGCCTCGGAGGAGGACGTTGCCGGAGCGGGTGCCGCCGCCAAGGGCTACATCGCCGCCAACTACACGGGCGTCGGCGCCAACTTCCCGGTCGTGCAGGAGATCGTCAATCGTCTGTACGACAAGAACAAGGGCAACCTGAGCAACAAGGCCCTGGTCGGCGCCACCTATCACAACCGCGGCATCGTCGCCGGCATGATCACCGTCGAAGGCGTGCGCAAGGCGCAGGAAAAGTATGGCAGGAAGCCGCTGACCGGCGAGCAGGTGCGCTGGGGCCTGGAGAACCTCAAGCTCGACGAAAAGCGCCTGAAGGCACTGGGCGCCGAAGGCTTCATGCCGCCGCTGAAGATCAGTTGCGCCGATCACGAAGGCTCGGGCATGCTGCGCTTCCAGCAGTGGGACGGCGCCAAGTGGAACAGCATCTCCGACTGGATCGAGCCCGAGCGGGCGCGCGTGCGCGCCAGGATCGAGGCCTCCTCGACCGCCTATGCCAAGGAGAAGGGCATCACGCTGCGTGACTGCAGCAAGGAAGGCTAGGCTGTCAGGCCCCGGGCACCGGCTTCAGGAGAAGCCGGTGCCCCCCCGCGGCGCATGCTCCGTGTCCTGCCTCGGACCATGCGGCCACGCCGATCAGTGGCAGACCTCGAGGATCAGCTTCAACTCTTCATCGAGCACCCCCGCCGGCACCGCCGCCAGATTGCTTTCGCTCACCGGCGTCCTGCCGAAGATCTGCCTCTGAAATCCGACGATGCCCGGCGTCGGCCGCTGATTGAGATGGGAAACGATCTTGACCACGCCTAACTTGGCGCCTGGGTTGATCTTGGCCACATTCACTTCGAGCAGGTCATTGTGGCTGAGTTTCTCCTTCAGGCACTTCAGTCCCTTCTCGTTGTCGTCGAAGAAGGCGACGAGAAGCTCCAGGCTCCTCCCGGTCGGATTCACGACCTGCAGCAGGGTGTTGCCGTTGCGCAAGTCCCAGGTGCCGACCAGATACGGGCTGAACGAACCTGTCTCCTCGGCCTTCGCCACCGGCGCGGAAAGTGCGAGCAGAGCGGCCAGACCCGTCGCTACCATGGTTTTGAAAGCATTCATCTCATGACCTCGCTGGAAAAGTTGTGGAAGGGTGCGGCAGCCCCAATATCCGCTTCCATTGATGCCAGGTCAATACTCGAAATGAATTTTTTGCGGCCGACCAGGGGCCTGGCGCCGGTCAGCGGCTGATCGCGAGCGCGCACCAGCGGTTGCGCCCCTCGCGCTTGGCCTGGTAGAGCGCCTCATCGGCAGCAGCCAGCAGGTCGGCATGGCTCGACGCATCGGAGGGAGCCATGGTTGCCACCCCCAGGCTCACGGTGACGTGCTCGCCGGCGGCGCTGGCCTGATGCGGCAGCTTGAGGGCATCCACCGCCGCGCGCAGACGCTCGGCGATCACTGCGGCGCTGTCGGCGTCGTTGCCCGGCAGGACGGCGACGAACTCCTCGCCGCCGTAGCGCGCCAGCAGATCGCCGGCGCGCTGCAGGCAGCCGGAGAGGGTACGGGCGACGTTGCTCAGGCAGAGGTCACCGGCCCCGTGGCCGTAGTGGTCGTTGTAGCCCTTGAAGTGGTCGATGTCGATCAGCAGCACCGACAGGGGCGAGGCCGAGCGCCGGCAGCGGTTCCACTCCTCCACGATCTTGTCGTCGAAGGCACGCCGGTTGGCCAGTCCCGTCAGCGCGTCGAGGAAGGCGTAACGTTCGAGCAGGTCGCTCTGCTGCTTCAGGCGCAGGTGCGTGCGCACCCGCGCCTTGACCACCGCACTGTGGAAGGGCTTGGTGATGTAGTCCACCGCGCCGAGGTCGAAGCCCTGCGTCTCGTCGGCAGCGTCGTGCATCGCGGTGATGAAGATCACCGGGATGTTGCGTGTCGCCGGCTCGTCCTTGAGCCGTCGGCAAACCTCGAAACCGTCGATCCCGGGCATATTGACGTCGAGCAGGATCAGGTCGGGGGCAGCGCCGAGCGCGGCCTCGAATGCCTGCTCACCATGGGTCGCCACCAGGATCCGGTAGTCCCCACGCAGCAGCGCATGCAAGAGGTTGAGGTTGAAGCGCTCGTCGTCGACGATAAGGATTGTCGGCCGATCGTGCTGGGTGTCGTCGTTCATGGCAGAGTCCTGCGCAGGGCTTCCAGGGTCGTCAGCGCGGCAGCGAAGGCGGAAGCTTCGTGTTCCCTATCATGCAGCAGTCGGTGCTGCGCGTCGAGTCGTTCGCCGACGACGCGACGCAAAAAACGGGGAGCGAAAGCTCCCCGTCTTGCTCATGCGCGGGACAGCAAGTGCTGTCCGCGAGCGGATCAGAGCCCGGCGTCGGCGCGCAGCGCGGCGGCCTTGTCGGTCGCTTCCCAGGTGAATTCCGGCTCGTCGCGGCCGAAGTGGCCGTAGGCGGCGGTCTTGCTGTAGATCGGACGCAGCAGGTCGAGCGACTGGATGATGCCCTTCGGACGCAGGTCGAAGTGCTTGCCGATCAGCTCGACGATCTTCTCGTCGGCAACCTTGCCGGTGCCGAAGGTGTTGACCATCAGCGACACGGGCTTGGCGACGCCGATCGCGTAGGCGACCTGCACCTCGCAGCGGTCGGCGAGACCGGCGGCGACGATGTTCTTGGCGACGTAGCGACCGGCGTAGGCGGCCGAGCGGTCGACCTTCGACGGATCCTTGCCCGAGAAGGCGCCACCGCCGTGGTGCGCGGCACCGCCGTAGGTGTCGACGATGATCTTGCGGCCGGTGAGACCGCAGTCGCCGTGCGGGCCGCCGACGACGAAGCGGCCGGTCGGGTTGATCAGGTAGCGCGTCTTCTCGGTCAGCATCTCCTTCGGCAGTACCGGCTTGATGATGTGCTCGATCACCGCCGCCGACAGTTCCTCGTGGCTGACTTCGGGGCCGTGCTGGGTGGAGACGACGACGGTGTCGATTTCGACCGGCTTGCCGTCGACGTAGCGGACGGTGAGCTGGCTCTTGGCGTCCGGGCGCAGCCACGGCAGACGGCCGTCCTTACGTACTTCGGCCTGGCGCTGCATGATGCGGTGCGCGTAGTAGATGGGGAACGGCATCAGCGACGGCGTCTCGTTGCAGGCGTAGCCGAACATCAGGCCCTGGTCGCCGGCGCCCTGATCGAGGTCGAGGCCTTCGCCTTCATTGACGCCCTGGGCGATGTCCGGCGACTGGCGGTTGATCGCGGTGAGGATCGCGCAGCTCTTGTAGTCGAAGCCGATGTCCGAGTTGTCGTAGCCGATACGGCGCACCGCCTCCTGGGCGACTTCGCGGTAGTTGATGTGCGCGGTCGTGGTGATCTCGCCCGAAATGACGACCAGACCCGTCGACACCAAGGTCTCGCAGGCGACGCGCGCCTTCGGGTCTTCGGCCAGGATCGCGTCGAGGATGGCGTCGGAGATCTGGTCGGCGACCTTGTCGGGATGGCCTTCGGAAACGGATTCGGAAGAGAAGAGATATTCTTGGGTCATACACGAGCTCCAGAAAACAAAAACCCCGGTTCGGCTGCGTGGCCGGCCCCGGGGTGTGAGCAGACGACGCTTTAGCAGTATTTATGCGGTGCCGCGGAAGCAATCCGGCGACGCCACCCGCCCTGCAAGTTGTCCTGATTAACTCGGCGGATGGATAATTGTCGTTTTTTTGCTGCTGACGGTCAATCCACACGCTTCGCTGACGCACCGCTGGCCTCGCCAGCCCGGCGAGCGCAGTTTCGTCCCTTCCGCTCTCATTCTGGTTCCCGGCTTGATCCCACTTTTTCGCGCACTTTTTGTTTTTCTTGCCCGCCTGCCGCTGTCGTGGCTGCACGCGCTCGGCGCAGTGCTCGGCTGGCTGACCTGGCTGGCCTCGCCCACCTATCGCCGTCATCTGCGGCAGAACCTCGTCCTCGCGCTCGGCGAGGACGAGGCACGCCGCGTGCTGCCGGCGGCGATCGCCGCAGCCGGCAAGACCACGCTCGAGCTGCCGGCGATCTGGCTCAACCCACTCGAAGTCGCCACCCGGCATGTGGTCAAGCTCAGCGGCTGGGAACTGGTCGAGGCGGCGCAGCGTGCAGGGCGCGGCATCCTTTTCCTGACGCCGCACCTCGGTTGCTTCGAGATCACCGCGCAGTACTACGCGAGGGAGGCGCCGATCACCGTCCTCTACCGGCCGCCGAAGCAGGCCTGGCTGCAGGCGATGATCCTCGAAGGGCGCGCGCGAGAGCGCTTGAAGCTGGCGCCGGCCGATCTCTCCGGGGTGCGCTCGCTGATCAAGGCCCTGAAGCGTGGCGAGGCGGTCGGCATGTTGCCCGACCAGGCACCGAAGGTCGGCGAGGGGCGCTGGCTCGACTTCTTCGGCAAGCCCGCGTACACGATGACGCTGGCGGCACGCCTCTCGGAAACCGGCGCCGCCGTCATCGTCTGCTGGGCCGAGCGCCTGCCGCACGGCGCCGGTTATCACTTCCGCCTGCAGGCGCCGGCCGAGCCCATCGACGGCGATACGGTCGAGCGCGCGCAGTGCATCAACCACGAGATCGAGCGCCTGATCCGTTCCTGTCCCGAGCAGTACCTGTGGGGCTACAACCGCTACAAGCGGCCGGCGGGCGCCGAGCCGCCGCCGGGGACGCTCGAAGACGGTTGCGGCGATCCTGCGCGCCCGGCTGCGGGGGATGCACGATGAGCCGTCGTCCGCCCGCGCGCTGGCCCGCGCAGTTGCTGGTCGGGCTGCTCTGGTGCCTGCACTGGCTGCCCCTGCCCGCCTTGCGCGCGCTCGGTGGCGCCTTCGGCCGGCTCCTCTACGCCATCGGCCGCGAGCGGCGCCAGGTGGCGCTGACCAACCTGCGCCTGTGTTTCCCCGAGTTGTCCGAGCAAGAACGCGTCGCACTCGCGCGGCGTCATTTCGTCGCCTTCGCGCGCGCCTTCCTCGACCGCACGCTGCTCTGGTGGGCGCCGCGCGAACGCCTCGAACGCCTGATCAGGGTCGAGGGCGTGCAACACCTCGCCGCCGACGGCCGGCCGACCATCATCCTGGCGCCGCACTTTGTCGGTCTCGACGCCGGCGGTTCGCTGATGACCATGCTGACGCCGCTGGTCAGCGTCTATTCCAACCAGAAGAATCCGGTGTTCAACGAGCTCTTCCTCGCCGGCCGCCTGCGCTTCAACGAGCCGGTGCTGCTCTCGCGGCAGGAGGGGATGCGCCGTGCCGTTAAGTCGATGCGTGCGGGCCTGCCCTTCTACTACCTGCCGGACATGGACTTCGGTGCGCGCGATGCGGTCTTCGTCCCCTTCTTCGGCGTCCCGGCGGCAACCATCACGGCTTTTGCCCGCCTCGCCCGGCTGCTCGACGCGCGCATCGTTCCCTGCATCACGCGCATGACCGATGCCGGCTACACGGTAGAATTGCAGGCACCGTGGGCGGATTTTCCAGGTGATTCCGTCGAACTCGACACACGACGGATGAACGAATACATCGAGGCGCAGGTGCGCCGGATGCCCGAACAGTACTTCTGGTTGCACAAGCGCTTCAAGACCCGCCCGCCGGGCGAGCCGAAGCTTTACTGAGCGCCGTTGCTACCGGAGTTTTTTGAGAGCGCACATGCAGATCGAGATCGTCCCGCTGACCGAAAACGACATCGACGCCGTCGCCCGCCTGGCGCGCGTTGTCTGGCAGGATACCTACACGTCGATCATCACCCAGGCGCAGATCGACTACATGCTCGGCGAGCGCTACGCGGCGCCGCGCCTGCGCGAGGAGTTGCAGACGCCGGGGATATGGTGGGATCTGGCGCGCATCCGTGATGGCGAAGGCTGCCGGCTCGCCGGCTTCGCGGCCTCGTACCTGACCGGGGTCCCTGGCGAGATGAAGCTCGACAAGCTCTATGTCCACCCGGCCCGCCAGCGTGCCGGCATCGGCGGCACGCTGATCGCGACGGTGGCCGGGCGCGCACGCGAACAGGGCTGCACGAGCTTGATCCTCGCCGTGAACAAGAACAACGCGCGCGCGATCGGCGCCTACCGCAAGCACGGCTTCGCCGTCCGCGAATCTGTTCGCGTCGACATCGGCCAGGGCTTCGTCATGGACGACTACATCATGGCCCTGTCGCTGTGAGTGCTGTAAGGGGCGTCCTCAACCTTTCCTTCCGCACGCCGGAGTGAGCATGAAGATCCGTTTCACCAAGATGCATGGTCTGGGCAATGATTTCGTCGTCCTCGATGGTGTCCGCCAGTCGATCACGCTGTCGCCGGGGCAACTGCGCTACCTGGGCGACCGCCGCTTCGGCGTCGGCTGCGACCAGATCCTGCTGGTCGAGACGGCGACGCGACCCGACGCCGACTTCCGTTATCGCATCTTCAATGCCGACGGCGGCGAGGTCGAACAGTGCGGCAACGGCGCGCGCTGCTTCGTCCGCTTCGTACGGGAACAGGGGCTCACCGACAAGCGCGAGATCGTCGTCGAGACGATGCGCGGGCTGATCCGGCCGCGCGTCGAGGACGACGGCAACATCACCGTCGACATGGGCGTGCCGCGCTTCGCCCCGGCCGAGATTCCCTTCGTCAGCGACAGCGAAGCGGTGCTGCAGCCGCTTGAGGTCGGCGACGACGAAGTCGACATCAGCGTCGTCTCGATGGGCAACCCGCACGCGGTGCAGGTGGTCCCCGATGTCGATGCGGCGCCGGTCGAGCGCCAGGGGCCGCTGATCGAGACGCACGCGCGCTTCCCGCAGCGGGTCAACGCGGGCTTCATGCAGGTCGTCGACCGGCACGCGATCCGCCTGCGCGTGTACGAGCGCGGCGCTGGCGAGACGCTCGCCTGCGGTACCGGCGCCTGCGCCGCCGCAGTGGCCGGAATCCGTCGCGGCCTGCTCGACTCGCCGGTGCGCGTCGCCACGCGTGGCGGCGAACTCGTCATCGCCTGGAACGGTCCCGGCACCCCGGTGCTGATGAGCGGCCCGGCGACGACGGTGTTCGTCGGCGAGATCGAACTCGGCGACTGAGCCCAAGCACTTCCTTCACGCAGCGGACAGCAGAGGTAGGCATGAAAGCCGACGAAGTCTCCCGTTATCTTCAGGATCACCCCGAATTCTTCGAGGAATACGCCGAGCAGATGGCGCAGCTGGCGATTCCGCATCCGCACGGCGGGCGCACCATCTCGATCGTCGAACGGCAGATCCTTGCGCTGCGCGAGAAGAACCGGCAGCTCGAAGCCAAGCTGCACGACATGATCAAGTTCGGCGAAGAAAATCACGCGATCAGCGAGAAGATGCAGCGGCTGGCGGTGGCCCTGATCGGTGCGGGCAGCGGCAAGGGCGTGCTGCAGACGCTCGCGTTCCACCTGCGCGAAGACTTCGCGCTGCCGCACTTCGTGCTGCACCTCTGGCAGAAACCGGAAGACGCTGCCGACCTGCCCGAGTTCGCCGCGGTGGACGAGCGACTCCAGGTCTTCGCCGAAACCCTCGGCCAGCCCTATTGCGGGGCCACCACCGCCCTGACCGGCTCGTGCTTCGGCGACGCTGCCAGCCACCTGCGCTCGCAGGCACTGATCGCGCTCAGGAACGGCAGCGGCACCGTCGGCCTGATCGCGCTCGGCAGCGAGGAGGAACAGCGCTTCTACGCCGGCATGGGAACGGTCTATCTGGAGCGACTCGGCGAGATGGTGTCGGCGGCGCTGGCGCGCACCCTGTACTGAGCCGGGCCATGAGCGCGCGCACTGCGGACGCGCCGGCATCGCTCGCGCTTTGGCTCGACGCGCTCGCGCAGCAGCGGCGCCAGTCGCCGCATACCGTCGCCGCCTACCGGCGCGACCTGGAGAAGCTGCTCGAACTGGCTGGCGAGGATCTGCTCGTTGCGCTTTCCAGTGCGCAGATCCGCCGTTTCGTCGGCCAGTTGCACGCGCGCGGGCTGTCCGGGCGTTCGCTGGCGCGGCTCCTGTCGTCGTGGCGCGGCTACTACCGCTGGCTGGTTCAGCGCGGCGAATGCGCAGACAACCCGGTCGCGGGCATCCGGGCGCCGAAGAGTCCGCACGCCTTGCCGAAGGCGCTCTCGCCCGACGAGGCCGCCCGTCTGCTCGACATCACGCTCGCCGATGCGTTGGCCGTGCGCGACCAGGCGATGTTCGAGCTGTTCTACTCTTCCGGGCTGCGCCTGTCCGAACTGGCGGCGCTCGACCTCGACTGCCTCGCCGACGTCGCCGCCGGCGAGTTGCGCGTGCGCGGCAAGCGCAGCAAGACGCGGCTGGTCCCGGTCGGGCGGGCAGCGCGCGATGCGATCGCCGCCTGGGCCCTGCGCCGTGGCGAACTGGCGGCAGCAGCGGAGACGGCGCTCTTCGTCGGCGTCCGCGGCGCACGCATCTCGGTCCGCGTCGTCGAGCTGCAGCTCGCTCGCCGCGCGCAGGCCGTAGGGCTCGCGCAGCACGTGCATCCGCACATGCTGCGCCACTCCTTCGCCTCGCACCTCTTGCAGTCCTCCGGCGACTTGCGCGCGGTGCAGGACATGCTCGGCCACGCCAGCATCGCCTCGACGCAGGTGTATACCCACCTCGATTTCCAGCATCTGGCCAGGGTCTACGATCAGGCGCACCCGCGCGCGCGGCGAAAATAGGCCATTGCGAGGCGCGTAGCGCCCTGGCAATCCAGTTGACGGGCTGCTGATCGCGACGGCTTCGGCAGATCAGGTCGGCCGATGCATCACGAAATTGTTCCATCTTTCACGTTACCGACAAGCGCCCATGCGCTGCGGCGCTCCGGCAAGGCGCCTGGCCAGGCCTTACAATAGCGCCTTTCCGAAACCTGCCCTGCGAAACGGATTTCCCCGATGCCCAGACTGATCCTGCAACCCGGCAAAGAGCGTTCGCTGCTGCGCCGCCATCCCTGGGTTTTCGCCGGCTCGGTCGACCGCCTCGACGGCCGCGCGCGGCCGGGCGACACGGTCGATGTCGTCGCCGCCGACGGGCGGCCGCTGGCGCGTGCGGCGTGGAGCCCGTCCTCGCAGATCCGCGCGCGCGTGTGGAGCTTCGACCCGGACGAGATCATCGACGACGCCTTCTTCAAGCGTCGGGTCGCCGCTGCGCTGGCGCGACGGCTGGCGCTGCCGGAGTTCGCCGCTAGTGTGGCTGAGGGCGCGGCGCGCGGGATGCGCGTCATCCACGGCGAGTCGGACGGGCTCCCCGGCGTCGTCGCCGACTGCTACGGCGACACGGTCGTCGTCCAGCTCACCGCGGCCGGCCCCGAGCGCTGGCGCCGCGCGATCGTCGGCGCACTCGCCGCGGCGACCGGCTGCGCCCACCTCTACGAGCGTTCCGACGCCGACGTGCGCAAGCTCGAAGGCCTGCTGCCCGAGGTCGGCTGGCGCCTGGGCGGACCCGCTGGTGGTGAGGCCGCAGAACTGATCATCAGCGAGAACGGCGTGCGCATGCACGTCGATGTCGTCGGCGGGCACAAGACCGGCTTCTACCTCGACCAGCGCGACAACCGCCTGCTGCTCGGCCAGCTTGCCGCCGGTCGGCGCGTGCTCAACTGCTTCTGCTACACGGGCGGCTTCAGCCTGCAGGCGCTCGCCGGCGATGCCGCGAGCGTGCTCTCGATCGACTCGTCGGGTCCGGCGCTGGTCACCGCTGCCGCCAATCTCGCGCTCAACCCGCAGCTGCCGGCCGGACGCGCCGAGTGGCGCGAGGCCGACGTCTTCAGCGAACTGCGCGCCTTGCGCAGTGCCGGCGCGCAGTTCGACCTGATCGTCCTCGACCCGCCGAAGTTCGCCCCTTCGGCCTCGCACGCGCAACGCGCCGCGCGTGCCTACAAGGACATCAACCTGCTCGGTTTCCGCCTGCTGGCGCCGGGCGGGCTGCTGATGAGCTATTCGTGCTCGGGCGGGATCGATCATCAGCTGTTCCAGAAGATCGTCGCCGACGCCGCGGTCGACGCCGGTCGCGATGCGCGCATCGTCCGCCGCCTCGCCGCGTCCGCCGACCACCCGGTTGCGCTCGGCTTCCCCGAAGGCGAATACCTCAAGGGCCTGCTCTGCCAGGTCGACTGAGTCGATCCCGATCCATGCCAAGGAAAGTCGCTGCGCTCCCCCAGATGCCCGAAACTCCAGCTCCCGTCCAGTTCGAGCTGAGCCTTGCTCCTGCTGCCCTGCCGCGCAGTTCGGCGCCGCGCGACGTCGCCACCCTCGGCCAGGTATTCACCCCGGCGGCGGTGGTCGACGCGATGTTCGCGCTCTGCCGCAACCGTGGCCGCTGGCTGGAGCCCGCTTGCGGCGACGGTGTGTTCTGGGAACGGATGCCGCCGGGGAGCCTCGGCATCGAGATCGATGCGCAGCACGCGCCACCGGGGGCGCGCGTGATGGACTTCTTCGAGCTGCCCGACAGCGAGCGCTTCGCGACGATCATCGGCAACCCGCCCTACGTCCGCTTCCAGGACATTCCGCAGGCGACACGCGAGCGCCTCCCGGCCGAGCACTTCGACGGCCGCTCCAACCTGTACCTGTTCTTCGTCGAGAAGTGCCTGCGCCACCTCGACCAGGGCGGCGAACTGGTCTTCATCACGCCGCGCGATTTCCTTGCCGCGACCTCGGCGCTGCGGCTCAATCGCCTGCTCTTCGCCGCCGGCACGATCACCGACTTCATCGACCTCGGCGACATGCGCGTCTTCGCCGACGCTTCGCCGAACTGCGCGATCTGGCGCTTCGTGCGCGGCGACTTTTCCCGGAAGACGCGCTACGCCGCGCTCGGCAACGCCGACGGGCTCGCCGCGCTGGCGCCGGTGGCACTCAAGGAACGAATCGAGAAACGCCAGTTCTGCGAGATCGGCGGTCACCTGCGCTTCCTGAAGAAGGCACCGGCGCTGCTGCTTGCCGACATCGCCTTCGTCCGCGTCGGTGCGGTTTCCGGCGCCGACACGATCTACGCCAACGCCGAGTGCGGCAACCGCGATTTCGTCTGCTCGACGACGGTCGCCGACGGCGCGACGCGGCGGATGATCTGGGTCGAGCCCGGCGAGCCGCCACCGGAGGCGTTGCTGCCGCACAAGGAGCGGCTGATCGCACGCCGCGTGCAGCCCTTCGACGAGTCGAACTGGTGGCATTGGGGGCGTGGCTACTACCAGAGCACGCGTCCGCGCGTGTATGTGAACGGGAGGACGCGGCGGCCGCGGCCCTTCTTCGTGCACGACTGCCCGAACTACGACGGTGCCGTGCTCGCGATCTTCCCGCACGATCCCGAGGTCGACGTGAATGAACTGGCGGCCCGGCTCAACGAGCTCGACTGGGGCGACGCCGGCTTCGTCTGCGACGGCCGCTTCCTGTTCACCCAGCGCAGCCTCGAACAGGCGCCGCTGCCCGCCGCGTTTCGCGCGTTCCTGCCGCGCGGCACGGTGTAAACTAGAAAATTGCACCCAAACATGCCGGTGTATTCGCCGGAGGAGAAATCTGCATGGTCCCGCATCTCACCACCGCCCTGAGCGGTCCGCTGCTCGAACTCGAACGCCGTTTCCTCGAAGCCGATGCCGACATCGAACGCTGGTTCCGCGCGCAGTGGAACGAGCACACGCCGCCGTTCTACGGATCGGTCGACCTGCGCAACTCGGGTTTCAAGCTGGCGCCGGTGGACATGAACCTCTTCCCTGGCGGCTTCAACAACCTCGCCAACGATTTCCTGCCGCTGTGCGTACAGGCAGCGATGTCGGCGATCGAGAAGATCTGTCCCGACGCCTGCCGGCTGCTGCTGATCCCCGAGAATCACACGCGCAACCGTTTCTACCTGCAGAACGTCGCCAAGATTGCGGCGATCCTGCACCGTACCGGTCTCGACGTGCGCGTCGGTTCGCTGCTGCCCGAGATCACCGCGCCGACGCCGATCCAGCTCGACGACGGCAGCGAACTCGTGCTCGAACCGCTCGTGCGCAGCGGTGACCGTCTCGGACTGGCCGGCTTCGACCCCTGTGCGATCCTGCTCAACAACGACCTCTCGGCCGGGATTCCCGACATCCTGCGCGGGCTCGACAGCCAGTTCGTGCTGCCGCCGCTGCACGCGGGCTGGGCGCTGCGGCGCAAGACCAACCACTTCGCCGCCTACGACGACGTCGCCAACGAGTTCGCCAAGCTGATCGGCATCGACCCGTGGCAGATCAATCCGTACTTCGCCGAGTGCACCGACATCGACTTCCATGGCCGCCAGGGCGAGGATTGCCTCGCCGCCAAGGTCGACGGCCTGCTCACGATGATCCGTGAGAAGTACCAGGAGTACGGGATCACCGAGACGCCGTACGTCGTCGTCAAGGCCGACGCCGGCACCTACGGCATGGGCGTGATGACGGTGAAGGACGCTTCCGAAGTGCGCGGCCTCAACCGCCGCCAGCGCAACAAGATGTCGGTGGTCAAGGAAGGGCTGGAGGTCTCGCGCGTGATCATCCAGGAGGGCGTGCATACCTTCGAGGAAGTGGGGGGCGGCGTCGCCGAACCGGTCGTGTACATGATCGACCGCTACGTCGTCGGCGGCTTCTACCGCGTGCATACCGGACGCAGCAAGGACGAGAACCTCAATGCGCCGGGGATGCACTTCGAGCCGCTCGCCTTCGAGACCAACTGCTCGCTGCCCGACCAGCGTCTCGACCCCGACGCGGCGCCGAACCGGTTCTACGCCTACGGCGTCGTCGCCCGTCTGGCGCACCTCGCCGCGTCGCTGGAGCTGCAGAGGACGGAGGGGGCACTATGACTGTCCCCCTGAATCTCGCGTTCATCGTCGACCCGCTGGCGACGCTCAAGGCGTACAAGGATTCGTCGATCGCGATGATGCGCGCGGCGCAGGCTGCCGGTCATTCGGTGTGGGCGATCGAGCTTCCCGACCTGCGCTGGGACTCGGAGGGCGGCGTCGTCGCCGCTGCACTGGCGTTGACGCTCTCCGCCGACAACGAGGCGTGGTACCGGCCCGGCGAGTTGTGCACCCGGGCGCTGCGCGAGTTCGATGCGGTGCTGATGCGCAAGGATCCGCCCTTCGACATGGAGTACGTGACCGCGACCTGGCTGCTCGAACGCGCCGAGGCCGAGGGTGCGCGCGTCTATAACCGGCCGCGCGCGCTGCGCGACCACTCGGAGAAGCTGTCGATCGCCGAGTTCGCGCGCTTCGCCGCGCCGACGCGGGTGGCCAGACGTCCCGAGCTGATCGACGCGTTCATCGATGCCCAGGGCGACGTGATCGTCAAGCCGCTCGACGGCATGGGCGGTGCCGGGATCTTCCGCGTGCGCAGTGACGATCCCAACCGCAGTGCGATCGTCGAAACGATCACCGCGCACGGATCGCGCACGATCATGGCGCAGCGCTACCTGCCGGCGATCGTCGACGGCGACAAGCGCATCCTGATCGTCGGCGGCGAAGTCGTCCCCTTCTGCCTCGCGCGCATCCCGCGTCCGGGCGAGACACGCGGCAACCTGGCCGTCGGCGGGCGCGGCGTCGCCCGCCCGCTCTCCGCGCGCGACCGCGAGATCGCCGAGGCGCTGGCGCCGGTGCTCGTCGCCCGCGGGCTGCTGCTGGTCGGCATCGACGTCATCGGCGACACGCTCACCGAGATCAACGTCACCAGCCCGACCTGCATGGTCGAGATCCGCGAGCAGACCGGCTTCGACGCCGCGGCCCTGTTGGTCAAGGCGCTCGAACGCGCCGTCGCTGCCGCCGGCCCACGATGACTGCACTTGTCCGCCCGTTTGCCGACGTTCGCCGCCTGATCGCCGGATTTCTTGTGCTCTGCCTCGCGCTGCTCGCCGGTTGCGCGCGCGAGACGGTGCAGCAGCAGGAGTCCTTCGTCTTCGGCACCCGCGTCGAGGTGATCGTCGCCGATGCCGACGAAGCTACGGCGCGTGCCGCCGCCAACGCCGTGCTGCGCGAGTTCGACCGGCTGCATCGCACTTACCACGCCTGGCAGCCGTCGGAGCTGTCCGAGTTGAACGCCGCGATTGCCGCCGGCGAGCCGAAGGCGGTGACCCCGGAAATGGCCGGCTTCATCCGCGACGCGCAGCGCCGCTCGGCGCAGGGCGAGGGGCTGTTCGATCCCGGCATCGGCGGGCTGATCCGCCTGTGGGGCTTCCAGGCCGACGAGTTCGTCCCGATCATGCCCGATCCGGCCGCGCTCGACGCCTGGCGCAGCGAGCGTGTCGGCATCGCCGACATCAGCATCGAGGACGGCGTGGTGAAGAGCCGCCATGCCGGCGTCGCACTCGATTTCGGCGGCTACCTGAAGGGCGTCGCGCTCGACCGCGGCGCGGCGATCCTGCACGAGCACGGGATCAGGAATGCGCTGATCAACATCGGCGGCAACGTCATCGCCCTCGGCGACCGCTACGGCCGTCCCTGGCGTGTCGGCATCCAGCATCCGCGCAAACCCGGACCGCTGGCGACTCTCGAACTCGCCGACGGCGAGGCGATCGGGACTTCGGGCGACTACCAGCGTTTCTTCGAAGTCGACGGCCGCCGTTACTGTCACCTGCTCGACCCGCGCAGCGGCGAGCCGGCCAGCGCGACGCAGGCGCTGACCATCGTCGTCCCGCGCGCCGCCGACGCCGGTGCGACTTCGGACGCCGGTTCGAAGCCGCTCTTCGTCGCCGGTGCTGCCGACTGGCCGCGGCTGGCGAAGAGGATGGGAATCACCCAGGTCCTGCGCGTCGACGCCGACGGCCATGTCCAGGTGACGGCTGCGCTCAATCGTCGCCTGACCTGGGTCGGCGACGCGCCGGCGGACATCGAGGTGCTGCCCTAGCCTCCGGGTGCCGCAAGCCGCCGGTAATGCGTACGTAGTTGCGTACATGCGCCTCCCGGCGGCACCTGATCCCTTAGAATGAGCTTCCACATGCGAGTCCCCCGATGATCGGAATCCTCCTGATTACCCACGGCAGCTTCGGCGAGACGCTGGTGCAGAACGTCTGCCACGTGCTCAACCGCCGGCCACGCCTGCTCGCCCAGCTGGGCGTCGCGGCGCAGGACGATCCGCTCGACCTGCTGGCGCAGGCGCGACAACTGCTGGCCACGGTCGACGAGGGCGAAGGCGTGCTGGTGCTGACCGACGTGTTCGGCGCGACCCCGGCCAACCTGGCCCTGAAGCTGCTCGATGCCGGCCACGTCGAGGGTGTTGCCGGCGTCAATCTGCCTATGCTGCTGCGCGCGCTCACCTATCGGGAAAAGGGACTGGAAGTCATGCGGCAGAAGGCGATCAGCGGCGGTCGGGACGGTGTGCTCGACATGGCGGCAGCCTGATCCGAGGATAGCGAACGAAGGGAAGAGGCAATGGCACGCGCGGAAGTCGAGATCATCAACAAGCTCGGGTTGCATGCCCGGGCCTCTGCCAAGCTGACCCAGCTGGCCGGCACCTTCAGTTGCGAGGTGTGGATGGAGAAGGGCAGCCGGCGCATCAACGCCAAGAGCATCATGGGCGTGATGATGCTCGCAGCCGGACGCGGCTCTACCGTCGTCGTCGAGACGACCGGTGACGACGAGGATGCCGCACTGGCTGCGCTGGTGCAGCTGATCAACGACCGCTTCGGGGAGCACGAGTGATGGGCTTCGCCGTCAGCTACACCCTGCACGGGCTCAGCGTCTCGGGCGGCATCGCCATCGGCGAAGCTTGCCTGCTGTCGCAGGCGACGCTCGAAGTTGCGCATCGCAAGCTGGCGCCACGGCAACTGGAGAAGGAAGTCGCCCGTTTCGAGGCCGCGATGGCGGCCGTGCGTGGCGAGTACGAGTCGCTGAAGAAGGGCATGGGCGGGGCGCCGAGCGAGTTCGGCGCCTTCATCGACCTGCATTCGATGATCCTCTCCGATCCCGAACTCGCCGAGGCGCCGAAGGTGCTGATCCGCGAAAAGCGCTGCAATGCCGAGTGGGCGCTGCTGCAGCAGATGGAGCATCTGGTCGGCCAGTTCGACAAGATCGATGACCTCTACCTGCGCGAACGCGCCTACGACATCCGCCAGGCGGTCGAGCGCGTGATCAAGGAGCTTTCCGGTCACGACGGTCGCGCCGCACTGAAGGCGCGCGGACAGCGCGAGGAGCACCAGATCATCGTCGCGCACGACCTGTCGCCGGCCGACGTGATGGCCTTCAAGGAGCACCGCTTCGGCGCCTTCATCACCGACGTCGGCGGCTTCACCTCGCACACGGCGATCCTCGCGCGCGGCCTGCGCATCCCGGCGGTGCTCGGCCTGCACCACGCCCGCCAGCTGATCCGCGACAAGGAAAAGCTGATCGTCGACGGAACGCGCGGCGTCGTCATCGTCAACCCCGACCAGCACGTGCTCGAAGAGTACGAGCTGCGCAAGAGCCAGATCGAGATCGAGCGCAGCAAGCTGAAGCGCCTGAAGGATTCGCGCGCGCGCACGCTCGACCGCGTCGACGTCGAACTGCTGGCCAACATCGAGATGCCGAGCGACGTTCCGGCAGCGCTGGAGGCGGGGGCCGAGGGCGTCGGCCTGTTCCGCACCGAGTTCCTCTTCCTCGGCCGCAGCGACATGCCCTGCGAGGACGAGCAGTTCGAGGCCTACCGCAAGGTCGTGCGCGGCATGGAAGGGCGGACGGTGACCATCCGCACCTTCGACCTCGGCAACGACAAGGGGCCGTACTTCGACGAGGTGCTCGCCGACCGCGTCAAGACCAACCCGGCGCTCGGCCTGCGCGCGATCCGCCTGTCGCTGTCCGAGCCGGCGATGTTCCAGACGCAGTTGCGCGCCATCCTGCGCGCCGCGCACTACGGCAAGGTCAAGCTCCTGGTGCCGATGCTCGCGCACGCGCACGAGATCGACCAGACGCTGGCCGCGGTCGAGCAGGCCAAGCTGAGCCTGCGCAACGAGCGCATCCCCTACGACGAGGACATCCGCGTCGGCGGCATGATCGAGATTCCGGCGGCGGCGCTGGCCGTCGGCATGTTCCTGCGCCGGCTGAAGTTCCTCTCGATCGGCACCAACGACCTGATCCAGTACACGCTGGCGATCGACCGCAGCGACGAGCAGGTCGCGCACCTCTACGATCCCTTGCACCCGGCGGTGCTGATGCTGCTCGCGCACACCATCACCAGCGCCGACAAGGCCGGCTGCCCGGTCTCGGTGTGCGGCGAAATGGCCGGCGACGTCACCATGACCCGCCTGCTGCTCGGCATGGGCCTGCGCCAGTTCTCGATGCAGCCGGGTCAGCTGCTCGAGATCAAGCAGCGCATCCTGACCTCGGACACTTCCGAGCTCGCGCCGGCGGTCCGCCGTCTCCTGCGCTGCGAGGAGCCGGCGAAGATCCGCGAGCAGCTCGACAAGCTCAACGCTATGTGACGCAGCACCGCGCGTCTACCGCTTTTCGACGCGCAGGCGCAGCATCAAGCTCAGCGGACTCTGTGGCGAGACCTGGAATCCGTAGTATTCGTAGAACTGCCTGGCACGCTCATCCAGAGCGTGCACGAGCAGCGCGCGCACTCCCGCATGTTCGGCCACGACCAACGCGCGATTGAGCGCATCCTGCAACAGGCCGGCACCGAGCTTGTTCCCCTGCGCCCGCAGGTCCACCGCCAGCCGCGCCAGAACCAGGACCGGGACGGGGTCAGGCATGTTGCGGCGCACGCCGCCCGTTGCCATTTCATGTGCGACGGCGCCGGCAGCGAGCGCGTAATAGCCATGGACTCGACCCTCGGCATCGGCGGCGACGAACGTTCGGCTGGCTCCGCTCGACTGGTTGGCCAGCGCCCGGCGCTTCAGCCATTGATCGAGACTCGACTCGCCGCAAGCGAACGCGTCCAGACGATGGCTCGCGGCAAGCGGCTCGGGCGCGCAGAGCGGCAGGCTCATGCGGCGTCAGTCGCCCACGGCGCCTTCACCGCCAGCAGACGCTCGAGGCCGGGATTCGCTTGCGGAGGCGCGTCGAGCATCTCGGTAAACTGCCGGAACTTCTCGGCGTCGAGGCTGAAATAGACCTGATCGAGAAGCACTGCCTGCGCCCGCTCACAGGCAGCTTCGAGCATGAAGTCCGAGCGACTCTTGCCGAGCAGGCTGGCGCCACGGTCGATCAGGTCACGCTGCTCGGGCAGCGCCCGCAGGTTGATGGCAGCGTCACGCATGACATTTCTTTCTGTGTATCCATTAGATATACGGTAGCGTAGCAGCCGTATATCGGATGTCAACACGCCGCGCGAAGCCGGAGTGGATGGTTCTGCGTGCAGAGTAAATTCCGGAACGAGCACAAGTCCCGACGCGCGCTTTGCACTTGTCTAGCCCTGAATATCAGTATAGGCTTATATGCATGAGACCTATTCCCTGCGCCCCAGCCCCCCGATCTTCCTCCGCCGGATCTGCCCACGCAGGCCGTGGCGAGCGAGCAGTGCGCTGGCGCAGCTGGCTGCGCTCCGCAGTGCTGGCCGGCGCGCTTCCCTTCCTGTCTGCCCAGGCCGCCGAGCCTGGGCCGGCGCAGTCCGGATTGCAGACCTTCGTCGTCGGCGCGCGTGAAGTGGCGATCGGCCTGCCGGCCGAGGCGACGGTCGAGGCGGTGCGGCAGGCGACGCTGGCGGCGCAGGTCTCCGGTCGCATCGTCGACATGCGCGTCGATGCCGGGCAGGCGGTGAAGAAGGGCGAACTGCTGCTGCGCATCGACTCGCGCGAAGCCAGGGAAGCCGCCGCTTCCGCCGCCGCGCAACTCGTCAACGCGCGCGCCAACCTCGAGCGAAACGAGAACCTGCGCCAGCGCAACTTCGTGAGCCAGGCCGCGCTCGACCGCGCGCGCAGCGACTACGCCGCCGCGCAGGCGGCTGCCGGACAGAGCCAGGTCGTCGTCGGCCACGCCGCGGTGACCTCACCGCTGAACGGGATCGTCGCGCGCCGCCTGATCGAGGCCGGCGAGATGGCCTCGCCGGGAACGCAGCTCTTGACCGTCTATGACCCGGGCAGCCTGCGCGTGACCGCGCAGCTGCCGCAGCGGCTGCTGTCGCAGTTGAAGAGCGCGAAGGGCGCGCTGGTCGAGTTTCCCGACAGCGGCCGCGTGATCGAGGTGCCTTCGTTCACCGTGCTGCCGACTGCCGACGCATCGACCCACGTCGCCGAGGTGCGCGTGAATTTGCCAGCCGATTTCCGCGATGTCATTCCCGGCATGGCCGCGCGTGTGCGCTTCGTCGGCGCCAGCGAGCGGCGGCTGGCGGTTCCCGACAGCGCCTTGGTGCGCCGCGGTGAGGTCGCTGCCGTCTATGTCCAGTCGGAGCAGGGCGGTCTTGCGCTGCGCCAGCTGCGGCTCGGCGAGAAACTCGCCGACGGCAGCGTCGAGGTGCTCGCCGGGCTGCGTGAGGGCGAGCGGGTCGCCACCGATGCCGTCAAGGCGGCGATCGCGCTGAAGGCTGCGCCTGCAAGGGCAGCTGCGCAGTGAGCGGCGCCATGAAGGAAGCGGCCCAGCCCCCGGCACTCGGCATCTCCGGGCGCATCGCGCGAGCCTTCCAGGCGTCGCCGATGACGCCACTCTTGGCGCTGGTCGCGCTCCTGTTCGGCCTCTTCGCCGCGCTGGTGACCCCGCGCGAGGAGGAACCGCAGATCGACGTGACCATGGCCGACGTCATCGTCGCCTTCCCCGGCGCGTCGGCGAAGGACGTCGAGAACCTGGTCGCGACGCCGGCCGAGCAGGTGCTGTCGCGGATGTCCGGGGTCGAGCACGTGTATTCGGTGTCGCGCCCGGGTGGCGCGGTGATCACCGTACAGTTCGAGGTCGGCGTCCCCTATCGCGACGCGGTGCTGCGCCTCTACGACACGGTCCATGCGCACGCCGACTGGCTGCCCGCCAACCTCGGCGTCGCCGCCCCGGTGATCAAGCCGAAGGGGATCGACGACGTGCCGATCCTGGCGCTGAGCTTCTGGACCGCCGACCCGCAGCGCTCGGCCTTCGACCTGCAGCAGGTGGCGCGTGCCGCCGAGATCGAGCTGAAGCGCATTCCCGGCGCGCGCGACGTGTCCTCCCTGGGTGGTCCCGACCATGTCGTCCGCGTCGAGATGGACGTCGCGCGCATGAACGCCTTCGCCGTCACCGCGCAGGACATCAGCGCCGCGCTCAAGGTCGGCAACGCCCTGCAGTCCTCGGGCAGCCTCGTCGCCGGCGGCAGCGAGACGCTGGTGCAGACCGGCACCTACCTCGAATCAGCCGAAGACGTCCGCCGCCTGGTGGTCGCGGTGCGCGGCAACGCCGGTGAGCGCAAGCCGGTCTTCCTCGCCGACGTCGCGCGCGTCGAGGACGGCGCCGACCAGCCGACGCGTAGCGTCTGGATCGGTGCCGGTGCCGGTGCTGCGACCGGTGCTGTCGTCATCCCGCCCGGCGAGCACCCTGCGGTGACGCTGCAGCTATCGAAGAAGCCCGGCACCAACGCTGCCGACGTGGCGAACGCGGCGCTCTCGCGCATCGAGTCGCTCAAGGGGACGCTGATCCCCGAAGGCGTAGAGGTGACGGTGACGCGCAACTACGGCGAGACCGCGACCGAGAAGGCGCAGAAGCTGATCGGCAAGCTCGGCTTCGCCACCGCCTTCGTCGTCCTGCTCGTCTTCTTCGCGCTCGGCCGGCGCGAGGCGCTGATCGTCGGCCTCGCCGTCACGCTGACGCTGGCGGTGACCCTGTTCGCCTCGTGGGCGTGGGGCTTCACCCTGAACCGCATCTCGCTGTTCGCGCTGATCTTCTCGATCGGCATCCTCGTCGACGACGCGATCGTCGTCATCGAGAACATCCACCGCTGGCGCGGCTTGCACCCCGAAAAGACGATGCTCGAGCTGATCCCCGGCGCCGTCGACGAGGTCGGCGGGCCGACCATCCTGGCGACGCTGACGGTGATCGCAGCGCTCCTGCCGATGGCCTTCGTCGGCGGGCTGATGGGGCCGTACATGAGCCCGATCCCGATCAACGCGTCGATGGGTATGGCGATCTCGCTGGCCGTTGCCTTCGCCGTCACGCCCTGGCTCGCCGCGCGCCTGCTCGGCGCTCATGGCGCAGCGCAAAAGGCGAGCAAGCTCGACGCCAGGCTCGATCGCGGCTTCCGCCGCCTGCTCGAACCCTTCCTCGACGAGGCCAGGGGCGGCGCGGCACGCATGAAGCTCGGGCTGGCGGTCGTCCTCCTCATCGCCGCTTCGATCTCGCTGGCGGTGGTCCAGCTGGTCGTGCTCAAGATGCTGCCCTTCGACAACAAGAGCGAGTTCCAGGTCGTCCTCGACATGCCGGTCGGCACCCCGGTCGAGGAGACGGCGCGCGTGCTTGGCGAGATCGGCCGCGAGGTCGCGCAGTCGGAAGAAGTGCTCAACTACCAAGCCTACGCCGGCACCGCCGGGCCGATCAACTTCAACGGGCTCGTTCGCCAGTAC
The DNA here is from genome assembly GCF_016653115.1 of Rhodocyclus purpureus. Taxonomy (GTDB): domain Bacteria; phylum Pseudomonadota; class Gammaproteobacteria; order Burkholderiales; family Rhodocyclaceae; genus Rhodocyclus; species Rhodocyclus purpureus. Next base: position 63,993 of record NZ_NHRX01000034.1, read on the forward strand.
TACCTGCGCGCTGCGCCCGAACTCGGCGATCTGCAGGTCAACCTCGTCGACAAGCAGCACCGTTCGCGGCAGAGCCACGAAATCGCTTCCAGCATGCGCGCGAAGATCGAGGAAATCGGCAGGCGCAACGGCGGCGTCGCCAAGGTCGTCGAGGTGCCGCCGGGGCCGCCGGTCGTCTCACCGATCGTCGCCGAGATCTACGGCCCCGACCCGCAGGGACAGATCGCCGTCGCCAAGCACGTGCGCGCAGTGTTCGAGAAGACGCCCGACTTGGTCTCGATCGACGACTCGGTGCAGGCCGACCAGCAGAAGACCGTACTCGCGGTCAATCAGGGCAAGGCCGCGCTGCTCGGCGTCGCGCAGAGCGACATCGTCGACGTGGTGCGCATCGGCCTCTCCGGCGAGGACGTGACGCCGGTGCACAACGCCGACTCGAAGTTCGAGGTGCCGGTGCGCCTGATGCTGCCGCCGACGCAGCGCAGCTCGCTCGCTTCGCTCCTGAATCTGCGCGTGCGCGGCGGCGACGGCGCGCTGCTCCCCGGATCGCGCCAGGGCGCGCTGGTCCCGGTGTCCGAACTCGTCGAGCTGCGCGAGTCGCCGCGCGAGAAGGCGATCTACCACAAGGACCTGCTGCCGGTCGTCTATGTCTTCGCCGACATGGCCGGCAAGCTCGACTCGCCGCTCTACGGGATGTTCGCCGCCCGTGGCGAGCTGGCCGGCCGTCCGCTCGACCGGATCGAGCGCGCCGGCGGGGTGCTCGAGGATCGCTTCATCAGCCCGCCCGAGGACAGCCTCGCCGCTTACTCGCTGAAGTGGGACGGCGAGTGGCAGATCACTTACGAAACCTTCCGCGACATGGGCGCCGCCTACGGCGTCGGCCTGATCCTGATCTATCTCCTGGTCGTCGCGCACTTCAGGAGCTACCTGGTGCCGCTGATCATCATGGCGCCGATCCCGCTGACGATCATCGGCGTAATGCCCGGACATGCGCTCCTGGGCGCGCAATTCACCGCGACCTCGATGATCGGGATGATCGCGCTCGCCGGGATCATCGTGCGCAACTCGATCCTGCTCGTCGACTTCATCCGCCAGCAGATCGCCGCCGGAATCGACCCGCGCCAGGCGATCATCCAGTCGGCGGCGGTGCGCGCCAAGCCGATCGCGCTGACCGCGCTGGCGGCGATGCTCGGCGCGCTGTTCATCCTCGATGACCCGATCTTCAACGGGCTGGCGATCAGCCTTATCTTCGGCATCCTGGTGTCGACGCTGCTCACGCTCGTCGTCATCCCGGTGCTTTACTACGCCGCGCTGCGGCGGCAGTGGATCAAGGAGTGAATCATGAATGTGGAACGCGCAGTTCGCGTCATGGCAGGCAGCTTCGTGCTGATCTCGCTGGCGCTCGGTGCCCCGGCGAGCCCGCTGTTCGTCTCCTCGTACTTCCTCTGGTTCACCGCGTTCGTCGGTGCCAACCTGCTGCAGAGCGGCTTCACCGGCTTCTGCCCCGCCGAGTCGCTCATGCTGAAGCTGGGGCTGAAGCGTTGAATGCACTGCCGATCTTCCTGCAGCGCCGCCGTTCGCGGCTTCCTGCGCAGCCCTCCGCCGCGAAAGGTCAGCCGACTCCGATGAAGTCCCACAAAGCACCCACCCGCACGGCGAGCGTCGCGCTGCTGCTCGCTGCCCTCGCTGCGACACCCGCAGCCTTCGCCGCCGACCTGCTGCAGGTCTATCGCGACGCGCTCGCCTGGGACGCACAGTACGCCGCGGCGCGCGCGACGGCCGCAGCGGGCCGCGAGAAGCTGCCGCAGGGGCTCGCCGGCCTGTTGCCGACCCTGAGCGCGTCGGCGAACACGACCTGGAACGACAACAGCTATCCGACGCGGGCGCAGCCGCCTACTGACGCCAAGTTCAACAGCAACGGCTACTCGGTGAACCTCACCCAGCCCCTGTTCCGCTGGCAGAACTTCGTCCAGTACGGGCAGGCGCAGTACCAGGTGGCTCAGGCCGAAGCGAACCTCGCGCAGGCGCAGCAGGACCTGATCCTGCGCGTCGCCCAGGCCTACTTCGACGTGCTCTACGCCGAGGAGAACCTGAAGGCGGTGCGCGCCAACAAGGAAGCGATCGCGCAGCAACTCGCGCAGGCGAAGAAAAACTTCGAGGTCGGCACCGCGACCATCACCGACGCGCAGGAAGCGCAGTCGCGCTTCGACCTCGTGAGCGCGCAGGAGATCGCCGCCGACAACGATCTCGAAGTGAAGCGGCAGCTGCTCGCGGTGATCGTCGGCAAGGACCCCGGCGAACTGAACCGCCTGCGTGCCGACGCGACGCTCAGCCCGCCGCAGCCGGCGGCGCTTGCCGACTGGGTCGCTGCCGCCGAGCAGGGCAGCCCGACGGTGCAGGCGCAGCAGGCCGCTGCCGAAGTCGCCGCGCGCGAGGTCGAGCGCAACCGCGCCGGCCACTACCCGACGCTCGACGCGGTAGCCGCGTACACGCAGAACAACGCCGGGCAGACGCAGTTCAACAACCAGCGCTTCGAATCGACGGTGCGCCAGGCCGGACTGCAGCTCAACATCCCGATCTTCCAGGGCGGACTCGTCAATTCGAAGACGCGCGAAGCTGCCGCCAACCGCGACGCGGCGCTGGCCGCGCTCGACAACGCGCGCCGCAACGCGGCGCTCTCGGCGCGCCAGTCCTACCTCGGCGTGGTCAATGGCATCGCCCAGGTGAGTGCGCTCGAAGCCGCGCTGGTCTCGTCGAAGAGCGCGCTCGAATCGAACAAGCTCGGCTACGAGGTCGGCGTGCGCATCAACATCGACGTGCTCAACGCCGAGCAGCAGGTGTACCTGACCCGCCGCGATCTTGCGCGCGCACGCTTCGACACCCTGCTCGCGCACCTGCGCCTGAAGGCCGCGGTCGGCACGCTCGCCGAGGAAGACCTGCAGCGGGTGAACGGCTTGTTCGAGCGCTGAGCTGTCGCAGCCCTTGCGCTCAAGGCTGCCGAGCGAAAAGCTCGCTCAGCCAGCGCAGGTCTTCGGCCATCAGTTGCGGATCGGCGTCGCGCATGCCGCGGAACGGGATCTCCAGGCCGCGCTCACGCAGTGCCTGCGCCAGCACCTGGATGAAGATCCCCGAGCGCATTGCGATCTCGGCGGACGATTGCTGATGGACTGCGCAGCCCGGGCTTTGCATGTTCCCTCCGAGCACCGCGAGGACCCGATGTCCGGCGGCAATGTGCGCCGCGATCACCTCAGCCACTTCCTGCGCCGTCTGGCGGCAGCTTGCGCGCCCCTGCGGGCTGTCGAGCGCTTCACGCAGCGAGCAGCCGGTGGGGCGGCTGCGCGCCATGCCCAGGCAACGCAGTTCCGGACAGGGCATCTGCAGCAGGCCGACGCCATGTTTCCGGCACAGCTCGAGCAAGGCCCAGTTCGACGCAGGAAACACAGCAGCACCTGCATCGCGGACGTTCTGGTCGAGGATGCAGTGGATCACCGCGACCAGGCGAGCGCTGCGGCAGTCGGCGGGCGCTTCGCCGCGGCCAAACAGGTGGCGCCAGGCGGAAAATTTGGGAAGTTTCATGGCGGGTTTCGGCAGTCGCGTTTTCCGGCGGCCCGGTCTGCGGCGAGCGGCGGACTGACTGCCAGATGCTCGTCTATTGGCAGTCAAGTGGCAGAATGACTGTCAATTTTGACAGTCGTCTCTGGCAGGCCGCACGGCAGGGAGCGACGCAGTGCCTGCCTCACTGCAAGTATATGGGCGAAAAATCTTTATTGATTTCTGGCATGACTATTGCTTTTAAGGGTGGGCACGTTTTGTCTTCACCACCGTCACTTGCGCGCGGCGATCAGGTCGCGCTGCCTGAGACATCGAACAGGACTTCTCAATGACTACAGTGACACTGAATCCGAGCTTACCCGCTCCCGATCCTTCCCGCCGCCAGTGGCTGCTGGCGACCGTCGGCCTCGGCGGTGCGCTGGTGGTGGGCGCCGTTGTCCCCTTCGCCGGCAGCCTGCTGCCCTCCGAGCGTGCAAAGGCCGCCGGTGCGCCCGTAGAAATCGACATTTCACGCCTGCAGCCCGGCGAGATGATGGTTGTCGAATGGCGCGGCAAACCGGTATGGGTGCTGCATCGGACGCCGGAAATGCTCGAATCGCTGAAGAAGGCCGAGCCCAATCTGGTCGATCCGGGGTCGAGCGTCGCCCAGCAGCCGGCCTATGCGGGCAACGGGACGCGTTCGATCCGTCCGGAAATCTTCGTCGCCGTCGGCATCTGCACGCATCTGGGCTGCTCCCCCGGCCAGGCCTTCGAGCCCGGACTGGCGGCGCTCGGCAGCGACTGGCCCGGCGGTTTCCTCTGCCCCTGCCACGGATCGACCTTCGATCTGGCCGGACGCGTGTTCAAGAACAAGCCGGCGCCGAGCAATCTCGTGATTCCGCCGCACCATTACCTGGCCGAGACGCGCCTGCTGATCGGCGAGGACGCGCCGGTCGCCGTCTGATCACCCGGCCGCCGCGGCCCGTGCCCGAGCGCCGGCCGGGGCGGCCATCAACGAGGAATCAACATGCGCAGTCTTTCCCTTTCGGTCGCCGTCGCGGCGCTCATCTTCGCTCACGTACTGGGTAGCGCCACCGGGAGACCGGCGGCCGACAGTTTCGGCGTTAAGCTGTCGGCGCATGCGGCAAGCGCCGTCGACTCACCCTTGCCATGAGCCCAGCGCGCAAGTCGTGTCCATGATGAACGAGACGATCCTCGCCTCCGTGCGTGGCCGACTGCTCGCCCGCTACACGGTGCTGGCAGCGCTGCCGGCCAGTGAAGTCGACGATCTGTGCCGGACGCGTTCGCTGCAACTGCCCGCAGGTGCCGAGCTGTTCGCCGAGCACTCGCCGTGCCTCGGTTTTCCGCTCGTCCTCGAAGGTTCGGTCAAGGTGCTGAAGAGCTCGCCATCCGGGCGCGCCATGCTCCTCTACCGCGTCGAAGCGGGCGGCTCGTGCATCATCACCTCGAGTTGCCTGATCGGCCGCCTCCCCTATTCGGCGCGCGGAGTTGCCGAGACGCCGGTGTCGCTGCTGGTCCTGCCACCAGCAGTTTTCGAGCGCCTGCTCGCCGCCTGCCCCGGCTTCCGCACTTTCGTCTTCCGGCTGTTCGGCGAACGCATCGCCGAACTGATGCTGCGCGTCGAGGAGGTCGCCTTCCAGCGGCTCGACCAGCGCCTGGCGCGCCTCTTGCTCGCGCGCGTCGACAATCCGATCCGCAGCACGCATCAGGCGCTGGCCGAGGAACTCGGCAGCGTGCGCGAAATCGTCAGCCGGCTGTTGAAGACCTTTGCCGACCAGGGAATGCTCACGCTGGCGCGCGAGCAGATCGTCCTCATCGACCGCGAACGGCTGCAGAACTTGGCCGATGCCGAGCGCTGAGCGTGCCCCGCATTTGCCTGCAGCCCCGGCGCGACGCGGAATACAAGTTCCCGTTCGGTGACCTGGGTTACAGACGCGCTGCCCGGACTGGCTTATCGTGAGCACACGGTTCACAATTCAAGGAGAGACATATGAAATCGAACGTTGGCGGAATCGACCGCATCCTGCGCGTCGCAGCCGGTGCCGGCCTTGCCGGTGCCGCAGCCATGGGCTACATCGGCGTCTGGGGCTGGCTCGGCGTCATCCCGCTGGCCACCGGCCTGATCGGCTGGTGCCCGGCCTATCCGCTGCTCGGTGTCAACACCTGCAAGAAGCAGTGATTTTTCCCTCCCGAGGTATGAAACCGTGAACAAGCTTGGCTGGATCGCCGCCGTCGTCGTCGCGCTGCTCGCGCTCAACTGGTTCATCAGCGCGCCCGACTCGCGCTCGCGTGAGCTCACGCAGGCGATCGAGACGCAGGGCAGCGCCGAGCTGAAGGCCTATCCCTACCAGTTCCGCGTGCTCAAGGTCGAGAACGGCGTGGCGTACATGACGACGCCGCGCAGTTTCGATGTGCCGGCGGCCAAGCTGATCGGCAGGCTCTTTCCCGAGATCAATACCAATGACCCCAACGACCCCGGCTTCGTCGCTGCCGAGAAACATCTGGCGGCGATCCAGGGCGAGGCGCAGAAGATCGTCGCCAGCCAGCCGGGGATCAAAGCGGTGCAGTGGAAGATCGACCGCGACTGGTTGACCAGCCACAGCATCGAGGTGCCGGACGGCGCCGGGCCGTAAGGCCGCAGCGTCCGGCCTGTCCGACTTCTCCGAGTCATTACCGGATCATTCGCATGGAACTTCGTCCCACGGCGCCGGTGCCGCGCGGCCGCAGCCGGCGCTTCCTGCATCTCGGTCGCGCCGTCGGCGAAATGGCGGCCTCCGCCGCTGCCGACGGCATCGCGCAACTGGCGCGCGGGCAGAAGCCCGTCCTGTCCGACCTGATGCTCACCCCGGACAACGCGCGCCGTCTTGCCGAGCGCCTGTCCAAGATGCGCGGCGCGGTGATGAAGGTCGGCCAGCTGATGTCGATGGACGGCAAGGACGTGCTGCCGCCCGAGTTCGCGCATCTGCTCGCCCGCCTGCGCGACAGCGCGCATACCATGCCCCTGCCCGAACTCGCCAAGGTGCTCGAGCAGGAATGGGGAAGCGGCTGGGAGCAGCGCTTCAAACGTTTCTCGTTCAACCCGATCGCTGCCGCGTCGATCGGCCAGGTGCATCGCGCCGAGACCCACGATGGCCGCACGCTGGCGATCAAGATCCAGTATCCGGGCGTGCGCGACAGCATCGACAGCGACATCGCCAACGTTGCCCTGCTCACGCGCGTGCCGGGGCTCGTTCCACCGGGGATCGACCTCGCGCCGATCCTCGAGCGTGCTCGCCTCCAACTGCACGAGGAAACCGACTACGTGGCCGAGGCCAAGGCGCTGCAGGCCTACCGCGAACGTCTCGGCGACGACTCCTTCCTCTGCGTCCCGGCGCTGCACGCCGACCTGTCGACGCCGCACATCCTCGCCACCGACTTTGCCGAGGGCATCTCGATCGACCAGCTGGCGCAGGCTGCGTATCCGCAGGCCTTGCGCGACCGCATTGCCGGGGCGCTGGCGCGCCTGGCGATGCGCGAGTTGTTCGAGTTCGGGCTGATGCAGACCGACCCCAACTTCGCCAACTACCTCTACGACGCCGCACGCGAGCGCATCACGCTGCTCGACTTCGGCGCGACGCAGGCGGTCGACGCAGAACTCGCCGAGGTCCTGCGCGACATGGCGCGTGGGTTGCGCGATCGCGACCGCCCGCGCCTGCAGGAGACGGCACGGCGCGTCGGCTTCATCGGCGAGCGTGACACGGCCGCCCACGTCGAAGGCGTGATCGACCTCATGCTGCTCTCCAGCGAGCCGCTACGCCATCCCGGTCCCTACGACTTCGGCAAGTCGGACCTGTTCGCTCGCGTCTACACCAGCGGTCGCGACAAGTACATGGACCGGGGGTTCACCAGCGCGCCGCCGACCGACATCATGCTGATGCAGCGCAAGCTCGCCGGTGTCTTCATGCTGGCCGCCCGGCTGCGCGCGCGCGTTGACGTCGCGGAATTGTTCGCCCCCTATCTCTAGCCGCCGCTCAGTAGATGAACGGGATCAGCTTGCGCACGCGCTGGCGGTATTCGGCGTAGTGCGGGAAATGCTGCAGCAGCCAGTGCTCCTCGCGCCGCGACTTGAGGTCGAAGAAGACGAGCAGCAGCAGCGCGTAGAGCAAAGTCAGCGTGCCCTGGACGAACAAGGCCCAGCCGAACGCGAGGAGGATCAGGCCGCCGTAGATCGGATGCCGGACCAGCCGGTAGGCGCCGCCGACGACGAGTTCGGCGTCGTCCTTGGGATGAGGGAGCGGCGTCAGGTTGGACCCGAGGTGCAAGCCGCCGGCAGCCGCCAGGGCAGTGCCCAGCGCCATCAGCACGGCGCCCGCGTAGCTCGCGATTGCAACGACGGAGTTGGGCCACTGCTCCAAGCTGGGCCAATCGCGCGGGCCGAGCACGACGATTGCGAAGAGGATGCCCTGCGCGACGACATACCACTCGCCGCGCCGGCCTTGCCACCAGGGAGATTTCGGATTCGACATGATGCCAAGCCGGTCAGGTTGTCCAGGGGTTGCGCGCGATCGGTGAGCCCGCGCAACCCCAAGTGTACATCATCGATTGCTTCTGAAGGGTGCCCGCCGGCGGCGAATCTGCCGAGCAATCCTGCTACCGATCCGGCTTGACAAGCGGCAACCCGACATCCACAATAAATAGCATATGCTAATAACTAAGCCGAGCCGATCAGCTGCGCCCTTGTCTCCTGATCCTGCGCAAGGCTCTGTTCCCGGTCTGCTTCCCGGAAAGGAATGAGCATGCATGTCTGCGTACCTCTTTCGTCGTCAGCGCCGGGCCTGGCCGGCGAGGCCTGCTCATCGCTGGTGATCGCCGAACACTTCGGCCTGGCCGAGGTTTTTGCCGTCGTCGATACGGCGAGTGGCGAGATCGTGTCCACGCGCGCGACAAGCGCTCGCTGTCCCGGCCCCTGCGCCTGTCCTCTGCCTGACCTGGAGAACGACGCGGACGAAGCGCAGCCCGCGGTCGAGGCGCTCGCCGGTCCGGCCGCCGGTTTCCGTCTCCTGCAGCGCGCGCGGCGCGCCGGCTTGCCGATCCTCGCCAGTCGCTCGCGCACGCTCGGCGAACTGCAGCGTGAGCTGAAGGCGAAATCCCTGCCTCCGCTGAGCGCGGCGCAGTGTCTGAGCGGCGCCCGCGCACGCCGTGCCGGCGGCGGCTGAATCATGGCGCGCCCGCCCAAGTGTCGGCAGATCGGCTTCTCTCCTGCCGCCACCTACTTCAAGCCGCGTGGCATCGGACTCGCGTTTCTCGAGGAGGTCAGCCTCGAGCTCGACGAGGTCGAGGCGCTGCGCCTCGCCGACCTCGAATCGCTTTACCAGCTTGAGGCCGCGGCGCGCATGGGCGTCTCGCGCCAGACCTTCGCCAACATCCTCAAGCGCGCGCACCGGAAAGTGGCCGACGCGATCATCCACGGCAAGGCGCTGAAGATCGCCCTGTTGCCTTCCGGGAGCACGGCGGAGGCCGCCTGCCCGACTTTTGCCAACCCACTCATCACCGAGGAAACATCATGAAAATCTGCCTGCCGGTCGACCAGCTCAATGGGCTGGAATCGGAAATCGCCCCGAACTTTCGCGCCGCTCCTGTTTTGCTGATCGTCGATAGCGAGACCGGGGAATGCATCGGCGTCGACGCCAGCAAGGGCAGCTGCGGCGCGCTGCCGGAATCGATCGACGCGATCGTCTTCGCCGATGGGGTCGGCGGTGGCATGTTCAGGCGTCTGCGCCAGGGAGGTACCCGCTTCTTCAGCAGCGATGCGCGTACGGTCGGTGAGGCGCTGGCCGAACTCGCCGCCGGCCGACTCAGTGAAGTTGAGGAAGTCGGCTGCTGTGGTGGCGGTCACCACGGCGGCGCGGATGCTGACGCAGGGCAGGCGGGTTGCCACGGTCACCAGCACGAGCATCAAAACCGCCACGCGCATGGCCACGGTAGCTGCGGCTGCGGACACGCCTGAGCGAGCGCCGCCTTTCCTCAGTCAGCCATGGTCCGTTCGGGCTCACCTTTCGCGGCCGATCGCAGCGCGCAACTCTTCCGCGCTGCCGGCGTAGTCCACCGCGGTGACGCTGCCTTCGTGCAGCCTCAGCAGCGTCACCGTGTCGGTACGGCGTGGCCAGTCGCCGAGCAGCTTCTCGTCGAGGACGACGCCGACGCTGAACGGTTCTGCGCGCAGGGCCGGCAGCGCGAACATCCGGGTGACCATGCTCGGCATTCGGCTCAGGTCGGCCACGTACATCACCTGACGCGTGGCCATCCATTCAGACGGCTGCTCGGCGAGCACCGCCTGCGCGATCTCGCCGGCCTTGCGTCCCGGCGCGAAGAGCAGCAGCCGGGTCGTCGACTGCACTTCCCACGGCGCCTCGCGTTGATCGAGCAGCTTGAGCTCGGGCAGCGGCTGCCCGATCTCGACCGGCGCGGCGAGTGCCATGAGCGGCAGGAGCAGCGCGAGGGAAAACGCGAAGGAACGCGCAGCGATCGATCTCTTCATGGTGAATTTCCTGTGGCCGTTGATCTAGTCTCGAGTGCGGAAACCGGGTTCCGGTTCCGGGGATTTGCAGCGAGCCGCTGGACACTGCGGCTACGCTGCAATGATAAGCTTTAGCTTGAGCCGTAGCTGCGCAGGAGCCATCGCCATGTCCTTGCGGGTGATCCTCGCCATCATCCTTCTGCTCGGCGCCTTCGGCGTCCGCGCCGACGATCCGTGGTCGCGCCCCGGCGCCGACGGCCGGGCCGAAGTCCAGCTCTATTTCTTCTGGTCGACGACCTGCCCGCACTGCACGGCCGCCCATCCCTTCGTCAGCGCGATCCCGCAGCAGCGCCCGTGGGTGCGCGTGCATGCGCTGGAGGTCTCGCGCCAGCCGGACAACTTCGCGCGCTTCGAGGACCTTGCGCGCCTCGCCGGTGGCGAGGCAGAGGCGGTGCCGAGCTTCGTCTTCTGCGGCGAGATGCACACCGGCTGGGACGGTGAGGAGGGTAGTGGTGCCGAACTGCTGCGCCGGCTCGACGCGTGCCACGCCCGCAACGGCGTGCCGGCGTCCGCCGTCGGCAGCGCGGCGCGTGCAGAAGGCCGCGACTTCGTCGAGCTGCCGTACTTCGGCCGCGTTGCCGCCGACAGCCTGTCCCTGCCGCTGCTGACCATCGTCCTCGCCGGGCTCGACGCCTTCAACCCCTGCGCCTTCTTCGTGCTCCTGTTCCTGCTGTCGATGCTCGTGCACCAGCAAAGCCGCCGGCGCATGCTGCTGATCGGTGGCATTTTCGTCGCGGTGTCGGCGCTGATGTATTTCGCGTTCATGGCCGCCTGGCTCAAGCTGTTCATGATCGTCGGCCAGCTGGCCTGGGTGACGCTGGCTGCCGGCGCGCTCGCCGTCGTCGTCGGCCTGCTCAACGTCAAGGATTTCTTCTTCCTCAGGCAGGGGCCGTCGCTGTCGATTCCGGAAGCGAAGAAGCCCGATCTGTTCCGCCGCGCGCGTGCCGTCCTTGCTGCCGACAAGCTGCCGGCGCTGCTCGCTGCCACCGGCCTGCTCGCGATTGCCGCCAACTTCTACGAACTCCTGTGCACGGCCGGATTCCCGATGGTCTATACGCACGTGCTGAGCCTTGCCAATCTGGACACCGCGACGCGCTACGCCTGGCTGGCTGCGTACAACCTGATCTACGTGCTGCCGCTGGCGGCGATCGTCGTCGTCTTCGCGCGCACGCTCGGCGCCAGAAAGCTCGGCGAACGTGAAGGCCGCCTGCTCAAGCTCCTCTCCGGGCTGATGATGTGCGGACTCGGCGCCTTGCTGTTGCTCGCGCCGGAACGCATGGGGCAGCCCGGTGTCGCCTTCCTGCTGCTGGCGTCGGCGCTGGCGGCAACCTGGGTCGCCGCGCGTATGACGCGCGCGCGCTGAAGTCAATATGTGCCACCGGGCGGGAATGATTTCGGCAAGTTGGAGTCTGGCAAGGGCGGGGAGTCGCCAAGCATCCATTCCCCACGCCGCGGGCATGGAGCGTCGCCGCCCGATCAGGTATGCTGTATCGATAAATTCGACCAGGAGAAGGCTTATGGACTCACCCCTGCACACGATGAGCAATCTGTTCGCCCAGCTCGGGCTTCCTGCGGACAGCGCGTCGATCGAGGACTTCATCGCCCGCCACCGGCCGCTCGACAACGCGATCGCGCTCTATCGCGCGCCTTTCTGGAGCGAGTCGCAGCGCAGCTTCCTGAAGGCCGAGATCATCGAGGACGCCGACTGGGCGATGGTCATCGACGAACTCAACGGTCGGCTGCGCTGACGGCGTCGGCAGCCGCCTCTCGAGCTTTCATAGTTGATTGCTATCGAAGGCTTAGTGATAATTGACTTAGATTATGGATTGCTGTCGGCTATGATCGTATTCGTAGACGGCTTTGTGGGCTAGCTACCGTCGTTTAATTTGACAACGCAAAAAGGAGCGCGCGATGGAAAACAAGAATGCAGGTTCGGCTGGCAAGTGTCCCGTGATGCACGGTGGCGCCACTTCGGCGAGCACGGCACAGATGCCGTGGTGGCCGAAGGCGCTGAACCTCGACATCCTGCACCAGCACGACAGCAAGACCAATCCGCTGGGAGCAGGCTTCAACTACCGCGAAGAGGTGAAGAAGCTCGACGTCGACGCGCTCAAGAAGGACCTGAAGGCCCTGATGACCGACAGCCAGGAATGGTGGCCGGCTGACTGGGGCCATTACGGCGGCCTGATGATCCGCATGGCCTGGCACTCGGCCGGCACCTACCGCATCGCCGACGGCCGTGGCGGTGGCGGCACCGGCAACCAGCGCTTTGCTCCGCTCAATTCCTGGCCCGACAACGGCAACCTCGACAAGGCGCGCCGCCTGCTCTGGCCGATCAAGAAGAAGTACGGCAACAAGCTGAGCTGGGCCGACCTGATGATCCTCGCCGGCAACATGGCCTACGAGTCGATGGGCCTGAAGACCTTCGGTTTCGCCTTCGGCCGCGAGGATATCTGGCACCCCGAGAAGGACATCTACTGGGGTTCGGAAAGGGAATGGCTGCAGAAGAGCGGCGGCGAGGGCAACCGTTACTCGGGCGAGCGCGACCTGGAGAACCCGCTGGCCGCGGTGATGATGGGCCTGATCTACGTGAACCCGGAAGGCGTCGACGGTCAGCCCGACCCGCTGAAGACCGCGCGTGACATGCGCGTGACCTTCGCGCGCATGGCCATGAACGACGAGGAGACCGTGGCGCTCACTGCCGGCGGTCACACCGTCGGCAAGGCGCACGGCAACGGCGATGCCGCCAAGCTCGGGCCCGCCCCGGAAGGCGCCGAGCTCGAGGAACAGGGTCTCGGCTGGATCAACCACAGCAGCCGCGGCATCGGCCGCAACACCGTGACCAGCGGCATCGAGGGCGCCTGGACCACGCACCCGACGCGATGGGACAACGGCTACTTCAAGATGCTGCTCGAGCACGACTGGGAACTCAGGAAGAGCCCGGCCGGCGCCTGGCAGTACGAGCCGGTCAACATCAGGGAAGAAGACCGGCCGGTCGATGTCGAGGATCCGTCGATCCGCTACAACCCGATCATGACCGACGCCGACATGGCCCTGAAGGTGGACCCCGAGTACCGCAAGATCTCGGAACGCTTCTACCGTGACCCGGACTACCTGGCCGAGGTCTTCGCGCGTGCCTGGTTCAAGCTGACCCACCGCGACATGGGGCCGAAGTCGCGCTACATCGGCCCGGACGTGCCACAGGAAGACCTGATCTGGCAGGATCCGGTGCCGGCCGGCCGTAGCGACTACGACGTCGCCGCGGTCAAGGCGAAGATCGCCTCCAGTGGACTGTCGATCGCCGAGATGGTCAGCACCGCCTGGGACAGCGCGCGCACCTTCCGCGGCTCGGACAAGCGCGGTGGCGCCAACGGCGCGCGCATCCGCCTGGCTCCGCAGAAGGACTGGGAGGGCAACGAGCCCGCACGCCTGGCCAAGGTGCTGGCGGTGCTGGAGAAGATCGCCGCCGAAGCGGGCGCCAGCGTCGCCGACGTGATCGTGCTGGCCGGCAATCTCGGCGTCGAGCAGGCGGCGAAGGCGGCAGGCGTCGAGGTGACGGTTCCCTTCGCGCCGGGTCGCGGCGACGCGACGCAGGAAATGACCGACGCCGAGTCCTTCGAGGTGCTCGAACCCCTGGCCGACGGTTTCCGCAACTGGCTGAAGAAGGACTACGTTGTCCAGCCCGAGGAACTGCTGCTCGACCGCGCGCAGCTGATGCGGCTCTCCGCCTGCGAGATGACGGTCCTGCTCGGCGGCCTGCGCGTGCTCGGCACCAACCACGGCGGCAGCCAGCACGGCGTGTTCACCGAGCGCGTCGGCGTGCTCAGCAACGACTTCTTCGTCAATCTCACCGACATGGCCTACACCTGGAAGCCGACGGGCCGCAACAGCTATGCGATCGTCGAGCGCAGGAGTGGCGCCGTGAAATGGACGGCCACCCGCGTCGATCTGGTGTTCGGTTCGAACTCGGTGCTGCGCGCCTACGCCGAGGTCTATGCCCAGGACGACAACAAGGAGAAGTTCGTCAGGGACTTCGTCGCCGCCTGGACCAAGGTCATGAACGCCGATCGCTTCGATCTGGCCTGACGGGGAGCGGCCCGGCGTGCGCCGGGCCGTCCGCCGCCGAGGTGTGCGCATGAGCAAGAAATGTTGCAAGAGCAGGAAGCCGTGCAAGAATTGTCCGCGTCAGGGGAAGTGAGGCGCCCGTGCGCCGCAGTCACCCGCTGACGTTTTGTGGGCCGGACGCGCAGGCTGCGCGTCCTTTTTTCTGGAGAAAAATACGATGGCAAAGAAAGCAAAGACGCCGATGATCGATATCGGCATCAGTAACGACGAGCGCAAGCAGATCGCCGACGGACTGTCGGCCCTGCTTGCCGACAGCTACACGCTGTACCTGATGACGCACAACTTTCACTGGAACGTCACCGGCCCGCAGTTCAACAGCCTGCACCAGATGTTCATGACCCAATACACCGAGCAGTGGAACGCGCTCGATACCATCGCCGAACGCATCCGCGCGCTCGGCTACCCGGCGCCCGGCACCTACAAGGAATTCGTCAAGCTCGCCTCGATCGAGGAAGTCGAAGGCGTGCCGAAGGCCGACGACATGGTCCGCCACCTGGTTGCGGCGCAGGAAGCAACCGCCCGCACGGCGCGCAAGCTGTTCCCGATCGTCGACGCGGCCAACGACCAGCCGACCGCCGACCTGCTGACCCAGCGCATGGACGTCCACGAGAAGACCGCGTGGATGCTGCGCAGCATGCTCGAGGACTGATCCAGAGCGAGCGCGCTGCCGGAAGGACGCCGGCTGGCCCCGGGGCGTTTGACTTGGGGCTGCCTTCCTGCCGATCATTGGCAGTCCTTCCGGCAGAGAGTATTGACCCATGCCCAGCCGATCGACCGTCCTGCCCGAGCTGGTTTCCTTCCTCGAAACCCTGCCCGAGCCGCACATCCTCTGCGACCGTGGCTACCGCATCGTTGCCGCCAATGCCGCCTACCGGGCGGCCTGCGGTGCCTGCGACGACGTCCGGGGACGCACCTGTTACGAAGTCTCGCACCGCTATACGGCCCCCTGCGACCAGGCCGGCGAGTCGTGCCCGCTGGCGCGCAGCCTCAAGTCCGGACAGCGCGAGCGCGTGCTGCACCTGCACCACACCCCGGCCGGCGAGAAATACGAGAGCATCGAGCTGTCGCCAGTGCGCGACACCGAGGGAAACATTGCTTGGTTCGTCGAGAAGTTGGAGCCCTTGCCCGCGGTGCGCGGACTCGCCGATTCGCATGGGCTGATCGGCCGCGCGCCGGCGTTTCGCGCGATGCTCGAACTCGTGCACCGCGTCGCGCCGGCCGAAGCGTCGGTGCTGCTGCAGGGCGAGTCCGGGGTCGGCAAGGAGCTGGTCGCGCAGGCGATCCACGAAGCCAGCCGGCGTGCGAACGGCCCATTCGTCGCCGTCGACTGCTCGGGACTGTCGGAGAACCTGTTCGAGAGCGAACTCTTCGGTCACGAGCGCGGTGCCTTCACCGGCGCCAACGTGCGCAAGATCGGCCTGGTCGAGGCAGCTGCCGGCGGCACCCTGTTCCTCGACGAACTCGGCGACATCCCGCTGGCGATGCAGGTCAAGCTCCTGCGCCTGCTCGAAACCGGGGCCTTCCGCCGCGTCGGCTCGACCGAACTGCGCCGCGCCGACATCCGCCTGATTTCGGCGACCCACCGTCCGCTGGCGGAGCTGGTCGCGCGCGGCGAATTCCGCCAGGATCTCTACTACCGGCTGAACACCTTCCCGATCCGCTTGCCGGCGCTGCGCGAGCGGCGCGAGGACATTCCCCTGCTCGTCGCGGCGCTGTTGAAGCGGGTCGCTCCCACGCGTGAACTGGCGATTTCCGAGCCCGCGCTGGCCTTGCTCACGGCCTACGACTACCCGGGCAACGTGCGCGAGTTGCGCAACCTGCTCGAACGCGCGAGCCTGCTCTGTGACGGTGATACCGTGCAGCCCGAGCATCTGGCCGACGAGGTACGCGGCCTGGGCTTGCCGCCCGACGCACCACCCATGGCCGCAGCGGCTCCGCTCGCCTTGGTCCAGCCGGCGCGCCCTGCGCCGGCTGACGCTGAAGCGCTGGCAGCGTGGCTTTCCTCAGCGCGTGCGCCTTCGCGCCGCGAACTGGCAGCCAGCCTCGGCATCAGCGAACGGACCCTTTACCGCAGGCTGAACGCGCTGCGCGGCTGAGCAGTTCGCGCGCGCAGCGCTGAGCGGCGTCGGGAAGGTCCGCCGCTCCTCACGGAGCGCTGCCGGTGCCACCCGCTCCCATTCCCGGCCCCATTCCCATTCCCCTGCCTGGTCCCATGCCGCCGCCGGGACCCTTACCCTGGCCCATGCCCTGTGGCGGCGGCGCGTCGGGCAGGGTGACGCCGCGTTCGGCGGCACGTGCCTTCATCGCCTCGTGATGCTCCAGGCGAACCTTCTCGCGCTCTTCAGCGCTTTTTGCGCTGCGCATCCTGCTGCGGTATTCACTGCGCTCCTGCGCAGTCATCAACTGGCTGCCGTAGATCGGCGTCGCCGCGGGCTTGGCCGCAGCCGGCGGCGGAGCAGCAGCCTCGCCGGCGTTGGCCAGCGCAAAGCTGCCGCCAAGAAAGAGTGAGACGAGCAGTCGGGGCAAGGTCCTGGTAGGCATTTTCCGGTTCCTTTCGCTTCGAGAAGTCAGTTTCCATTCTATCGGCATTTTTCCGGCTGCGCACGGGCGTCTTGCGCGAGACCGCCTACTCGAGCTCGAAGTCGTCCGTGCTCGCCTGCCGGGCGACGGCCCATGCCCAGGTCTTGTAGCCGCCGGAGAGGTTTTTCACGTCCTTGAATCCGGACTGCTTGAGAATTCGGTAGGCCAGATAACCACGCATGCCGACCTGACAGGTGACCACCGTCGGCGCGTCCGGGTCGAGCTCGCCGAGACGGTCGCGCAGCTCGTTCACGTCGATGTGGCGCGAGCCGGGGATCACGCCGAGCGCGACCTCGGCGGCGCTACGCACGTCGATCAACTGCACCGCCCCCGGTGCCATCGCCGCGAGCGTCCGCCAGTCGATCGACTCGAGGGAACCGTCGAGGAGATTGCTGGCGACGTAGCCGGCGATGTTGACCGGGTCCTTGGCTGAGCCGAACGGCGGTGCGTAGGCGAGTTCGAGCTCGGCCAGGTCATCGACGCTCATGCCGCCGTGGATCGCCGTCGCGATCACGTCGATGCGCTTGTCGGCGCCGACTTCGCCGACGGCCTGCGCGCCGAGGATGCGCCCCTGCGGCGAGTAGAGGAGCTTGAGGCTGATCTGCCGGGCGCCCGGGTAGTAGCCCGCATGCGATCCGCCGTGCGTGATCGTCGCGCGGTAGTCGATGCCGGCTGCGATCAGCTGTTTCTCGTTGAGTCCGGTGCTGGCGACGCCGAGGTCGAAGGCTTTCAGGATCGCGGTGCCGAGCGTTCCGCGGTAGGAGCGCGTGTTGCCGAAGACCATGTTGTCGGCGGCCATGCGCCCCTGGCGGTTGGCCGGGCCGGCGAGCGGGATCAGGACCTGCCGGCCGCTGATCGTCTGCGTGACCTCGACCGCGTCGCCGACCGCCCAGATCGACACGTCGGAAGTGCGCAGGTGTTCGTCGACCCTGATGCCGCCGGTCGCGCCGAGTTCGAGCCCGGCCTCCCGTGCGAGCTGCGTCTCCGGACGCACGCCGATCGCCAGCACGACGAGGTCGGCAGCGAGCTGGCGACCGCTGGCGAGGTGCACGATCGAGGTGTCGGCCTGGTCCTCGACGCGCGCGAGCTTGTCGTCGAGGCTCAGCGTGACCCCCTTGTCGCGCAAGTGCGTCTGTACGATCGCCGCCATCTCGTAGTCGAGCGGCGCCAGGATCTGCTCGGTACCCTCGACCAGCACCGTGGCGAGGCCGCGCTCGACCAGGTTCTCGGCGACTTCGACGCCGATGAAGCCGCCGCCGATGACCACAGCGCGGCGCGGCGCTTGTGTCGTCAGGTGCGCCATGATGCGGTCGAGGTCGGGCAGGTTGCGCAGGCTGAACACGCGCGGCGAAGCGAGCCCCGGCAGCGGCGGGCGGATCGGCTCGGCGCCCGGCGCGAGCAGCAGGCGGTCGTAGCGCTCGTCGTATTCCTCGCCGCTGGCGAGATTGCGCAGGCGGACGCTCTTCGCCGCGCGGTCGATCGCGAGCGCCTCGGTTTCGGCGCGGACGTCGACGCGGTAGCGGTCGCGGAAGAGGTCGGCGGTCGCCACCAGCAACTGGCCGCGCTCGGCGATCGTCCCGGAAATGTGGTACGGCAGCCCGCAGTTGGCGAAGCTCACGTAGGGGCCGCGCTCGACCATGACGATCTGCGCGCGCTCGTCGTTGCGGCGGATGCGTGCCGCGGCGGTGGCGCCGCCAGCGACGCCACCGATGATCACGATTTTCATTTTCTGTCCTTGGCTGAGTGGATCAGGCGCCGAAGTTCTCGGGCATCTGCACGGCGACCACTTCGCCGCGCGCGGTGACTACCCCGTCGACGATGACCGAGGACTCGACGACGACCTTGCGTCCCTTGATCTCGCTGACCCGGCCGCGGATCTCGATTTCCGGACCGAGCGGGGTCGGCTTCAGGTAGCTGACCTTGAGCGAGCCGGTGACGAAGCGCAGCGCCGGCAGGCTGTCCATCGCGCGGCCTTCGGCGCGGTAGGCCGCCGCTGCGGCGGTGCCGGTGCCATGGCAGTCGATCAGCGAAGCCAGCAGGCCGCCGTAGACGAAACCCGGTACCGCCGTGTGCCAGGGCTCGGGGGTGAAGCGGGTGACGCTCTCGTCGCCCTCCCAGAAGGTCTTGATCCGGTGCCCGTGTTCGTTCTCGCGCCCGCAGCCGTAGCAGTGGGCGAGGTTTTCCGGGTAGTAATCCTGAAAGGCTTTCATGGCTTCCTTCTTGTCTGGATGAATGTGGCGTCGTTCGCTGCAGCGCCTACTTCTCGACCGGCTTGCCGGCGGCGAGCCATGCATCATAACCGCCGGCAAGCAGGGCGAGGTTGCGGTAGCCCATCTCATGCAAGATGCCAAGCGCCACCGCCGAGCGGCCGCTGGTCTTGCAGTAGACGACGATCTTCAGGTCGCGCGAGCTGAGTTCCGGCGTCGCGGGCAGGACGAAACCGAGCAGGCGGAGCGGGACGAGCCTGGCGCCGGGGAGGTGGCCGGCGGCGTATTCATGCGCTTCCCTGACGTCGAGCAGGACGTCGGCTGCGCTGATGGCGCATTCGGCGTCCTGCGGCAGCACTTGCCGGGGCGCCGCAGTGAAGGCTGTGGGGGTGTCTTGATCGGTTCTCATGGGATCCTTCGCCGGGCGATGCGGCTGCATCGAACTAGAATATTAGATAGTTCTGATATTCTATCCGCTCCATTGCCGGCTCGGCAAGTCGGTCGCTGGTGAATTCGACGGGGATTCCGTTTGCAATAAAAATCAGAGATCGCTAATATTCAGATGCGCAATGAGTTGCGTAATGATTAAAGAGGGCAGCCCTCATTGCTGCCGCAGGCCCCGATCGTTCGAGGAGACGGAGATGGCAAGAATCGTGATCTTGGGTGCGGGAATTGCCGGTCATACCGTCGCCCGCTACCTCAACCTCTGGCTCGGCAAGGCGCACGAAATCGTCGTCGTTTCCCCGAACGCCAAGTGGAACTGGATCCCTTCGAACATCTGGGTCGGCGTCGGCGACATGAAGGAGGACGATGTCTGCTTCGATCTCGCCGAGATCTACCGCAAGACCCGCGTCGACTTCCGCCAGGCGAAGGCGCTGTCGATCAACCCGGAGGGTGACGCGACGAGCGCGCAGCCCTACGTCAGCATCGAATACACGCTCCCCGCGCGCGCCGGCGAGCGCGAGAACATCAGCTACGACTATCTGGTGAATGCGACCGGGCCGAAGCTCAATTTCGGAGCGACGCCGGGTCTCGGGCCCGAGCACGGACTCACGGTGTCGGTATGCACGGCGTCGCATGCGCTCGAAGCCAACGAGCAACTCCAGCAAAACATCGGGGCGATGCGCGCCGGCGCCAGTCGCACCTTCGTCGTCGGCACCGGCCACGGTACCTGCACCTGCCAGGGCGCCGCCTTCGAGTACATCTACAACGTCGACCACAAGTTGCGCGAGGCCGGCGTGCGCGACAAGGCCCGCATCGTATGGCTCAGCAACGAGTACGAACTCGGCGACTTCGGCATGGGCGGCGTGCACATCAAGCGTGGCGGCTACATCACCAACGCCAAGAATTTCGCCGAATCGCTGATGGTCGAGCGCGGCATGGCGTGGATCACGCGCGCGCACGTGACCAAGGTCGAGGCCGGGCAGATCCACTACGAAACCCTCGACGGCAACTTCCACGTCCAGGAATTCGATTTCGCGATGCTGATCCCGCCTTTCTGCGGGGTCGGGCTGAAGGCCTTCGACCGAGCCGGCGCCGACATCACCGGCCAGCTCTTCGCGCCGAACGGGTTCATGCGTGTCGATGCCGACTACACGCCACGGCCGTTCATCGAGTGGAGCGCGCGTGACTGGCCGAAGACCTACCAGACGCCGGGCTACCGCAACATCTTCTCGGTCGGCATCGCCTTCGCGCCACCGCATCTGATCAGCAAGCCGATGCAGAGCGCCAACGGGACGCCGATCAATCCGGCGCCGCCGCGCACCGGCATGCCTTCGGCAGCGATGGCCAAATCGGTCGCGAAGAGCATCTGCGACATGCTCAAGGGCTCAGAAAAACCGACGCAGAGCGCATCGATGGCCGACATGGGCGCCGCCTGCGTCGCCTCGACCGGGGCGGGCTTCTTCAGCGGGAGTGCGGTCACCATGACTGTCTTCCCGGTCGTCCCGGATTTCGAGAAATACCCGGAGTACGGCCGTGACCTCAACCTGACCTTCGGCGAGATCGGTCTGGCCGGGCACTGGATGAAGTACCTGCTGCACCATGCCTTCATCTACCAGGCGCGACTGCGGCCGGGCTGGTCGCTGATGCCGGATTGACGAGGCCACGGGTAGCGACGCTTTCCTCAGGAGAAGGGCATGACAGCCAAGATCACCAACCGCGAGCCGTACCAGCAGGCTTACTATCCACCGGCGCCGACGCCGTTCACGCGCTATATGCGCAAGTCCCTGCCGTGGCAGTTCGTCCGTTTCCTGGTCATCAACCTGAAGATACTGAGGCTGATGACCAAGTCGCACGCATGAGCGCAGCCCGGAAGGCAAGCATCCGTCCGCTGCTCCGGACGGCGAAACTCAGTAGAGGAACGGTACACGCTGCCGGCCAGCGACAGGGCGCCATGAGCAGGGCGCCGCCGTACGCAGGCCTTGGCTGAGGCGGGCCAGGCGACTTCAGGGGACGAAGTGCGGCGGCACCTCTCCTCCACAGCGCGTGTTTCACGGTTGGTAGATGGTCAGCGTCGTTGCCGTGTTCTGCGAGGCGTCATACGAGGTGTTCGCACCCGTCACGTTGGTTACGGTGAACACGGACGCCGCAGTCGTGATCGGGAGGCTGTTGCTGCTCAGCTTGCAACTGCCGGTGCTGCCGGTGATGCAGGTCTTGTTGCCGCCAGGACTGAAGCTGCCGCTGACCGTTGCGTTGGCGAAGGGGGTGCTGGTGCCGAGCTTGCGAATCGTCACCGTGGCCGAGGCGGTCCAGCTCTTGCCTTTCTTAACCGCGGAACCGCTGATCGATTGCACCGCGATCAGCTGTTTCGCCGGTTCGCTCGGCGCGCCGGCGGCTAGCGAATAGGCGAGCAGGTTGGGCGAACCGGTTCCCGCCGAGCTGATCTGGTTGGCCGAGGCGTTGGCGAGCAGGAAGCTCGTCACTGCCGCCGGCGTCGCGGACGGGTTGGCGGCGAGCGCCAGCGCGGCAATCCCGGCGACGTGCGGAGTCGCCATCGAAGTGCCGCTGATCGTGTTCGTTGCGCTGGGACCGGTGTTCCACGCCGAGGTGATGGCGCTGCCCGGGGCGAAGATGTCCACGCAGCTGCCGTAGTTCGAGTACGAGGCGCGGACGTCGGCGCTGTCGCTGGCGGCGACGGTGATCGCGCTCGGCTCGCTCGCCGGCGAGTAGCTGCACGCGTCGGCGTTGCTGTTGCCGGCGGCAACCACCATGGTCACGCCCTTGCTCACCGCGCCGGCAACCGCGGCGTTCAGTGCCGTGGACAAGCCGCCACCGAGCGACAGATTGGCGACGGCAGGGCGCAGGGCGCTGCCGGCAGCCCAGTCGATGCCGGCGATGACGCCGCTGGTCGTGCCCGAGCCTGCGCAGTCGAGCACGCGCACGGGGATGAGCGAGACGCCCTTGGCCACGCCGTAGACGGTGCCGCCGACCGTTCCCGCGACGTGGGTGCCGTGGCCGTTGCAGTCATTGGTGTTGGTACTGTTCACCACGCCCGAAGCGTCGGCAGCAACGTTGTAACCGGGGAGCAGGCGACCCGTGAACTCGCTGTGGTCGGCACGGACGCCGGTGTCGATGATGAAGGCGTTCACCCCGGCGGCCGAGTAGTTGTACTGATAGACCGTGTTCAGCGGGCGGGTGACCTGGTCGATGCGGTCGAGCCCCCAGGTCGCGTTGTTCTCCTGCGCCTTGAGGGTGATCGTCTGGTCCTGCTCGACGAAGCTCACGTTCGGATGTTCGCGCAGCGCCTGCACGGCTGCGTCCGGCAGGGTCGCGGCAAAGCCTTTCAGGGCCTTGCCGAAGACGTGGTGAACCTTGCCGCCTCTTCCCTTCATCAGGGCCGCGGTTTCGGCAGCGCTGTCACTGACCTTGTCGGCGAAGACGACGATGTAACGTCCGGGGACGGGTTTCGACGGGCCGAAGGGATGCGTCGCCGCCGGAGCGGCGTGAGCCGGGCTGGTGCAGAGGAATCCAACGCTGGCACAGAGGCCGAGCACGAGTCCGGCAAATCGAGTGCGTTCGTTCATGAGTGTCTGTGGAGCGAAAAGTTGTCTGAGTGCGGAGCTGGCGAGACATCGGCCGCTGTCGCGAAGGCGGTACGCCCACATGCCTTGCTTCCAGAGCGCGGGCCGATTGTGTCGCCATGAAGCCGATGGCGTGCGAGCGGCCATGCGCAGCTTCGATCATGGACGACGCCTCAGACCGTCGTGATGAACACCGGTTCCGGAGAAAGTATCTCCCCGGAGGGAACAGGACTTGACGAAGCAAGGCCTTGCCTTGTGAGCGGGGGCCATCTGCCTGCACAGCCCAGCGCCGCGGCGACGGGCATTCCCGGTCGAGATCAGGCGATCGGCAGAATGCTGCTTGCGTTCACCGCGCTACTTTCATGATACACATCGCCGATGCAAGATGCGAGAACCGGGCCCGTAGTCCGCAGTTGCTGCCGGGCGTCCGCAACTGCGTTCATGTGCGCGCACGCCGCACAAACTCTTTGACAGGCACCGGCGTCCGGATGATCATTCGGCATATGCGGATGAATTTTTATGGTGGCCCTGGCGCAGCAAGCATGATGAGCGCCGCGGCTCCGCCGTGATTTTCAGGACGACCGGCCTGCGCCGGCTGCCGGAGGTGTGCGATGCGCCAGGGATTGATCGATGCCTGCGACCGGGTGGGTTTCCCGTACAGCCACGGCGGGGCTTTTCAGGAAGTGGCCGACGAGACGAAGAACATCATCGTCTCGCGCGCGCCCGGCAAGTATGCGACGGGACTGATCGAGGAGAGCTACGCGACCAAAGGCTTCGCCATCAAGGCGAAGTCCTGTGACTGGGGGCCGATGGCCGGCTTCGTGCTGCTCGACCCCCATTTCAGCAAGCAGAGCCGGCAAGATGCCGGAATTGCCAAGCAGGCCGACATGGTCTTTGCGGCGCTGGCGCACGGCGCCACCTCGGTCCCGCTGTTCATCAGCGAATTTCGTCGCCAGTGGCTGATCGCGAACTTCCTCATACAGGAGGTCGCCGCCCCGGGCGTCGACGAGATCATCTACCGTGCGGTCCCTCCCGCCGGCGCCGCAGCGCTGCCGCCGTTTGCGGCCGGCCTGCGCTTTCCCTTGCGCCGCTTGCACGGCATCCCCGATGCCAACGAGCCTTTGTGGAGCATCAATTGCCTGGACACGGGCGGTCGCGAATTCGCCGTGGAGGCGCTGGTGAACCCGCACGTTCCGCTCGGCGCCAGTTATCGCCGCGCGTGCACGGGCGACTACGACCTGTTCGCCGTCTGGCCGCGCCGGCAAAACTTTGTGGCGCAGCGTGTGCTCGGAGTGGACCGCCGTCCTGTCGATCCCTTCACCCTCCACGCACTCACGCAGCAGGTGCCGCCGGCCGACGCCGCGCTCCGCCGCGCCATCGAGGCCAACGTGGATGCCCTCGAGCCGCACGGGCTCGGCAACATCAGCCTGCGTATCGAGGACACCGCCGCGCGACTCAACATGGCGATCAGCCGACGCGGCTACCGCGGCGGCAACATCGTGCACCACAGCGACGAGGCCGGACGCCCCTTCGTCAATGACATCGACCTGCCCGTCATCGCCTTCGTCCCCAACGATCCGCTGAGCCCATTTGCCCTCGAGAGCCTCTTCGACCTCAGCGTCTTCATTCGCGAGGCACACGCGGCGGGCTACGTGACCATCGTCAATCCCGCCTGGAGCGCCGACATCATCGCCGCGCACCGGGCGATCGGCTGAGGTCCGGCGCGAGGATCCCTGCGCCGGTGGGCCGGCGATCAGCCCTTGAGGCATTCACTCATGAATTGCCTGCGCTCGTCAGGTGCCTGCCCTGCGCTGCAGGTTTTCATCTGCCCTGCTGTGTCGCCGGCCCGGTCGTGGTCGCTCAGGGTTTCTGGCTGGCGCTCTTACCTGACAGGCATCCCTTCATGAACTGCTTGCGCTCGTCGCCCTTGAGCGCCTGCTCCCTGGCCTGCTTGTTGCAGTTCTTCATCCGCTCCTGCTGGGCTCGCTGCGCGGGCGACTGTTCCTTCTTGGTCTCGTCTGCGGCGAGTGCCTGTCCTGCGACCAGGCCGAAGGCGATGGTCATGCTGACGATCAGAGCTTTCATCTGCGCTTCCTCCTTGCGGGTTGATGGGGAACTCATTATAGCCAGTATTCGAATGTCATAGTCAAGAGGGCTGCTCCGCTCGATGAATGGGGTCATGGCGCCATGAAAAAAGCCAGCCTCACGGCTGGCTTTTCGCCTACGTGGGCAGCGATCAGCGCTTGAGGCACTCGCTCATGAACTTCTTGCGCTCGTCGCCCTTGAGTTCCTTCTCGCTCGCGTCCTTGTTGCAGACCTTCATCTTTTCCTGCGGGGTCGCCGGTGGCGCCGCTTCGGGTTTCTGGCTGGCG
The DNA here is from genome assembly GCF_016653115.1 of Rhodocyclus purpureus. GTDB lineage: Bacteria > Pseudomonadota > Gammaproteobacteria > Burkholderiales > Rhodocyclaceae > Rhodocyclus > Rhodocyclus purpureus. Next base: position 89,404 of record NZ_NHRX01000034.1, read on the forward strand.
GTCTTCCCGGCCAGGCAGTCCTTCATGAACTGCTTGCGCTCGTCACCGCCGAGCGACTTCTCCCCGGCTTCCTTGTTGCAGTTCCTCATCCGTTCCTGCTGGGCCTGCTGCGCGGGCGAGGGATCCTTCTTCGCTTCGTCGGCGGCGAAGGCGGGACCGGCGATCAAGCCGACGACGAGGGAGAGGCTGGTGATCAGTGCTTTCATCTTCGTTTCCTCCTTGCGGCTTGTCTGGACGAGGCTCGTGGAGCCCGTTTACATGTCGTCGTCTAGCAGCGCCTGCTGCTGGCGGTTGATGAATTCGCCCATGCTGTCGATGCCGCGCAACTGCAGGATGTTGTTGCGCACCGCGGCTTCGAGCAGGACGGCGAGGTTGCGACCGGCGGCCACGGGAATCACCACCTTGCGGATCGGCACGCCGAGCACTTCCTGCGTCTGCTCGTCGAGGGGAAGGCGCGGCGTATCGGGGGAGACCGCTGCCGCCCGCTGCAGGTGGACGATCAGCTTGAGCTTCATCTTCCGGCGCGCTGCCGTTTCGCCGAAGATCGTCCGGATGTTGAGCAGACCGATCCCACGCACTTCGAGGTAGTCGCGCAGCATCCCCGGGCAGCGGCCCTCGATGGTCGCCGGGGCGATGCGCGCCACTTCGACGACGTCGTCGGCGACCAGACCGTGACCACGCGAGATCAGGTCGAGCGCGAGTTCGCTCTTGCCGACGCCCGATTCGCCGGTGATCAGGACGCCCATGCCGAACACGTCCATGAAGACGCCGTGCAGCGAGGTCGTGTCGGCGAGCCGGCTGGCGAGGTAGATGCGCAACAGGTCGATCACTGCCGAGCATGGCTTCGGCGTCGAGAAGAGCGGCGTCTGCGAGCTTTCGCAGACGGCCATGATTTCCGGATGGACTTCCTGGTCGTCGGCGACGATCAGCGCCGGCGGCTTGGCATCGATCAGGTCATGGAACTGTTGCCGGACGCGTTGCGGCGACGCGCGGCGCGCCCAGTTGACTTCGCCCTCGCCGATCACCTGCAGGCGCTCGGGGTGGATGATGTTGAGGTGGCCGACGACGTCGGCGCCGTAGTTGCCGCGCTCCTTCAGCTCGATCTGCCGGTCGACCCCGACGGCGGCGATCCAGGCCAGCCGCAACTTGTCGCGATGGTCGTCGTAGAGCTTGGCGATGCTGAAGCGGCGACCGGCAATCATGAGCGTTCGGAAAACAGCGCGAGCACCGCCTCGGCATCGGCGGCGCTGGCCAGTGCCTCGCGGCAGGTACGGTCGGAGAAGCGTTGCGCCAGTTCGGAGAGAATCTGCAGGTGTTCTTCGGTCGCCTGCTCGGGAACCAGCAGGACGAAGAGGAGGCTCACCGGCTTGCCGTCGGGGGAGTCGAAGGGGACGGGGTTGAGCAGGCGGATGAAGGCGCCACAGGCTTCCTTGAGGCCCTTGATACGCCCGTGCGGGATGGCGATGCCTTGGCCGAGGCCGGTCGACCCGAGCCGCTCGCGCGCGAACAGACTGTCAAAGACCTTGCTGCGTTCGATGTTGCGATTGTTCTCGAAGAGAAGGGAGGCCTGCTCGAACACCCGTTTCTTGCTGCCGGCGTCGAGGTCGAGCAGGATGTTATCGAGCGGCAGGAGTTTTGCAATCTGGCTCATTGGACACGACTCGCGGGCCGGCGTCGCGATGCGACGTCGACAGGGTTTGGCTGTGCTGATCTGATGAGGGAGAAGGCGACGCCGCGGGACGGCGTCGCCGGAGAGAAATCACTCGGCGGCGAAGGCGTCGCTGATCTTCTCACCGCGGTGGTGATCCTGGATCTTCTGTTTGTGCTTCTGCACCTGGCGGTCGAGCTTGTCGACCAGGCTGTCGATCGCCGCATAGAGGTCGTCGTCTGCAGCTTCGACATGGACTTCCTTGCCGCTCAGGCGAACGGTCACTTCGGCTTTCTGCTTGAGCTTTTCCACCGACAGGGTCGCGTTGACCGCGATCACGTGGTCGAAGTGGCTGACCACACGCTCCAGCTTCCCGGTGAGGTAGTCGTGGATCGCCGGCGTGATTTCGAGGTGGTGTCCGGTGATATGCACGTTCATGTGCGGCTCCTTGGTGATTAAATGGTCTTGCGCAAATTTACGGGCGGAATGTTAAGCGCTTCACGGTATTTTGCAATCGTTCGTCGCGCCACGACGATTCCCTGCTGCCCGAGTATTTCGGACAACTGGCTGTCCGAAAGCGGTTTCTTCGCGTCCTCGGCGCCGATCAATTGCTTGATCAGCGCCCGGATCGCCGTTGCCGAGCAGGCGCCGCCGCTGTCGGTGGCGACGTGGCTGCCGAAGAAATATTTGAGTTCGAAGACGCCGCGCGGGGTCGCCATGTACTTCTGCGTCGTCACGCGCGAGATGGTCGATTCGTGCAGGCCGAGGGTGTCGGCAATTTCGCGCAGCACCAGCGGCCGCATGGCGACGTCGCCGTGCTCGAAAAAGTCGCGCTGCCGGTCGACGATCGCCTGCGCGACACGCAGGATGGTGTCGAAACGCTGCTCGATATTCTTGACCAGCCAGCGCGCTTCCTGCAACTGTCCGGCCAGGCCGGAACCGCGCTGGCGCGAGAGGATGTCGGCGTAGAGGCGGTTGATGCGCAGGCGCGGGTAGGCCTCGTTGTTGATCGACGCGGTCCATTGCCCGCGGATCTTGCGCACGACGACGTCGGGAGTGACGTAGCGGATGTCGGTCGCGCCGTACTGCGCCCCCGGATGCGGGTTGAGGCTCCTGATCAGTGCGTGCGCCGCGCGCAAGGCTTCGTCGTCGCGGCCGGTGATCTTGCGCAGGCGCGCGAAGTCGCGGTTGGCGAGCAGGTCGAGATGCCCGTTGACGATCGTCAGTGCCAGCGTGCGCGTTTGGTCAGCGGGCAGGGCGGCGAGTTGCAGCGCCAGGCATTCCTGCGGGCTGCGCGCACCGACGCCGGTCGGCTCGAGGCTCTGCAGACGCTTCAGGGCGACCTGCAACTCCTCCTCTTCGATTTCGGGCGGCAGCAGTTCGTGCAATTCGGCGAGCGAAGCCGTCAGATAGCCATCGTCGTCGAGCGCGTCGATCAGGCATTGCACCAGTACGAGGTCGCGCTGCGGCAAGGCCATCAGCCCGATCTGCCACAACAGGTGCTCGCGCAAGGAAGTCGTCGCCGCCTGCACCTCCTGCGCATCGCCGTCCTCATCCTTGCCGGAGCCTGGATAGCTGCCTTCGCTGCTCCAGGTTTCGTCGAAACCGTCGGGCGATTCACCGCCTTCGCCGGCTTCGGCGAGTTCCCCGGTCTCCGCCACTTCGGCCACGGCCGGTTGCTCGCCGGCCGCCTCACCGCTCATCGGGCTGGCTTCGACGGCCTCCTGCGGCGCCGAGAACTCGTCCTCGTCGCGTTCGAGCAGGGGGTTTTCGAGCAGATACTTTTCCAGCTCCTGCTCCAGCTCGACCGTCGACAGTTGCAGTAGACGGATGGACAGCTGCAGCTGTGGCGTCAGCGCGAGATGCTGCGAGAGCTTGAGCTGGAGGCTTGGTTTCATGAATGGGGATGGCTAGCGTGGCGGGTCGAACGTCGGTCGATGAGTCATCGAGACTCGGGCCGGGGTTCGCAGCGCTTGCTGGCAGGTTCAGAGGCGGAAATTTTCCCCCAGATACACCTTGCGCACGCTTTCATTATAAATGATTTCATCCGGGCGGCCCGCCGCGAGCACGGTGCCCTCGTTGATGATGTAAGCGTGGTCGCAGATGCCCAGGGTTTCGCGCACGTTGTGGTCGGTGATGAGCACGCCGATGCCGCGCTCCTTGAGGAAGCGGATGATCTTCTGAATTTCGAGCACGGCGATCGGATCGACCCCCGCGAAGGGCTCGTCGAGCAGGACGAAGCGCGGATTGGCAGCCAGTGCCCGGGCGATCTCGACCCGCCGTCGTTCGCCGCCCGAGAGCGCCACAGCCGGACTGTTGCGCAGGTGAGCGATGTGCAACTCGTCGAGCAGGGTTTCCAGGCGGTTCTTGACCTCGGCTTTCGGCAGCTTCTGCAGTTCGAGGATCGCCTCGATGTTCTCGCGTACCGACAGCTTGCGGAACACCGACGCTTCCTGCGGCAGATAGGCGACGCCGCGGCGGGCGCGCAGATGGATCGGCAGGTGCGTGAGCCGCGTGTCGTCGAGGTAGACCTCGCCGCCGCCGCAGGCGACCAGGCCGACGACCATGTAGAAGCAGGTCGTCTTGCCGGCGCCGTTGGGGCCGAGCAGGCCGACCACCTCGCCGCTCTTCACCTCGAACGAGACGTCGGTTACGACGGTGCGCGACTTGTAGCGCTTCATCAGCCTGCTCGCGGCAAGCTTGCTCTGTGTTTCAGGCATCTATCGGCAAAGTGCGTAATGAATGAGCCCCGGGGCGCAGCGCGGTCGCTCCGCCGTGCGCGCGGTTTCAGCTTGCGCAGCTTACGCGCAAGGCCAAGGAACCGATGCTAGCACGGCTCGCCGTCTTCGCGCGCGTCGGCGCACAAGTTCGCCGCATCGGCGAGGACGCGGCGCACCGTATCGCCGGAAAAGCCGCGTCCGGCGAGGTAGCGCATCTGCCGCAGGCGCTCGCTGGCGTCGGCCGGCGCGCTGCCGAAGCGGCGGCGCCACAGGGCGGCGGCACGCTCGAACTCGCTGCCGCAAGCGGCGATGGCGTCGGCGCGCGCCTCGCTGTCGACGCCTTTCTGGCGCAACTCTTGTTCGAGGCGGGCGTTGCCGTAGCGGCCGGCGCGCGAGCGGACGCGGTTCTCGGCGTAGCGCGTGTCGGAGAGGAGCCCGCGCGCGGCTAATTCGTCGAGCAGCGCGGCGATCGCCCACGCGTCCGCCGCCCGGGTTTCGCCGGCATCGACATCGGCGTCGGTCGCGAAGCTTGCGTCGAAGTCTTCGCCATCGTCTTCCTCCTGCATCTCGACCCGGCGTGCGCAGTGGCGCGCCAGCTTGCGCTCAAGTTCGGCGCGCGGGTAATCACGCCGGGCGAGGAGGCGCAGCGCGTAGGCGCGCAGCCCGGAAGGCTGCGCTGACGGGGGGCCAAGCGGCGGCGTCTCCGGCGTGCTGGCCGGAGACGCCGAACCCAGCTCGCTCAGCTGTTGCCGGAGCTGGTCGAGTGACTGTTTCCGGCGCGTGTCCACGCGGCCTGCGTCAGGCCTCGGCGGCCGGGCGTCCGGCCGCCGGCACGTTCACCGCCTGGCGGATGCCCGCTTCGATTTCCTCGGCGATCGCCGGATTCTTCTTCAGGAAATCGCGCGCGTTGTCCTTGCCCTGGCCGATCTTCTCGCCCTTGTACGCGTACCAGGAGCCGGACTTCTCGACCAGCTTGTGCGTGACGCCGAGGTCGATGATCTCGCCTTCGCGCGAAGCCCCCTCGCCGTAGAGGATGTCGAAGATCGCTTCGCGGAAGGGTGGGGCGACCTTGTTCTTGACCACCTTGACCTTGGTTTCGCTGCCGATCACCTCGTCGCCCTTCTTGATGCTGCCGATGCGGCGGATGTCGAGACGGACCGACGCGTAGAACTTGAGCGCGTTGCCGCCGGTGGTCGTTTCCGGGCTGCCGAACATGACGCCGATCTTCATGCGGATCTGGTTGATGAAGATGACCAGCGTGTTCGTCTTCTTGATGTTGGAGGTCAGCTTGCGCAGTGCCTGGCTCATCAGGCGCGCCTGCAGGCCGGGCAGCGAGTCGCCCATTTCACCCTCGATTTCGGCCTTCGGCACCAGCGCCGCGACCGAGTCGATGATGATCAGGTCGACGCTGGCTGAACGCACCAGCATGTCGGCGATTTCGAGCGCCTGTTCGCCGGTGTCGGGCTGCGAGATGAGCAGTTCTTCCATGTTCACGCCGAGCTTCTGCGCGTAGCTCGGGTCTAGCGCGTGTTCGGCGTCGATGAACGCGGCGACGCCGCCGAGCTTCTGCATCTGCGCGACTACCTGCAGCGTCAGCGTCGTCTTGCCCGACGATTCGGGACCGTAGATCTCGACGACGCGACCGCGCGGCAGGCCGCCGACGCCGAGCGCGATGTCGAGCCCGAGCGAACCCGTCGATACCACCTGAAGGTCGTTTTCGACGCAGCCCTCGCCCATCTTCATGATCGAGCCCTTGCCGAACTGCTTTTCGATCTGTGCCAGCGCCGCGGCGAGCGCCTTCGACTTGTTGTCGTCCATCGTCGATCCTCTGTCTGAATGGGTGGATTTATCGCATCATCATGCCAAACGGCGGCTGCGTGCGTTAACTGTGATTATATACAGTAATTCGCCGTCCGGAGTCCCCGGGGCGCCGATCAGACCACGAGCGGCGGCAGTTGCCCGAGCAGGCCGTCCAGTGCGTGGGCCACGGCGGCCGCGCGAACCGCCTGCCGGTCGCCGGCGAAGCGGCAGGTGGCGACGGCATGCGTCCCGTCGCTGCCGGCCCAGGCGAAGCAGACGGTGCCGACGGGCTTGTCGGCCGATCCGCCGTCCGGTCCGGCGATGCCGCTGATGGCGATCGCGCGTTGCGCGTGGCTCTTCGCCAGCGCGCCTTCGGCCATCGCCAGTGCGGTCGCCTCGCTGACCGCGCCGTGATGCTTGAGCGTCGCCAAGCTGACGCCGAGCATCTCCTGCTTGGCCGCGTTCGAGTAGGTGACGAAGCCACGGTCGAACCACGCCGAACTGCCGGCGATCGCGGTGATGCACTGCGCGACCCAACCGCCGGTACAGGATTCGGCCAGCGCCAGCGTTTCACCGCGCGCGGCGAGTCGGGCGCCGACGGTGGCGGCGAGGGCTTCGAGCTTTTCCTGTTCCATGATCAACTCCCCGAATCAAATCCCGGGCCCGGCGCAGCGCTCAGGCACCGGCGAAACGCGCGAGCAGTTCCTGCGCGGCCAGGAGGACGCCTACCGTGTACAGCGCGGCGAAGACGTCGTCGGTCATCACGCCGAAGCCGTTCTTGACGTGTTCGTCGAAGTAGCGCGCCGGCTGCGGCTTGACGATGTCGAAGAAGCGGAACAGGAAGAAGGCCGCGGTCTGCCACAGCCAGCCTGCCGGACAGAGGAACAGCACCAGCCAGAAGGGGACGATCTCGTCCCAGACGATGCTGCCGTGGTCGACGACGCCGAGGTCGGCGCCGGTGCGCTGCGCAGCGCCGATGCCGACCAGGTAGGCGACGGCGAGGAAGACGGCGAGCGCCGCGTCGTTCATTGCCCAGGCGAGCAGCGGGAAGGTCGCCCAGGCGAACAGGGTGCCGATGGTTCCGGGCGCCCACGGCGACAGGCCGCTGCCGCAGCCACAGGCGATGAAGTGCGCCGGGTGCGAGAAGAGGAAGGCGATCGGCGGTGCTTTAGATTTCTTGATCAAAGTGGTCGTATCCGCGACGGGTGAGGACAAGCGGCCGGCCCTCGGCGTCGAGCACGCGCAAGGGCGCGGCGCCTGCGGCGAGGCCGAAACCCGGCGCGTCCGCCTGCGTAGCGGGCGCGCCTGCAGCGGCGAGGCGGCCGCAGCGTGTCAGCGGCAGCGCCAGCGCTTGCGCCAGCGCTTCGATCGCCGGCCGCGCCTCTGGCGGGGCCGAGAAGACCAGTTCGTAGTCGTCGCCGCCGGCGAGCAGGCAGTCGCGCCAGAGCATCGGATCGACGCCGTCCGGTGCGGCCGGCAGCGTGGCCAGTTCGACTTCGCCGGCGAGTCCCGAGCATTCGAGGATGTGCCCCAAGTCGGCGAGCAGTCCGTCGGAGACGTCGATCGCCGAGTGTGCGAGCGCCCGTTCGCGCAGCGCGAGGCCGAGTTCGACGCGCGGCGTCGGTGTCTCCAGCGCGTCGCGGCAGCGCCGCGCGAGCGCCGCGTCGAGTCGAACCCGTCCCCTGGCAGCGGCGAGTCCGAGGCTGGCCAGCCCCGGCGTCCCGGACACCCACAGGTCGTCGCCGGCCCGGGCGCCGTCGCGGCGCAGCGCGGCGCCGGGGGGGACTTCGCCGATCGCGGTGACCGAGACGGTCAGCGGTCCGCGCGTCGTGTCGCCGCCGATCAGGTCGACCCCGTAGCGTTCGGCGCAGGCGAAGAAACCGCCGGTGAAGGCGGCGATCCAGGATTCGTCGGCCGCCGGCAGTGCGCCGGCCAAGAGCGCCCAGCGTGGGCGCGCGCCCATCGCCGCGAGGTCGGAGACATTCACCGCCAGGGTCTTCCAGCCGAGCCGCCAGGGATCCGTGTCGGCGAAGAAATGCACGCCGGCGACCAGCATGTCGGTGGTGATCGCCAGCGTCTGCCCCGGTGACGGGGCGACCAGCGCGCAGTCGTCGCCGGGGCCGAGCACGGCCTGCGGCGTCGCGCGCGCGAAGTGACGGCGGATCAGGTCGAATTCGCTAGCCATCGATCAGGGCGGCGGAGTGTCGGCGCCGGGGGCGGCGCTCAGCGACCGGCGCGGCGCGCGGCGACTTCTTCCGGGCGCAGCTTGGCGGCGAGCTTGTCGAGCACGCCGTTGACGAACTTGTGGCCGTCGGCGCCGCCGAAGGCCTTGGCCAATTCGATCGACTCGTTGATGATCACCCGGTAGGGCGTCTCGCGGTAGTTGTCGAGTTCGAAGGCGGCGGCGAGCAGGACGCAGGATTCGATCGGCGACAGGTCGGCGAAGGGGCGGTCGATGAAGGGGACGATCTCGGCCTGCAGGGCTTCCTGCTGCCTGATCACGCCGCGCAGCAGCGCACGGTAGAACTCGCCGTCGGCCTTGTCGAAGTCTTCGGCGTCATGGACGTGGGCCTCGATCGACGCCGTGTCGGCGCCGCCGACCCGCCACTGGTAGAGCCCCTGCAGCGCGAACTCGCGCGCACGCCGACGCGGCGACTTGCCGCTGCGCGCCTTGGCGGGCGCCCTGCCGGCGGACTTGGCAGCTTGCTCCGGGCGGCCTTGCGGAAGATCGGTGCTCATTGCTTGTTCTCCAGTGCGCGCAGCAGGGTCGCCATCTCGACGGCGACGCGCGCGCAGTCGGCGCCCTTGGTCTGCATGCGCGCGAGCGCCTGGTCGTCGTCCTCGGTGGTCAGTATGCCGTTGGCGATCGGTACGCCAGTGTCGAGCTGGACTTCCATCACGGCGCGGCACGAGTCGTTGGAAACGACCTCGAAGTGGTAGGTTTCGCCGCGGATCACCGCGCCGAGCGCGATCAGCGCGTCGAAGCGGCGGCTGTGCGCCATCGTCAGCAGCGCCAGCGGGATCTCCAGCGCGCCGGGCACCGAGGCGATGGTGATGTCGGCATCGGCGACGCCTAGCCGGCGCAGCTCGCCGACACAGGCGCCGAGCAGGCCGTCACAGACGTCGGGGTTGAAGCGGGCGACGACGATGCCGATGCGGCGACCGGCGCCGGCCTGCGCGTCGGGGGTCGAGAAGTCGAATTCGGGGATGGTGTCGTAGTGCGCCATGGTGTGCTCTCTTGCTTCATGCGGGCGCCCGGCGCCCGCGGGTTGGATTGCGCGCGGCCGGATCAGGCGGCCAGACCCGCCTGCACGAGTTCTTCGCGCGTCGCGATGTTGCCGGTCACTTCGAGGTCGAAGCCGGCGACGCTCGGCATCCTGCGTGCGCTGCCGAGCAGCTTCATCTGGCCGACGCCGAGTTCGCGCAGGATCTGCGCGCCGATCCCATAGGTGCGCGGGTCCCAGCGCGCCGGCTTGGCGGACTGGTCGGTGGCGAGCCCGGCGAGCAGCTCGGCGCCGCTCTGCGGCTTGCGCAGGAGGACGATCGCGCCGGCCGGCGCCTTGCTGATCGCCGCCAGCGCAACGTCGAGCGGGAAGGTGCTGCTTCTGCCGTCCGGGTCGAGGAAGTCGAGCGCCGACAGCGGCTCATGCACGCGTACCAGCGTCTCGCGCTCGGCGCTGATGTCACCGTGTGTCAGCGCCAGATGCACTTCCTGCGAGGTGCGGTCGGCGAAGGCGTGCAGCGTGAACTCGCCGTAGGGCGTGCGCACCGGCTTCGTCAACTTGCGTTCGACCAGCTTCTCGTTGCGGCTGCGGTAGTGGATCAGGTCGGCGATGGCACCGATCTTCAGCCCGTGCTCGCGTGCGAACTCCTGCAGGTCGGGCAGGCGCGCCATCGTCCCGTCTTCCTTGAGGATCTCGCAGATCACCGACGACGGCTCGCAGCCGGCGAGTTGCGCCAGGTCGCAGCCGGCCTCGGTGTGACCGGCGCGGACGAGGACGCCGCCCGGGCGCGCCATGATCGGGAAGACGTGGCCCGGCTGCACGATGTCCTGCGGCGAGGCGTTCTTCGCTACCGCGGTCTTGATCGTCACCGCGCGATCCTGTGCCGAAATCCCGGTGGTGACCCCCTCGGCAGCCTCGATCGAGACGGTGAAGGCGGTCGAGTAGGGGCTCCGGTTGTCGCGCGCCATCTGCACCAGGCCGAGTTGCCGGCAGCGCTCCTCGGTCAGCGTCAGGCAGATCAGCCCGCGACCGTACTTGGCCATGAAGTTGATCGCTTCGGCCGTGACGTGTTCGGCGGCGAGGACGAGGTCGCCCTCGTTCTCGCGGTCTTCCTCGTCGACCAGGATGACCATGCGCCCTGCGCGCATCTCGGCGATGATGTCCTCGATCGGGGAAATGGTGTTCGAGTTTGCGGTTTGCGGCGACATTGTTCTGAGCGGAAAGAAGCCCCGGGGGGCGTTGGATCGGAAGTCGGCACAGCGGGCGCGTCGTGATTCGCGGGCGCGCCACGCCGTAGACCGGACATTCTCGCAGATCGCCGACGGCAAGGCCACTTCTGGCGCCCGATACGGAATCGCTGCCGAGTGGCTGCGCGCGGGCGGAGGCCGCCGTATATCGACGCACCGACGCCGGTCAGAACCGGCGTCGGGCTGGAGCCGGCCAGGAGTCTGGAAGAGGGCGGGCGAGCCGCCCATGGATCAGCCGGCGTTCTGGTAGCTCAGCATGCGCTCGCAGTAGCGCGCGATCAGGTCGACTTCGAGGTTGACGCGGGCGCCGGCGTGCAGGCGGCCGAGCGTCGTCACCGTCAGCGTGTGCGGGATCAGGTTGATCGTAAACACGCTGCCATCGACCGTGTTGGTGGTCAGGCTGACGCCGTCGACGGTGATCGATCCCTTGCGCGCGATGTACTTGGCGAGTTCCTGCGGCGCGCGGATTTCGAGCAGCCGGCACGCGTCCTCGCCTTCGCCGACCGGGTCGAAGCGCAGCACTTCGCCGACGCCGTCGACGTGGCCCGAGACGAGGTGGCCGCCGAGTCGGTCGGCGAGGCGCAGCGCCTTTTCGAGGTTGATGTTGCCGGGTGCGTCGAGGCCGACCGTGCATTCGAGGGTCTCCGGCGAGACGTCGACGCAGAAGCGGCCGGGGTGCAGTTCGACGACGGTCAGGCAGACGCCGTTGCAGGCGATCGAGTCACCGAGCGCGACGTCGGACAGGTCGAGCGTGCCGGCGTTGATCGTCAGCCGCACGGTCGAGGAATCGTCGGCGCGCGCCGTCAGGTGTTCGATGTGGCCGAGGCCGGCAATGATTCCGGAGAACATGATCGATCGGTCCTTTATGTCGGGGGGAAGGCGATTCTAGCACGCGCGCTGACGTGCTTTCGTGAGCGTCTCCAGCGCGGTCGCGAAGTCGTAGTTCTCGATCGCCGTGGCGATACGCGCGAAATCCTCGCCGAAGGCCGCGTGCAGCAAGCCCTCGTTTTCGGCGAGGCAACGGGCGCTGGCGAAGTCGTCGTTGGCGAGCAGTTCGGCGAGCCGGGTGCAGACCGGGCGTAGTGCTGCTTCGTCGATCGCTATCGGGGTTGCTACGGCGCCACTCGGCGCCTGCGGTAAGCAGGCGCTCAGCGCTTCGATCAGCACGGCGAGCGCGGTGACGGTCTGCGCCTGCAGTTTTTCCAGCAGCACCGTCGGCGCGCGGTTGTGGATCGCGTGCTCGAGTTGTTCGGCCAGCGAGCGGACGTCACCGGCGCCGATCTGCGCGGCGACGCCCTTGAGCGTGTGCGCGAGTCGTTCGGCAACGGCGAGGTCGCCGCCAGCGAGCGCTTGCGCGATGCGCGCCGGCGCGTCGGCCTGCCCGGCGACGAACTTCGCCAGCAGTCCGAGGTAGAGCGCCTCGCGGCCCAGCGCGAGGCGAAGCCCCTGCTTCGCGTCGAGGCCGGTGACCTCGCTGAGCGACTGGATCGCGAGTCCCGGCGTCGCGGTTTCCGGCTGCGCAATGGGCTTCGGCTGCGCTGCGTCCTCCGGCGCGACCGGAGGTACTTGCGGCGCCTTCACCCAGTGCAGCAGCTTGTCGCCGAGGTCCTTCGGGTCGATCGGCTTGGCGATGTGGTCGTTCATGCCGGCTTCGAGGCAGCGCTCGCGGTCGCCTGCCATCGCGTTGGCGGTCATCGCCAGGATCGGCAGTTCGGCGAGGCGCTCGATCCTGCGTATCGCCCGCGTCGCGGCGATCCCGTCCATCACCGGCATCTGCATGTCCATGAGCACGACGTCGTACGCGTTCTGCTGCACCTTGGCCAGCGCGACCGAGCCGTCGCCGGCGACATCGACGACTAAACCCATCTCGCGCAGGAGTTCGGTCGCCACTTCCTGGTTGAGATCGTTGTCTTCGACGAGCAGTGCGCGGGCGCCGGCAAGGACGGAAACATCGGGGCCTGCGGGCGTCTCCGGCTGGTCGGAGGGACGGGCCCCGGCCCTGCCGCCGAGCAGACGCAGCACGCTGTTGAACAGCAGCGAAGGGCTCACCGGCTTGACCAGGATCTCATCGACCCCCGCCTGCGCGGCGGAACCGACCCGCTCGTCGTGTCCGTAGGCGGTGACCAGCAACACCAGCGGTGGCTTGGCGAGCTGCAGGCGACGTATCTCGGCGGCGGTGGCGACGCCGTCCATTCCCGGCATCTTCCAGTCGAGGAAGACGACCTCGTAGGCTTCGCCGGAGGCGGCGGCGCGGCTGACTTCGGCGAGCGCCTCGGGGCCGGAAGCAAGCGCCTTGACGACGAAGCTCATGCTGGAGAGCATGTGCGCGAGTACCTCGCGCGCGTAGTCGTTGTCGTCGACGACCAGCACCCGTCGTCCGCGCAGGTCGGGGTGCGGCAGGAAGCGCGGCGTCGTCTGCTTGCCGCGCCCCAGACGCGCGGTGAACCAGAAGGTCGAACCGACTCCGGGGGTGCTGTCGACGCCGACCTCGCCGCCCATCAACTCGGTCAGGCGCTTGGCGATCGCGAGGCCGAGACCGGTGCCGCCGTACTGGCGCGTGGTCGAGTTGTCGGCCTGCTGAAAACTCTGGAACAGCGAGGCGCGCTGCTCGGCGCTGATGCCGATGCCGGTATCGCGCACCGAGAAACGCAGCAGCAGTTGATCGTCGCCTTGCTCGGCGACCGCGACTTCGATGCCGATTTCACCCTTTTCGGTGAATTTGACCGCGTTGTTGGTGTAGTTGATCAGCACCTGGCCGATGCGCAAGGGGTCGCCGACGAGTTCGTTCGGCACGTCGTCGGCGATGTCGATCACGAGTTCGAGACCCTTGCTGGCGATCTTCTCGGCGTTGAGGCCGGCGACGTTGTCGAGCACCCGCTCCAGATCGAACTCGATCCGCTCGACCGCCATCTTGCCGGCCTCGATCTTCGAGAAGTCGAGGATGTCGTTGATGACCCCGAGCAGATGCTGGCTGGAGCGCTGGATCTTCAGCAGGTATTCGCGTTGGCGCGGCAGCGGATCGGTGTTGAGCGCGAGGTGCGTCATGCCGATGATCGCGTTCATCGGCGTCCTGATCTCGTGGCTCATGTTGGCGAGGAAGTCTGCCTTGGCTTTGGCGGCCGTCTCGGCGACCGCGCGCGCGTGCGCCAGTTCGGCGATGGCGGCGCGCTCGGCGGTGATGTCGTCGATGATCAACACCGCTCCGCGCTCCGGATCGTTCGCGTCGACCGCGTGCCCGCTCATCCGCGCCCAGAACAGGGTGCCGTCGCGGTGAACCAGTTGGTGCTCGCGCCGGTGCGTCTCGCCCTGCCACATTTCTTCGTAGGCCGAGGCGCCGCTCGCTTGCCAGGCCGCTTCGTCGGGATACCAGACCCGGGTCGGCTGGCCGACCAGTTCGCCGGGCGGCCAGCCGAAAATTTCGTGCAGTTTCTGGTTGCCGCGTACCAGGATGCGGTTCTTCAGCAAGGCGATTCCCGAGCTGGCGGAATCGAAGATCGCCTGCTGTTCGGCGTAAGCCAGGCGCAAGGCCTCGGCGGCAGCGCGCGACGCGCTGATGTCCTCGACGATGCTGACGACGCCCTTGCCGAAATCGGCAGGATCGATCGCGCGGCTCGACATCCGCGCCCAGAAGGTGCTCCCGTCCTTGCGCCGGACCAGGAATTCCCTGACGTCCGTCTCGCCGCGTGCGAATCTTTCGTAGGCTTCGCTGCCGACCGTCCGCCAGACCTCGGGGTCGGCATACAGTTTCTGGTTCGGCTGGCCGATCAACTCGCCTTCGCCATAGCCGGTCAGTTCCGCGAAACCATGGTTGCATTCCTCGATGACGCGCTTGCGGATCACCAGGATGCCGGTGCTTGCGGTATTGAAGATCGTCTGCAGGCGTTCGCTGGCGCTGCGCAGCGATTCGTTCAAGGCGTCGAGCTCGGCGGTTCGTTCTTCGACGCGCAGCTCGAGGTTGCGGCGATGCTCTTCGAGTTGCCGCTCGACGCTGCGCTGCTCGGTCACGTCGATGCCCAGAGATAGCGAGATCCATTCGCCTTCCGGGCTGACCATTAAGCTGTTGCGCCAGGCAATCGTCCGCGGCTCGCCCGCGCGGTTCCAGATGGCATTTTCTATTTCCGAGGGCGCCTCGCCGCCCGCCACTGCCTGCTCGAACGCCTTCAGCGTGCCGGCATCGGGATCGCGCAGCAAGTTCGTCGCAAACCAGTTCTGGCCGAGCATCTCGCTGCGGGCGAAACCGGTGATCTGCTCGGCCTGCGCATTGAAGATCAGCACGCGCCCCTGCGCGTCGAGACCGAGCACCATCACGTTCGCGTTTTCGACCAGTTGCTCGGCGAACTCCTTGGCGTGACGCAGGCTTTCGACCAGCGCCTTGCGTTCGCTGATGTCGCGCGCCGAGCAATACACGAACGCTTCGCCGGCGATCTCGATGCCGCGGATGACGAGCTCGACGTCGATCGACTCGCTGCCGGCACGGCGGAAGCGGGTTTCGCGGGTGGATTCACTGGCGCCGGCGTTTCGCATCGCCGCGAGCAGTTCGTCGAGCTCGCCTGCCGCGATCCAGTCGCCGAGCTGCAGTGTCACGGCGCTGGCCGGATCGCGGCCGAGCATGCGGTAGAAAGCGTCGTTGGCCTCGCGCAGCTTGCCGTCACGGTCGAGCACATGCACGCCGTCGGCGGAGGTGCGCAGCAGTTCCTCGTAACGCAGTTCCTGCCGGCTGCGCCTTGCCTGTTCGCTGCGGTAGTTGTTGATCGCCAGCAGCACGCCGCCGGCGAGCAGGAGCAGCGCGAGTCCCGCGTAGATCGCGGCGGTCCTGCGCCATGGCGTGAGCACCTGGTCCTTGTCCACCCCGCTCACGACATAGACCGGGAAGTCCCCGACGCGCCGATAGCTGTAGATCCGCTCGATCCCGTCGACCGGACTGAGCAGGGTGAAGGTGCCGCTCGCCGGCGACGCCGCCACCTGAAGCTGCAGCTGTGTGGAGAGCACGGGCTTGCCGATCAGCTCCGGCGCCGCCGGCGCACGCGCGATCAGCACGAAATCCGCGTTGAGCAGCGAGATCGAATCCTCGGCCCCGAGTCTCGGCGCTGCACCTTTCTGACCGCGCGCGGCGCCGCTGAAGGCACTCGTCAGCCATTCGCTCGGCAGCGAGCTCTGCACGATGCCGCGGAAGTTTCCCTGCGCGTCGCGCACGCCGCGGCTGAACACCAGCGTCCACACGCCGGCGACGCGCGAAAAGATGGGGCCTTCGACGAAGGCTCCCCGCGCTGCTTCGCTACGGTGCACGCGGAAATATTGGCGGTCGGCGATGTTGGCGCTGGACAGCTGCCCGCTCGCGTCGAAGACGTAGTTGCCGTACTCGTCGGCGATGCGCAGGCTGAGGATGCCGGGAACGCGACCGAGCAGGCGCCCGAGCGTCGGGTTCAATTCGCTCGCGGCCATCCCCTTGCCGGCGAGGTGATTCTCGTAGTGATACTTCGCTTCCTGCACGATCAGGTCGACCTTGCCGACCGACGCGAGCAACTCCTGTTCGAGGACACGCGCAAACGCCGCGTTGATCTTCCCCGCATTGTCGAGCTCGCGCTGGTAGGCGGACCTGAGTTCCACCGCCAGCATCGTCCCGAGCAGCAGGACGATGCCGATCGTCAGCGCCGCGAAGAAACCCGGCCGGGTATTGGTCGCGCTGGCGTCGCTGTGCGTGAAGCCTCGTGGGCGCATGGTCTGCAGACTACCGGGCAGGGGGCGGCGTTGCCCACGTGTGTCGCCTGCGCAAGTCGCTGGCCACGGTGTCCTGCCTCAGCCGCCGAAGCCCGGCTTATCCTTCATGAACGCCTTGCATTTCATGTCGGTTTCGGTCAGGTGATGGTTCAGGTATTCGCTGACGATCCGTTCCAGTCCGGCCCGGTCCGGATGATTCTGCGTTCCCTGATAGCAAACCTCGGTCACCAGTTCGAGATAGGCGGCATGTTCCGCTTTGTGCTCGTCCAGGGTCGGGCAGTGGTTGCGCGCGAGCACCTGCTCCTCGTCGGCAAAGTGTTTGCGCGCCAAGTCGGCGAGGTCGTTGAGGACGACATGAAACTGCGCCATTGAAGAATTTTCCTTGAGCAGGCCCAAGGCCTGCTCGCCGAGCAGCAACAGGCGCCGGTGCTGATCGTCGATCTGGCGGTTGCCGACGCAGAGCTCCGGATTCCATTTGGGTAGGGAGGACAAGATTTTCTCCGTCTCGATCGGGCGCGTGCAGTTGCATGCACGGAACAAGCCAATGGGGTAAGCTGATGCGATTGCCAAGGTGTGCCGGGATCGCGGCGACGTGCGACGAGGGGCGCGCTAGCAGTCCTTTCGTCAGGTCAAGCCGTAGCGGCATCGTGACGAACGCAACTCGCCATGGCCGAAGTATAGCTTGCCTTCGTCATTTGATGGCATGGGCATTTTCGGCGCAGGGGAGGCTGCCCAAGCGCTGGTCGGGGATGACGGGCCCGGCCGAGTCCGAACCAGGCCGGACAGCGCGGATGCGAGCGTCGGTAGCGGACCGAATCCGCGCTGCGGGCGACCTCAGTCGAGGCCGCGCAGGGACTTCAGGAAGGTCGGGGCGTCCTGGTAGCCGACGACGCGGCGGCCGGCGATCTCCTTGCCGCTGCGGTCGAAGAAGATGATCCCGGGCGGGCCGTAGAGCTGGAAACGCTTGAGCAGTGCGGCGTCGTCGGCGCTGTTGGCGGTGACGTCGGCCTGCAGCAGCAACCAGCCGGAGAGGCGTTCGTGCACGCGCGGGTCGGCAAAGCTGTCGCGCTCCATCTCCTTGCAGGTGATGCACCAGTCGGCGTAGAAGTCGAGCATTGCCGGCTGGCCGCGCGCGGCGGCCTCGGCCAGCCGCGCGTCGAGTTCGGCGTTCGACGCGACGCGGACGAAGGGCAGGCGCGGCGCCTCGGCGACGCTGCCGCGCAGCCCGGCGAGCGGCTGCCAGGGATCGCGTGCCCCCGACAGCGCGCCGACGACGAGTGCCACCCCGTAGAGCAGCAGCACCAGTGCCGCGCCCTTGGCGACGCGCTTCCCGCCCCTGGCGTGCGCCGGCAGCGGGTCGAGCGCGTGCAGGTAGACCGCCGGGACGATCAGCAGCACGCCCCAGGCGGCGAGCGAGGCCGACGGCGGCAGCAGCGGCGAAACGAGCCAGACGGCGACACCGAGCAGGATCACCCCGAAGGCCTTGTTGACCAGGACCATCCACGGTCCCGCCTTCGGCAGCAGCGTGCCGGCGGAAAGCCCGACCGCCAGCAGCGGCACGCCCATGCCGAGCGCCATCGCGAACAGCGCGGCGCCGCCGAGCAGCGCGTCGCCGGTCTGGCCGATGTAGAGCAGGGCGCCGGCGAGCGGCGCGGCGACGCAGGGGCCGACGATCAGCGCCGAGAGCGCGCCCATCGCCGCGACGCCCGGCAGCGAGCCGCCACGCAGGTGACTGGCCTCCGCCGAGGCGCGACTCTGCAGCGCGCTCGGCAGCTGCAGCTCGTAGAAGCCGAACATCGCGCCGGCGAGGACGACGAAGATCAGCGCGAAGCCGCCGAGCGCCCACGGCGTCTGCAGCGCCGTCGACAGCAGCGTCCCGGTCAAGCCGGCGGCGACGCCGGCAGCGGCATAGGTGACGGCCATGCCGAGGACGTAGGCGAGCGAGAGCGCGAAGGCGCGTCCGCGCGAGGTCGGCCGGCCTGCAGCGGCGCCCTTGGCGCGGCTGCCGACGATGATTCCGGAGAGGATCGGCAGCATCGGCAGCATGCACGGCGTCAGCGCGAGCAGCAGGCCGAAACCGAAGAAGCTCGCGAGGATCGCCCAGAACGAGGCGCCGCGCAGCAGCTCGGCGATGCGTCCCGACTCGTCGCCGCCATCATCGTTGGCGGTGGCGAGCGCCTGGCCGTCACCGGGTGCCGGCGGCGGCAGTTCGAGCGTCAGCACCTGCTGCTGCGGCGGATAGCAGATGCCGGCCTCGGCGCAGCCCTGCGAGGTGACTGCGAGCGTGATCGGCTGGGCGCCGGACGCGCTGCGCTCGACCGGGAGCAGGATCCTCGCCTCGCGGAAATAGACCTCGACGCGGCCGAAGGTTTCATCGACCTTCTCCTTCCCGGGCGGCAGGCGCGCTGGCCCGAGGGTGACGCTCTCCGGCGACGCCTTGAAGCGCAGCTTGTCGCGGTAGAGGTAATAACCGCGCGCGATCTCGAAGCGTACCTCGATCGTGCCGCCGTCGAGCGCACGCGCGCTCGGCTTGAAGGCCACTGCCGGGTCGAGGAATTCCTGTGCGCCGGCGGTGACGGCGACGAACAGCAGCGTGCACAGGACGGCGACGAAGCGCGCGGCGCGCAGCAGCAAGGACGGGCAGGCGACGCTCATGCCGCGGGCTCGCCGGTGCTGCCCGGCCGCGTTTCGGCGACGATCCAGTCGAGGTAGGCGGTATCGCCGGCGACGATCGGCAGCGCGATCAGTTCGGGGACGGCGTAGGGGTGGCGTTCGCGGATCGCCGTCGCCAGTTCCTCGTAGCGGTCGGCGGCGGTCTTGATCATGAGCGGCACTTCGTCGGCCTGCTCGACCGCGCCCTGCCAGCGGTAGACCGAGCGGCAGGGCGCCTGGATGCTGACGCAGGCGGCGAGCCGGCGCTCGACGAGATGCGCGGCGAGCGCCGCGGCGCTGTCCCGGTCGGGCAGCGTGGTGAGGACGATGAGCGAAGTCATGCGCCGGATTCTACCGCGGTCGCTGCTCCGCCACGGCAACGCGGAGTGCCGTGGGAGCGGCGGCAGCCGCGAATGTGGCAAGCGCCGCGTTGGCAGCACCGCGCCGGCAACACCGCTTCGATCTTCACTCGCGCCAGGCGCGCAGCACCAGGTCGCGGATCAGGTGCAGGCGGCGATGGAAGAAGTGGTCGGCGCCGGGGATGACGACCACCGGCAGGTCGATCGGCTCGGCCCAGGCGAGCACGTTGGCGAGCGGCACCGTCTCGTCGCGCGAACCGTGGATGACCAGGGTGTCGGGCGGAACGGCGCCGGTGTCGTAGCTGCGTGCGCCCTCGATGTGGCCGGCGGCGGTGCCGACCAGCGCCATGTGCCGCGGCGGCCGGGAGGCGTCGGCGAGCGCGCGTGCGACGCGTGTCTGCACGTAGGCGCCGAAGGAGAAACCGGCCAGCGCGACCGGTAGATCGCCCCAGCGTTGCCTCGCCCAGGCGAGCAGCGCGAGCATGTCCTCGCTCTCGCCGCGCCCCTCGTCGTGGCTGCCTGCGCTCTGGCCGACGCCACGGAAGTTCGGACGCAGGGCGACATGGCCGAGCTTCACCGCGGCGCGCGCCAGCGTATACACGACCTTGTTGTTGTTGGCGCCGCCGAACAGCGGGTGCGGATGAGCGATGAGCGCGATGCCGCGCGGCGTTCCTGCCGGCAACTCGACGATCGTCTCGATCGCCCCGGCCGGCCCCGGGACGAGCAGGGTTTCGCTGGCGGTGTTCATCGGCGGACGAGGCGTTCGACGACGCGACCGCCGATCAGGTGTTCCTGGATGATGGCTTCCAGGTCGTCGTTGTTCCGGTAGCTGTACCAGACCGCTTCGGGGTAGACCACGAGCGCCGGGGCGATCTCGCAGCGGCCGAGGCAGCCGGCACGGCTCACCCTGACCTGGCCCGGTCCGGACAGCTTGAGCGCGGCGACCCTGTCCTTGGTCCAGGCGAAGGCGTCGCTGGCGCCGTGCGCGTTGCAGCTGTCCTGGCCGCCTTCACGCTGGTTGCAGCAGAAGAAGAGGTGGTGTTTGAAGTAGCTCATGTTCGTCGGCGCGCGGGTGCGCAAGGAGGGTGACCGTGCTGATTATCACCGATTCGCGACGTCAGCGCCGCGGTCGGGCGCTGAGGATGAGGTAGGGCAGCGCGACGTACGGCCACAGACTCGCCGCAATCCGCGTCAGTCCGTTGAAGTTGAAGAAGTGCCCCTGTTGCCAGGTGGCGAGCGCCGCTGCCGAGTAGGGATTGGCCGGCGCCATGTTGACCATGGCTGCGCCGGCCATCAGTGCCAGCGCGGCGAGCGCGGTGCGCAGCGTCGCCGGCAGCAGCAGCGCCAGCGCGAGCAGCACGCCGCCGACCGCGAGCCCGAGTCCGGCGCCGGGAGTGAGCCAGGCCAGCGCATCCTGCGGCAGCGCCAGCAGCGCGGCGCCGAGCGTGCGCACGGTCAGTGCGAGCAGGATGAAGCAGAACAGCACCGCGCCGGTCGGCACGTGCTGGGTGATCAGCGCGCGCGCGAACAGGCCGATCGCCAGCAGGTTGCAGGCGGTGATGGCCGCTTCGATGAGGAAGAACGAGTCGGCGGCGTAGGGGACCGCCGGCTTCAGTTCGAGCAACTGGCGCAGGTCGCCGCTGCCGAACAGCTGCGTCTCCGGCGAAACCTGGGTCAGCAGCCAGACGCCGAGCAGGACGACGCCGAGCTCGGCGTGTGCGGCGTCGGCGAGGAGATTGCGCAGGAGGGCGCTGCGCCGTCCGATCGACTCGCCGAAGGCGAGCGCGAGCAGCGCACCGCACAGGGCACCGAGCGTGTTGCAAGCGAGATCGACGTTCGACGGAACGCGCGCCGGCAGCCAGTTCTGCGCGCTCTCGAGGCCGAAACTGAGCAGCGCGCCGGCGGCGACGGCGAGCAGGGCAGCGAGCGCGGCCGGCATGCGGCGGCGCCAGGCGCGCGTGAGCAGGAGTCCGAGCGGCAGGTAGGCGAGCACGTTCACCGCCAGGTCGAAGCCGGTCCAGTAGCGCGGCCAGCTGCCCTCGAGAAACGCGAACGGCGACAGGCCGAGGTCGCGCCAGCCGCGAAAGGGATGCAGGCTGGCATAGACGATCAACGCCGCGTAGGCGAGCGCGAGATAGCTGGCCAGCGCGCCGCTTGCAGTGGCCGTTCCCGCAGCGGAGGCACCCGCCGCGCGTCGGCGTTGCGGCCGCCGCACGGCCTCGGTGGCGACGCGGGTGCTGGCGGCGGAGTCGGCAGGAGGGCGAGGTGGGCGGGACTTCATGTGCTCACGATTCTAACCGCCGCTGCCCGCTCCGGCCATGCGCTCGCGGCGACTCCTTGCCGCCGGCTAAGCCGAGCGGCGACGGCAGGGGCGCGCTCGCCGTCCTTCACTCCAGCGGGCTGTAGGGAATCTTCAGCACGCGTTCGAAGAGTTCGGGCTGGTCCGGCTTGGGCAGCGGCGAGGATTTGCGGATGGCGCGTTCGACGGCCTCGTCGAGCGCCTTGTTGCCGCTCGAAACGAGCACGCGCACCGAGATGACCTCGCCCGACGGCAGTTGCGTGGCCTCGAAGACGGCCTTCGGGTTGCCCTGGATTCCTGGCGGCAGGACGATGTTGCCGCGGATCTTGCCGCGTACCTTGCCGATGTAGTCGGCGAGTCCGCGCGTGCGCGCGGCGGAGGCCTGTTCCGCCTGCAGTTCGTTGAGCTGGCGCGCCTCGGCGCTGGCGCGCTCCTGCGCGCGGCGCAGTTCCTGCTGGCGTTCGAGCTGTTTGCGCTCGCGCTCGGCTTCGGCGAAGACGTCGCGACGCGGCTCCGGCTTCGCTTCGGGCTTGGTTTCGGGCTTCTTCGGCTCGGGCTTCTTTTCTTCCTTCTTCTTCTCGTCCTTGAGCGCGATGTCCGGTTTGACCGGCGCCTTCACCTCGGGCTTCGGCTCCGGTTTCGGCGCGGGCTTCGGCTCCGGTCTCGGCTCAGGACGCGCTGCCGGCCTGGGCGCCGGCGGTGTCACGGCTGGCGCATCGCGCCAGACCTCGACGGCGACCGACGCCGGCTGCTGGCTCTTCCAGCTGACGCCGAGCACCAGCGCGCCGATCAGCAGCAGATGGACGGCGATTGCGAGCAACAGCGCCTTGCGCTTGCCGGGCTCCGGACGCTCGCCGCCGCGGCGCTCGGGCAGCACGGCAGCAGCAGCGGCCGATGCGGAGGCCTTGTCCGCGACGGTCGCCGCCGGCGGGGGTGGAGGGAGCGGTGGGGCGCTGGCCATGGCTGACTCGAAGCGCGGCCTACTTGCCGGTCGGCTGCACGAGCAGACCGATACGCTTGATTTGCCGGCGCTGCAACTCGTCCATGACGGCGAGCACGGCTTCGTAGCGGACCGTCTTGTCGCCGGCGATCAGCACCGGTCGTTCCGGATCGCCGTTCTGCGCGGCGAGGACGGCGTCGGCGAGCTCGCTGCGAGCGAGCTCGCGCTCCTTGCCGCCGCTCGCGCGGTCATGCAGCGCGAGCGAGCCGTCGGCGCGGATCGTCACGTCGATCGGCTGCGCCGGCGGTTGCGCTGCCTGCCCGACCGAGGGCAGGTCGATGCTCGCGGTGGTCATCATCGGTGCGGTGACCATGAAGATCACCAGCAGCACGAGCATCACGTCGATGTACGGGACGACGTTGATCTCGTTCTTCAAGCGACGCGGACGCATTCAGAGGCTCCGGAAAGGCGGCGCAACCAAGCGTTCGGCAGTGCCGGTCGCGGCGGCAGGCGAGAGGGCAGGCATTGCCGGCTTCATCGCATCTGCCGCTGCAGGATGTTGGAGAACTCCTCCATGAACGACTCGAAGCGCGTGGACAGCCGGTCGATCTCGTGCGCGAAGCGGTTGTAGGCGAGCACCGCCGGGATCGCCGCGAACAGGCCGATGGCGGTGGCGACCAGCGCTTCGGCGATGCCGGGGGCGACCGAGGCCAGCGTCGCCTGGCCGACGTTCGACAGCCCGCGGAAGGCGTGCATGATCCCCCACACCGTTCCGAACAGGCCGACGTAGGGGCTGACCGAGCCGACCGAAGCGAGGAAGGAGAGATGCGCGTCGATCGCGTCGACTTCGCGCTGGTAGGTCGCGCGCATGGCGCGGCGGGCACCGTCGATCACGTCCTTCGGGTCGAGGTTCTTCTGGCTGCGCAGCTTGGCGAATTCGCGGAAACCCGCCTCGAAGATGCGCTCCATGGCGCCGGCCTGCTCGCGGCGGTGCGCCGCTGCCTCGTACAGTGCATTCAGTTCGCCGCCGCTCCAGAACTGGTGCTCGAAGGCTTCGGTCTCCTGCTTCGCCTTCTTCACCGCGAACCACTTGCGGAAGATGTAGTACCAGGACATGAAGGAGACACCGCCCAGGAGCAGCATCACCACCTGGACGACGGCGCTGGCGTTGAGGACCAGGCTGAGGATCGAGAGGTCTTGCGTGACGTTCATTGCAGCGCTTCCAGTTTGTTGCGTAACAGCGGCGGGATCGCAGTCGCCTTCATCTGCGTCAGGTTGACGCAGGCGATGTGCACGACGCCGGTGACGAGTTCGTCCCAGCCGTCCTTGGCTTCGGGGTTGGCGCGGCGCGCGTGCTGGCGGAAGGTGATCTGCGCGCGGCCGAGCTTCTCGACTTCGAGGCCGATGACGAGCTCGTCGTCGAGGCGTGCGGGCTTCAGGTAATCCACGTCGACCGAGCGGACCATGAAGCCGACGCCCGCGTCGCGCAGCAGTTCCGACTGGTCCTGGCCGACCGAGCGCAGCCACTCGGTGCGGCAGCGCTCGAAATACTTCAGGTAGTTGGCGTAGTAGACGACGCCGCCGGCATCGGTGTCCTCGTAATAGATACGGACCGGGATGGTGAAGGCATTCGGCTTCTGTTCGTGGTGCATGCGCGGGCCTGCTTTCGCGACGTCATGGTTCGGAAAGGCCGGATTCTACTCCAAGGGCTCGGCCCCGGCGGCGGCGTCTTCCTCGAAACGGCGCAGCTTGCGCCACAGCGAGACGCGGTCGATGCCGAGCAGGCGCGCGGCCAGCGCCCGGTTGCCGCCGGCATGGGCGAGCGTGTCGAGGATGTGCCGGCGCTCGATTTCGGCGAGCGGGGCGATCGGCGGCATAGCGCCCTCGGTGCGCGCAGCGGCCTCGCCCGCGGCGCCGGCGGAGTTCTCAGCCGGCGCCGCGGGACTGCCCGTATCCGCCTTCCTGCCCAGGCCGGCCGGCAGCAGGTCGGCGCTCAGCACCGTCCCCGGCGCCAGCGCGACGCCGCGCTCGATCAGGTTTTCGAGTTCGCGGATGTTGCCCGGATAGTCGTGCGCGAGCAGGCGCTCGAAGGTCTCCGGGGCGATCTCGGCGACCGGCTTGCCCATGCGCTGCGCGAAGCGTGCGAGGAAATGCAGCGCCAAGAGCGGGATGTCGCCACGCCGTTCGGCGAGCGGCGGCAGCGCCAGCGTGACCACGTTGAGGCGGAAATAGAGGTCCTGGCGGAAGCGTCCCTCGGCGACGCGCGCCGCCGGGTCGCGGTTGGTCGCGGCGAGGAAGCGCACGTCGGCGGCGATCGGCTGCGTCCCGCCGACGCGGTAGAACTCGCGTTCCTGCAGCACGCGCAAGAGCTTCACCTGCATTGCCGGCGACATCTCGGTCACCTCGTCCAGGAACAGCGTGCCGCCGGCGGCGACCTCGATCAGCCCCGGCTTGGTGCCGTCGGCGCCGGTGAAGGCGCCGCGCTCGTGCCCGAACAGCTCGTTGGCGAGCAGTTCCTCCGACAGCGCGCCGCAGTTGATCGCGACGAACGGCCCCTGCGCGCGGCGGCTGTGCTGGCGCACGTAGCGCGCCAGCACTTCCTTGCCCGACCCGGTCGGACCGACGATCAGCACGTTGCAGTCGGTCGGCGCGATGCCGGCGGCGATGCCGAGCAGCTCGCGCATGGCCGGCGCATTGCCGAGGATCTGCGGCTGCTCGCGGGTCCGTTCCAGCGCCGCCTTCAGGCTCGCGTTCTCGCGTTTCAGGCGCACCTTCTCGGCTGCCTCGCGCACGACCTTGCGCACTTCCGCGAGGCGGAAGGGCTTCTCGATGTAGTAGAAGGCGCCCGCCTTCATCGCCTCGACCGCCGAACCGGCGTTGGCGTGCGCGGTGATGACGATCACCTCGGTGTCGGGACTGCGCCGGCGCGCCTCGCGCAACAGCGCCAGGCCGTCGATCCCCGGCATGCGCAGGTCGGTGAGGACGAGGTCGTAGCGCGCCTCTGCCATCCGTTCGAGCGCGGCCTCGCCGCAGTCGGCGCAGTCGGCGGCAAAACCCTCGCGGCGGAGAACGTGCGCGAGGTTGTTGCGGGCGATTTCCTCGTCGTCGACGACGAGGACGCGCGACGGGTCGATGTTCATGCCTCTGCTTCCTTCCCTTCCTGCCTGGGCACCGTACCGCCGTTCGGGATGAAAACCCTGAAGCGGCAGCCCTTGCCCGGTTCGCTGTCGACGCCGATGCTGCCGCCGTGACGGGCGACGATCTCATGGACGACGAAGAGGCCGAGGCCGACGCCCTTGCCGACCGGCTTCGTCGAAAAGAACGGGTCGAAGACGCGCGCCAGGTCGGCGGCGGCGATTCCGGGACCGTCGTCCTCGACCACGAGCAGCGTTCCCGACTGCGCCGGCTGCTCGGCCGACGCCGGCACTTCGCTGCGCGCCGCGCTGATGCGCACTTGGCCGCCGGCGGACTTGTCGTTGGCTTCGGTCGCTTCGGCGGCATTCTTCAGGAGGTTGAGCAGCACCTGCTGGAAGCGCTGCCGGTCGACCTTCACCGTCAGCCAGGGCGGGATGTCGACCGCGATCCCCGGCACTCGGCCGATCTGGTTGTACAGGAGCGGCAGCGTCTCCCTGACCAGTGCCAGCAGCGGCTCCTCGCGCAGCTCGAATCGGCGGTCGCGCGCGAAATCGAGCAGGTCGCCGACGATCCGCTGCGCGCGCAAGGCCTGGCTGTCGATCGCGGCGAGCAGCGGGCGCGCCGCGTCGGCGTCGAGTTCGTCGATCTCCTCGAGCAGGATCTGGCACGAGGTCGAGATGTTCGACAGCGGGTTGTTCAGCTCGTGGGCGACCCCCGAGAGCATGCCGCCTAGCGCGACCAGCCGCGACGAACGGCCGACCGCCTGCTCGCGTCTTTCGAGTTCGGCGAGGGCGCGGTTGATCGCGTCGGTCAGCGCGGCGACCTCGCGCTCGTCGGAGATGATGTCGATGCGTCCGCCCTCGCCGGCGGCGATCCGCTCCAGCCTCTCCTCGACCCGGCGCAGTGGCCTGGCGACGCTGCGCGCGACGGCGAGGCCGGCGAGCAGCGCCAGCACGATGGCGACCGCGAGCGCGCGCAACAGGTCGCGGTGATGCGCGGCGATCGCCGCGTCGAGCCGCTCGCGCGAGAGCGAGTCGAGCTGTTCGACGAGATTGAGGAGTTCGCCGCCGACCTCGGCGAGGGCCTCGACCGTCTCCGGCGAAGGCCGCGCGCGCCGGTTGGCGGCGTCGAGTTCGCCGAGCAGTTGCCGGTACTGGCGCAGCAACTCACCTTCCTGCGCCTGCTCGCGCCCGGCGCGCGGGATCGGCGGCAGTTGGGCGAACAGGGCGATCGCGCGGTCGGCGCGGTCGATCGCTTCGGCGAGGTCGGCCTTCTTGCGGTAGAGCAGGAAGTTCTTCACCATCCGCCGCGCGTAGCGGATCGAGTCGTGCAGCGCCGTCACCCGCTGCTGCTCGGCGATCTGCTCCTCCAGCCCGCGGAAATGCAGCAGCGCCGACAGCGCCAGCGCGACGAAGAGCAGGCCGGGAATCCCGAAGCCGAGCAGGATCTTGGCGTGCAGGGACTGGAAGCGTTTCATCGTTGAATTGTGAAACATTCAGTTGCAGCTAGCAACGTCCGAGCGTTGAGGGTGGCAACGCCGGGCGCGGAAAAACGTCGTCTTGCCGGCTATTGCTTTCGTCATTAATGAGGCGCCGCCGGGCTTATGACGACCTTTGCGGGCGCCTGGCACGGGATGTGCTTTGAAGGGAGCAGTTCGGCACCTGATCCTCGGTGCGGACAACCAGGAGATTCGGCCCGACACTGTTCGGGCTTTTTTTTTACCGTGAAACAGCAGCGTGGTTTGTTCCCCATTTCGATTTTTGGGGACTAATTCTGGCGACGTTATACTTTATTCCCCGTCGCCACCGGCCTTGAAGCACGCAGGCACTCGCGCAGCGGCGTCAGATCGTCGTAGTCGATCGTCGCGCCCGGGCTTCCGTCCTCGTTGATCACGCGCAAGCGGTTCTGCTCGCGGGTCAGGAACAACACCTTCCCCCAGCGTTTCGGAACGCGCTTGGCCTTGCGTTGCGCGTCCTTCAGGTTTTCCTTGGTTTCCACGAGACGCATCAGCGGCGTGTCGCCAGGGTAGTGGGAGAGACAGACGACGAAATCGGGGTAGAAGTAGTTCTGGTGTTCGCCGCGAACAAGGCGCACCGACCACGGCTTGCGATCGGGGTTGCGGTGCCACCATTCGACGAAGTCGGCGCGGTCGAGCGCCTTGGCGAAGTCGCGTTCCTCGCCGTTCAGCTTGCTCGCCCCGTCGAAGCGCGCGAGTTGCAGGGGGGCATCGGTGTCGCCGATGCGGCGGTCGGCGAGCCATGACCGGTCGTCCAGCATCAGCAACTGCTCGACCTGCGCGAGGTCGTTGTCCGAAGGAGGCAGGACGCCGTAGATGTTGCGCCGCGAAGGCGTGAGGCTCAGCGCGGCAGGGAAGAGCATCCAGTCGGGAAGGGAGTTGGCGCTTTCGAGCGTGCTCGCTTCGGCGACGATCGACTGCATCAGTTCGGCGATGTTCGCAGCTTCCCTCCGTATCACCCAGTACGCGGCGTCGCGCGCGTGGCGCTTCAGTTCGACCGCCGACGGCCGTAGCTCTTCTTCGTCATCCGCAAATTCTTCGTCGATGCGTTCGCGCAGGCGTCGTGCCAGCACGTCGACGATGATGCGTACGTCCTCGTCCTCCACCTGCGGTAGACGCTTCAGTGCGGCGATCGCTTCTCGTGCCAGCGCGGCTCGGTCGGTGATCACCAGCACGTCCTCCTCGCGACGGCTGCCCGAGTTGAGCTCGGTGTGAACTTCCTTCTCGCGCAGCCGATTGAGCGCAGCGCGCACCGCATTGCGTTGCAGGTCGTCGGAAAGTTCGAGACGGATCGCGACGCTCTCGGAGGCCCTCGCCATGTCGGCGAGCTGCGGTCGCTGTTCGCGTTCGAGCGCGGAGGGCAGGTTCGGCAGGTCGCTGCGCCGCGGATAGACCCGGATTCCCCGCTCCTGCAGCGCATCCTGCCAGTCGGCGACGCTGACCGGCACTGCTCGCTCCTTCTTCGTCTGCTGCCTGATCTCGTCGAGCTCGTCGCCGTCGAGCGTCTGCACACCTGCGTCCATTCCGCGCCAGGCTTGCTCGGGTAAGGCGTCGAACAGCGAGCGTTGCGGACCGGAGGTCGGCAGCAACTGTTCCAGTTGCAGCGGAGTGGCGCGCACATCTTCTGGCAGCGGCAGGTCGTAGCGCAAAGGCGTCTGTGGGGTCTCCCGATTCGTATATACCGCCGCGCCGGAAACGGTGTGTCGGACGACGAGCTTCTCTGTCTGCCCTTCGAGCTGGCTCTTCACCGCATTGCTCGCCTGCACCGCAGCCTCGAAGCCGCGCTGCGCCTCGGCGTCGGCGAGATAGACGTAGGCGGTGTCGAAATCCGCCGGAATCCGCTTCGGCCGGGTGTAGTGCTGGCGAATCGGGCGCGCGACGCGCATCACGCGGCCGATGAACTGCATCGCGAAGTCGGCGTCGTTGACCGGCTTGGTCGAGGCGAGGACGAAAGCGCGCGGCGCGTCGAAGCCGGTTCCGGCCGACTGCTTGAAGATCAGCACTTCCTTGCTCGGATTGTTGGCGATCGCTGCCATCAGCCCCGGGTCGGGGTCGTCCGACGAATGCTTGCCGATCAGCCCGGGATGCACCTTGCACAGGTGGACGAGCTCGTGCTCGGCCTCCTCGACGCTCTTCTCGCCGTTTGCCACCTGCACCAGCAGGAGCGGGGTCAGCGCGACGCCCGCTTCCTGCAATTGACGTTTCAGCCGGCAATGCCGTTTCCAGGCCTGCTTCAATACTGTTCGTTTGAGGTCGGCGATGGTCTGCACGCTCTGCCGCAGGTCGTAGACCACCGCTTCGATGTAGCGCTTGTTGAGGCGCGCTTCGACCACCTCGTCGCGGCTGGCGGCGAAGCTCTCGAAGGCGCTCATTCCCGCCTCGCGCAGGAAGGCGAGCAGACGCTCGTCCTTCGGTGTCGCCGTCGCCATGATCAGGAAGTCGGCTTTCAGCCAATGCACGAACTGGCCGAACTCGGTGGTCCGGTCGAGACCGATGTGCGCCTCGTCGACGACGACGCCGAGCGCGAGTCCCTGCGCGCGGGCGCGCGCGACGAAGGCCGCCAGTGTGCGCACCTCGTCGTCGCCGTCGGCGTCGTAACCGGCCTTGCGGTCCTTGGCGCGCGCGACGCCGGCGGCGGTCGACAGGAGGACCATCCCCGCCTTCGCCTCCTGATTGCGGCCCTGCGCGAGCAAGGCCGGCGTCAGCCGCAGACAGTTGGCGGCGAGTTCGCTTTCGGTCTGCTGCACCAGATTTACGAAGGGCACGAACCACAGCCATAGCGTCGGTCGTGCGGCGCTGACTTCTTCGAGCACGCGCGAGATCATGAATGTCTTGCCGGATCCGGTCGGCGCGCGCAGCAGACAAGGCGGCGAGGGCTCGCGCAGCAGCGCTGCGCTGATGTTCGCGATCAGGGCGCTCTGGAATTCTTCGGGTTCGATGGCCGCCGCTTGCGCGGTGACGATGTCGAGCGCACTCATTGTTCTTCTCCCTGATGTGCGGCTTCGAGCAGCGCGCGGTCGCGCTCGAGTTCGGCGCGCAGTTCGTCTTCGCTGGGCAGGATCAGGCGGTACTGGCTGGCGAAGAGCTGCGCGCTGCTCGCCAGCTGCGAATACTTCGCCACCGCCGCGTTTCGTTCCGAACAGAGGATCAGCCCGATACTCGGGTTGTCGCCGGAGCCGCGCATCTGCTCGTCGCAAAGCCGGACGTACATGTCCATCTGCCCGACGTCCTGATGCGTCAGCCGACCGACCTTGAGGTCGATCAGCACGAAGCACTTGAGCAGGTAGTTGTAGAAGACGAGATCGACGAAGAAATCGTCGCCTTCGGCGTGCAGACGTTTCTGCCGCGCGACGAAGGCGAAGCCGCGGCCGAGTTCGAGCAGGAAGTGCTGCAGACGGTCGATCAGCCCGTGCTCGACGTCCTTCTCGTAGAGCAGCGGACTCGGCTGCAGTTCGAGGAATTCGAGCACGTAAGGGTCGCGGATGAACTCGCGCGGGTCGGGTGGCGCTTCCTCGGCGATCCTGGCGACGGCCTCGCGGCGGGTCTCGTCCTTGTCCTGGCTGAGCAGCAGGCGCTCGTAGAACAGCGTGCCGATCTGGCGGTCGAGTGCGCGCACGCTCCAGCCCTGAGCAGCAGCCTCCTGCGCGTACCATAGGCGAGCTTCCGGTTTGGCGACACGCATCAGCTCGCGAAAGTGCGACCAGCTCAATTTGCTACACAGCGTGTAGCGAATCTCCTCGGCCGGGAAGGCGAGGTAGAACTGCCGGAAATTGCGCAGGTTGGCCAGGCTGAAGCCGCGACCGAACTCCGCAGTGAGTCGCTTGGCAACCTCGTTCAGCGTTTTCTTGCCATAGTCGGCGCGCTGCTTTCCGCCCTGTTCGTCCTCGACGATCAACCGCCCGATCTGCCAGTACGCCTGCACCATTGCCTCGTTGACCGCCTGCCGCGCGTGCTGGCGCGAGGCGACGAGAATTCGGCGGATTTCGGCGTAGAGCTCGTCGCGAGCACTCGATGGCAGCGTCTGTTCGCTCATCGCTGCGTCCCTCCCTCAGTCACTCCCACGGGATTGCCAGCCTGTCCGCGCAGCACGGCGTCGAGCAGACTGTAGCAGTTGGCCTCGACGCCGTGGGCCGCCAGTCGTTCGGCGAGCGTCTTTGGTCGTGGCGAATAAACGGCGAGCCGGGCGACGTCGTGCCTTTCCGGCCAGGCAGAGAGCGCGGCGATCGTTTCCTCGTCGACGCGCTCGCATACCAGCACCGCGCAGTCGCCGCTCTGTCCGAGCCATTTCACCCCTTCGGGCGGCAAGGGGCGGATGCTGCCGAAGCGTTGCAGGCCGAGCAGGTGCCAGGCGTGCGCGGCGTCGGACTCGAACGGCGCGTCGGCGGGGTCGATCTTGTCGAGTTGCAGGTAGGCGAAATCGCCGGCGAGGCCTTTCTTCGCCTGAGCGCTGGGGAACTTGGCCAAGTCGTCGCTGGCGAGCACGCGGCGGATGCGTTCGGCGCAGACGTCACGGCAGAGGTTCCTGTGCGGCTCCTTCTTCGTCGCCTCGGTGCTCGAGCAGAGGATGAAACGGCGCGCGTCGTCGCCCGAAAGGCCTTCCTCGGCATTGAGTTCGAGCACTGCGTGGCCGGTCGTTCCGCTGCCGGCGAAGAAGTCGAGGACGATGTCGCCGGGGCGGGATGCCTGTTGCAGCAGGTTCTTGATCAGCGACAAGGGCTTCGCGTAGTTGAAAGCGCGGTCGCCGAAGATGTCGGCGACGACGCGAGCGCCTTCCTGGTTGGTCGCGGCGACGAAACTGCCTTCGGCTTCATACTCGCCGGCTTCGAAGGTCGGCACCACCCAGCTCGACAAGGGCTGCGTCTGGTTGCGCAGGTCAGCCTTGTAGCGTTTGAAAGCGGGGCGACCGAAGCCGACCGGGCGGCCAACCCAGAATTCCAGATTGGGCAGGTCGCGGCGCAGCAGCGGCGTCTTGCCACTTTTCGGAACGTCGCCGGAATCGATCGCTGCGAGCAGCGCGTCGAGCGTCGACCAGGTTTCGACGCGCTGTTCGCTCGGGAAGAGGATCTGGCCGAGTTCGATGAATTCCTCCATCGTCTTCGCTTGCACGGTCTGGCCTTCCTTGAGCCGGCTTTCGCTCGCATAGACCCAGACGCGGTCGGGGTTGGGCGGGTAGGCGATCCCCGTATTCGAGTCGAGCAGCGGGTAGTAGAGATTGGGGCGCTCCTTGTACGAGAAGCCGAGCGTCAGATCGCTGCTGCGCCAGTCGCCGCGCGGGTCATGGTCCGGGTTGCCGTACATCTCGTAGCTCTTGGCGAAGCCCTTGAACGCGAAACCAGGGTTGCCATAGACGAGGATGTGTTCGTGGTCGACCGAGAGGAAGCACTGCTGGTCGGCATTCGAGCCCTGCCGCGTGCGCCAGGTGATGCTGCCGAGCCGTCTGCCCGGCATCACCTCGTCCAGCAGCAGTTCGAGCCGCGCGCGGTTCTCGTCGTTGATCGAGACCATGATCACGCCGTCGGGGGTGAGCAGGTCGCGCGCGAGGCAAAGTCGGCGGTAGAGGAATTCGAGCCACTGCGAATGCCGCCAGCGGTCATTGGCGCCGACGTAGCGGTCGTTATAGACCCAGTCCTTGTTGCCGGTGTTGTACGGTGGGTCGATGTAGATGACGCGAATCCTCCCAGCGTGCGTCGCTTTCAGGAGGCGCAGTGCGTCGAAGTTGTCGCCCTCGATGATCAGGTTGCGCCAGCCGGCGAACTTGGCCGATGTTTCGCGTGGGTACGAGTATTCGGCAAGCAGCCGCGGCAGGACGAGGTCGGCGTTGACCGCAGCGTCGCGCTCGATCGCGTTCGCCTCCCAGGTGAGGCCGAGCTTTTGCCGGGTCAGGTGCTCTACCAGCAGGCGGCGCAGTTGTGTTTCGTTAAGATG
Source organism: Rhodocyclus purpureus (assembly GCF_016653115.1). Taxonomy (GTDB): domain Bacteria; phylum Pseudomonadota; class Gammaproteobacteria; order Burkholderiales; family Rhodocyclaceae; genus Rhodocyclus; species Rhodocyclus purpureus. The sequence continues at coordinate 122,587 of NZ_NHRX01000034.1, forward strand.
TTCCAGCTCGGCGAGCAGGCTGTGCTTTGGCATGGTCATGGGGCGGTATTTTGCCCTGTTTTCAGGCTCATCCGCGCAGGCAATGCCGATTCCCCTGGCGAAGCCGCCGATTCCTCGCAGGACTTCACTTCGACGCCCGTATTCTTTCAGACTGCGCGAAGCGTCGCCTGCTCGCCGTACGCTCGGCCGCTGACGACGCCATGGCGAACAGGCCGTCAGCGTCTCATCCTTCGCTCCACAATTCGCCGTCGCGACCGGGGACGTTCAGGCCGAGGTGGCGGTAGATCGCCGGCGTCGCCATGCGCCCGCGCGGCGTGCGCTGCAGGTAGCCCTGCTGGATCAGGTAGGGTTCGAGCACGTCCTCGATCGTGTCGCGCGCCTCGCCGATCGCCGCGGCGAGGTTGTCGACGCCGACCGGGCCGCCGCCGAACTTGTCGATCATCGCCGACAAGAGCTTGCGGTCCATCAGGTCGAGGCCGCCGTGGTCGACGTCGAGCATCACCAGCGCCAGGTCGGCGACTTCCTGCGTGATGCGACCGCCGGCGCGCACCTCGGCGTAATCGCGCACGCGGCGCAGGAGGCGATTGGCGATGCGCGGCGTTCCGCGCGAGCGGCGCGCGATTTCGAGCGATCCGTGCGCCTCGATCGGAACGTTGAGGAGTTGCGCCGAGCGCGTGACGATCCGGGTCAACTCCTCGGGGGTGTAGAACTCGAGCCGGGCGACGATGCCGAAGCGGTCGCGCAAGGGGTTGGTGAGCATGCCGGCGCGCGTGGTCGCGCCGACCAGCGTGAACGGCGGCAGGTCGAGCTTGACCGAGCGCGCGGCCGGGCCCTCGCCGATCATGATGTCGATCTGGAAGTCCTCGAGCGCCGGGTAGAGGATTTCCTCGACCACCGGCGAGAGACGGTGGATCTCGTCGATGAAGAGCACGTCGTGCGGCTCGAGGTTGGTGAGGATCGCCGCGAGGTCGCCGGCGCGCTCGAGCACCGGGCCGGAGGTCTGGCGCAGGTTCACGCCCATCTCGGCGGCGACGATGTGCGCGAGCGTCGTCTTGCCGAGTCCGGGCGGTCCGAACAGCAGCACGTGGTCGAGCGCGTCGTGCCGTCGTTTCGCGGCCTCGATGAAGATCGACAGCTGCTCGCGGATCTTCGCCTGGCCGACGTAATCGGCGAGGCGCTTCGGGCGCAGCGCGCGCTCGATTGCGTCTTCCTGGGCCGATTTCGATTCGGCGGAAATCAGCCGCTGCGCGGCAGCGGCGAGGGGAGTCGGGGCAAAGTCGTCGGTTTCGATCATGTTTCATGCGCCGGCGCAGCGGCCGGCGGGAGAAGGCGGCGGGTTCGCCGCTCAGTATTTCACCGGCTCCGGCGGCGACTTGCTGGTCCAGTGCTGCACCAGCATCATGCCGAGCGCGAGCAGGGTCGGGCCGAGGAAGACGCCGATCAGGCCGAAGGCGAAGGCGCCGCCGAAGACGCCGAGCGCGATCAGCAGGAGCGGCAGGCTGGAGGTCTTGCTGATCAGCAAGGGCTTGAGGAAGTTGTCGATGCTGCTGATGACCAGCGTTCCCCACAGCACCATGAAGATCGCCCAGCCCACCTCGCCCTGGTCGTAGAGCCACCACGCGGCGCCGCCCCAGAGCAGCGGCGGGCCGACCGGCACCATCGACAGGAAGAAGGTGCCGGCGGCGAGCAGCATGGCGCCGGGAACGCCGGCGATCAGGAAGCCGACCAGCGCCACCGCCGCCTGTCCCGCCGCCGTGCCGACGATGCCGACCATGACGCCCATCACCGTGCTGCGCGACGCGCAGAGCAGGTGTTCGCCGAGCTCGCCGCCGAGCCGGCGCGCGCCGGTGCGCAGCATTTCGGCGATCGCCTCGCCGTCGCGGTAGAAGAAGAAGGCGACGAAGACGACCAGCGCCAGTTGCAGCAGCGCGTTGCCGACTGCCTTGCCGGTCTGCAGCAGGATGCCGCGCGCCGGTTCGAGCGCCTCGCGCAGGAGGCGCGACAGCTCCTCGCGGCTCGAGGCGACGCTGTTCCAGTAGGCGTCGATGCGCTCGCCGATGAAGGGCAGCGTGCGCAGGAACTCGGGCGGATGCTGCGGCAGCCCCTGTTCGAGCAGCGGCTTCAGCGCGCCGAAGGCGACCGAGACGCCTTCGGCGAAGCTGACCGTGAGCATCGTCAGCGGCACGACGAAGAGGACCAGAAGCACCAGCGTCATCAGTGTCGCCGAGAGCGCCGATCGCCGCTTGAGCCGTTCGAGCAGGCGTTCATAGACGGGCCAGGTGGTGACGCAGATGACCGCGGCGAAGAGGATCGCGGCGACGAAGGGGAGGAGCACCAGCGCACAACCGACGACGAGCGCCGTCACGAGCGCGATCTGGGCAAACTGCTTCGACGGGTTGGTCATGGGGGCGGAAAGCGTTGGGGGGCGTCGGGCGTGGATGAGTCGGGTGTCAGGCGTTAAGCGTCAGGCGTTAAGGGTTAAGGCACGGGGGCGCACCGCCCGGGCCTCCGAAGCAGACCCGGCGGGGCGTTGCCGGTGCGCGCGGCGGCGCGAGCAGGCCGAGCACAGCGCTGGACGATGCTACAGCCTGGCGAGCAGCTTCAGCGCCTGGCGGATTCCGTCCGCCGTTCCGGTCCCGGCGGGCAGTGTCTTGACCGCGCCGGCCGCCTCGCGTTCATTGTACCCCAGCGCCAGCAGGGCATTGAGAATGTCATGTTGATCCTCGGCCGGCGCCTGCGCGGCGTTCGGCAGCGCCTCGGCGAGCTTGCCCTTGAGTTCGAGCAGCAGGCGCTCGGCGGTCTTCTTGCCGATGCCGGGCACCTTGACGAGGCGGCCGCTCTCCTGGCGCGCCACCGCGCCGGCGAGTTCATCGACCGACAGTCCCGACAGCACCGCCAGCGCCATGCGCGCGCCGATGCCGCTGATCTTCACCAGCTGGCGGAAGGCGAAGCGCTCGCTCTCGCTGGCAAAGCCGTAGAGGAACTGCCCGTCCTCGCGCACGATATGGTGGATCAGCAGCACCGTCTTCTCGCCGATCCCCGGCAGGTTGTAGAAGGTGCTCATCGGCACATCGACCTCGTAGCCGACCCCGCCGACGTCGATCAATACCTGCGGCGGATTCTTCGTGAGCAAGCTTCCCGAGAGCCTTCCGATCATGCGTGCTTCCTTTGCCGTGTGTCCATGAGCCGCGAATTATGCACGCATTGGCTGCGCGCTTCGACAGGGCTCTCCCGGGCAAAGGCGAACGGCGTGTCCCGAACGCCGTAAAGGGGTCGTGCCGACAAGCGCAAGTTTGCATCGATCCTTATTCATTTCCTCTGCATAAGGCCATGTCCATTGCTTCGTTCGCCGCCCGTTGTCCGGATGTTAACTTCCGCAGCGGATAAACCACGTTCCCGGCAGCAGGCGGCGCATCGCCCCGAAGAAACCGGCAAGGGGCACCTCGTGATCGACATCGAAAACATCTCCACGCACTACATCGTCGACGGCCGCGCGATTCCCGCCCTCTCCGATGTCAGTCTGCGTGTCGAGAAAGGCGAGATCTTCGGCATCATCGGCGTCTCCGGCGCCGGAAAAAGCACGCTGGTGCGCACCCTGAATCTGCTCGTACGCCCCGACCGCGGCCGGATCCTGGTCGACGGCGTCGATATCACTGCGCTCGCGAAACGCCAGTTGCAGAGCTACCGGCGCAAGACCGGAATGATCTTCCAGCACTTCAACCTGATCGGCGCCAAGACCGTCGCCGACAATATCCGCTTCCCGCTGCAACTCACCGGCGAATACGGCAAGGCCGAGATGGACCGGCGCGTCGATGAACTGCTCGACCTGGTCGAACTCTCCGCGCATCGCGACAAATACCCGGCCCAACTCTCGGGCGGCCAGAAACAGCGCGTCGGCATCGCGCGCGCGCTCGCCAACGATCCGAACCTGCTGCTCTGCGACGAAGCCACTTCGGCGCTCGACCCACAGACCACGCAGTCGATCCTGCGTCTGCTGCTCGACATCAACCGCCGCCTCGGGCTGACCATCGTCCTGATCACGCACGAAATGGACGTCATCCGCAGCCTCTGCGACCGGGTTGCGGTCCTCGACCGGGGAGTCGTTGTCGAGCAGGGTCGCGTCGTCGAGGTGCTGCTGCACCCGCAGCATGCGCTGACGCGAGCGCTGGTGCAGGAAAGTGCCGATCACCCGGCGGATGGCAACATCGTCGACCGCATGCGGGTGCAGGGGCTGCGCGGACCGCTCGTGCGCCTCACCTTCCTCGGCGCGATCACCTATCAGCCGGTGCTGCAGCGCATCGCCGCCGCACTCGAAGTCGGCTTCAACATTGTCGATGGCGTCGTCGGTCGCATCAAGGACACGCCTTACGGGCAGATCACGGTGCAGGTGCTCGGCCAACTTCCCGATCTCGCGCGACTCGAAAACGTCTTTGGCGAGCATTCGGTTCGCTGCGAGGTATTGCGCGCATGAGCCCCGATTTCCTCGTCCTCTTCGCTTCGATCGGCTGGTCCGACATCGCGCTGGCGACCGGGGAGACGCTGATCATGGTCGGCGCGTCCTTGCTGTTCACGGTGCTGTTCGGCCTGCCGTTGGGGATCGTTCTCTTCCTCACCAGCCCGCGGCAAGCACTCGCCAACGCGCCCATCTACGGCGTGCTCTCGCTGCTCGTCAATCTGGTCCGCTCGACGCCGTTCGTGATCCTGCTGATCGTCCTCATCCCGGTGACGGTGACGCTGATCGGCACCTCGATCGGCGTTCCGGGAGCGATTCCGCCGCTGGTGATCGGCGCGACGCCTTTTTTCGCCCGCCTGGTCGAGAACGTCCTGCGCGAAGTCGACCGCGGCATCATCGAGGCCAGCCAGGCGATGGGCGCGACCCTGCCGCAGATCGTCTTCGGCGCGCTGCTGCCGGAAACCCTGCCCGGCCTGCTGGCGGCGATCACGGTCACCGCGATCACGCTGGTTTCCTACGCCGCGATGTCCGGAGTGATCGGCGGCGGCGGCCTCGGCGATCTGGCGATCCGCTTCGGCTATCAGCGCTTTCAGAGTGAAGTGATGGTCGTCACCGTCGCCATCCTGCTGCTGCTGGTGCAGGCGCTGCAGGTGCTCGGCGACCGGCTGGTCCTGCATTTTTCGCACAAATAGGCATTCCTTGCCTTCAGGAGCCCGCGCATGACCCAGTCCCACTGTTGACCGCGCCCGTGACGGGCGCAGCCATCCCGGCCCGCTTTCTTTTCACCGGCCCCATTTGATCCATTAAGGAGTCAGCATGAAATTCAAGTTCTCCCCGCTCTTCGCTGCCTTGTTCGCCTTCGCCGCGATCTCGGCCCACGCCGATGGCAAGCTGAGCATCGCCGCCACCGCGGTCCCGCACGCCGAGATCCTCGAACACGTCAAGCCAGTACTGGCGAAGGAAGGCGTCGCTCTCGACATCAAGGTGTTCACCGACTACGTGCAGCCGAATGTTCAGGTCGCCGAGAAGCGGATCGACGTGAACTACTTCCAGCACAAGCCCTACCTCGACGAATTCAACAGGAACAAGGGAACGAAGCTCGTTTCGGTCGCGGCAATCCACGTCGAGCCCTACGGCGCCTACTCGAAGAAGTACAAGAAGGTCACCGACCTGCCCAATGGCGCGACCATCGCCATCCCCAACGACCCCTCGAACGGCGGCCGGGCGCTGGTGCTGCTCGAACAGAACGGACTGATCAAGCTCAAGGACCCGCGCAACATCCTGTCCACGGTCAAGGACATCAGCGAAAACAAGAAGAACTTCAAGTTCAAGGAACTCGAAGCAGCGACGCTGCCGCGCATCCTCGACCAGGTCGATCTGGCGCTGATCAACACCAACTACGCGCTCGAAGCCAAGCTGGTGCCGACCCGCGATGCACTGTTCATCGAGAGCGGCAACTCGCCTTACGCCAATCTGATCGTCGCCCGTACTGACAACAAGGACAGTGCTGACGTGAAGAAACTCATCCGCGCCCTGCAGAGCGACGACGTCAAGCAGTTCATCGAGACCAAGTACCAAGGCGCGATCGTTCCCGCCTTCTGATCCTGCGGACTGAGAAACCAATAGCCAAAAACGGGGGAAAAGCACATGACACGCATGAAAACCATCGCCGTAGCGATCTCGACCATCGGCCTGCTCGGCGCGACTGCGCCGGTCTTCGCCGGTGAAGTCGAAGAGCTCCGGGCAGCTTTGAAGAAGATCACCGAACGGCTCGATCAACTGGAAGGGCAGCAGAAGAATCAGGCCGTGGCCATCGCACAGGCGGCGAAGGTTGCGCCTGCCGCTCCTGCCGCAGCACCCGCCGCCCTGCCGGCAAATGTGGTCACCGCCGGCGACCTGCCGGGTTCGATCAAGATTCCGGGAACCGATACCTCGCTCAAGATCTACGGCTACGCCCAGGCCGACGCAACTTACGACTTGAAGAGCCGCGGAAAAGACATCGACAACAACGACTGGGCCTCCTTCGTCGCCGTCCAGCCACTGAACAATACGACTGACGGCAAGCGCAAGGACCAGTTGTACGCGACCGCGCGCACCTCGCGCATCGGCTTTGAAACCAGCACGCCGACCGCCGATGGCAGCAAGGTGCACACCAAGATCGAGGCCGACTTCAACGCGCCGAACATCTACTCGGGTGAAACGCTCACCAACTCGGTGCTGTTCCGCCTGCGCCATGCCTACGGTGAGGTCGGCAATTTCCTCGCCGGTCAGACCTGGTCGAACTTCTCCGATCTGGGCTCCTACGTCGATTCGGTCGACTTCAACGGCGTCGGCACGCAACCCTGGGTCCGTCAGGCCCAGTTCCGCTACACGCTGCCGCTCAACGCGAGTTCGAAGCTCGCGGTGTCGGTCGAAAACCCGCAGGGTTCTGCTACCGTTCCCTCCAACTCTGATGGATCGCCGAAGTACCCTGCCACCGCCACCCAGTTCGACAAGACGCCGGACCTGATCGCCAATTTCACCACCGCCGGCAACTGGGGACATTTTTCCTTGCGCGGCCTTGCGCAGCAGTACCGCAACGACGTTCATAGCAAACAGGCCTGGGGGCTGGGTCTGGGTGGCAGCTTGAATCTCGGTAAGGACAGGCTCGTCGCCCAGATCAACGGCGGCAACGGCATCGGCCGCTACACCTTCAATTCGGCCTACCAGCGCGCGTACGACGACGGCCAGGAAATCCACCTGTGGAAGGCGATCGGCGGGCACGTCGGCTATACGCACGTGTGGAGTCCGACGCTGCGTTCCAACCTGATCCTGGCGCACACCAAGTTCAGCGGCGACAGCACGCTTGAGTCGCTGAAGGACGACGCGACGAATGGCCTGGCCGTCAACAAGAAGATCGACGAAGCCTTGATCAACACTTTCTGGACCGTCGCCAAGAACACCGAGGTTGGCCTGGAATACGCTTACGGCAAGCGCACCACTTTCGCAGGCGAAACCGGCACGCAGAACCGGATCAACGCGACGGTTCACTACAACCTGTTCTGAGCCCTTTCAGCAGCGCGAGCGCCACGCCCCTGCAGTTTTGCACTGCAGGGGCCTCCCGTTGCAGGCGATAAGCCGATGCCGCGCATGGCACCGCTCACTGCCGGCAGCGCCCGCGGTCCGGAGCTTCCTGGCTTCTCCTCTGCAACTGCCGCGAAACGAAGCCGGCGATGAGGTCGAGGCCTGAACAGAGGATGAAGTAGATGGCGCCGACGAAAAGGAAGATCTCGGCCGGATAGACCATCAGCCGGCTATTGACCTGGGCGGCGACGAAGGAGAGTTCGGGAACGCCGACGATGTAGGCGAGCGAGGAATCCTTGATCAGCGCCACCCACTGGTTGACGAACGAAGGCAGCATGATGCGCAGCGCCTGCGGCAGCACGACATGGCGTAGCACCTCCATCCGCGACAGTCCCAAAGCCAGGCCTGCTTGCCACTGCCCGTGCGGAATCCCGGCGATTCCGGCATGCACCGCGTGCGCCAGATACGCGCCTCCGATCAGCGACAGCGCGCAGGCGACCGAGACGAGACCGGGCACATCGATGCCGAAGGCGACCGGAAGCAGGAAGTAGGTCCAGAAGATCAGCATCAGCACCGGAATCGCGCGAAAGAAACCGAGTGTGAGAACCAGTATGGCGTTGGTCACGCCGCGTGACAGCGACAGCGCGATCCCGAGCAGCAGGCCGAGGATGCCGGCGGCGATCGCCGAAGCGACGCTGAGCACGAGCGTCAGCGCCGCGCCGCCGAGTTGCCCCTCGGGGAAGGCGCCCCACAGCAGATAGGGCAAGTTGTCGAGAATGACCTGAAGATTCATGCCGGTCGTGTTCGTCCGCGCACGCGCTGGCGCCGCGACAGCCACTGGCCGAATGCCTCGATCAGCGCGATCACCAGAATGTAGAAGAGGGTGGCGATGGCGAAGGCCTGGAAGGTCTTGAAGGTCTCGCTCTCGACCTGGCGCGACGCGTAGGACAACTCGACCAGGCCGATGGCCATCGCCAGCGAGGAATTCTTGACGATGTTCATGTACTGCCCGAGCAGCGGCGGCAGCGCCAGGCGCAGCGCCTGCGGCAGGACGACGTGGACGAATACCTGCCAGTGCGTCATGCCCAGGGCTTGCGCGGCCTGCCGCTGCGGCAACGGGACGCCTGTGATGCCCGAACGGATTTCCTCGGCGACGAAGGCGGCCGAGTAAAGCGTCAGGCCGAGCGTCGCGATCAGGAACTCGAACGATGGCCAGTGCAGTTCGATCCCGCCGCCAATCGCCGTGAGGTGCGGGCTGTTGAGCCAGAGCATCGCCGCCTCCGGCAGCAATCCTGGCAGACCGAAATACCAGAAGAAGAGTTGCACCAACAGCGGCGTGTTGCGAAAGAACGCGATGTAAGCGGCGCTCATCGGCGACAGCGGGCGCAGCGTGCTCGTCCGCCCGAGCGCGAGGAGAAAGCCTAGCAGCGTCGACAGGACGACGACGATCGCCGAGACGAGCAGCGTCATGCCGAGGCCGTCGACCAGCCAGAGCACGTACTTCCCGGCGAGAGGCTCGCCGAACAGCGAACTGAGGATCATGTGCAAGCGGGGGCAGCGTCCTTCAGGCCGTCCCCGCTACAAGACTACTTGTCGCGGATGTGCGCGTCGCCGATCTTGAACAGGCGCGGCAGCGGTGCCTTGCTTTGCGGGCCGAACCACTTGTCGTGGATCTTCTGTGCCGTACCGTTCTTCTCGAGTTCGTGCAGCCACTCGTCGATCGTCGACTTGAGGCGTGCCTCGCCCTTGGGAATGCCGACGCCTTCGAGTTCCTCGGAAATTGCGAACGGCGGTATCTCGTACTTGTCCTTGTCCGGCAAGGCTGCGAGCAGCGGCACCAGCTTGGCGCCATCCTGCGTGATCGCCTGCACGTTGCCGTTGCGCAGTGCGCTCAGTGCGAAGGGCGTGTCGTCGTAGGCGATGACCTTGGCGGTCGGGTACTTCTCGCGCAGTGTGGTCTCCATGGTCGTTCCCTTGTCCGCGCCGATGCGCCAGTCCTTCAGCTGATCGGGGCTCTTCAGTGTTCCCTTGCGCGCCAGGAACTGCTGTCCCGAGGCGAAATAGGGAATGCTGAAGTCGATGACCTTGGCGCGCTCTTCGGTGATGGTGAAGTTGGCGAAGACCAGATCGACCTTGTTCGAGGTCAGCAGCGGGATGCGGTTGGCCGGGTTGGTCGGAACGAGTTCGACCCTGACACCCAGTTTCCTGCCCAGTTCGAGTGCATAGTCGACGTCGAGACCGGTGATCTTCTTCGTCTTCTCGTCCACGAAGCCGAAGGGCGGGTTGGCGTCGAAGGCGGCGACGCGCAGCACGCCGGCCTTGCGGATGTCGTCGAGCTTGTCGGCCTGGGCCAGGCCGGAGGCCAGCGCCAGCCCGAGGAAGATTGCAGCCTGGAGTTTCATGTCGGTCCTTTGCATCGGGTTTGCCTACGGACCCCAGATTAGCAAGCGCCTCCCCGGTCGCGAACGAACAAGATTTGATTAACTTATGTCGCCCGCTGCAACTTTCCTCAGCCTCAATGGTGCAGTATCTTCGACAGGAACTGCTGCGCACGTTGCGAGCGCGGTTTGCCGAAGAATTCGTCCTTCGGCGCGTCCTCGACGATGCGTCCCTGGTCCATGAAAATCACGCGATGCGCCACTTTGCGCGCAAAACCCATTTCGTGGGTCACGCACATCATGGTCATTCCCTCCTGCGCCAGTTCGACCATCACGTCGAGCACCTCGTTGATCATCTCGGGATCCAGTGCCGAGGTCGGTTCGTCGAAGAGCATGGCGATCGGGTCCATCGACAGCGCGCGGGCAATCGCGACGCGCTGCTGCTGGCCGCCGGAAAGTTCGCCGGGGTACTTGTTCGCGTGCGCTTTCAGACCGACGCGGTCGAGCAGTTGCAGCCCCTTGGCGTTCGCTTCGTCGCGCGAACGACCGAGGACCTTGATCTGCGCCAGCGTCAGGTTGTCGATGATGCGCAGGTGCGGGAACAGTTCGAAGAGCTGAAAGACCATGCCGATGCGCGAGCGCAGTGTCGGGAGATGCGTCTTCGGATCGCCGACCGGGATGCCATCGACGACGATTTCGCCTTCCTGAAACGGTTCGAGCCCGTTTACGCACTTGATCAGCGTCGACTTGCCGGAGCCTGACGGTCCGCAGACGACGATCACCTCGCCCTTGCGAATGTCCGTCGTGCATTCGCCGAGGACCTGGAAACTGCCGTACCACTTTGAAACCTGACGAATCGAGATCATTGCTTGTTCCTGTCAGCGGCCGCCGTCGCCCACAAGGGCATAGGGGGCCCAGAAGATCGGATGCGCATAGCTGAACCTCAGCCTGCCGTCGCGCTCGACTTCGCTCATCAGTTTCTGCATCGAGCGGCGCAGGGCTTCGGCACGCGGCAGTTGCGGGTCGCTCGCCAGCGCCTCGAAGATGCCGACCACCAGTCGCTTGGCCGATGCGGATTCGACCGGCCAGTGGGTGACGAGCAGAGAGCGGCTGCCGGCATAGAAGAAGCCGCGTCCGAGGCCGGAGATGGCTTCACCGCCTTCGCCGTCGCCAGCGGCGGTGTTGCACGCGGAAAGCACGACCCAGTCGGCGTCGAGCTTGAGCCCGAGGATGTCGTCGAGGGTGAGCAGTCCGTGCTTGCCGCCGCCGGGGTTGGCCAGCGCCAGCGCGGGCTGGTCGACGCCCGGAAAGTCCCCCGCGAGCAGGCCGTGTGTGGCGAAGGCGATCACCTTGCGCCGGCTCAGATCCATGCCGAGGACAGTTTCCCGGCTGGCGGCGCTGCCGAGGAAGACGTCGCGTCCGGGCTCGGCGCCGAGCGCCTTCGCCAGCGCCAGGATCTCGTCGCGCGTGTCGGGCAGCGGCGAGATGCGACTGTAATCGACCTCGCCGACGGCGTCGCCCTGCTGCATCTCTGCGCGCAGCGTCACCGTGAAGGGCGCCGCGCGCACGCCGCGCGCCCCGCCGCCCGGCGTGCCGACCCGACCGGCGAAGTCGGGGTCGCCGAAACCTGCGAAGGCGATGCGGTCGGGCGCTCCCGCCTGCATGCGCCGCAGCGTGGCCAGCGAAGATGCGGCCGGCAACTGGCTGATGGCCAGCTCGCGCGTGAGCCAGGGCCAGTCGGCATAATTCGCATAAAGCGTCGCACCCTTTGCGGAAGCCTCCGCCGGCGCGGTGAGCAGCAGCGCGAAGGGCAGGCGCGAGAGCGCGCCGCCGGCGGCGACGATCAGGTGCCGGCTGCCCTTCCAGCCGCTTGCCACCGGCGCCAGCAACTCCCGATAGAGCCGATGGGCGACCGCGCCGTCGAAAGCCGGCAATCTGTCGATCTCGAAATCGGGCGGATCGAGTGCCGCACGCAGGCGGTCGACCAGGCGACCGACCTCCGCGCGCGGCAGCGGAACGGTGGCGAAGGCCGGCGCTCCCTTTGCCGGAATGGCCCAGACGAAGCTGCCATCCTCGGTCGGCAGAACGCTCAGCAGCGCTTCGCCCGGTCTGAGTACGGACTGTATCTGCGCGATGCTCGCCGGTCGCGGCGAGATGAGGTCTGCGTAGTCGGGGAAGCGCTGATGCAGTTGCTCGTGCAGGCTTTTCTGCCGGCGGTCGAGGTCGGCGCCGCGCGCCTGCATGTCGGCGATCACCTTGGGCAGCATCTGGTCGGAGGGGCGCGACATGAGGTCGCCGAGGATCTTGTAGAGCGAGTCGCGTTCCTGGCGGATGTCCTGTTCCTCGCGCACCAGTCGCGCGAGTTCAGGCGTTCCGGCGGCTGCGCGTGCTGCCGACGCGGCCATCGCCTGCTGGACGCTCTGTCCGCGCAGAGCGTCGGCGACGAGGAAGGCTTCGGCGGCGGTATCGATGCCGCGCACCTTTTCCAGGGCCGTGCCGCGGCTGCGCGCCAGCACGCGCAGGTAGCTCTCGATGATGTAGGACAGTCGGGCGAAACGCCGGCCCGAGCGGTCGGCCTCTTCGGCGGCGGCGGGAATCATCACCGTGACGGCATCGCGCAGCGCGCTGAAGGCTTCGGCGTCGCGACCGGCAGCCGCCAGCGCGACGCCGTAATAACCGGTCGCCTCGGCGGCGTCGTAGGCTGCGCTGCCCATCAGCTCGCGCTTCTGTCTGGCCAGCTTCTCGGCGAGGGCGATCGCTTCGTCGTTGCGCCTCTCGGCGATCAGCGCGCGGACCCAGCCCAGGCTGGGGGATCCGAGCGTCTCGATCAATTGCGGGTCGGCGGCCAGCGCCGCGCGCATCGCCTCGAACTCGGCGAGCGCTTCCTGCCAGCGCTTTTGCGCGGTCAGCGCATTGGCCTTGATGCGCCGGTAATTGACGTAGGGATAGGCCGTCTGCGGCACGCCGAGCTTGTCGAAGTTTCCGAGCACCCGATCGATCAGCAGCAGCGCCTCGGCCGGGCGGTTTTCCTCGACCAGCACCTGCGCGAGTTGCTGCAGCATGATGTTGGTGTGCAGGCTGTCCGGACCTCTCCGTTCGAGACAGCGGTAGGCGAGCCTGCGCGCATGCACCTCGGCCTCGCGCAGATTGCCCTGCATGCGCAGGGCGCTGGCCAGCCAGGCCTCGGCGCTGTCGCGGGCGTTCTCGACGTTGATCTGTGGCGGGGTGCTCGGCAGATTGCGGCGCAGGCGGTCGAGGTTGTCGACGACGTCGCGGTTGCGGTCGTCGAGTGCCCGCCGGAAGCGTTCGACGGCAGCGTCGTAACGTCCGGACGAGAATTCGATGCGACCGAGCGCGTCTTCGAGCGAAGCCTGCCAGTTGTACTGGAAATATTCCCAGTTCTTGCCGCGCCTGACCCTCGCCAGCAGACTTTCGGCATCACGCAGATGCTGGCGTGCCGTGTCGAAGTCGCCGAGGCGCCGGTACAGGTCCGACAACTGCGCGTGCAGCGAAAGACGGAAACCGTTCGCGTTTTCCGGGCTCAGTGCCAGGGCCTTGTGCCTGGCGGCCAAGGCGTTGTGGAAATTGCCGCCGTTGAACTCGGCCCCCGACAACTCGGCCCAGGCGCGGAAGGGTTCGCGGCCGCCGCCCAGTTCGATGACGCGGCGCAACTCGGCGATCTGCGGGCCGACCAGCCCCAGTTCGTTGGCGGCACGCGCGCGCTTGAGGTGAAACTCGGCCAGATCCCGTTCGTCGAGTCCCGCGGGCGGTGGCGTCTCCAGGATCTGACGGGGCGTCGCCAGCTTGCCGGCGTCGACCGGATGGCTGTCGAGAATGGCGAGGATGTCGTGAACGGTGCGAGGTGGCACCTGCCCTGCTAGAGCGGGTGCCGCGCTCGTCACGACGGGGGCCGGCCCGCCGTTTTCGGCAGCCTGGCCCGGCGCCATCCAGCCGGCGAGAAGCAGCGCAACGGCGGCGAGCAGATGGCGCAAGCTTGATCTCATCATGATCCATCTCATCGACGTCTCCCGATCGCTGATCGATGGTGCTGCATTTTGCCCGCTCCGCTTGTGCCCATGTGCATCCCCGGAAACATCGACAGCCGGAGTCTACGCCAGCCGCCCCTTGTGCATGCGCAGGCCGCGGGTCGCCAGCGCGCCGAGCCCCTGGCCGCCGTGTGCGTGCGCGATCGCGCAGGCGAGCGCGTCGGCCGCGTCGGGGCTCGGGTCGCCGGGCAGCGAAAGCAGGCGGCGCACCATGTGCTGTACCTGTGTCTTGTCGGCATGGCCGTTGCCGACCACCGCCTGCTTCACCTGCAGTGCGGTGTATTCGGCGACCTCGATCCCGGAAGCGACCAGCGCGGCGATACCGGCGCCGCGTGCCTGGCCGAGCAGCAGCGTCGATTGCGAGTTCACATTGACGAAGACGATCTCGACCGCGGCCTGCTGCGGCCGGTATTTCTCGGCGAGTTCGCGCAGCCCCGCGTAGATCGTCCCCAGCCGCTGCGGCAGCGACTCCTTTTCGTTGCTGCGGATGCAGCCGCTGCCGACGTAGGCGAGCTTCTGTCCGCACTGGTCGATGACGCCGAAGCCGGTGACGCGCAGCCCCGGATCTACGCCGAGGATGCGCACGATGCCCCCATTGCTTGCCGAGGTGGCGGTGCCGCCGGTGTGTACGATCAATTCAGTTGCCGCATCCAGGTTTAACGTGAAACTGCGCAGGGATTGAGCAAAGGCGCTGCCCCGGAGCAGGAGCCCGTCATCGCGAGCCCGCAGGGCGTGGCGATCCAGTGCGTAGATACTGTTTTCGGGTCGCCCATCGACATCTGGGGACGACGCAAAAATGGATGTACGAACTGGATTGCCACGGCGCTGCGCGCCTCGCAATGACGGAACTGAAGCAAATGGGCGGGTTTCATGCTTCGGGGTGGCGTAACTCGCCATGACCATTAGGTGAAGTTTCCGGGGAGTATGCCGTCATTCGGGCCTGCCGGCCCTCCCACGAGAGGGCGATGCTGCGCGAGGGGTGTCGTGGGGCGGCGGCAGCCGCGAACGGTCGCGAATGTGTCGCCAAGGGCGTGATTGAAGCACCGAAGCGCCTGTCGAAGCAAACTGCGTCGGCAAACTCGGGCCGGGGCGTCACGCCAGCGTCCTTCAGTGCCTGCCGAGCCGCCGCTGCAGCCACGCGGCGGCGGCGCCGAGCAGCACGAAGCCGGCCATGCCTGCGGCGAGGCTCTGCGTCGATCCCCACAGGAGCGGCGCGACGAGGCCGGCGACGAGGGCGTTGAAGCTCGCCTGCAGGAAGGTCTGGCAGGATGCGGCGAGCCCGCGTTTTTCCGGGTAGGGGTCGAGCGCGTAGAGCGTGAGGATCGGCATCGCCAGCGACATCCCGATCGTGTAGACGAATATCGGCGCGATGCTCCACGGCAGGCCCGGCGGCAGCGCGAGGCAGAGGACGACGTTGGCCATCGCCGCCGCCGCCATGATGAGGTAGGCGACGTTGATCGTCCGCTCGCGCGTCACGCGGCCGGCGATGCGTCCGGAAATCCAGGAACCCGCCATCAGCCCGCACATCGCCGGGCCGAACAGCCAGAGGAAGGCCGTTTCCGGTAGTTCCAGGTGGCGCATCAGGAACACCGGCGCCGACAGCACATAGACGAAGAAGCCGCAGAAGTTGAACGAGAGTGCCGCGCAGGCGCTGAGGAAGGGCGGTGCGCTGAGGACGCTGCGATAGGCACGCCACAGGTAGCTGGGGCGCATCGATTGCCGCCGCTCGGGTGGCAGCGTTTCCGGCAAGAAGCGCCAGCAGACGAGCGCGAGCAGCGCCGTCAGCGCGACCAGGAACAGGAACACCGAGCGCCAGCCGAACGCCGCCTGCAGCCAGCCGCCGATCACCGGCGCGACCGCCGGGGCGATCGCGAACATCATCGAGATCCGGGCCATCAGGCGCTGGGCCTCGGCGCCGTCGTAGAGGTCGCGCACGATCGCGCGGCTGACGACGATGCCGGCGCCGGCGGTGATCCCCTGCAGCGCGCGCAGGAACCACAGCACTTCGATCTGCGTCGCCAGCGCGCAGCCGGCCGAGGCCAGCGCGAACAGCGCCAGCGCGGCGAGGATCACCCGGCGCCGCCCGAGCGCGTCGGCGATCGCGCCGTGCCACAGCGTCATAAGCGCGAAGGGCAGCAGGTAGGCAGTCAGCGTCTGCTGCACCTCGATCGGCGTCGCCGCGAGCGAGGCGCCGATGTCGGGGAACGACGGCAGGTAGGCGTCGATTGCGAAGGGGCCGATCGCCGACAGCGCGGCGAGCAGGACGGCGATGCCGCGCGGTGGCGGGGTGCGGGTGGCTGGCAAGGGCTTCTCGGGAGTTCAGTCGTGCGCGAAGCGGCGGTACTGCACCGCTTCGGCGATGTGCGCGGCGCCGATTCCGGCGTCACCGGCGAGGTCGGCGATGGTGCGCGCGACGCGCAAGACGCGGTGATAGGCGCGCGCCGACAGGCGCAGGCGCTCCATCGCCTGGCGTGCGAGCGCGGCGCCGGCCGCATCCGGGCTGCAGTGCCGGTCGAATTCGGCGCCTGCGAGCAGCGCGTTGCTCGTTCCCTGGCGCTCGTGCTGGCGCTGGTGCGCGGTGACGACGCGTGCGCGCACCAGCGCCGACGATTCTCCGTCGGCAGGCCCCTGCAAGGCCGCGGCGTCGATCGCCGGGACTTCGATCTGCAGGTCGATGCGGTCGAGCAGCGGTCCGGAGAGGCGGGAGCGGTAGCGCGCGACCTGGTCGGGCGAGCAGCGGCAGCGCCCGGAAGGATCCCCGGCGTGGCCGCAGGGGCAGGGATTCATCGCCGCAACCAGCTGGAACCTTGCCGGAAACTCGGCCTGGCGAGCGGCGCGCGAGATGTGGATGCGTCCGCTCTCCAGTGGTTCGCGCAGCGCTTCGAGGACGCGCCGGTCGAACTCGGGCAACTCGTCGAGGAAGAGGACGCCCTGGTGCGCGAGCGAGATTTCGCCCGGCCTCGGCATCGTCCCACCACCGACCAGCGCTGCCGCCGAGCTGGTGTGGTGCGGCGAGCGGAACGGCCGCTGGCCGAAGGCTTCGGGCCGGAACTGCCCGGCCAGCGACAGGACCGCCGCCGATTCGAGCGCGGCGTCGGCGTCGAGCGGCGGCAGGATTCCCGGCAGGCGCGCGGCGAGCATCGACTTGCCGGCGCCTGGCGGTCCGGCGAGCAGGAGAGAATGGCCGCCCGCGGCGGCGATCTCGAGCACGCGGCGCGCGCGTGCCTGGCCGCGCACGTCGGCGAGGTCGGGGATGCCGACAGCAGGGTCGGTCGAGCCCGGCGCGTCGTCGCGGCGCAGCACCTTGAGGGGCTTGCGACCGGTGAGGTGGGCGCAGATTTCGAGCAGGGTGTCGGCGGCGAGCACGGTCGCTCCGGAGAGGACCGCCTCGCGGGCGCTGTCGGTGGGTAGCACGAAGCGGCGGCGCACGCGGCCGGCCGCGAGGGTCATCGCCAGCGCGCCGTGGATCGGCCGCAGCGCACCGCTCAGCGACAGTTCGCCGGCGAACTCGTAGTCGGAGAGCGCGCCGATCGGCAGCTGGCCGGAAGCGGCGAGGATGCCGAGCGCGATCGGCAGGTCGAAACGGCCGGACTCCTTGGGCAGATCGGCCGGAGCCAGGTTCACGGTTATATGCCCATCGGGCAGCTCGAAGCCCGAGTTCTGCAAGGCAGCGCGCACGCGGTCACGCGCCTCGCGGACTTCGACGTCGGGCAGCCCGACCAGGGTGAAGGCGGGCAGCCCGCCGCCGAGATGGACTTCGACTGCGACTTCCGGCGCAGCCAGCCCGTCGAGGCTTCGACTATGCAGGACGGCGAGCGACAAGGTCGTTGACTCGGTCGGCGATGCGGTCGGTGACGCGGTAGGGGGACCCGGTGCGCGGCTCGGCAGACCTTCAGGAAGGCGGCGGGTGGAGCAGGCGGGGCGACTCGCGTGGCGCTGCGCGCGCCGTGTCGGCCGCGCCGCGGCTTCAGGCGGCCGGGTCCTGGCGCTGCGCCGGCGCCTTTTCCAGCGCCTCGATGCGCGCTTCGAGCGCCTTCAGCTTCTCGCGCGTGCGTAGCAGCACCTGCTGCTGGATGTCGAATTCCTCGCGGCTGACCAGGTCGAGCTTGGAAAAGAATCCGGAGAGCATGGCCTTGGCGTTCTTTTCCACGTCGGCAGCCGGGGTGTTGGCGATGAGGGCGCTCAGACGGGCGCCGAATTCTTCGAATTTCTTGGGATCGAGCATCACGATGGCCTCGTTGCGGAATGCGCCGGAGTTTAGCACAGCGGCTGCAGCGCCCCGCCTGCTCCATGCTGTGCGTGAGGCGGCGCACCGCCAGGGTGCGGCGCAGTCCCCGGGTGCGCCAGCGCGGGGCACCGGTCGCGAATCCGGCAGTTAGCGGAACAACGCCACGTGCCTGTTCGCGGCTGCCCCGCTCCCACTCAAAGCCCTCCTGCGGCAACGGATGCCGACCGCCGGAGGGCCGTAAGGCCCGAATCTGGGATCTCCCGGGCGGTGGGTTCATGTCAGGAGCGAAACCTGGCACGGCTAATGCTATGGAGAAGCTGCCCGATTTTTTCAATCAACAAGGAGCGTCAAATGAAAAGAACCCTGCTCGCTGCTGCGCTCTGCGCCGCGTTCGCTGCCCCGGCAGTCTCCTTTGCCGCACAGGAAGAGGCGAGCCCGCTCACTGCCAACATCGGCCTCTTCAGCAGCTACCGTTTCCGCGGCATCGACCAGACCTTCGGCAAGTCGGCGCTGCAAGGCGGTTTCGATTACGCGCATGCGAGCGGCTTCTACCTCGGCAACTGGAACTCGAACGTCAATGAGGGCGCTGGCTATCCGGGCGGCAATCTGGAGATGGACTTCTACGGCGGCTACAAGACTTCCTTCGGCGACTTGGGGCTCGACCTCGGTGCGATCTATTACTACTACCCGGGTAGCGAAGCCCGCGGTGTCAGTGGCGGTGCCAACAACGGTACGGTAGACAACAAGGAAGTCTATGTCGGCGCTTCGTGGAAGTTCGTTTCGCTGAAGTACTCGTACGCCGTGGACGACTACTTCGCGACCCGCGCTCCCAGCGGTGAGAAGACTCGCGGTACCAGCTACCTCGACCTGTCGGCGAATTACGATCTGGGCAATGGCTGGGGCGTGAACGCCCACGTCGGGCGCCTCGACTACAAGAATTTCTCGAATGCCGACTATACCGACTGGAAGCTCGGCGTGACCAAGGACGTGAATGGCTGGATCGTTGGTGTGGCCTATGTCGGCACCAACGCCAACGGCAGTTGCCCGTGGACGACCAGCAATCCGTACTGCTTCGCGAACAGTGTGGACAACGGCAACAACGCCTCGGCAGATGCGAAGTTCAAGGACGCCGGCCGCGGCATCGCCGTCGTCTCCGTCAGCCGCACGTTCTGATCGCAGCCACCGGGGAGGGCCTGGCCTTCCCCCTTCAGGAGCCTTTCATGAAACTGGTAACCGCCATCATCAAACCGTTCAAGCTCGACGAAGTCCGCGAGGCGCTGTCGCCGATCGGCGTGCAAGGAATCACGGTCACCGAGGTCAAGGGCTTCGGCCGGCAGAAAGGTCACACCGAGTTGTACCGCGGCGCCGAGTACGTCGTCGATTTCCTGCCCAAGCTGAAGATCGAAGTCGCCGTGCGCGACGACATCGTCGAGCACGTGATCGAGGCCATCGAGCACTCGGCCAGCACCGGCAAGATCGGCGACGGCAAGATCTTCGTCTTCGATCTCGAACAAGTCGTCCGCATCCGTACCGGCGAGACCGGTATGGACGCCCTCTGAGGAGAGCCCCATGAGACGCCTTCCTGTCCTTTCCGGACTGCTCGCCACGCTGGCGAGCAGCGCCGCGCTCGCCGAGCCCGCAATGAGCATCGACAAGGGCGACAACGCCTGGTTGATGCTCTGCGCGGCGCTGGTCATCCTGATGTCGATTCCCGGTCTGGCGATGTTCTACGGCGGCATGGTGCGCGCCAAGAACATGCTCTCGGTACTGATGCAGGTCTTCGTCACCTTCGCGCTGATCAGCGTGCTGTGGGTCGTCTACGGCTACTCGCTCGCCTTCAGCGAGGGCTCGGCCTTCTTCGGTTCGCTCGACAAGCTGCTGCTAGCCGGCATCACGCCCGATTCGATCGCTGCGACCTTCTCCAAGGGCGTCGGCGTTTCCGAACTCGGCTACGTCGTCTTTCAGGGCGCCTTCGCCGCGATCACCTGCGGTCTGATCGTCGGCGCCTTCGCCGAACGCATCAGGTTCGCCGCGGTGCTGCTGTTCATGCTCATCTGGTTCTCGTTCTCCTACCTGCCGATGGCACACATGGTCTGGTACTGGGCGGGTCCGGACGCCTACAGCAGCGCCGCCGCGGGCGAAGCAGCGACGGCGAGCGCGGGCTTCCTGTTCCAGAAGGGCGCGCTCGACTTCGCCGGCGGCACCGTCGTGCATATCAACGCGGCCATCGCCGGCCTGGTCGGCGCCTGGGTGATCGGCAAGCGCATCGGCTACGGGCGCGAGTCGATGGCACCGCACAGCCTGACGACGACGATGATCGGCGCCTCGCTGCTGTGGTTCGGCTGGTTCGGCTTCAACGCGGGTTCGGCGCTCGAAGCCAACGGTGCCGCCGCGCTGGCGATGGTGAACACCTGGGCGGCGACGGCGGCGGCGACCTTGTCCTGGATGGCGGGCGAGTGGCTGTTCAAGGGCCGGCCGTCGATGCTCGGCGCCGCCTCGGGCGCGGTCGCCGGCCTGGTCGCGATCACGCCGGCGGCCGGCTTCGTCGGCGTCGGCGGCGCGATCTGCATGGGGCTCATCGGCGGCCTCGTCTGCCTGTGGGGCGTCAATGGCCTGAAGCGCCTGCTCGGCGCCGACGACTCGCTCGACGTCTTCGGCGTGCATGGCGTCGGCGGCATCGCCGGCGCGATCCTCACCGCGGTCTTCTGCGACCCCGCGCTCGGCGGCACCGGCGTCTACGACTACGTCGCCGACAAGGTGGGCGACTACGACATGGTCGCGCAGCTGATCAGCCAGTGCTGGGGCGTCGGCACCGCCATCGTCTGGTCGGGCGTGGTTTCCCTGGTCGCCTACAAGCTGGTCGATCTCTTGATCGGTCTGCGCGTTCCCGAAGAAGAGGAGCGCCAGGGTCTCGACATCAGCGCGCACGGCGAAAGCGCCTACCACCGCTGATCTTCTCTGGGGACAGTATGGTTCATGCTGTCCCCGTCGTTTTAAAACAGCGTGTTACGCAGGAATTTGCCCCTCTGTTGCCGTCCGTTTAAAGACAAGTGAATAGGCTATAAAGAGCGCAGGCGTCGCCTTCCGCGGCGCCGGGGCGGCGGCTTCCGCTGCGAGGCTGCCGGCGAGTTCGTGCCGGCCAGGAGGGCAAAGCCATGGACAGCGCACAGTTTTCTCACTACCAGGATCTGGCGATCCAGTACGCCAGCGACTTCGGCATCAAGATCCTCGCCGCCATCCTCTTCTGGGTCATCGGTCGCTGGCTGATCAATCTCGCGGTCAGGCTGGTGCGCAACGGCCTCGAAAGGCAGAAGGTCGATCTGACGGTGCAGCGCTACATCGGTTCGATCATCACCGTCACCCTGAACGTGCTGCTGGTGGTCGGCATCCTCGGCTACTTCGGCATCCAGACCACGACCTTCGCGGCGCTGATCGCTGCCGCGGGTGTCGCCATCGGCCTCGCCTGGTCGGGACTGCTCTCCAACTTCGCCGCCGGCGCGTTCATGGTCGTGCTGCGCCCGATCAAGGTCGGCGACTTCGTGAGCATCGGCGGCCTGACCGGAACCGTCGTCGAAGTCGGGCTCTTCTCGACGACGATCGACACCCCGGACAACGTGCAGACGATCATCGGCAACAACAAGGTCTTCTCGGAGACGATCCAGAACTTCTCCGTCAATCCGTACCGCCGCGTCGACCTCAAGGCGCAGCTGTCGGGCGCCGCTGACCACCGCGCGGCGATGCAGCTCCTGCGCGACAAGGTCGGTGCCATCGCCAACGTGCGCGCCGACCCGCCCGTCGATGTCGAGATCCTCGAATTCAACCTGCTCGGACCGGTCGTCGTCGTCCGTCCGTACTGCCACAACGATCACTACTGGCAGGTGTATTTCGACACCAACCGCACCATCAAGGAAGCGCTCGAAGAGGCCGGCTTCCCGGCGCCGATGGCGGCACAGAAGCTCACCGTGACCCAGGTTTCCTGATCCCCGGGCTCTTTTCACCGGCCGCCGCCCCCCGCAGCGCCGGGCTCGGCGGCCGCTGCCTGCACGGACGGCGTTCGCGCGCAGAGCCGCCGCCGGGCTGCGACGGTGTCTTTGCCTCTTCATCTGCCCCTCGTCGATCGCGTCGGGTACAATACCGCCCCTTCCAGAACGCTTTCCTGTCCGGGGTTTACCGTGCTCGTCGCCAACAACATCACCATGCAGTTCGGGGCCAAGCCCCTGTTCGAGAACGTCTCGATCAAGTTCGGCGAAGGCTACCGCTATGGCCTGATCGGCGCCAACGGCGCCGGCAAGTCGACCTTCATGAAGATCCTCGCCGGCGTGCTCGAACAGAGCGCAGGCAACGTCTCCAAGGATGCGCACGAGCGCATGGCCTACCTGCGCCAGGACCAGTTCGCCTACGAGGACAAGCGCGTCATCGACGTCGTGATGATGGGGCACGAGGAGATGTGGGCGTGCATGGTCGAGAAGGACGCGATCTACGCCAACCCCGAGGCGACCGAGGAAGACTACATGCACGCCGCCGAGCTCGAGGCGAAGTTCGCCGAGTACGACGGCTACACCGCCGAAGCGCGCGCCGGCGAACTGCTGCTCGGCGTCGGCATCCCGGCCGAACAGCACTACGGCCCGATGAGCGAGGTGGCCCCCGGCTGGAAGCTGCGCGTGCTGCTGGTGCAGGCGCTGTTCGCCAAGCCCGACATCCTCCTGCTCGACGAGCCGACCAACAACCTCGACATCGACACCATCCGCTGGCTCGAGCACGTGCTCAACGAGCGTGACTGCACGATGATCATCATCAGCCATGACCGTCACTTCCTGAACCAAGTGTGCACGCACATGGCCGACCTGGACTACGGCAAGATCACCATCTACCCGGGCAACTACGACGACTTCATGGAAGCGTCGACGCAGGCGCGCGAACGGCAGCAGAACGCCAACGCCAAGGCCAAGGAACGCATCGCCGACCTGCAGGACTTCGTGCGCCGCTTCTCGGCCAACAAGTCGAAGGCCAAGCAGGCGACTTCTCGCCTGAAGCTGATCGACAAGCTGAAGCCCGAGGACGTCAAGCCTTCGTCGCGCCAGTACCCGTGGATCCGCTTCGACTACGACGAGAAGGAAAAGCTGCACCGCCAGGCAGTCGAGATCGAGCGCCTGTCCTTCGCCTACCCGGGCAGCGACCGGAAGATCTTCAACGACTTCGACTTCACGCTCAACGCCGGCGACCGCGTCGCGGTGATCGGCGAGAACGGCGTCGGCAAGACGACCTTCCTCAAGCTCTTGATGGGCGAACTGCATCCCGCGCACGGCACCATCAAGTGGGCGGAAAAGGCGCGCCCCGGCTACTACGCGCAGGACCATTCCGCCGCCTTCGACTCCGATCTCAGCCTTACCGACTGGATCGCCGGCTACGCGCGGTCGACTGCCGCCGACGGCGAGGACGTCGAGACCTTGATCCGCGGCACGCTGGGCCGCCTGCTCTTCTCGGGCGACGATGTGAGGAAGGCCGTGCGCGTCATTTCCGGTGGCGAGCAGGGGCGCATGCTCTTCGGCAAGCTGATGCTGCAGAAGTCGAACGTGCTGGTGATGGACGAGCCGACCAACCACCTCGATATGGAATCGATCGAGTCGCTCAACACCGCGCTCGACAAGTTCAAGGGGACGCTGGTCTTCGTCTCGCACGACCGCGAGTTCGTCTCCTCGCTGGCGACGCGCATCCTCGAAATCCGCATGGACGGCAAGCACGTGAACTACCTCGGCACCTACGAGGAATACCTCGCCAGCCGCGGGATTGACGACTGATCGCAAGGGTGGGAGCGGCGGCAGCCATGCTCTCCCGCCTCTGCGCACTGATCCTGCATCTGGCCGGCTGGCGGATCGTGTTCACCCCACCGCCGGGGCCGAAGTCGGTGGTCCTCGTCTATCCGCACACTTCGAACTGGGACTTCGTGGTCGGCATGCTCTGCCGCATCCACACCGGCATCTTCATGCACTGGACCGGCAAGGACACGCTCTTCCGCTGGCCCTTGAAGTCGATCTTCCTGCGCCTCGGTGGCGTGCCGATCAACCGGCGCGAGCGCACCGGGATGACCGCACAGCTGGCCGACGCCTTCGCCCGCAACGACAGCTTCCACATCGCCTTCACGCCGGAAGGGACGCGCAGCAAGACCGACCACTGGAAATCGGGCTTCTACCGGCTGACGCTCGCCGTCGGTGTCCCGCTCGGCCTCGGCTTCATCGATTACGGCAGGCGGCAGGTCGGCGTCGAAAGCTGGATCACGCTATCGGGTGACGAGGAAGCCGACCTCGCGCTGATCCGCGCCTACTACGCCGACAAGCGCGCGCTCTACCCGGAAAAGGCCGGCGACATCCGTTTCCGGCAGTAGCTATTTGCGTGGGGCCCGATTCGGGCCTGCCGGCCCTTCCACAGGAACTTGCTGCGGGAGCGGTTGTCTTGGGAGCGGCGGCAGCCGCGAATGGCATCCTGACAAGTTCAGGGCGAACGGAATATTCAAGTGCCGGCTCACTTCGCCTTCGCCGCGCGCTCGGCATCGCGTTTCGCCCGCTCGGCTGCGCGTTCGCGCCTTGCCGCTTCCTCGGCCTCGGTCTTGCGTCGACCGGCCTCGGCCTGCGCTTCCTTGTTGCTTTGTTTGCGTTCGCGTGCGGCGGCGCGGAGTGCTTCCTCGGCGCGATAACGCTCGGCCTGTTCGCGCTGCTCGACGGCGCGGCGCTCGGCGTCGAGCGCGCGCTGCGCCTCCTTGGCTGCCACTTCGGCGCGCCGGTGCTCGCGTTCCAGGTCGCGTGCCCGTTGTTCCAGCGGACGCGCTTCGAGGTTGGCACGGGTCCATTCCTTCTTCGCGTCGTCCAGGCAGGCATTGACCAGGAATTTCTGGTAGCAGGTTTCCTGTGCCGCCGCGTAGCGCGCGTCGGCCTCGCTGTGGATCGCCTCGGCACGCGCGCGCAGCGCCTGCGCCTCTTCCAGCATCTCCGCCGTCTGCGCCGTCTGCGCCGTCTGCGCCGTCTGCGCCGTCTGCGCCGCGGCGGAGCCGGTCGCGCCCGCCGGCGCCGCGCTGCCGTTCGTCGGCAGATCTCCGGCCGCTGCGGCCGGTAGCGCCGTCGTCGCCATCAGGATGAGCGCCAGCAAGGCCATGCGCGTGCCTCCTCCGTGCCCTGGTTTCAGCTCTCGTCTCAGCATTTGCCCCATTGTCGAATTCTCCTGATCCTCACCGTTCGCCGGCATCGGCGCGGCGAGGCCGTAAAATAGCACTTTGCGCCGGAATCGGGATTCTTCGCTCGTCTGCCGCGAACGTGTTCGCCGGGCGCCGCTGTGCAAGCCACGCTGTGCAAGCCAATCCCGCGGCTACCGCGCCGATTTTCGATCCTGCCGAACTCCCGGCACCTAAACCCTAGCTGCTGACAGTCCTTGCGAGTTGCCTCCCCGAAGAATGAAACGCGCCCATTCGCTTCAATTCCGTCATGGCCCTGGGCGCTGGATCGCCACGTCCTGCGGGCTCGCGATGACTGACGCTTCGCCATCCCGTCATCCTATGCTTGATCTGCCTCCCCGGAATAGACGTATTCTAGGAGTGCATGGAGAGGGGCTGAGACCGTAACCGTCATGGGCCACACAGGCTGTTCGCAATGTGGGTCGCCCTTTCCGACCA
>NZ_NHRX01000035.1 GCF_016653115.1 Rhodocyclus purpureus
ATGGCGCTCGACGGGCAAATTGCGTCCTGAGCGCGGGAAATGGGGCGAAAAAGGGCTGAAAAGCACGGATTCAGGGGGAAAAATCGGAAAATTGACCGATAATTTGCTTAAAAAATAGGCAATCGCGAAATTTGCGAGGCTCACCGGCTCAGATTGGCGCTTTATTCAGCGTTTCCTTAGCCGATGAGTCTGGCCGGCCCAAGGGCGGCCGTAGCCCGGCGAAGCGTACCCTTGATGCAGCCGGACGCATCCACACGCTCAAGGGCTTGGGGCAGGCAAAGCCTTGCGGCGTCTGCTTCCGAGCCCGTCCCGCGGCGAGGACTTCCCCGCCCTGGGGCGGGGATAGGGGGGGAAGTAGGGGGGCTTCCACTTACCAACCGCGGATTGCATGCCATGGGCACCCACTCATTTTTCAAAAGAGCCGGAATTTCCTGGTTTGCCTACGCCAAAGAAGGCCCAAGGTTTTGATCAATCCGTCCGCTAACCATTGCCGAACAGCCGAGACCAGAACCCGGGCTTCTTCGCGGGAGCGGTTTGGCGGCTCGCCGCTTGCGGCAGGCGCCATGCGTCCGGGAGGTCGGGGCTTCGAGCCTTGGTCGGCTCCTGCGAGTGGGCCGGAGCGTTGCGCAGGGCTTCCGCGGCGACTTTCCCGAGAAGAGCTGTCAGCTCCTGCTCGAAGCCGATGGTGATGTCTGTCTCCCCGCTTCGGGCGTGCCCGATCTCATGCAACAGGACGGCTGCGTAGGCCTCGACGGAAGCGAGCTCACTCCGCTTGACGACGATGTCCTCGCCGTTCCAAAGCCCGCGGGCTTCCGAGAAGCTTCCCGACTCGGGCCGCATCGTCTCGGAAATCTTCACCTTCCGAACGATCGAAGGCAGCCCGCCGACGAGGCCGGCGATCCGGCCGGTCATCTCGAAGACCGACCGTTCCCCGGGAGCGAGAGCGTCGGCCGAAACGAACTTGAACTCGAAGCCGTCGTTCCACGCGGAGACGAAGTTGCCCAAGTCCTGGATGGGGTTGCCTCCCGCGTCGACTTGGCCGGAGAGCTTGTCCTTGACGGTGCTGGGGATCGTGATGATTTGCCGGCCGCTCGCCCGAGCCTCCTCGACGAATCGCGGAGCGTCCATGATCTCCTCGTCCGTCAGGAACAGGACATTCCCCGAGGCGTTGGTGATCTTCGAGGCATGCACGGAGACGTCCGTCCACTTCATCTCGTCGTGTAGCGTGCCACTTCCGAAGTTGCCCAGATCGTCGACGAGGGCCTTGGCGACGGCCTCCGAAGAGGACGCCAGCAGGATCGACTTCACCCGCTCGGAGTAGGCCGTCCGCCCGACGTTCGTCCTCTCGCGGTTGAGGGCTTTCTTGATGGCGGCCGTCAGCGAGGTGATGTTGTAGGAAAAGAGGAAGTTCTCCTCCTCGGCGACGCGAATGCCATTGATGTAGATGTAAGCGACGGACCCGGACTTCCGCAGGACCTCTCCGTAGGGCGTCCGTTCGAGCGCCTCCTCGCCGGAGAAGCGCAGGAACAGCCGCTTGGCCTTCTCGACGTCCTCGTCGGAGCAGCCTTTGAGGACGAACTCCGTTCCGACGAACGCGGGGTCGGACGGATCGGAGATGCAGGCATGCAAGGTGACGACGTCGGAGAAGTCGTGCTTCTCGGAACGGTCGAAGGCGACGTCGCAGAACTTGGAGCGGATGCGGGTTTCGATGCCTAGCCGGTCGAATGTGGCCAGCGCGTCCTTCAAGCCCACGCCGAACTTGCCGATGAGGCCCGGATGATCGAGCTTCTCCTGATTCTCGTTCATCGTGAAGTGCTCGTGGCGCAGGCCTCGGCCGAAGTCCCGAATCCGCCAGAGGCCCTCGGCGTTGCGGGCGATGGAGATTCCCTGCGTTCCGGTCAGGGCCTGCTCGTCGAGGGCGTTGGCGATGATTTCCCGGACGGCGTGGAACGCGTCCCAGTTTTCGAGCATCCGGTCGATGTTCAGGTCGAACTTCTTCATCGCCGGACCTCCTACGCCGCTTCGTCTTGGCGGGCGTTGTATTCGTCGATCAGCGGACGGACCCGCTGGAACCAGACCATGACGCTCTCCCCCTTGTTCGGCGGGGCTTGGTCGGCGATCCCGACCAGCGCGTCGATCACGTCATCTTTGCTCTCGCCGTCCTTCACATTCAGGAACAGGGGGCCGACGCGGCGGAGCCATTGGAGGTTCGACTCGTCCGGCCGCCGCCCCGATTCCGGGCCGAAGAGGTCGGTTGAAACGCTCCTCGACACCTCCCGCAGGCGCTCCGTCGTTTCGTCGAACCAAACGGCGACGGGCTCGCCGGCCCTCGGCTTGCGGAACTGGACGGCGGAGACGAGCAGATCGCGGATTTCCTGCTTGCTGATCGTGGAGGCTGCGGGGAAGGCCTCGGCGGTGCGTTCACACCACTCGGTCAAGCTTTCGCCATCCTTGATGGCGGAAAACCCAAGGCGGAACTCTCCCGCCGAGAAGAAGCCGCGCAAGGCTTCCATCCCCGCGGCGGCGCCGTCCTCGTCTTGCGCCTCGGCGCGCTCTGGACCGGCGGCGGCTTGCGGCGGCGGAATGTAAGGCTGGTTGTCTTCCTGCCAAACCCGTTCGGCGACCTGCTTCTTGATGTTCGACTCGACGATCGCCCAAACGATGGGGCCGGCCGCCCAAAGCGCCAGGCCGACGAGAGCGAGGTCCGCCTTGAAGGCTTGGAACCCGAGAAAGACCAGCAGCGCGCACATGCAAAGGAATGCGAAGGCTCGAAGGCCGCCGCCCGAACGCTGCTCGTCCTGGATTCTGGCACAGGTATGGCAGAGCGTCCGGGTCCCATACTGGACGCCCGTGGAGCCGCCGGGCCGCCGTCCGACATAAATCCGGTGCGAGGTGCCCGTCTGGACATTCCGCCGGAAGCCTTGCCCTCGGGGGATATACGCCCCGCACAGATAACAATCAGCCATTCGCCCCCCAAGATAGTCTAAATATCCTGTCATCTTATCAGCCGAGGCGACGAAACGCTTCACGGCAAGGGGCGTTTGAGACGACTAGGGCCTCCGCAGAGGCCCTAGTTGCCGGCAAAATTACGAGGGAATTATTTCAAAAGATTTAGGAAACGGCTCGGGTCACCCGGGGCTTTGTTTTTGCTGGCCAGGCGCCACCCGGAGGCCGACGGGTTTCGCCGTTCGCCCGGGGACGGTAGACTGCATCGCTCGCCGATCAAGGCGAGGATGCGGGAACTGCCCCCCGCACTGCAAAGAAAAAGCCACTTGCGGGGCTCTTTCACTGCGATGGCTTTCGCTGCTTAAGCCGCCGCGATCTTCTCGTCGACTTCGCTCGGGCTCGCGTGGCGCACCGAGATCCCCTTGGCCATGTAGATCACGTACTCGGCGATGTTCTTCGAGTGGTCGCCGACGCGTTCGATCGCCTTGGCCATCGCCATGATGTCGAGCGCGCTGGAGATCGAGCGCGGGTCTTCCATCATGTAGGTGATCAACTGACGGATGATCGACTGGTACTCGCCGTTCACCGTCTCGTCGATGTGCAACGTGCGCGCCGCCGCCACCGGATCGAGGCGGGCAAAGGCGTCGAGCGAGGTGCGCAGCATCGACAGCGCCACTTCGGCCATGTGGTTGAGATCCACGCTCGGCGAAGTCGCGCCGTGCTGGTCGTGCAGGGCGACGCCGTAGCGGGCGATCTTGCGCGCCTTGTCGCCGATGCGCTCGAGGTCGGAAATGCTCTTCAGGACGGTGATGATCATGCGCAGGTCGATCGCCGTCGGCTGACGCTTGGCGATGACCTGGTTGCACGCATGGTCCAGATCGTTCTCCATCTGGTTCACGCGGCTGTCGTCGCGGATCACCGCCTCGAGCTGCGCCATGTTGCCGCTACGCAGCCCCTCGAGCGCACGCCGCACCTGCAACTCGACGAGGCCGCCCATTTCCAGGACGCCGGTGCGCAGGGTTTCCATCTCGAGGTCGAAATTCTTTGAGGTGTGATGCTGGTCAGTCATTGTTGAGCTCCTGCGAGTTGATTGCGTGCCGAACACGGGAGTTTGCCTGTTCAGGATGACAGTAATATTTCAAGTCGCCAGCGTGCGCACGCCATCGCCGCTGCCGAGCAGACAGACGTCGGCAGGGCGGCAGGCAAAGAGACCGTTGGCGACGACGCCGGCGATCTGGTTGATCTCTGTCTCCAGCGCTTCCGGATCGACGATCGAGAGGCCATGCACGTCGAGGATCAGGTTGCCGTTGTCGGTGACGAAGCCCTCGCGCAGCCTCGGCTCGCCGCCGAGCCGGGCGAGCTGGCGGGCGACGTGCGCGCGCGCCAGCGGGATCACCTCGACCGGCAGCGGAAAGCGTCCGAGCACCGGTACCAGCTTGCTTTCGTCGACGATGCAGACGAACTTCTGCGCCACCGCGGCGACGATCTTCTCGCGCGTCAGCGCGCCGCCGCCGCCCTTGGTCATGTGCATTTCGACGGTGATCTCGTCGGCACCGTCGACATAGACGGGCAGGTCCTCGACCTCGTTGAGGTCGAAGACGCGGATGCCGTGGCCTTCGAGGCGCTTGCGCGTCGCTTCGGAACTGGCGACGGCACCGGGAATGCGGTCCTTGATCGTGGCCAGCGCGTCGATGAAATGGTTGGCGGTCGATCCGGTGCCGACGCCGACGATGCGGCCTTCGACGACGTAAGCGAGTGCGGCACGGGCAACGGCCTGTTTGAGTTCGTCCTGGGTCATGGGGGCAAGGCAGCTTGAAGAATAATCCCCCATTTTAAGGCAAGCGCCACCGCGCCGAGCGGTCGCTGCTCGCGGCGCTGGTCTTTTTTGCCTGCGCGCCGCGTACCGCTGCGTACTTGTCACGGCTTTGTCATCGCCGCGCGTTAGGGTGGGTCGAAAGCAAAGACGCGGCCCGGAGCACAGGCAGCTCATCGCGAGGGCCACAGGCCCGTGGCGATCCAGTGCCTAGGGCAATATTCCAGGAGGCAAGCATGATCAACAAGGCCCGTTCTGCCGCTGCTGCGGCGATCGTTTTCAGCGCGACGCTCGCCTGCGGCAGCGCGCTGGCGGCGGACAATGCACCGCTGCAGGTGCGCGCCGTCGCGTTCACGCCGACCAAGGCGCCGGCGAACGAACTGGAGATGAGCAGCGCCTACACGACTTCTTCGGCGGTGCTGACGCTGGCCGACGGCTCGACGCGGCGCTTCCCGCTCTCCTATCGCGTGCTGCACCGCTCCGGCGACTACATCGACGGCGGCTACGCCGGCCTCATCGTCGACCATGTCGGGCGGCCCATCCTCGAGTCTCCGCCGGACGGCAAGGGCCAGCGTGCGCGCGGCCCCTTCCTGGCGGCGGGCGCCGACGGCAGCTCGCTCCTGGCGATCCCCGGCGCCCAAGTCGATGGCGTCAAGGGCAGGACCCTGTTCCTGGTCAACCATCTCGAATACGCGACGCAGGCGGCCAACGTCGATCCGGGGAAGCCACCGGTCGATCTCTACGGCCTGCTGCCGATGGCGATGAACCTCACCGTCCTCGACCAGGATGCGGTGAGTGGCAGGCTCGCGCCGGTGAAGCTCGCCAACGTCGATTTCTCGTCGGTCGATGGGCTCTGGATTCCGTGCAACGGCTCGACCACGCCCTGGCTCACCCACCTCGGCAGCGAGGAATACGAGCCCGACGCGCGCGTCTTCGAGAAGAAGCCGCTGGAACCGATGAACCTCTACCGCGGCACTCCGGGCCGCCTGGCCGGCGAGGGCGGCGCCAACCCCTATCGCTACGGCCACATCGTCGAGGTCTTCGTGCGCCCGGACGGCAGCACGCGGGTGGAGAAGCACTACGCGATGGGCCGCCTGTCCTTCGAACTCGGCGAGGTCATGGCCGACGGCAGGACCGTCTACTTCGGCGACGACGGTGACGACGTGATCCGTGCCATGTACGTCGCCGACCGCGCCAACGACCTCTCGGCCGGGACGCTCTACGCGGCGAAATGGCTGCAGGAGGACGGAGCCGACTTCGGCCGCGCGCGCCTGCACTGGATCAGGCTCGGTCACGCCAGCGACGCCGAAGTGAAGGCGCTGGTCGACGGCGGCATCCGCTTCTCGGATATCTGGGAGTTCGCATCGCCGGAAGCGGTCAAGGCCGACCCTGCGCGCTTCGCCGAGTTCCGGCCGCTCCAGGTCTATACGGGTAGCGGCGGCAAGTCGGCGCTCGAGTACTACCGCCTGAAGCCCGGCCAGGAATTCGCCGCGGCCTTCCTCGAAACCCGGCGCTACGCGGCCTGGCTGGGGGCGACGACTGAGTTCTCGAAGATGGAGGGGATCGCGCACTCGGTCGCCGAGCGCAAGCAATGGACGGCGATGAGCTACGTGCGCGCCGGCATGATCGACGGCCGCAACGGCACCCGCCCGCAGGACGACATCCGCCTCGCCGGCGACGAGAAGGATCTGACTTGCGGCGTGGTCTATGAGAGCCAGTTACGCGGCGGCCAGAAGGACACCAGCGGTGCGCCGATCGAGAGCGACTTCGTCGCCGTCGACATGGTCGCTCGCGTCTGGGGCGAACGACAGCCGGCGGGCGCGCAGGTCGGCAAATTCGACAAGTGCAACACGGAGAAGATCGCCAACCCGGACAACCTGCGCTACTCGGAGGCGATGCGCACGCTGTTCATCGGCGAGGATTCCGGCAAGCACCTGAACAACTTCCTGTGGGCGTACAACGTCGATTCGCAGGCGCTGGTCCGCATCTTCAGCGCGCCGGCCGGCGGCGAGACCACCGGCCTCAACGTCTACGACGACATCAACGGCCACGCCTACCTCACCGCCAACGTCCAGCACCCCGGCGCCGCCGAGGACCTCGGCCCGTATCCCGACTCGATCAAGGTCGATCTGCGGCGCAAGATCGACCCGCGCGGCATGGTCGGCTACATCGACGGGCTGCCGGCAATGACGCGCTGAAAGCCGGGCTGCCGCTTGGGCGGCGTCTGAGTTCGGGCTGCGCTTGCTGCTGCGAAATGGCTCGTTCAAAACACCTTCATCAGGGAGGTCGGATGTCGGAAGACACGCGTATCGAGGAACTCGCCAGCGCCGACCTGGCCGGCCATGCGGCGGTCGTTCGCCTTCTCGTCGAGGCTTTCGGCGATCCGGAGCGTTATGACGAGCAGCGAATCCGTTCCGCACTGGAACCTGCAGGCGATCCCTTCTATCGAAAATTTTTCGTCGCCTACCGAGGCGGGGAGGTGGTCGGAGCTGGCGGCGTGAAGGCCGCAGACTGGGCTTCAGACACCCACATCCTGTACCTGTCCGCAGTCGACAGGGCTGCGCGGGGACAGGGGATTGCCAAGGCACTGATCCAGGCGCGGATGGCTTGGGTGCTCGCGAATTTCGGTTCGGGACGCATCCTCGTTTCCAGCACGCACAAGAAACGGTTCATCGCTTACGGCTTCAGGCCGTTCAGCGAGGACAAGGCGGACGGGCGGACCCTGTTGGTGCACGAGTTCGGGAATCCAGGTGCGTAACGAAAATTTAATAAAGGGCGCGTAGGGTTTCGTATTAATTGAAAGTTTCAGGATCACTGCCTGAAACGATGTGCCGCTGCATGCATTGGCGTTCGCAGGGCGCGTCCGTGCCGGCGCTGGAAGGCGTCTGGCTGCCTTGTTGCAGCTACCGGGAAGATCTTCACCATGGGTTCGCAAGCGCTCGACAAAAGCATCGTCAGCTTCTGGAAGACTCCGGACGGCCGATGGGTGAGACTGCGACCGGTCGCTCCGGGTGACCTCGCCAGAATGACTGCCTTCTTCGAGGGCTTGTCCTGCGCAACGCGCTACTTCCGCTTCGGCAGTTGCGGGTTTTGTTTCTCGGCGGCGCAACTCGCCGAGATCTGCCGGCCCGACCCGATGCGCTGTCGTCGTTTCGTCGTCGTCAGCGACGAGTTGCAGGGCGAGCGTCAGGTCGAGACGCAGATCGCCTGCGGCCGTCTCTGGATCGAGGACGATGGCAGCTGCGAACTGGCGATCGTCGTCGCCGACGCCTGGCAGGGGGCCGGGGTGGCCGGCCCGCTGCTGCGTGCGCTGATCCAGGATGCGCGCGAACGCGGACTCTCGGCGATCCGCGCCCGTGTCCTGGGGAGCAACACGAGGATGCTTGCGCTCGCCCGGCGCAACGGTTTTGCCGTGACCGCCGACAGCGAACGAGCGCCGGTCAGGAACCTGATACTGCCGCTCGATGCAGCGAAGGAGGGGGGGCGCCTTCCTTCGCCCGTGGCGATCGCCGAGGCGAGACACGCCGCACACGCGTAGTGCGCAAATCGCCATTGTCATGATCGGGTAACCTCCGCAGTGCACGCTTGCCCCGTTGCTTGTTCGCTACGGGGGCGAGATGACCGAGACCGTCTTCTGCTACAGCTGCCGCGTACATCATCCCAAGGCAGAGATGCGACTTTTCCTGACCCGGCGAGGATTGCGCTGGCGCTGCGTGCACAGCATCCTCGCGTCCACACGCAGCACCGCCGAACGCGATGCCTTCGGGCAACGGCAGTCGCTGATCAACCGCGAAGAGGCGCGCCGCCAGGCCCAGTATTCGCGTCGCCTGCAAGCGCTGGCACTTGCCGACTAGCTCCGGGGGGACGCCGATCGGATCGGCTTGAAATGGGGATGCAACATATTCCATTCAGGATGCGTCTTTTGCGTCGAGGACAGAATGGACCTGTTGCTGTGGCGTCACGCCGAAGCCGAAGAACGGACACCCGACCACAAGCGTAGACTCACCGAGCGCGGCGAGAGGCAGGCGCGGCAGATGGCCGGCTGGCTGAAGGAGCACGGCCCCAGGCACCTGCGCATCGTGGCCAGTCCGGCGCTCCGCTGCCAGCAGACCGCGGCAGCGCTGCACCTCCCCTTCGACACCGACCCGCGCCTGGGGATCTCGGCCAGTCTCCCCGACCTGTTCGCCGCGGTCGGCTGGCCGGGCGGCGGCGACGACGACGAGGACGACTCAGGTGGCAGCCTGCGCGACAGCCTCGAGGAGCGGCGCAGCCCGTCTGCGCGCGAAAAGTCGCCCGGCGAGAGGGATTCCCGCGAAAAGGAGTCGCGCGACAGGCGCCGCAAACGCGCGCTCCTCATCGTCGGTCACCAGCCGACGCTCGGTCGACTCGCGGCGCTCATCCTCTCCGGGCGTGAAGCTGACTGGACCGTCCAGAAAGGCGCGGTCTGGTGGTTCTCGCAGCGCGCACGGCGCGGCGAGACCCAGATGGTGTTGCGCGCCGTGGTCGGTCCGGAGCAGTTCGGCTGAGTACCGGCGAGCGTGGCGTCTTACTTCTTCGGGCGCCCCGTCTTGATGCGCTCGACCGCGCCGAGGGCCTTGGCGAGGTCGTCGGCGGCGAGCGAGTCGAGCAGCGCGAGTCCGGCACGCACCAGTTCGCTCTTCTTGATTTCGCAGCCGGAAGCCAGTGCCCGCTGCTTCAGCTTCGCCAGCAGTGCATAATCGGTCTCCGGGAAAGTGAAACTGTCGCGCACCAGCTTCGGCTTCTTCGCGCTCGCCTTCTTGCCCTTGCTCTCGGCTTCCGGCGCAGCCTTGGCCGGTTTCTGCGCCTTCGGCTGCGGCTCGGCGGCAACTGCCTCCGTGGCAGGCTGGACTTCGGGCTTGACTTCGGCCTGGGCTGCAGGAGCCGGCGCCGCGGCAGGGACCTTCTCCGCTGCGGGCGCTTTGGCAGCAGCTGCTTTCTTCGCCGCAGGCTTCACGGCGCGCTTGGGCGTTGCTGCCTTGGCCGCCTTGGCTGCAACGGGGGCTGCCGGGGCCGCGGTGTCGACGGTGCTCGGTGCGGCGGACAGCTCCGGCGCTTGCGTTTCGCTCATGGTGTTCTCCTTGTTGGATCGCATGGGATATACTGTATAAACAGTTTATAGACAAAATCGGGGTGTGGCAATGCGCAGGATCATGGTGGCGAACCCGAAAGGGGGGAGCGGCAAGTCGACGCTGGCAGTGCATCTGGCGAGCTGGTTTGCCCGTTTCGACGATATCGTTTATCTGGCCGACCTCGATCGCCAGCAATCGAGCCGCTTGTGGCTGAAGCAACGCCCGGCCGGGCTGGCCAGGATCCGTCACTGGCAGCTCGACGAGGACGAGTTGCCGCCGCCGCCGCGCGACTGCAACGTGGCCATCTTCGACACGCCGGCGGGACTGCACGGCAAGCGGCTCAAGCACCTGCTCGGCGAGGTCGATCGCGTCGTCGTACCGGTCTCGCCGTCGAAATTCGACATGCTCGCCAGCCAGGAATTCTTCGAGGCACTGGCCGAGACCAAGGCAGTCCGCCAGGAGCGTGTGCACATCGGCATCGTCGGCATGCGCGTCGATGCGCGCACCCAGGCCTCGCGGCAACTGGTCGAGTTCCTCGGGCAATTCGACCTGCCCTTGATCACCTGCATCCGTAACTCACAGCGCTACGTCAGGGCCATCGACAGCGGCGAAACCCTGTTCGATCGCAACGAGCCGGCGCCGGCCGATCGCGAGCAGTGGCAGCCGCTACTCGACTGGCTGGTCAAGCGCCGCTGATGGCGGACTGCCGCCGGCGAGCGCGCAGGACGCAGTCGTTTCCTCGCCGTCCCCGCTCTCGTCCTGCAACCAGCGCTTGACCTGTCGCGCCACCCAGGCGCCGTCGTCGAGCGGGAGGTCGTGACCGGCCCACGGGTGCTCGGCAAATGCGGTCCGCCAGCAACTGGCGAGCCGGCGCGAGCACGCCGCGTCGACCAGCGCGTCCTGCCGGCTGCCCAGCACCAGCAGCGGTGGCTCCGGAGGCGTCAGCGGCGCCCGGTAGCAGGCGGCGGCGCGCAACTGCCTGAGCGCGTTGCGCGTCGACACCGGGTGTTCGTGCCGTAAGGCGATCCATTCCCGCAGGACCTCGGCGCTGGCCGGGTCGCGCCGGCTGGTGAGTGCCAGGATCGTTTCTTCCCACGCCTCGTCGCTGCCGCCGAAGAGCGCGAGGCGCAGCAGGCGCGGGTAGTTCTGCGGGCGTAGCCGCCGGTAGAAGGGGCTGAACGGGCGCAGGCTGGTATTGATCAGGACGCAGCCGGAAATTTCCGCCGGGTGGCGCAGGGCCCACGCCGTGGCCACCATCGCCCCCAGCGACATCGCCAGCAGCCGGTAAGGCGGCGCGACGCCGTCGGCGCGCAAGCCGGCACGGACGGACTCCGCCATCTCCCCGACGCGCAGCGGGCTCTCCTCGCGGTGGCGCGTCCCGTTGCCGGGCAGGTCCGGCGCATGGATCTCGCTGTCGGGAATTTCCCGGCGGAAGGTTTCGGGAAAGCGGCCCCAGTGCCGGCGTTCACGCGTCAGTCCGCGCAGGAAGATCCAGCGGCTCACGCGCGTCCCTTTCCGTACCACGCGGCGAGCGCGCGTCGCTCATGCTCGCTGCGCTCCTCGGCCTGAGGCAGCCAGCGCGCGTGGCTGGCGGCGGCGCGGACGAGGAAGTCGAACCAGAGCATGTGCCCGCGCAGGACGCGCTGCTGCCGGTGCCCGATCAGCGGATTGAAGAGGCCGTGGCGGGAAAACACTTGCCGCGGATTTTTCCTGACCCAAAGCCACGATCCCATCTCCAGCGTCAGTGGCAGGAAACGGCGCGCCGGATCGCTGCAGGCCTTGCGGTAGAGCCAGTCCCACAGGTCGCCGTGGGTCAGGTAGTGACGGCTCTGCGGCTCGAACAGGTAGCGGTGATGGCTGTGCGCGCGGTCGAAGATTTCCTTGAGCGCATGAATTTCCGCCAGGTGCGGCATCGGTCGGGTGCTGTGCGCCCAGGGAAACCAGATGCGGTCACGGCTGCCGAAGCCCGAGTGGCAGTCGAGCGCGATGCTGAAGTCCCGGCTCAGCAGTTCCTGCTCGACGACCCGGCAGAGTGCCGCGCTCTCGGCTTCCATCGGCGCGTTGGCCACGCCGCGATACCAGGGCAGGGCGCCGCCGAGTCGATGTCCGCCGACCAGGAAGGCGACGCGTTCGCTGGCCTCCAGCGGCGCATTGCGCATCAGGTCGATGCCGCTCGGGTTGGCCCGCGTGCCCTGCCACAGTCCGCCGGGATTGACGAGCGGCATGAAGACGAGGCGCAGCGACTCGAGCTGTCGATGCAGCGTGTCGTCCCAGGCCAGGCGCATCACCAGGCTGCGCAGATAGGTGATGACGACTTCGGCACCGATCCGTTCGAGGCCATGGACGCCACCGAAGAAACCGAGCGCCGGCACGTCCGGGCTCGGGTTGCCGAGCGTGATCGCGTAGACCGGGAAGCGCAGCCCCCTGCTCGTCACCTCGCAGCTCACGCGGGCGTCGAGATGGGCGCCCCCCAGGGCGACGATGCGCTCCAGTTCGATCAGTTCGGGGAGCGGGGATCGCGTCACGGCGGCTTTTACGCTGGGAGAGGGTTCGCCGGCGGTCCTAGCCCGAGGCCAGCAGCTTCCCTCTGGCGGCCTGCTTGAGTTTGCGTTGTTCGAAGTGTTTCAGCCCGATGTAGGTTCCCCAGCCGACCAGGCCCATCACCCCGGCAAAGGCGCCGTAGGCGATCGGCCAGGGGGTGCCCTCGGTCATCATCGAGAACTCGGACATCCCGCCCATGCCGGCGATGATGTTGATCGGCATGAACACCACGCTGAACACCGTCAGCTGGCTCACTCGCCGGTTCTGGTTGATGTTGATGAAGCCGATGGTGGCGTCCATCAGGAAGTTGATCTTGTCGAAGAGGAAGGCGGTGTGGCTGTTGAGCGACTCGATGTTGCGCAGGACCTGCTTGCTGTCGCCGAGTTGCGCCGGCGACAGCAGCCGGCTCTGCATCAGGAAGAGCAGCGCGCGTTGCGTGTCGAGGATGTTGCTGCGGATGCGGCCGTTGAGGTCCTCCTCCTCGGCGATGGCGGCGAGGACACTGGCTGCTTCCTGGTCGGACATGGTCTCGCTGAGCACGTGCTTGCCGACCCGGCTCAGGGTCCGGTAGATGTCCTCGAGCGAGTCCGCCGAATACTCGACGTCGGCGCCGTAAAGGTCGAGCAGGATGTCGTAGCAGTCCTGGACGTAGCCATGGCGCAGCCGCGCGCGCCGACGCTGCAGGCGGAAAACCGGCAGTTCCTCGTTGCGCAGCGAGAACAGGATGCCTTCGTGCAGGATGAAGGCGACGGGGACGCTGCGCGAATTGCCCTCGCGGTCGAGCAGGAAGTTCGAGTGCAGGTGGATGTCGTCGTTGTCCTCGATGTGGAAACGCGAACTCACCTCCAGGTCGGTGGCGTCACCCGGATCCGGCAGTTCGACGCCGAAGTGCTCGCCGAGATAGCGCCGCTCGGCCGCGCTGGCGTTAATCAGGTCGATCCAGATCGGCTTCATTCCGGCGAGGTCCTGGCGCGTGCAGATCTCGACCTGGTGCAGGCGCCCGTCGATCAGTTCGAAGGCGTTCATCTGGCTCTCGGACAGGCTCGCTTCGCGCACCCCGGCCAGTTGCTCGCGCAGCGACTCGGAGATCTCCCAGAGGACGTCGCCCGCGCGCTCGTCCGCAACCCGTTTCCACACCAGTCGTGCGTCGTCGATCGGCAGCGCCGCAAGGATGCGGCCGATCTCGGCGGCGGGCAGCCTGGCCAGGAGGTTCTCCAGTTCGGCGAGATGCTGCTTGTGCACCAGCGTCTCGACGATCTCCTGGCGTGCGCGGTTCTGGCTATGGACGATGCCCGCCACCAACTTTTGCTTGTCGAGCAGCCTCTGCACGGTCTCCAGGGACATCGCCGATCTCCTTCTAGTCCGCATCCCGGTGCGCCTTCGGCGTCACCGGGTCGACGTGGGTCATCAGGTCGAGCACGGGATGCCGTTCCATCACCCTGACGCGCGCCGCGTGGGCGATGTCGTGACCTTCGGCGACGGTCAGGCTGCCGTCGACCTCGAGGTGCACGTCGGCGAGGATCATGTCGCCGGTCTTGCGCGTCTTGAGGTCGTGGAAGCCGAGCACGCCGGGGGTCGCGCGGATGTCGGCGGCGATCGCCTCGACCTGCTCCTCGGTTGCGGCGCGGTCGGTCAGGTCGTGCAGCGCGTCCCAGGCAAAGCTCCAGCCGGTGCGCGCGACCATGAAGCCGACGATCAGCGCGGCGATCGGGTCGAGCAGCGGGAAACCGAGCATGTTGCCGCCGATGCCGATCGCGACGACCAGCGAGGAAGCCGCGTCGGAACGCGCATGCCAGGCGTTCGCCACCAGCATGCTCGAGCGTACCCTCTCGGCGACCGCCAGCATGTAGCGGAACAGCGCTTCCTTGACCAGCAGCGCGCCGAGCGCGACCCACAGCGCGACCGACTGCACCGTC
Organism: Rhodocyclus purpureus; assembly: GCF_016653115.1. Classification (GTDB taxonomy): domain Bacteria; phylum Pseudomonadota; class Gammaproteobacteria; order Burkholderiales; family Rhodocyclaceae; genus Rhodocyclus; species Rhodocyclus purpureus. Next base: position 14,307 of record NZ_NHRX01000035.1, read on the forward strand.
GGGATGCTCTCCGGCGTCTGCAGCTTGTGCGCCGCTGACCAGATCATGCCGACCCCGACCGCCAGCAGCAGCAACCCGAGCACCAGCGAAGCGGCGTTCTCGTAGCGCTGATGGCCGTAGTGGTGTCGTTCGTCGGGCGCCTTGCTGCTGTGCTGCGCCGCGAGCAGGACGACGAAGTCGGCAACGAGGTCGGACAAGGAATGGATGCCGTCGGCGATCAGCCCCTGCGATCCCGAGACGATGCCGGCGCTGACCTGAGATATGGTCAGCCCGATGTTCACCGCGACGCTGATCCAGGTGCTGCGCTTGGTCGCAGCCTGCCGTTCCGGCGAGTTGTCCTCGTCGTCGAAGTCGGCGGCAGCGTGTTGAAGGTCGTCCTGGCGCATGGTGCAGTGCATCGTGAGTGTTGTCAGGCGCCGATTCTAACCGCAAGCGCCGCTGCACCCGCACCGACTTGCGGGCGAAGTCCCTGCCAAAGAGCGGTAATCTTCTTCACGTAAAATGAGCGGTTTGCGGGGATCAGCCGCCCATCGTTCGTGAGAATTGCCATGTACTACAAGGAACCCACCCTTGCCCTGTTGCGTCATTCGACCCTCGACACGCCGCACGCGCTGGCGAGCTCCTGCATGGAGCACATGGCAGCTGTCCTGCGCTGCCAGATGAGCGTCGGCCGCCGTTTCAGCGAACATGCTGCCGCGCTCGCCGCTGCGCCGACCAGCGCGGCGCTGTCCGCACAACTCGTGGCGCTGATGAGCGACGACGAACTGCGGCAACTGGCCAACGCGTCCTTGCAGCAGCAGGTGGGCGCGCTGGCGGACCTGAGCGGGCGCCTGATCGCCTGGTCGTCGGAGAGTGCGCGGGGCGCGCAGGCCCTCGGCGCAGACATCCTCGAACGCACCGAGAAGATCACCCCGCCCCAGGGCGAGGCCGCGCTGCACCTGCTGCAGACGGCCGTCAACGCTTCCGGCGAGACGATCCAGGCACTGGCCGGCGCCGCCTCGCGAGAGGTCGAGGCCTCGCTCGCAGAACTGGGTATGCATAAGGACCGGGTCGTTTAATGCATCTGTAACGCGGCACCGTCAGCATCGGCGACATGCCCAGCGTTCGCTCGATCTTCCTCTCCGACATCCACCTCGGCACCCGCGCCTGCCAGGCCGACCGGCTGCTCGATTTCCTGCGCGAGTACAGCGCCGAAAACGTCTTCCTGATCGGCGACATCGTCGATTTCTGGGCGATGAACCGCAGCATCCACTGGACACCGGCGCAGAACACCTTCGTGCAGAAGATCCTGCGCCGGGCGCGCCACGGCGAGCGCATCGTCTTCATCCCCGGCAACCACGACGAGGCGCTGCGCGAGTACGCAGGAGTCGCTTTCGGCGACATCCTGGTGGTCGAGGAACTGGTGCACGAGCTCGCCGACGGCCGTCGCTTCCTGCTCCTGCACGGCGACGAGTTCGACCAGATCACGCGCCATCACCGCTGGGTCGCGGTTCTCGGCGACATGGCCTACAACACGCTGGTGCTGTTCAACGGCGGCCTGTCGCGCATCCGCCGCAAGCTCGGCCGACCCGGCTACTGGTCGCTGGCCGGCTACGCCAAGCGCCGCGTCAAGAAGGCGCTGCAATTCATCTTCGACTTCGAGGCCGCGGCGATCCACAGCGCGCGTCAGCGTGGACTCGACGGCATCATCTGCGGCCACATCCACAGCGCTGCGCTGCGCGAAGTCGGCGGGCTGACCTACGTCAATTGCGGCGACTGGGTCGACAGCTGCACGGCGATCGTCGAGCACGGCGACGGCCGCCTCGAACTGCTGTCCTGGGGTGCCGCCACGCAGACGCAGAGCTTGCCGGCGCGCCAGCGCGACTTTCCGGCAGACACCGTCCCGGCGCCCGGCGCGCTGCCGGGCCTGGCGGCAGTCCCCGCCACGGCTTCCCGCGAGGAGGCCGAATGCGTGTCCTGATGGTTTCCGACGTCTATTTCCCGCGCATCAACGGGGTGTCGACCGCCATCCAGACCTGTCGCGAGACGCTGGCCAGGGAAGGCATCGACCTCCATCTGGTGGCGCCGGACTACGGCGGCGAAAGCGGCGGCGAAGCGTGGATCAGCCGCGTGCGCGGGCGGCCGGTACCGCGTGATCCGGAAGACCGCGTGCTCGACTGGAACGAGCTCAGGCGCACGGTCGACGCGGCGCTCGCACGCGGCTGCGACCTGGTGCACGTGCAGACGCCCTTCCTCGCCCACTACGCCGCCCACGGCGCCGCGCGCAGGCATCGGCTGCCGGTGATCGCCACCTATCACACGCTGTTCGAGGAATACCTGCAGCACTACGCGCCCTTCGTCCCCGCGCCGTGGCTGCGCGGCATGGCGCGGCGCTTCTCGCGCCGGCAATGCAACGCGCTCGACGCCGTGGTCGTTCCCTCGCAGGCGATCCGCCGCCGGCTCGGCGAGTACGGCGTCACCACGCCGATGCACGTCCTGCCGACCGGAATCCCGCTCGCCCGCTTCGCAGCGCCGGGCGAGACTGCGCCCGGCGAACGGGGCAAGGACCGGGCCAGGATACGCGCCGACTTTCGCGCCGCGCATGGCATCGGCAGCGAGCGGCCGGTCGCGCTCTACGTCGGCCGCGTCGCCGCCGAGAAGAACATCGACTTCCTGCTTGAGGTCGCCCTGCTGGCGCGCCAATCGATCCCCGAGCTGCTCTTCGTCATCGCCGGTGAAGGCCCGGCGCTGGCCGGCTTGCGCGAGGCGGTGGCAGCGCGCGGGCTCGCCGGCAATGTCAGCTTTCTCGGCTACCTCGACCGCAACACCGAGCTGCCGGCATGCTACGCGGCGGCCGACGCCTTCGTCTTCGCCTCGCGCACCGAGACGCAGGGGCTGGTGCTGCTCGAAGCGATGGCCGCCGGACTGCCGGTGGTCGCGCTGGCGGTGATGGGCACCGTCGACATCCTCGGTGCGCGCCGCGGCGCGCTCGTCCCCGAAGACAGTCCGGCGGCCTTTGCCTCCGCGCTGTGCCTGCTCCTCGGCGACGCGCCGCTGGCGCGTCGGCTCGGCGCGGAAGGGCGCGCCTGGGCCGCCGAGTGGTCGGACAGCGCGCTCGCCGCCAGGCTCGCGGCACTCTACCGGGAGGTCGTCGCCGGTCGGCGGCGCGAGCCATGAGCGAAAGTCCCTACAAGGGCAAGACCGGCCTGCGCCGCGTCGTCAACGCCTGCGGCTATTCGCTCGCCGGGCTGCGCGCCGCTTACGCCTGCGAGGACGCGTTTCGCCAGGAGGTGTGGCTCGCCTGCCTGCTCATTCCGCTGGCGTTCTGGCTGGAGCCTGCGGGCGTCGGCCGCGCGCTGATGGCCGGCAGCGTCCTCGTCGTGCTCATTGTCGAGTTGCTCAACTCGGCGATCGAGGCCGCCGTCGATCGCGTGTCGTTGGAAAACCATAGGCTGGCGAAGCGGGCCAAGGATATCGGCAGCGCCGCCGTCTTCGTCGCGCTCAGCCAGGTCGGTCTCGTCTGGGCCTGCGTCCTCCTTTCCTGAGCGGTGGCTCCCATGTCGATCCTGCAGCGTCCGCTTGATCTCGTCATCGTCACCGAAACCTATCCCCCGGAGGTGAACGGCGTCGCCATGACCATCGCGCGTCTGGTCGACGGCCTGCGTGCGGCGGGGCACCGGGTACGCATCGTGCGCCCGCGGCAGCCGGCCGACAGGGAGGATCCAGGCGACGCACGCGAACTGCTGGTCCGCGGACTGCCGCTGCCGGGCTATGCCGGCTTGCGTTTCGGCCTGCCGGCGTACGCGCGCCTGTCTGCGGCGTGGCGCGCGGCGCGCCCCGACGTGGTGCATGTCGTCACCGAGGGCCCGCTCGGCGCTGCGGCGGTCTCCGCGGCGCGCGCGCTCGGCATCCCGGTCACCTCCGGCTTCCACACCAATTTCGATCGCTACAGCCGGCATTACGGCTTCGGCTTCCTGCAGCCGCTGGTGGCCGCATATCTGCGCCGTTTTCACCGGCGCACGCGGCTGACGCTGGTGCCGACCGCGGCGCTGGCCGACAGCCTCGCCAGCGCCGGCCTCCCCGGTGTCAGGGTCGTCGGTCGCGGCGTCGATTGCACGCTGTTCGACCCGGCGCGGCGCAGTCACGAATTGCGCGCCACCTGGGGCCTCGCTGCGCCCGCCGAGCCCGTCCGGCCGGTCGTTCGCGCGCAGGCGCCTGCCGCCGGCAAGGCACAAGGCGAATTCGATCTCGCGCCGCCCCTGCCGGCCGAGGCAGGGTCTGAGGGGCAGGCGGCCGCCGGCGGACTGGTCGTGCTCTACGTCGGCCGACTTGCGGCGGAAAAGAACGTCGAGCTCGTCCTGCGCGCCTTCGCCGCCATCCGGGCGCATCGGCGCGACGCGCGTCTCGTCCTCGTCGGTGACGGCCCGCTGCGTGCGCGGCTGGCGCGCAATTGGGCGGGCGAGGGCGCGCCGGGTTCGAGTGCCTCGGCGGCGATCCATTTCGCCGGCCAGCGCTGCGGCGAAGACCTGGCGGCGCACTACGCCTCCGGCGATCTCTTCCTCTTTCCGAGCCTGACCGAAACCTTCGGCAACGTGACGCAGGAGGCGATGGCGAGCGGTCTGGCGGTACTGGCATTCCGCAGCGCGGCGGCGGCAGAACTGATCGTCGATGGCGAAAACGGTCGCACCGTCGCTCCGGGCGACGAGGCAGCGTTCATCGGCGCTGCCGTGCAACTGGCGAAGGAAGACGCGATCCGTCGCCGCCTTGGGCGACGTGCCCGGCAGTGTGTGCGCGAGCGGGACTGGAGCGGCGTCGCCGCACATTTTGCCGACACCCTGCGCGCTGCGGTTGTCGCCAGCGTGCGCGAGCCACAAGGGGAATTCGGCAGTTCGGGTGGGAAAACGGGTGGGGAAAGCTTCGCGCTGCCTCCGGATAGGCGGCAGGGCGAAGCTTGATTCGTGGCGGTGCGTGTGGCGCCGCTGCGTATCGGGGCCGTAATGTAGGAAAGATTCCGTCCATGCGCAAGCGTATGGAGTGCGCCTGCGCCGTCTGGCGCAGCCGGCCCGGCGGCGGCGCTTGATCTACGTCAATGCGGTTCGGCCTGGCTGGCGCTAACTTTCCGCTCTTTTTTGCGCCCCTTGTCGCGGGCGTCGAACCCCGTCCGCCCGCTTCCGCTGCGGACACTCCGAGGAATTGCAATGGCTCCCGCCTCGTCCCTGATCCCCGCCCCGGCGCAAAGCCGGCTGTTCATGTCCGGCAACGACGCGGTCTCGCGCGCCGTCTGGGAAGCCGGTGTCCGCGTTGCCGCCGCCTACCCGGGAACGCCTTCGACCGAGATGCTCGAAGTGCTGTCGACCTATCCGGACATCTACACCGAGTGGTCGATCAACGAGAAGGTGTCGCTCGAAGTCGCGCTCGGCGCCTCGATGGCCGGTTCGCGCGCCTTCTGCGCGATGAAGCACGTCGGCCTCAATGTCGCCGCCGACGCGTTGATGACGCTGACGCTGACCGGCATCAACGGTGGCCTGGTGATCGCGGTCGCCGACGATGTCGGCCTGTCCTCGTCGCAGAACGAGCAGGACTCGCGCAACTGGGGACGCTTCGCGCACATCCCGGTGTTCGAACCTGCCGATTCGCAGGAAGCCTACGCAATGACGCTGGCCGCCTTCGAACTTTCCGAGCGCTTCCAGGCGCCGGTGCTGCTGCGCCTGACGACGCGCATCTGCCACGTCAAGGGGCTGGTCGTCGTCGGCGAGCGCCAGGAACGCCCGGTGTCGGGCTTCACCAAGGACGCGGCACGCTGGGTGATGGTCCCCGGCAACGCCGGCAAGCGGCTGCCGCTGATGTTCGAGCGCGAGAAGGCGATGGCGCAGGCCGCGGCCGAGTCGCCGCTCAACGTGGTCGAGGACGGCAGCGACCGCCGCGTCGGCTTCGTCGCCTCTGGGCCAGCAGCGCTGCACGTGCGCGAGGCCTTCCCCGACGCGCCGCTGTTCAAGCTCGGCTTCAGCTACCCGGTGCCGATCGAACGCATCCGCGAGTTCGCCGCGGGCGTCGAGCGCGTGGTCGTCGCCGAGGAAGTCGATCCGCTGCTCGAACTCGAACTGAAGGCAGCCGGGATCGCGGTCGTCGGCAAGGAGATCCTGCCGCGCATCGGCGAACTGGCGCCGCACGTGCTGCGCCCGGCCGTCGCCGGACTGCTCGGCGAGACGCTGCCGGCGAGCGCAGCGCCGCTTGCTGCGCCTCTGCCCGTCTTCCCGCGGCCGCCGACGATGTGCGTCGCCTGTCCGCACCTCGGCGTCTATTACACGCTGTCGCAGGTGAAGAACATCACCATCTCGGGCGACATCGGCTGCTACACGCTCGGCGCCGGCCAGCCGTGGAATGCGCTCGACACCTGCATCTCGATGGGCGCGTCGATGGGCATGGCGCTCGGCCTCGACAAGGGCCGCAGCCCGGCCGAGAAGGACCGCAAGATCGTCGCCGTCATCGGCGACTCGACCTTCATGCACATGGGCATGCAGGGCCTGCTCGACATCGTCTACAACAAGGGCAACGTCACCGTGCTGCTGCTCGACAACCGCGCTGTCGGCATGACCGGCGGCCAGGACAACCCGGGCAACGGCCGCGACATCCACGGCGAGGAGACGGTGCGCGTCGATTTCCCGGCACTGGTCAAGGCGCTCGGCGTGCGCGAGGAGCGCGTGCATGTCGTCAATCCGTACGAACTGCCGACGCTGTTCAAGCGCCTGCGCGAGGAAACCAAGATCCCCGAACCGTCGGTGATCATTACCAACCAGCCCTGCGTGCTGGTCAAGGACTACCACAAGCAGCAGCCGTTCATGGTCGAGGAAGACAAGTGCACGGGCTGCGGCAACTGCGTCGAGGTCGGCTGCCCGGCGATCCACGTCACGCGCCGCGCCAAGGTGGTGAAGCCGAACGGCCGCGAGGTCGACCTGTCCTTCGTGCGCATCGAGACCGCGGCCTGTACCGGTTGCGGCCTGTGCGTGCAGCCCTGCGCGCCGACGGCGATCGTCCCGGCGCCGAAGGCGGCGAGCGTCCATGTCCTCAAGCAGCACTGAGTCCTCGCCAAGTCCAGTCCAGCGCGTCTGCCCGAACTCCTGAATCGAAAGCACCTGTCATGTCTGCTACCACCAACATCCTCGTCGTCGGCATCGGCGGCCAGGGCGTGATGACCGCCACCGAAATCCTCGCCGAGGCCGCAATCGCGCTCGGCCATGACGCCAAGAAGACCGAAGTCGCCGGCATGGCGCAGCGCGGCGGCGTCGTCTCCTCGCACCTGCGCTTCGGTAAGCGCGTGCTGTCGCCGCAGATCGCGCCGGGCGAGGCTGACCTGCTGCTCGCCTTCGAAGCCGCCGAAGGCATGCGCTGGCGGCACATGCTGCGCCCCGGCGCGCTGGCCCTGGTCAATCAGGGGCGCCTGTCGCCGCCGGTCGTCGAACTCGGCCTGTTCGAGTATCCGGAAGATCCGATCGCCTCGGTGCGCGCCGCCGGCACGCGCGTCGTCGCCTTCGACGCGACCTCGATCGCGCTCGCGGTCGGCGACATCCGCCTCGGCAACACGGTGATGCTCGGCGCCATCTCCGACTACCTGCCTTTTTCGGCCGAACTGCTCGAACAGGCGGTGTTGAAGCGCTTCGGCGCGCGCAAGCCGGCGATGCTCGAGCTCAACCGCCAGGCCTTCGCCGCCGGCCGGGCCGCAGCCGCCAGCGCGGCGACCGCCTGAGCGCCTGTCGTGGGAGCGGCTGCCTTGGAGCAGCCACCCGTCATCGCGAGCCCGCAGGGCGTGGCGATCCAGTGCGTAGGGCTGAATCCCGCCAGGCCTTGCACCGATTTCGCCACCGCTTTCTGCGGTAGAATCTGAATCCCTCCCGCGCTGGGTGCCGGGAGGGATTTATTTTTATAGCGGCGGTTCGACATGACGGCAAAAATTCTCGACGGCGCGGCGCTCGCACAGGAACTGCGCGCCGAATTCAAGCTACGCGCGGAAGCCCTCGCGGCGCAGGGCGCACGCCCCGGCCTGGCGGTGATCCTGGTCGGCGAAGACCCGGCCTCGCAGGTCTATGTGCGCAACAAGGTCAATGCCTGCGCGCAGGCCGGTTTCCACTCCGAGAAGATCGTCCTGCCGGCCGACGCGACGGCCGAGGCGCTGCTCGCGAAGATCGCGGCGCTCAACGCCGACCCGGCCATCCACGGCATCCTCGTGCAACTGCCGCTGCACAAGCACATCGACGCCGACGCCGTGCTCGAAGCGATCTCGCCGGAGAAGGACGTCGACGGGTTCCACGCCGAGAACATCGGCGCGCTGACGCAGGGCAATCCGCGCTTCATCCCGTGCACGCCGCACGGCGTGATGAAGCTGCTGGAGAAGGGCGAAGTCTCGCTGCAGGGCAAGGAAGCGGTGATCATCGGCCGCTCCAACATCGTCGGCAAGCCGATGGCGCTCCTGCTGCTCGCCGCCGGCGCGACGGTGACGATCTGCCATTCGAAAACCGCCGACCTCGGCTTCCACACGCGTCGTGCCGACATCCTCGTCGCCGCGATCGGCAAGCCGCGCTTCGTCAGCGGCGACATGATCAAGCCCGGCGCGGTGGTCATCGACGTCGGCATCAACCGCGTCCCTGAAGGCCAGCCGGACGCCGGCAAGCTGTGCGGCGACGTCGATTTCGCCTCGGCGAAGGAAGTGGCGTCGGCGATCACCCCGGTTCCCGGCGGCGTCGGCCCGATGACCATCGCCATGCTGCTCGCCAACACCCTGCTCGCTGCCGAGCGCGTGGCGGCGCGCCAGGGCTGATCCCGCGGGCGGGCGGATGTTCGGCGGCTCGCCGTACCTGCCGCTCGGCGTCGCCATCGTCGCCGAAGTGATCGCCACCTCGGCGCTGAAAGCCGCCGAGGGCTTCACGCGGCCGTGGCCCTCGCTCGTGGTCGTCGCCGGCTACGCGCTCGCCTTCTACTGCCTGTCGCTGACGCTGGAGCGGATCCCGGTCGGCGTCACCTACGCCATCTGGTCGGGCGTCGGCATCGTCCTCGTGGCGCTGCTCGGCGTCGTCCTCTACGGCCAGCGCCTCGACCTCGCCGCCGTCGTCGGCATGGCGCTGATCGTCGCCGGCGTCGTCGTCATCAACGTCTTTTCCTCGGCAGTGGCGCACTGAGCGCGTCCGCCAAGCGGCCAAGGTTTATCGTGAACTACAAAGGGATGAAGCAACCGTCCCCGTACAGCAGCTCGTCATCGCGAGCCCGCAGGGCGTGGCAATCCAGTGCGTAGGGCTGAATAGAAGAACGAACTGGATTGCCACGGCGCTGCGCACCTCGCAATGACGGTAATGAAGTGAATGGGCGTGTTTCATGCCCTGGGATGGCGCAACTCGCCATGACCGTTAATTTAAATTCAAGGAGATGAACATGTCGAATCAGCCGCTCGTCGGTATCGTGATGGGGTCGGACAGCGACTGGCCGGTGCTGCGCGCCTGCGCCGAAACGCTGAAGAGCTTCGGTGTCCCCTACGAAGCCAAGGTCCTGTCGGCGCACCGCACGCCGGATGCCGCACTCGACTACGCTTCCTCGGCCGCCGGGCGCGGGCTGAAGGTGCTGATCGGCGCTGCCGGCGGTGCCGCGCACCTGGCCGGCGTGCTGGCCGCGAAGACGCAACTGCCGGTGCTGGCCGTGCCGATGCCCTCGAAGCACCTGCAGGGGCTCGATTCTCTGCTGGCGATGGTGCAGATGCCCGGCGGCATCCCGGTGGCGACCTTCGCCATCGGCGAGGCCGGGGCCACCAATGCCGCGATCTTCGCCGTCTCGATGTTGGCGCTCTCCGACGAAGCAATGGCCGTGAAGCTGGCCGACTTCCGCGCCCGCCAGACCGAGAAGGTGCTGGCCAAGACCCTGCCCGATCTGCCCTGATCGCGGCTGATCCGCTGCGCTGCTCCTGCGACAGCCTCTCGTGGGAGCGGCGTAAGCCGCGAATTCGTGCTGCATCGGGTGGAATACGCCATGCCCCTCAAACCACTTTCTGACTGGATGAGCGTCCGTGGATAGCGCCACCATCGCCAGGGCAGTCGAGCTGCTGCGCGCCGGCCGTCTGGTCGCACTGCCGACCGAGACCGTCTACGGCCTCGGCGCCGATGCCGCCAATCCGGAGGCCGTCGCGCGCATCTTCGCGGCCAAGGGAAGGCCCGCCGATCACCCGCTGATCGTCCATCTGCCGGGCGCCGCCTGGCTCGAACAATGGGCGCGCGAGATCCCGCCGCTGGCCTGGGAACTCGCCGAAGACTTCTGGCCGGGCCCGCTGACCCTGATCCTCAAGCGCGCCCCCGGCGTCCCCGACGCCGTCACCGGCGGGCAGGACACGGTCGGCGTGCGCGTACCGGCACACCCGCTGGCGCTGCAGCTGCTGCGCGCCTTCGCCGCCAGCGAGCCGGCCCCGGGAACGGGCAAGCCGGGTGGCGGCCTTGCCGCGCCCTCGGCCAACCGCTTCGGCCGCATCAGCCCGACCTCGGCCGAACACGTGCGCGCCGAACTCGGCGATGCCGTCGACTTCGTTCTCGACGGCGGCGCCTGCCCGGTCGGCATCGAATCGACCATCCTCGACCTGTCGCGCGGCCCCGATTTTCCGCCGCGCCTGCTGCGCCCGGGGGCGATCACGCCCGAGATGATCCTGCGCACCACCGGCGTCGAGGTCGAAGTCGCCGGCAAGGCAGCGACCACCGACGCCCCACGCGTCTCGGGATCGCTGTCGGCGCACTATGCGCCACGGACGCCGCTGCGCCTCCTTGCTGCTTCCGAAGTGGACGCCGCCATCGGCGAGGCCGCCCGCGCGGGCCGGTCCATCGCCGTCCTGCGCCGCCTGCCGGAGGCCGGGCAGACGGCCGAGCTCCTGTCGCTGCATACGCGCTGGCTGCCGGCCGACGCCGAGGGTTTTGCCCGCGAACTCTACGCGGCGCTGCGCGAGGTCGATGCGCTCGGCGTTTCCCTGATACTGGCCGAAGCCGTTCCCGCCGCCGGGGAGTGGGCCGCCGTCGCCGACCGCCTGCGCCGCGCGGCCTGCGGCGCCGGTGCCTGAGCACCGGCGCGGGCTTTTCTTTCGCCGTCTGCCCGCTTATAATCTCGCAATCGCGTGGGGGGGTAGCTCAGCTGGGAGAGCGCCGCGTTCGCAATGCGGAGGTCGAGGGTTCGATCCCCTTCCTCTCCACCACCCGGACACATGAAAAAGCCCTGAGCAATCAGGGCTTTTTGCTTTTCTGGATCAATGCCAGGAAGCTCGATGAGCACCATCAGGGTTCTTCCTGCTCACGGTCGTCGATGCAGAGCAGGCTACTGTCGATCACGAACTGGTGAACCGACTGCAAAGACTGGGTCGGATTATTGAGAATTCCGCCTCATGACCTTATCCAAGCGTACGACCCGCCTTTTCCTGATTTGCCTCATCGGTAGCTTGCAGTTTTGCGTCGTCCACGCAGCCGATGCCGTGCGAGTCGGCGTCCTTGCCTGGCAGGGTTCGGAAGACGCGGAAATCCGCTGGTCTTCACTGGTCAATGACCTCGAAGAGCGCTTGGGCGGCAAGCATATCGAATTGCGCCATTTCGACCTGAACGGGATAGCAAGAGCCTTGCAGGCAGGGGAACTCGATTTTGTCGTGACCAACCCCGGCCATTACGTCACCCTCGAAGCCCAGAGCGGCATCACACGGATTGCCAGCCAAGTCGCCGGCAATATAACCAATCCAGAGCATGTCGTAGGCTCGGCTGTTGTCGTACTCGACCAGCGCGAGGACATCCAGCGCCTGGAAGACCTACGGGGAAAGGCACTGGCCGCGGTGTCGCCCGATGCCTTTGGCGGTTACCAGCTGATCCGTGCCGAATTGCGCAGGATCGGACTGGACCCTGAAGATGGGCAGGTCAAACCCGTGTTCACCGATTTTCCGATGCGCAAGGTGGTCGATGCTGTTGTCAATGGCAGGGCCGATGCCGGCATCCTGCGCGCCTGCCTGCTCGAACGCTTGGAGCACGAAGGCAGCCTGCCCATCGGTCAACTGCGTGTCGTCTCGCCACGCTCGGAAGTGATCGATTGTGTCGTCACTTCGCCACTCTATCCGGGATGGGCCTTTGCCGCAGCCAGTCGTACTCCGCCGGCCCTTTCCCGCGAAGTCCTGCTCGCACTGCTTTCGCTGCCCCCGGATAACCATCAGCAATCGTGGAGCGTTCCGGCCGATTATCACCCGGTCCACGAACTGCTGCGCGAATTGCAGATCGGTCCCTACGCTTTCCTGCGTGAAACCAACTGGGAGTCGCTGCTGCACCGCTATTGGCCTTGGGCCCTGGGACTTCTGCTCGTCATGCTGGCCGGCGCGGCGTACACCTTGCACGTTGAGCACCTTGTTCAACGGCGGACCAGGGAACTGACCTTGGTCCTTGACGAGCGTCATCAGCTGGAAACCCGGGTTCTGGCCGGGCAGCAACAGATGGATCATCTGTCACGCCTGTCGATTCTCGGCGAACTGTCCGGTCGCTTGGCGCACGAACTCAATCAGCCCCTGGCCACCATCGGGAACTATGCGCGCAGCCTGCTGCGCCGCCAGGACAGCGGCACGCTCTCGGAAACAGCCTTGCGCCAGGCCGCAGAAGAGATTGCCAACGAATCGGAGCGTGCTGCCGGCATTCTTGCCAGCATCCGCAGCTTTGCCAGAAAACGCAGCCGCAAACAGGAAGTGTGCGATATCACCGAACTGGTACGCGAGGCTGGCGGGCTGATCGGCGGCATGCTGTCGAAAAACTCGCCCATCGTGCTCCTGCACGAGTTGGCCCCGACGGACCGCCAGGTGTTGGTCGACCCCCTCCAGATTCAGCAGGTGCTGCTCAATCTATTCAAGAACGCCTGGGACGCCCAGCAATCGACCCGTGACGAACACCCCATCGAAGTCCGTCTCGAACGGGAAGATGATCGCTGCGCCATCGAGGTTCGCGACCACGGCCCCGGCCTGACCCCGGAACTGCAGGCACATTTCCTTGAGCCCTTCTTTACCACCAAGCCCGACGGTCTGGGCCTCGGCCTGCCCATCTGCAAGACCATCGTCGAAGCGCACGGCGGTGAATTGCGCGCCCGCGATGCCGATCCCGGCATCGTCTTCCGCTTTACCCTCCCGCTTGCCCGAAGCAGCGATACCGACACCAGGAGGACCCAATGAGCTCACCCGAGTCGATGCCCGTCGTCCATGTCGTTGACGATGAAGCCCCCTTTCGTCGCTCCCTGCTGTTTTTGCTCGAATCCGTCGGCTGGCAGGCGGTCGGCCACGATTCCGCCGAAGCCTTCCTGCAGGTGGCGCCGGAATTGCATGCCGGCGGTGGTTGCCTGGTGCTGGACATCCGCATGCCGCGCATCAGCGGGCTGGAACTGCAACGTCGCTTGCGCGCTGCCGGCTCACCCTTTCCGATCATCTTCATGACGGGCCACGGCGAGGTCGAACTGGCGGTCCAGGCGATGAAGAATGGCGCCGTCGACTTCCTGCAAAAGCCGTTCAAGGACCAGTTGTTCCTCGATACCATCGAGAGGGCAGTCCAGCTCAGCCTCGAACGCCATGCCGCCAATCGTCGCCACCGGGAAGCCCGGGAAGTGCTCGACCGCCTCTCTGTGCGCGAGTACGAAGTCGCCCGCTTGCTCGCCCTCGGCCTGGCCAACAAGGAAGCGGCGCGCCAGCTGAACATCAGCGACAACACCGTGCACGTCCACCGCCAGCATGTAATGGAGAAAACGGGGACCAGCAGTGCGGCCGAACTGGCACGCCTGATCCTGCGCGCCGACCCGAACGGGCTCGACTAATCGATTTCGGCTATTGTGTTAACCGAATGAGCGGATAGGCGATCCCGACTTCTCTTCCTACACTTGACCTCATAGATAAAAGAGGGGGGAAGCCAGGGCTTCCGCACTCGGAAAGCATCTTTTCCAATGAGATTGCCGGCCTGAAATAGTCCCTCCTCTTCAAGAGGATAGGGCTTCATCTTGCAACCTTTCTCAAAATCGCATCTACTCCGTGCCTTTGAGCCAAGCGCATGAGAGCGACGGAAGGGGGCTGCCTGATGGAGTGTCTGTCCGAAATCGATGACCCACGCAAGCCCAGC
>NZ_NHRX01000036.1:0-2410 GCF_016653115.1 Rhodocyclus purpureus
CGAGGGAGACGTGCCCGATGCATGAAGTCAAAGCCGCCGGCAAGCGGCGCGCGCCGCTGTACACCGAAGAACAACGCCGGCGCCGCGACGCGTCGAAATGGACGCTGGTGCAGGGCATCCTGGCCCCGCTGCAGTTCCTGGTCTTCCTGGTCAGTCTCGGCCTGGTGCTGCGCTATCTCTATACGGGCGAAGGCCTCGAGGCAGCGACGATCTCGATCGTGGTCAAGACCTTCGTGCTGTATACGATCATGATCACCGGCTCGATCTGGGAGAAGGTCGTCTTCGACGAGTGGCTGTTCGCCAAGCCCTTCTTCTGGGAAGACGTGGTCAGCATGGGCGTGATCGCGCTGCACACGTACTACCTGTGGGGCCTCCTGACCGGGGGCCTGAGTGCGCAAGAGCAGATGTACGTCGCGCTTGCCGCGTACGCGATCTACGTCGTCAATGCAGGGCAGTTCCTGTGGAAGCTGCGCATGGCGCGGCTGCAGGCCGCCGAAGACGACGCGCTGGCCGCGGCGCAAGCCGCCGGAGCCGGCCGATGAACGGAGCCAATGTGAATCCCTCTTCCCTCCCTGCCGGTACCGGCTGTCCCGTGCCGGCCGCCCGCCCCATCGAGATCCGCCACGAGCGCGGGCAGCAGCAGGTCTTCTGCGGGCTGGCCGGCATCGTCTGGCTGCACCGCAAGATCCAGGATGCGTTCTTCCTGGTGGTCGGCTCGCGCACCTGCGCGCACCTGATGCAGTCGGCGGCCGGCGTCATGATCTTCGCCGAGCCGCGCTTCGGCACCGCGATCATCGAGGACCGCGACCTCGCGGGCCTGGCCGACGCCAACGCCGAACTCGACCGCGTGGTGAACCGCCTGCTCGAACGCCGTCCCGACATCCGCATGCTCTTCCTGGTCGGCTCATGCCCGTCGGAAGTGATCAAGCTCGACCTCGACCGCGCCGCCGAACGCCTGTCCGAGCGCCACGCGCCGCAGGTGCGCGTCGTCAGCTACACGGGCAGCGGCCTCGAGACCGCGTTCACGCAGGGCGAGGACAGCTGCCTCGAAGCCTTGGTCCCCTTGCTGCCGAACGCTTCGTCCACCGAAGCTTCGCTCCTGATCGTCGGCACGCTCGCCGACGTGGTCGAGGACCAGTTCCGCCGCCAGTTCGCGGCGCTGGGCATCAAGGACGTTGCCTTCTTCCCGCCGCGCCGCTCGACCGAGCTGCCGGCGGTCGGCCCGAACACGCGCTTCCTGCTGGCCCAGCCTTATCTCAGGGACACCGCGCGCGCGCTGGAGAAGCGCGGCGCGACCCACCTGCCGGCGCCGTTCCCGCTCGGCGCCGAAGGCACCGGCCTCTGGCTGCAGGCCGCTGCCCGCGCCTGGAACGTCGGCGACGAGACCTTCACTGCCGCCACCGCCGGCCCGCGCGAACGCGCCGAACGTGCGTTGGCGCGCTGCCGGCCGCTGCTCGCCGGCAAGCGCATCTTCTTCTTCCCCGACTCGCAGCTCGAACCGCCGCTGGCGCGCTTCCTCGCGCGCGAGCTCGGCATGGAACTGATCGAGGTCGGTACCCCCTTCCTGCAGCGCGCGCACCTCGCCGCCGAACTCGAACTGCTGCCGGAAGGCACGCAGCTCGTCGAAGGCCAGGACGTCGAAGCGCAACTCGACCGCTGCCGCGCGCAGAAACCCGACCTCGTCGTCTGCGGGCTCGGGCTTGCCAACCCGCTCGAAGCCGAGGGGATCACCACCAAGTGGTCGATCGAGCTCGTCTTCTCGCCGATCCACGGCTTCGACCAAGCCGGCGACCTCGCCGAACTGTTCGTGCGTCCGCTCGACCGCCGCGCGCGGCTCGCCGGCCTCTAGTCTTCGGGGTACCCCATGCAACTGACCGTCTGGACCTACGAAGGCCCCGCCCACGTCGGCGCCCTGCGCGTCGCCACCGCCATGCAGGGCGTGCACTACGTGCTGCACGCGCCGCAGGGCGACACCTACGCCGACCTCCTGTTCACCATGATCGAGCGCCGCGCCGCGCGCCCGCCGGTGAGCTACACCACCTTCTCGGCGCGCGACCTAGGGGGCGACACCGCCGAATGCTTCAAGCGCGCCGCGCGCAACGCGGTCGCCCGCCACGCGCCGCAGGCGCTGATCGTCGGCGCCTCGTGCACCGGCGAGCTGATCCAGGACGACCCCGGCGGCCTCGCGCAGGCGCTCGGGCTCCCGATCCCGGTGATCCCGCTCGAACTCTCCTCCTACCAGCGCCGCGAGCACTGGGGCGCCGCCGAGACTTTTTATCAGCTCGTGCGCGCGATGTCGCCGCGTCCGGCGCAGCGTCGCCAGCGCGCGCCCGGCGAAACGCCCTCCTGCAACATCCTCGGCCCGATCGCGCTCGGCTTCCGCCACCGCGACGACTTGGGTGAAGTGCGC
>NZ_NHRX01000036.1:2863-4207 GCF_016653115.1 Rhodocyclus purpureus
GCCGCCGCCCTCTACGGCGTCGAGCCCCTGATCAGCGACGACTACCTCGAAGTCGAGGCGAAGATCGCCGAAGCGCACCCGGAACTCGTGCTCGGCACGCAGATGGAGCGGCACACCGCCAAGCGCCTCGGCATCCCCTGCGCGATGATCTCGTCGCCCGCGCACGTGCAGGACTTCCCGGCGCGCACTTCGCCGCAGATGGGCTTCGAGGGCGCCAACGTGCTCTTCGACACCTGGGTGCATCCGTTGATGATGGGCCTCGAGGAGCACCTGCTGCAGCTCTTCCGCGAGGACTTCGAGTTCCACGACAAGCCCTCGCACCTGGGGGCCAGCGGCGCCGCCGCTGCCGAGGCTGGCATAAGCGCGCCGATCGGCGCAGAATCGAAGATTGCGGCCACCCCTGCCGCCGCGAGTGCAAGTCCGGCCACCCCCGGCGACCTGCCCGCTCCCTCCGCCCCATCCTCTCCGGCCAACCCGGCCAGTGCAGCCCCCGCTGCTGCCGAACCCGAAACTCCCGCCAAGCCAGCCCCGCTCGCCGACACCGACCCGGTCACCTGGACGCCGGAAGGCGAGCAGGAACTGAAGAAGATCCCCTTCTTCGTGCGCGGCAAGGCGCGTCGCAACACCGAACGTTTCTGCCGCGAACGTGGCAAGTCGTTGATCACCGTCGAGGACCTCTACGATGCTAAAGCTCACTTCGGCCGCTAAGAAGAAGGCCGCCCAGGCCGCTGCCACCCCGATCAACGTCGTCATCGTCACGCTCGACGACCACCTCGCCTCGGCCGCCGCGCGCGCGCAGAAGACGCTCAGCCGCGAGCTGCCCGGCCTGCAGCTGAAGCTGCACGCGGTCACCGAGTTCCTCGACGACGGCCCGGCGCGCGAACGCTGCCTCGCCGACATCGCCAGCGCCGACATCCTGGTCGCGACCATGCTCTTCCTCGAAGAGCACATCCAGGCCGTGCTGCCCTCGCTGCAGGAACGCGCGCCGCACTGCGACGCCGTGCTCGGCTGCATGTCCGGCGGCGAGATCGTCAAGCTCACGCGCCTCAATCGCTTCAAGATGGACGGATCAAGCGGTGGCACGCTCGCGCTCCTGAAGAAGCTGCGCGGCAAGGACGACGGCAAGGAGAAGGAAGACAAGCAGGGCGCCGCCGGTGCGCAGCAGATGAAGATGCTGCGCCGCATCCCGCAACTCTTGCGCTTCGTCCCCGGCGCTGCGCAGGACGTGCGCAACTACTTCCTCGGCCTGCAGTACTGGCTCGCCGGCTCCGACGACAACCTCACCAACATGGTGCGCCTGCTCGTCGACCGCTACGCCGACGGCGAGCGCAAGGGACTGCGCGG
>NZ_NHRX01000037.1 GCF_016653115.1 Rhodocyclus purpureus
CTCGACCACTTGCCCGGAGGCACCAAAAAACGCGTCGACTGAGCTGCCATCCCTTCGCGAAAAGCACATGTAGTGCCACTCGCGAAAAATTTTTAACGCAAGACTATGTTTTACAAGGAAAGTTTAAAGTAGCTGTTAAACCCGGGTTAAACTCGTGATCCTGCCTGCCGCGCCCGGATTCGTTGAATTGGGCGCCCATTCTCAACCCAGGGGCTCCTGCATTGCTATCGCTCAACAAACCGAAGCTCGACAACCTCGCCAACGAAATCTGGAAATCCGCCGAGCGCCTGCGCGGCAAGTTCAAGGCCTACGAATACCAGAACGTCATCCTGCCGATCATCGTCATCCGGCGGCTGGAATGCGTGCTCGTCCAGTGGCGCAGGAAGATGCGCGAGGACGTGATCGCCAAGCGCCCTGAGCTGGCAGACAAGGTGGTCGAGCTGAACCTGCTGGTGAAAAAGCTCGAAATCACTCAGGCGCATTTCTCGAACACCACGGCCCACACGCTGGAAAGCCTCTCCGAAGAAGACCCGATGCTGCTGGAAGGCAACTTCCGCGCTTACCTGAACGGCTTCTCCGGGAATGTCCGCGACATCCTCGAGCACTTCAACTACCACGCCATCGTCACCCTGCTGGTCAAGAACAACCGGCTCGCCCCGATCATCAACCAGTACAAGAGCCTGGCGCTCGGGCCGGAGCAGCTCTCCAACCTGGAGATGGGCTACATCTACGAAGAACTGCTGAGGCGCTTCTCGGAACAGAGCGGTGAGGAGGCCGGGGAGCATTTCACGCCGCGCGAAGTCATCCGCCTGATGGTGGAACTGCTCGACATCCCGACGCCGACGCGGCACACCAAGATCTACGACCCGGCCTGCGGTACCGGCGGCATGCTCTCGGTGGCGAAGGAGCATCTGCTCGACCGCGCCGAGACCGCGGCCGAAAAGCAGCGGGTCGAAAACCTCGTCACCCTGCACGGGCAGGAGCTCTCACCCACCAACTACGCCATCTGCAGCGCAGACCTGCTGATCAAGCAAGACAAGGAAGCGCAGGTCTTCCTCGGCAATTCCCTGATTCCCCACGGCCCGAGCAGCAAGGAGCCCGGCGACCAGCTCGCCGGCCTGCACGACCGTTTCGACTTCATGCTCAGCAACCCACCTTTCGGCGTGACCTGGGGCGGCAAGGACGGTTACG
Organism: Rhodocyclus purpureus; assembly: GCF_016653115.1. GTDB lineage: Bacteria > Pseudomonadota > Gammaproteobacteria > Burkholderiales > Rhodocyclaceae > Rhodocyclus > Rhodocyclus purpureus. Next base: position 1,192 of record NZ_NHRX01000037.1, read on the forward strand.
AGGACGAGGCCCGCCGCTACGCTGCCACCCGCTACCGCGCCGGAATGCCGCGTACCAACGACGGTGCCTTGCTCTTCCTGCAGACCATGCTGGCCAAGATGAAGCCGGTTGACACGGCGACTGGCCAGGGCGGCAGTCGGATCGCGATCATCTTCAACGGCTCGCCGCTGTCCAACGGCGACTGCGGACAGGGCGAGAGCGAAATCCGCCGCTGGATACTCGAAAACGACTGGCTCGACGCCATCGTGATGCTGCCGGATCAGCTCTTCTACAACACCGGCATCTATACCTACGTCTGGCTGCTGCGCAACGAGAAACCCGTCAGCCACCGCGGACGGGTGATGCTGATCGACGCGCGCCAGCAGTTCGAGAAGGAGCCCAAGGCTTTCGGCAACAAGCGCAACCGCATCGGCGACGCGCACCGCCAGTGGATCGAAACCCGCTACCGGGACGGCTGGGCAGAGGGCTTCGCCGACGATCATGTGAAGCTGTACAAGACCACCGACTTTGCCTACCACAAGGTCGGCGTGGTGTTCTGGCAGACCGATGCCGACGATCGGCCCGCCATCGTCACCGAGCCTTACCCGAAGGCCTTCACTGCCGCCAACATGGCCAGGGAGCAGGCCTTTTACGACAGCGAACTCCAGTTCGCGGTGCGGGCGCGCCATGGTGACAAGACGGAAGAGATCCGCTTCAGCCTGGATCCGGAGGACAGCTGCAACGCCGTGTGGAGCCAGGCGGTGCGCCAGGCCTTCGCCGCCGAGCTAGCCGAGGCGATCAAGGAAATCGAGGACACGCGCGAACGCAACAGGGCGGTCAAGGCCTTCATCGACGGCCTGGAACTGCAGGTCACCTGGACCCACCGCCACTACATCGCTGACGACGAATACATCCCCTTCGACCCGGACGGCGACCCCACCGAGTACATCCCCGCCTTCCTCGAACGCGAAATCGCCAAGCCCGTCATCCGCTGGCAGGACAGCCCGCAACTCGGTTACGAGATCCTGCCGAACAAGTATTTCTACCGCTACCAGCCGCCGAAGCCGGCCAGCCAATTGCTGGCTGAATTCTGGGCGCTGGAAAAGACTGCGGAGGGGCTGCTGGAGAAGCTGAAGTGAGTGTAGTTACTGCTGGAGATCCTTGGCTCGGCTCCAGTCCCAGCGACTGGCGACGCAGCCGTATTCGGAACGCAAGCGTGTTGTCGCCCGGATACTCGGGAACAGTACCCGTACCGACTGAACAATGCACAGTGGTCCCAATGGAGATGGTTTCCGAGTGGGGCGAGATCGGTACGAGCAACCAGCAGCCCTTCGATGCTGTGTCAGCGGGGTTGACGCTCTTCGAGACGGGAGACGTCCTGTTTGCAAAGATCACGCCGTGCATGGAAAACGGCAAGGGAGCTTACGTGCGGAAGCTACCGACTCGTTACGGCTTCGGGAGCACAGAGTTCCACGTTTTGCGTCCCCGCGGCGGCGTGGACGGCTCTTTCCTTTACTACTACTCCTTTAATCCAGTATTCCGAGCCTATGCTGCGGAAAATATGGTCGGTGCTGCCGGGCAGAAGAGGGTTTCCTCTCGGTTTCTGAAAGACACGAGGCTGTTCCTGCCATCGTTCGCGGAACAGCAGCGCATCGCCGCCTACCTCGACGCCAGTTGCGCCGCCATCGACGCGGCCGTTGCGGCCAAGCGCAAGCAGATCGAGACGCTGGATGCCTTGCGTGCCGCGACCCTGCAGCGGGTCATTACTCAGGGATTGGCGGCTGACGAGCCGTTGGTGGAAACCGGAAACTCCTGGCTCGAAGGCTTACCCAGCGGTTGGAGGCTGGTGCAGCTCAAGCGCGTCGCGCAGGTGCATGGCGGGCTCACGCTCGGCAAGTCCTACGAGGGGCTGGAAATGGTCGAATACCCCTACCTGCGTGTCGCGAACGTGCAGGACGGACATCTCGACCTGACGGATGTGACAACGCTGGAGCTTCCGCCGAGCGTGGCCGAAGGGGTGATGTTGCGGCACGGGGATGTGCTGATGACCGAAGGTGGTGATCTCGACAAGCTCGGGCGCGGTACGGTGTGGGAGGGGCAGATCGCGCGCTGCCTGCATCAGAATCACGTTTTTGCCGTGCGCTGCTTCCCGCACAAGCTGTTGCCGCATTTTCTGGCCTACGTCACCGCTTCGCGATATGGTCGCGATTATTTTGAAGCTACCGGCAAGCGCACGACCAATCTCGCGGCCACCAATGCGACGAAGGTGGGCGCGTTCTACATTCCCTTGCCGCCGCTTGCAGAGCAAAGGGCGCTGGTCGAGTACCTCGACAAGGAGATTGGTCGTCTGAAAGCCATTCAGAAAGTCATCGGCAAGCAGATCGACACCCTGACCGCCTACCGCAAGTCCCTGATCCACGAATGCGTGACCGGCCAGCGCCGCATCTCCACCGAGGATATTGTCAGCGTCGGCGCGCGTCTGCCCGATGCGGAGCCGTGCTCATGAACCGGGAACGGCGCGTGATCGTCATCGCCGGACCGAACGGGGCCGGCAAGTCCACCTTCGCGCGGGAGTTCCTGCCCAATGAAGGCGACTGCCCCGTGTTCGTCAATGCCGACCTGATCGCGGCCGGCCTGTCGCCTTTCGCTCCCGAGAAGGCCGCCATTCGCGCCGGGCGGCTGATGCTCGAAGAGCTGCATCGGCATGCGGCGGCGGGTGAGAGCTTTGCCTTCGAGACCACGCTGTCGGGCCGGGGCTATGCGCCGCTGGTTCGTGTCTGGCAGGAGGCAGGGTACCGTGTGCATCTGGTCTTCCTGCGCCTGCCCACCGTGGACGTGGCGGTGGAGCGGGTGGCAGCGCGGGTGGCTCAGGGCGGGCACGACATTCCGCCGCAGGTGATCGCGCGCCGCTTCATCAAGGGCTGGCGCAATTTTGAACAGCTTTACCGGGGACTGGTCGATACCTGGCAGGTGTTCGACAATTCGGGAGAAGTGGCCGTGCTGCTGGAAGAAGGAGAGCGATCATGAACGAACCCGCAAAATCACAGTGCGCACCTCTGCCCGGCGTGGCCGAGGCCCTACGCCGGGCGGCCTTGCGCGCCCGCGAACTGGCCCGGCAGACCCATACGCCGGTGGTGCTCTACCGGAACGGCAAGGTGCAACGTCAGATTCCGGATGCCAGTGCCCCGTCAGGAGGTGCGGGACCCGCGAAGGGCTGACCGATGTCGACGCCCGAGCTTCTGTTCCAGCAGCACATCGCCGATTTTCTCGAACGCGAGCACGGCTACGAACGTCTGGGCAAGGACGCGGCCATCGACCCCACGCACGCGTGGATGGCCGATGAGCTGTGGTCCTTCGTGGCTGATACACAGCGGGAGGCGGTCGCCACCCTGAAGGCGCAATATGGGTCGGCGGCGCGGGACGAGTTCTTCCGCGCGCTGCGGGAGAGCTTGCGGCACGCTCCCTTGTGGATGATCCTGCGCCACGGTCTGATGGTGCGGGGCTTGAGCTTCCGGCTGTATTACCCGAGGCCGCGCTCGGCGGAGAGCAGCGCAGCGCTCCATTACTCGCGCAATCGCCTGGCCTTCCGCCCGCATTTCTACTTCGGGCCGCAGAACGAGGAAATCGATCTGGTGCTCTTCCTCAACGGTCTGCCGATCGTACTGCTGGAACTGAAGCATGAGGCGGGCTCCCAGGGCTGGAACGTGCACGACGCGGTGGCCCAGTTCGCCAAGCGCGATCACGCCCGGGGCATTTTCCAGTTGCCCTTCCTGTACATCGCCGCCGATACCTCGGAGGTGAAGGTGGCCACCGACCCACGCCGGGAGGAAAACTTCCGCTGGTTCAACACCGGGCTCGCCAATCAGCCGATCAATCCGGGCGAGTACCCGGTCGAGTTTCTCTACCGCGAGGTGTTGAGCAAGGACAGCCTGCTGGATGCGCTGTCCTTTTTCCTGGTTCGCGTGCCGGCGCGCGAGGCAGAAGGGGACAGGCCCGCCCGGCCAGCGTTCTCGATCTTTCCCCGTTACCATCAGGCGCGCATGGTGCGGCGAGTGGCGGACGAGGCACTGGCGCACTTCGTCGAACACGGCGACATCGGGCGCAAGTTCCTGATCAACCATTCCGCCGGCAGTGGCAAGACGCTGTCCATCTGCTGGCTGGCGGACCGCCTGCATGGCTTGTTCAAGCCGGGAAGCAACGAGAAACTGGTCGACCGCGTGATCGTGCTCACCGATCGCAAGGCGCTGGACAAGAACATCCGCGACGAGTTGCTCAACTTCGCGCATCTCCACGAGGCGGTGGGTTTCGCCAGGAGTGCGGCCGAGCTCGAGCGTTTCCTCAAGCGGCAGACCTCGATCATCGTGTCCACGCAGCAGAAGTTTGCCTGGCTGCTGGATCGGATCGAGAACGATCCGCAGCTGAAGCAGCAGCGCGTCGCCTTCCTGATCGACGAGGCGCACCGCTCGCAAGAGGGCCAGATGGGCGCGGCGATCCGCCTGCCGTTCCGCGACCCGCAGCAGCCTGACATGGAGGACGCCAGCGACGACGAGGACGACGAAGAGGACAAGCTGGCGCGCATCATCCGCGAGCATGACGGCAATCAGCTCTTCGTCGCCTTCACGGCCACCCCAGCGGCGGCGACGGTGCAACTGTTCGGCGCTCCCTTTGACACCTACAGCGAGGCCGAAGCGATCGAGGAAGGCTACATCGTCGATGTGGCAGGCAGCATCATCGCCTACAAGACCCTGTTCAACCTGCATTGCCCGATTGCACAGCCGGAGCAGACTTTTCCGCAAGGCGTGCTGGCCAAGGCGCTGACGAACGTGGCCTTCCAGGACGAGGAGCTGATCCAGTACAAGGCGGAGGTCATGCTGCGCATCTTCGAGGAGAGGGTGAAGAAACTGGTCGGTGGCCGGGCCAAGGCGATGATCGTAGCTACTTCGCGGCTGGCCGGGCTGCGTTACTTCGAGATCCTGCGCGAGAAGCTGAAGGAACGCGGGGCCGGGTACAAGGTGCTGTATGCCTTCTCGGACTTCGTGCATCCGGTGAGCGAGAAGACGGTCACCGAGCACGAGGTCAATGGACTCGCCGCCGGCGAACTGATCGAAGACCGTTTCGCGGGGGATGACTATCGCTTGCTGGTGGTGGCCAACAAGTTCCAGACCGGGTTTGACCAGCCCTTGCTGGCCGGGATGTTCCTCGACAAGGTGGTGGCCGACCGTAACGCGGTGCAGACAGTTTCACGCCTGAACCGTTGCCATGAAGGCAAGTCCGAGGTCGTGGTGGTGGACTTCACCAACAACGCTGCCGCGATCATCAACGCCTTTGCCAGGTATCGCGAGGGCTCGCCGCATGTGCCCAGCGAACCCGATCAGGAGCAATGCGTTCGCTTGTACCGGGAGATTCTGGCCAAGGGGGTTTTCGACCAAGCGGATGCACAGGCCTTTGGCAAGTTGCTGACAGCAAAGGACGATGCGGCTATTCAGGCCGAGGTGCTGCAGTTACGGCTGCGCTTCCAGGCAGCTCTTGGCGAAGCGGAGCAGCGCAAGTCCTTCGTTCATCTGCTGGGGAAATTCGTCGCTAGCTACCACTTTCTGAGCTGCTTCTTTTCCTACGACTATGCACTGCAGCAGTTCGTGGATTTTGCCGAGGTGGTGGGGCCTCAGCTCATCAAGGCCGGCACGGTGTCGGAGCTGATGAAGCAGGTGCGGGCAACGACCGTGGTACGGGCGAGCGTGCAGGTGCTGGGAGTGGTCGGGCCGGAGCCAGGGAAAGGGGGCGGCAAGGCTGGCGGACGTGGCGGCGCGGGTGGATCGCCACCCCCTCGGGTGTCCATCGGCGAGATGCTCGACAAGTTCCGCCTGCAGTTTCCCATCTCGGAAGAGGAAGCGCTATTCATTCGCCAGGTCACCGAGGAGAAGGTGAAAGATGTCGGCATTCGCGCCACGGTGCTGATCCACCAGAGTGATCCGATCTTTCTCGGCGACGTGTTCCGCAAGCAGATCAAGTCCTTGATCCAGAAACGCTATGAGGAACTGGGGCGTTACGACGAGCTGATCGATCAGAAATATGTGGACGATGGGGCCATCTTTGACATCATGGCGGTCACCGTGATCGGACAGCATCTGGAAGCGCTGCCCTCCCTGAGTCGAGGTGGTTTCTGGGGAGGCGCCGGTCTTTGAGAAGATGACAGGTGCTCCATGAGCCGTGGGTCTTCGCACGGGAATGGCAGTAATTCTGCGCTTCCGGTGTCCGGAGCGCGGCCCCGTCTTGCGACTCGACCGCCCGGCGTCTGATTTCATGGTGCCGCAGCCACGCAAGCCCGCAGGCGTTGTGGCACCGCCGACGCGGGAACTACCTAAGGCTTTCCCGAATGCCCTTCCTTGCCCCACCTGACTAGAATCGCGCCCTTCCATCAAAAGCGGAAGGGTTCGGCTTGGTCTCATTCGGCAGTTCGGGGCATCGGCACAGCAGGAATCTCCGGGGCATCTCGTTATTCTCCCTGCTGCGCGCACTTGCCGCGATCACGATCCTCTGGCATCACTACGCGATCTATCCGCCGCTGCGCGAGTGGGCGGCGCCGCTGCTCGCGGCACCGCTCGACTGGCTGCAGGAGTATGCGCGGGCAACCCAGGTGTTCTTCGTGATCGGCGGCTATGCCCTGGCGCGCAGCCTGGCCGAGCACCGCTGGACGCTGCAAGGAGTGCGTGTCTTCATGGCCAGCCGCTACCTGCGCCTGGGCATTCCCTATGTCGCGGCGATCGCCATGACCCTCCCCGTCCTTGTCCTGGCGCGCGGATGGGTTCCGGATGAGGTGATCGGCCAGCCGGTTTCCATGAACCAGCTCCTCGCGCACCTCTTTTTCCTGCAGGGATTGCTCGGCCACGAGCAGATTTCGGCGGGGCTGTGGTTCGTCTGCATCAACTTCCAGATGTGCCTCGTCTATGCGCTGCTGCTGTGGCTGCGCGACAACTTCAGCCGGCCCAACGTCGATCTCTGCGTCCTGCTCGGCTGGGCCATCTCGATCGCGTCGCTGTTCCATTTCAATCTGAACGAGGAATGGGACAACTGCTTCCTCTATTTCTTCCCGTATTTCTTCTTCGGCGTCGTCATCCAGCGCAGCCAGGGCAAGCTCGGCGTGAAACGGGAATTCTGGCTCTTCCTGCTGCTGCTGGCGATCGCGATGCTCTACGAGTGGCGCTGGCGGCTGGGCATTGCCGCTATCGTCGGCCTGATCGTGTTCCTTGCCGAGGCGAGCGGGCACAACCGGCTGCCGATCAATTCACCCTTGCTGCGTCGCCTGGGGGAGATCTCGTACAGCCTCTTCCTGGTCCATTTCCCCGTCCTGATCCTGGTGTCGACGCTGTGGGCGCAACTCGGCCTGAGCGGACCCATAGACGCCACCATCGGCCTGGTCGTGGCCTTCCTGTCGAGCATCGTGGTGGCGGAAGTATTCTTCCGCTTCGTCGAAAAACCTGCGGCTTCGGCAGGCAGGCGGAAGAAGCAGGGCCTTCGGGAAGCACCGGCTTAAGCGATCGCGGCCAGCGCCGCCCGCAGCGCTTCGCGCGCGCGCGGGTGGTCGAAGTCTTCGACCGCTTCCGCCAGCGCGGCGTAGCCGTCGCCGAGGCCGGCGCGCAGCAGCGCTGCGTTGTCGGCGAACAGCTGGCCGCTGCCGAAATCGGCGGCAGCGAGCAGGCGATCGAGCTCGGCGCAGATTGCGCGCAGTCTTTCGTCGTCGACTGTGGCCGCCGGCGTTTCCTCGGCTTTCTGCGGCAGCCGCGCCGCGATCGCTTCGATCAGCGCCGCGAGGCTTTGCCGCAGTTGCGTCAGTGCGGGCACCGGCTGCTCCTGACGGATCGCGCGTTCGACCTCTTCGGCCAGCCCGCGCACCTCTTCTGCGCCGATCTGCGCGGCCACCCCCTTGAGCGTATGCGCGATCATCTCGGCTGCGGCGCGGTCGTCCTCGGCCAGCGCCGCAGCGATCCGTGCCGGTGCTTCGGCCTGGCCTTTGACGAATTTTTCGAGCAGGCTCAGGTAGAGCGCTTCGCGTCCGAGGACCTGGCGCAGGCCGCGCGCGGCGTCGAGTCCGGCGATGCCGGCGAAGTGTTCGATCCCAGCCGCCGCCGCCACGGCAGGGGGCGGTGCTGCGAGCGCAGCCGGTCCCCTCTGGTTGAGCGTCCATTTCTGCAGCTTGGCGAGCAGGTCGTCGGGGTCGATCGGCTTGGCGATGTGGTCGTTCATGCCGGCAGCGAGACAGCGTTCGCGGTCGCCGGCGAGCGCGTTGGCGGTCATGGCGACGATCGGCAACTCGCGTGCCTTGGCCAGCTTGCGGATTTCACGGGTGGCGGTGAGCCCGTCCATCACCGGCATCTGCATGTCCATCAGCACGATGTCGTAGTCCCGCGCCGTGACCATCGCCAGCGCGACGGCACCGTCGCCCGCCACCTCGACCGTGAGCCCGGCCGCCTGCAGGAACTCGGTCGCCACTTCCTGGTTGAGCTCGTTGTCCTCGACCAGCAGCGCGCGACAAGCTTGCAGCCCGGAGATGCCGGCGGGTACCGGTGCCGCCTTGACGGCCGCGTGCTGCGCCCTTGCCGGCTCGCCGCCGAAGACGTTCATCAGCGAATCGAAGAGCAGTGACTGCACCACCGGCTTGATCAGGATGTCCTCGATGCCGGCCTGGCGCGCGACCGGGATGAGCTCGTCGCGGCCGTAGGCGGTGATCATCAAGAGGTGCGGGCAATGCTGCAGCGGCAGGCGGCGGATGGCGTTGGCCGTGGCGATGCCGTCCATTTCCGGCATCTGCCAGTCGAGGAAGACGATCTCGTAGGGCGTGCCGGCCGCTTCGGCACGCGTCAGTTCGGCCAGCGCTGCGGCGCCCGAGGCCGCCGTGCCGAGCGCGAAGCGCATGCTGAGCAGCATGTCGCCGACGACCTCGCGTGCGTGGTCGTTGTCGTCGACGAGCAGGATGCGGCGACCACGCAGGTCGCGCTTGGGCAAGAGACGCTGCCCCTGGTTGGCGCTGCGGCCGAGGCGGGCGGTGAACCAGAAGGTCGAACCGACGCCCGGCGTGCTGTCGACGCCGACCTCGCCGCCCATCAACGCGGCCAGTTGCTTGCAGATCGCCAGTCCCAGTCCGCTGCCGCCGTATTTGCGCGTGGTCGAACTATCGGCCTGCGAGAAGCTCCTGAACAGCAGTCCGACCTGCTCGGCGCTCATGCCGATGCCCGTGTCGCGCACGCTAAAGCGCACTTGCAGCGCGTCGCCGTCCTCACTGTCGACGCTGACGTGGATCGCCAGCTCGCCCTCGTCGGTGAACTTGACCGCGTTGTTGGCGTAATTGATCAGTACCTGGCCGACGCGCAGCGGATCGCCGACCAGGAAGCGCGGCACGTCGGTGTCGACCGCGACCACCAGTTCGAGCCCCTTGCTCGCGGCGCGCTCGGCGATCTGCGTGACGACCGTGTCGAGCACCTTCTCGAGCTCGAAATCGACGTGTTCGGTCGTCATCTTGCCGGCCTCGATCTTGGAGAAGTCGAGGATGTCGTTGAGGATCCCGAGCAGGTGCTGGCTCGACGACTGGATCTTCTGCAGGTACTCGCGCTGGCGCGGCGTCAGCTCGGTCTTCAGCGCGAGGTGGGTCATGCCGATCACGGCGTTCATCGGCGTACGGATTTCATGGCTCATGTTGGCCAGAAAGTCGGCCTTGGCCCGCGCCGCCTCTTCGGCCAGCGCGCGCGCCTGCGCCATTTCGGCAAGGATCGCGCGCTCGTCGCTGATGTCCTGGATGATGGAGACGACACCCCTGGCCAGATCGTCCCGATCGATCGCGCGCGCCATCAGGCGGGCCCAGAAACAGCTGCCGTCGCGACGAACCACTTCGTGGTCCTGGCGGTAAAAGCCGCGCTCGGCGATGCTCGCGCTGATGGCGGCGCCGACTGCGGCAAAGGTGCCGTCATCCGGATAGAGCATGCGCGTGGAGCAGCCCGCTAGTTCGCCCGGCCCGTAGCCGAACATCTGCTCAAGCATGTGGTTGCAGCTCTCGATCCGGCGCTCGCGCACGAGGGCGATGCCGGCGTTGGCCGAATCGAAGATCGCCTGCAACTCCGCGCTGCGCGCCGTCAGTTCGGCAGTGCGCGTGGCGACCAGTTCTTCGAGATGATCGTTGAGCGCCGCAGTGGCCGCCTGTGCCTTTTGCAGCGAGTTTAGCGTTTGCGTCAGCGCTGCCGTCTTTGCGCTCACCCGGCGCCTGAGCATCTGGTTCCAGGCGAGCAGAAAGAGGCCGATCGCGAGCAGGGCGAGCAGGGAATAGCCGGCGTAGCGCACGTAGAGCGGCGTCGCCGGCCCCTCGACGGAGGCGCCCAGCCATTTGCTGTTGATCTGTTCGCGCTCGGCGGCCGAGATCTGCGCGAAACCGTCGGCAACCAGCTTGTACGTCGCCTGGTCACCCTTGCGCACGGCCCAGCGGCCCTGTCCCGAATAAAGCGGCGGCGAATGCCGGAATTCCCTGGCCTTGTCGAGGCGGTTCAGGAAGTAATTGGCCGGTGCTTCGTAGGCGCAGAAGACGCGCACCTCGTCGCGCGCGGCTGCATTCACCAGTTCTTCGAAGGAGAGATAGTGCTTGAAGTTGTCCGAGCCGGCTGCGCGCAGATACTCCGCACAGCCGCCGGCCTCGATGACGCCGATCAGGAAGCCCTTGCTCGTCTTCGCGTCGGCGATGGCGGTGATGCTCTCGTGGAAATAGAGCTCCATGTTCAGCGTCGCGTAGGGCTCGGAGAAGTCGAGGACTTTCTCGCGCTCCGGGGTCGCGCGTGCCATGTCGAGCACGTCGCCGCGGCCGGCCAGCATCTCGCGATAGATCGTCGCCCAGTCGCCGGTCACCAGATTCACCTTGATGCCGGTGCGCGCCTCCCACAGCGCCCAGGTGTCCTTGACGATTCCCTGCAACTCGCCGGAGGCGTCGCGAAACAGCAGCGGCTGGAAATCGTCCAGCGCGAGCACGGTGATCGACCTGGCAGGCGCCTGGGTGGCGGCGGCCGGCAAGCACGGCAGGCAGACGGCCAGCAGGCCGGCCAGGAAGCAGCTCAGCTGCCGGAAGAAATGGCGAACGGATAAGGCCGGCTTCATCACTCTGCCTTCGCGGTGAGAGGGTGGTCATATTACCTTGAAATGGCGCAGCGACTGCGCGCGCCTATGCGTACAAGAATGTCCTGCGTCGGGTGTGTATTGGGTGTTGACTCCAGGCGCCGCAGCGGGTAAGATGCGCGCCTCTGTTGAACGACGCATCGGCGTCAGATCAGCAGCCCGGTTTCCGGGGCGTTAGCTCAGTTGGTAGAGCAGCGGACTCTTAATCCGTAGGTCGAGTGTTCGAATCACTCACGCCCCACCAAAAAAAAGGCCAGTTCTTCGGGACTGGCCTTTTTGCGTTGGTGCGCCGTCGTGTGGCCAAATCCGGGCGGCGCAGTTCGCTTTGCCGCGTATCAGAAAAAAAGCGAGAAAAAGCCGACAAGGAAGCGCCACAGCACTTTGGCAATGTCCCACCCTATCCAGAGCAGGAAGCCGGAAACGGCGATGAAGGCCAAGAGTTGAAGGCCCGCCAAGGAATAAAAACCGGCGGGAAGCGCGGTCGCAAGGAATCGGTGCGTATGATTCATGCGCCTATCCTACTCGAAAATGGCCTCGCGTCGCGCGAGGCTCATCCCTGGCCGGCGTTATACTCGCACGCACTGAGGCGAGCGCCGCGGAGGCGCCTGCTGCCGTTCACGATCCTCCCCTGAGCCGGCGTGCGCTCCGGGCAGCTGCTCAGTGCGTGGGTCACGTGCGAAGGAGAACTGGCATGGACGAGCAATTCGAATCGATCTCCCAGATCAAGGCTTCCGCGATCGACATGGCGATCCGCTTCGGGCCGAAGTTGCTCGTCGCCTGCCTGATCCTCTTTGCCGGCTACCTGGCGGCGAAGTGGTTCGGCCGGCTGATGCACCGGCTGCTCGATCGTTTCCCGCTCGAGCAGCCGGTGCGCGCGCTGCTCACCCATGCGGCGCAGGGGGTGGTCTTCGCGCTGTTCGCGATCATGGCCATGCAGAACCTCGGCGTCGAACTGCTGCCGCTGGTCGCCGGCCTCGGCGTCGCCGGTGCCGGTGCGGCACTGGCGCTGCAGGGGATCCTAGGCAACCTCGCAGCCGGCCTGACCATCATCTTCACCCAGCCCTTCCATGTCGGCGACTACATCTCGATCGGCAGCGAAGAGGGCGAGGTGCTCGACATCAGCCTGTTCAGCACGACGCTTGGACATACCGACCGTTCGAAAGTCGTCATCCCGAACCGCAAGATCGTCGGCGAGATCCTGCACAACTGCGGCAAGATCAGGCGCCTCAACCTGGCCGTCAGCGTCGCCTATGATACCGACGTGCAGGCCGCCCTCGGCATCGTCGAAAAAGTGCTCGCCGCCAGCGGGCGCGTGCTGAAGGACCCGGCGCCGGTCATCGGCGTCAGCCGTTTGTCCGATTTCAGCGTGAGCCTCAACATCAATCCGTGGGTCAAGGTTCCCGACTACGAAGCGGCGACGAGCGAGATCAATCAGACGCTGCTGCAGGCTTTCCGCGACCGCGGAATCGTCATCCCGCTGCCGCGTCAGGAAGTGCGGATGGTCTGAGGCGCAGGCGCCCGCCCGGCCTATGCCTCAGTGGCATATTTGTTGCATAATCCATGAGTTCGGGATGAGGGGCAGGCTGAATGCGCCGTCGCTGCAGATCTTCGTCCGTCAGGTGAGGCCGACCGTGTCAACATGGGAAATCGAAACGATGCAAATCAAGAAAGCTCGCCTTGTCGCGATCTTCCTGATGCTGGTTGCTGCGACGGCTTTCGCTGCGACTGATTACGACAACATCACCACGGAAACCGGCGGCCTGCTCTCGGCGGCCGAATACAGTCGCGCCATCGCGCAGAACGAAGAAGCGCTCAGGGTCGCCGAGCAGAAGACCGGCGAGGGCAGCCTGCAGACGGCCAAAGCCCTCTACAACCTGGCCTCGCTCCTGCACGAGCAGGGCGATTATGCGAAGGCCGAGCCGCTCTATCAGCGCAGCCTCTCCATCCTGGAAAGAGCGCTGGACCCTGATCATCCGGCGGTTGCGAGTTGTCTCAACAACCTTGCGATGATCTACAAGGCCCAGGGCCAGTATGCCAAGGCCGAACCGCTGTACCGGCGCAGCCTGGCGATCCAGGAAAATGCGCTCGGCGCCGAACATCCCGATGTGGCCGTTTCCTTGAACAATCTAGCGCAGTTGTATCGCACGCTGGGAATGTATGCCAAGGCGGATCCGCTCTATCAGCGCAGTCTGGCCATTCTCGAAAAGACGCTCGGTCCCTCGCATCCCAAGACCCTGACCGTGCGGGAGAACATGGCATCCCGCAATGGCAAGATGGGCAAGTTCGTCGAGACGACGACGGGCAAGGAGGGGGCCCGCAGCACGCGCAAGCAACAGCTGGTCGACGCAGTTGCGCCGGCGCCGGCGCAGGCCGAGGCCGAGGCTCGGGCCAGCGTTCAGGCGGAAGCGAAGGCACAGGCAGAGCGCAAGGCCAAGGCGCAAGCTGAGGCGCAGGCGCTGGCGCAAGCTGAAGCCAAAGCCCAGGCTGTGGCCCAGGCACGGGCCGATGCCGAGGCGAAGGCGCTTGCCGAGGCGACTGCCAGGGCGCAGGCAGAGCGGGAGGCCCGCGCGCTCGCGCAAGCCAGGGCCCAGGCTGAGGCTGAGGCCCGGGCGCAAGCTGAAGCCAGAGCCCAGGCTGTGGCCAAGGCACAGGCCGATGCGCAAGCGCAACAGCGTGCCAGCGCGGCGACCGCGCTTGCGCTCCCCGGGACGGCGGCCGCAGCGGCCGTGGCCGGGACGGAAACCCTGGTGGCAGCCACGGTGAATGACGGCTTCCCGCCGAGCTCAGCGCCGACGATTGCTGCCGATACGCCGATCGGCGGTCCGGTCGGCGATCTCGTCGCGGCGAGCAGCGACTGGTTGAAGAATGCCCCGGAGAATCACTACTTCATCCAGCTCTCCGCCAGCGAACCCGGCGAACGCGCGGCGCTGGAGAGCCAGCTGGCGCAAGCCCTGCGCCTGCTCGACCCGCAACAGGTGCGCGCCTATCGTTCGGCGCTGAGCGGTCGCGACCGTATCGCCCTCATCTACGGTAACTATCCCTCCGGGGCGGAGGGACGCAAAGCCCTGGCGCAGCTGCCGGCTGCGTTCCGCAAGTTCCAGCCCTTCCTGCGCCAGGTCGGCAAGGTGCGCTGAGAACTGCCCAGCTCACCCCGCCACCAGCCAGCCGTCCTCCTTGCGCCATGCGCCTGCGCGCGTCAGCTCGCGCACCAGCCAGTCGGCGAGAGCGTCTTCGGCCAGCCCCAGGTAGCGGGCGTTGACGCTCTGCGCGAAGCTGAGCGAAGCGAGCAGGTCGGGCAGTTCGGCGCGCAGGATGCGCCGGCGTTCGAGCAGGGCGAAGGCGACGAACACCTTCAGCGCATGGCGGGCGAGCTGCTCGATGTCGTTCTCGAAGGACTCCAGCCGGCGGTAGGCGCGCGTGAAGGCTTCGTCCACATCGGAGAAGGCGCCGCCGTGCCCCGGGATCACGCAGTCAACGGGGAGCCGGGCGAGCATGTCGAGCGTCTCGCGCTGCGCGCGCAGGCCGCCACCTTGTTCCGGATGGCCGAGCAGTTCGGTGAAGACGACGCCGAAGCCGGTCTGCCACAGCGCGTCACCCGAGACGAGCAGGCGTTTTTCCGCACAGTGGAAGGCAAGCCCGTCCTGGTCGTGGCCGGGAACCGCGAGGGCGCGCCAGACGAGTTCGCCGCAAACGAATTCGTCACCGTTGGCGAGCGTGTCGTCGTGCCGGAAGCGCGCCGCGCGCTGGCCGAGCGGCGACAGCAGCAGGGCTTCCTCGTCCCATTCGGCGATGGTCGCGGCGACCCCGGCGGGAACGCTGACCCGGCAGCCGAAGGCTTCTACCAGCGCCGAGTTGCCGCCGATGTGGTCGGAGTGCGCGTGGGTGTTGATCAGGCGTTCCAGCCTTCGGCCGCCGAGGACTTCGCGGACGAGGTCGACGGTCTGCGCGGCGTGCGTGACGTAGCCGCTGTCGATCAGCGTCGCGCCGTCACCGTCGAAGCCGACGAGGCTGTTCGACGACAGCCAGCCGCGCTCGACGAGATGCAGGGTCGGCGGCAGCATCAGCGTTCCTCCGTCTTCGTTGCGCCTTCGCTAGCCAAGCTCAGGTCATCCCCGTTCTCTTCCGCTTCCCCCGCTGCTCGTGTTCGGCGCCCGCAGCCGAGGCAGATGCCGCTGTCGGGGTCGTCCATGCACAGGCCGAGGCAGGCGATGTCCTCGTCCTCGCTCATGCCGGCTGCTCCTTGCGCCCGCTGAGCGAAGCCAGCACCGCCCATTTCTCGTCGTCCGAAAACCGGCTCCAGCCGGCGATCTCGGCGAGGCTGCGCAGGCAACCGCGGCACTGTTGCGTCTCCGGGTCCATGCGACAGACGCCCGAGCACGGCGAGGGCGGTGCCTGGTGCGTTTTTTCTTGAACTCCGTGGTGCGCGTGGCTGCTCGCTGCGGCGGCCGGCGGCCGGGGGATGGGGCGGGAGGCGGCGTGCTCGTTCATGTTGGTCTTCTTCTTCGCAGTCATTGGAGGTGCGCTCGCGGCGCTTGCCGGCGCGCCTTGCATCAGGCAAGGACAGACTAGGACCAGCAATCCCGGTAAAAGTGCGCCGCCGTCGCTCCCGGCGAGCGCCGGCATGCTTTACCTCATAGCGTTACACATAACTCATATCGCATGAAGCGCTCGCATATGCTCGACGCCCTGAACAAAATCCCTGATGCGCTGGTATCCCAGCCAGAGGGTTTTCACGCCAGGTTCGCCGTCGCCCTTC
>NZ_NHRX01000038.1:0-81722 GCF_016653115.1 Rhodocyclus purpureus
GCGCTGTACTCAAGTTCGGAGAAGGTGGCTTGCATGGTCGGTCACGAGCGTGAGGCAGGGCGTCATTATCTCAAAGAGCGGCTGCCGACGGCAGGCGTCGGCTGGTTTCGATTAAATCAGTGCTTCCCTAACGGATAGGAAGATGTTCCGTAAGCCACTGTTTTAAATTAATTAAGCGCTCATTGCATTTTGAGAAGCGCGGATTCGCCGGTATCGCCGATGCGAATACCCAGTGCCGCGGCTTGATGCGATACGGCAACGATCAAAGCCGTTCTCATGTCATCAAAGTTTCCGGCATTCACCAATGCACACGCATCGCCAGTTCGGTTGCAGGTTTCGATATTGATATAGCCGCAGGCAAGAAAGCCGTTCGGGGCCTTCATGATCAACAGGGGACGCTTGAAGTCAACGCGGACGGTTTCAAGGTTCATGCTTACCTCCTTAGCTGAAAAATGGCATGGGCCGACGGCCTTCTTGCTTGCGCCGGCCAGTCAGTTTAGCTCTTGCAGCTGCCGGGCCAACGCGCCGAGACTGCGTCGAGCGCGCGCCAGACTGGGCGAGCGCTCGGCTGCGCGCGCGGGGGACCAACTCATTCGCACCAGATCGGTCAGGCGGGCGTTGTAGCCGAGCCCCTGACGCGAGACGCTTCCAGCTTCCTGGACAAGATCGAGTCGGACATCCCTCGGCGCCCGCTTGGCCAAACCCAGCAGGTGCTGTTTCGGGTCGGGCAAGGCGTCCGGTGCCGGCGGCAGGCGGGCGCGATCACCAAGCAGGCCCTGCATGGCCACATGATCGGCGAGCAGCCAGGCTTCCACTTCGCGCACGGCGACACGCAGCAATAGATTCTCGGGACGAGCCTGGCCGCCCAGCCAGTCGTTCAAGAGCGCAGGCGGGCAGGCGATCTGGTCCAGGTCGGTAATCAAGACGACCGGCTGACGTTGGGCGAGCTCACGCCAGCGTTTGACATTGCTGCGCAGATAGCCGAATCCGGACTTCCGCAAGCGCAGGCCGGGTTGCAAGTATTGTTCGTGCTCGGCGAGCAGGCGAACGCCGACCGCCTCGCTCAATTCGTCCTCGGTGCCCAAGGCCACCAGCGCCATCACCACAGACCCAACTGGTTGACCGTTTCCGGCCGCGTCTTGGGCAACACCACTTCGGCGACGGAAAAGCCGGCGAGCAGCGCATTCTCTTCGTCGGCTTCGAGCGTGCGCGCGCTCGATCCTTCCTGGCTGCTGGCGAGCAGGATCACGCCGCGACCGTCGATCCCTGGATTGCTCAGCAAGGCTTCGCTATGCGTGCTCAGGATGACCTGCCGCCGGGTCTTCCGGTCGCGCTGGATGCGATTGATGATCAGGGGTATTTCCTTGACGATCGCATCGTTCAGCGAGATCTCGGGTTCTTCGAGCAAGAGCAGGGAATTGCCTTCGAGCAAGGCCCACAACAGGCCCAGCAGTCTCAGGGTACCGTCCGAGAAATGCTCTTCCGACTGCCACCCCGCGTTCGGTCGGTAATGCGCATACAAGGCTTCGAGATGCGGGTGGCCGAGATCGTCCTTGGCGAAACGCAACTCCTTGAACTGTGGCAGCGCGTGCTTGAGCGCCGCGTTGATCTTGCTCAGGCGGGCCGTGCGCGTGCGCTCCGGCGTCTTGGCCAGGCGTTCGAGAAAACCCTGTCCGAACGGATCGTCTTCGAGGCGCTGCCCGCCGATCTTGTCGGCGAACTTCAGCAGTTGCGGAACGAGGTGCAGGTAACTGGTCGCGCCGAAGAAGTCCACCAGATCGCGAAACTTCGTGTTGGCCTGAATCTGTTCGAGATGGGTTTGCGTGAGCAGCAGCGTGTCGCGCTTGTCCGCTTCGCCCGGCCGATCGAGAATCAACTCGCCTTGATGCCAGACCTGTTCGGTCGACACCATGATGCGCTGCCCCCCTTTCCCTTCAGGCTTGAAGCCGAGGACGTAACGCCACAGCACGGGCCCGTCGACCTGGTCGGAGAGTTCGACATCGAGCAGGATTTCATTGTCCTTGCGCGCATGCAGGCAGCGCAGTTTGCTGATTCCTCCGCGCTCATCGACCGCCGTTTGCAGCCCCCCACCCTTCGGCTTGCTCACATCCCGCAGGAAACGCAGCGCGTCGAGCAGGTTCGACTTTCCCGATGCGTTGGGGCCGAGCAGGTAGGAGACTTCGCGCAGGGGTACGTCGAGCGTCCGAAAGTTCCGCCAGTTCTTGAGCTTGAGTCGGGTAACCAGCATTGTCTCGTTCCTTTACAGCGCGGGAAGCGCTGCCAGCAGTCTCTTCAGGTTGCATCTGGTCGTGGCAAGCAAAGGGTTGTACCCGTTTTCCTCAGTGGGCGGCCCAAAAATTACCCCGGGTAAGACGATGTCCTGATACTTCGCTGATTTTAAGCAACTTTCCATGTCACAGGGAGCGCTGTCACGCGTATTTCGACAGCAGCATAGACAGGCGCTCGGCAGGCTCGCGGCGAGTCAGTCTTGGCTCTCTCTCGCTGTCGTAGCAAGCTGCGAATCCGTTCTTGGGTAGTTTCTTGGCTAGTTTCTTGGGTAGCACGGCCAACGATGCAACAATACGAGACCTGACCCCCACTGCACCTGGCGAAGTCCGTCCGGGCTGAACTCGGCGTAATGCGCTTCCTTCTGGCGGCTAGCGGATAAAAAAATATTCGTAAGTCTATGTTTTAAAAAACAAAATACGGAATGCAGTTCTTTATCCTGGATAGAAGATAACACTCATGGCGAAGCAGCCACCCCAGGACATGAAACGCATCCCGTCGCCTCAATTCCGTCATTGCGAGGCGCGCAACGCCGTGGCAATCCAGTGCGTTTTCTATCTCGGCGAACGTACCCGCTTCCACGGGAAATCCGATACCAGCCCTACGCGCTGGATCGCCACGCCCTGCGGGCTCGCGATGACCGGCTGCTACTCCGCGACAGTGCCTTTGATTCAGCCCCTCGCAGCTTCACACCCATACAGTGCGTAACCCTGGAGTTGGCCGGTCAGTAGGCAAGTTGCCAGACACCGCGTGGACGCACCTTGCGCAAGGACGGTAGCCCGGAGAAGCGGCCGATCCCGCCCCACAAGACTCACACGTCGATATTCCTCGCCGCCAGCGCGTTCGATTCGATGAAGGCCCTTCTCGGTTCGACCAGTTCGCCCATCAGCGTCGTGAACACCTCGTCGGCGGCGATGGCGTCCTCGATCTGCACGCGCAGGAGGCGGCGGACGTTCGGGTCCATGGTCGTTTCCCAGAGCTGGTCGGGGTTCATCTCGCCGAGACCCTTGTAGCGCTGCTTGCTGATGCCGCGTTCGACCTCGTTCAAGAGCCAGCGCATCGTTTCGGCGAAGCTCTTCACCGGCTGCTTCTTCTCGCTGCGGCTGATCGTCGCGCCCGGTCCGAACAGGCCGGCGAGCAGTTCGGCGGTCTTGCGCAGTTGCGCGTAGTCACCGCTGCCCAAGAGGTCGTCGTCGATGACGCCGACCTTCAGGTTGCCGTGCAGGATCTTTTCGAGGCGAAGCTGCCAGCGCTCCTCGGCCTCGTCGAAGCGGGCGACGATATTCACCGCGAGCTTCTTGCCGACCGCTTCCATCAGCGCGGCCGCGCTCGCTTCGGCGGCAGCCTGGCTGGACAGGTCGATCGAGAGGTTGGCATCGACCAGCGCGTGCAGCACTTCCGGGTTGATCAGGTGCGCGATGCGGTTGATCACCGCTTCGGCGAGCAGGTACTCGCGCGCCAGCGTCTCCAGCGCGCTGCCGCTGATCGGCTCGGCGCCGCTGCGCGGCGTGAGCGTCGAATCGTCGAGCGCCATGCGCAGCAGGAACTGGTTGTACTCGTGGTCGTCTTTCAGGTAGCGCTCGGTCTTGCCGTGCTTGACCTTGTACAGCGGCGGCTGCGCGATGTAGATGTGGCCGCGCTCGACCAGCTCGGGCATCTGCCGGTAGAAGAAGGTCAGCAGCAGGGTGCGGATGTGCGCGCCGTCGACGTCCGCGTCGGTCATGATGATGATGCGGTGGTAGCGCAGCTTCTCGGGCTTGTACTCTTCCTTGCCGATGCCGGTACCGAGTGCGGTGATCAGCGTCGCGATTTCCTGCGACGAGATCAGCTTGTCGAAGCGTGCCTTCTCGACGTTGAGGATCTTGCCCTTGAGCGGCAGGATCGCCTGGAACTTGCGGTCGCGGCCCTGCTTGGCCGAGCCGCCGGCGGAGTCACCCTCGACCAGGTACAGTTCGCACAGCGCCGGGTCCTTCTCCTGGCAGTCGGCGAGCTTGCCGGGCAGGCCGACGCCGTCGAGGACGCCCTTGCGGCGGGTCATCTCGCGCGCCTTGCGTGCGGCTTCGCGGGCACGCGCCGCTTCGACGATCTTGCCGGTGATCACCTTGGCGTCGGCGGGACGTTCGAGCAGGAATTCGGCGAGTTTCGCGGCGACGACTTCCTCGACCGCCGGGCGCGCCTCGCTGGAGACCAGCTTCATCTTCGTCTGCGAGGCGAACTTCGGGTCGGGCATCTTCACCGAGAGCACGCAGGCGAGGCCTTCGCGCATGTCGTCGCCGGTGATGTCGACCTTCGCCTTCTTGGCGATCTCGTTTTCCTCGATGTACTTGTTGATCACCCGCGTCATCGCCGTACGCAGGCCGGTCAGGTGGGTGCCGCCGTCGGCCTGCGGGATGTTGTTAGTGAAGCAGAGCACCTGTTCGGCATAGGAGTCGTTCCACTGCATCGCCACTTCGACGGCGATGCTACCGCCGCCGGGCAGCGGCGACTCGCCGGTCGAGTGGAAGACATTCGGGTGCAGCACCGACTTGCTGCGGTTGATGTACTCGACGAAGCCCTGGACGCCGCCGGCGAAGGCGAAGTCCTCCTCCTTGCCGCTGCGCTGGTCGATCAGGCGAATCCTGACGCCGTTGTTGAGGAAGGACAGCTCGCGCAGGCGCTTGGCGAGGATCTCGTAATGCCACTCGATGTGCTCGAAGATCTCGTCGTCGACCATGAAATGCACGCGCGTGCCGCGCTTCTCGGTCTCGCCGACGACGCGCAGCGGCGACACCTCGACGCCCTGCTGCACCTCGACCAGGCGATCGACGACCGCGCCGCGCGCGAAGTCGAGCTGGTACTTCTTGCCTTCGCGCGCGATCGTCAGCCTGAGCCACTTCGACAGCGCGTTCACGCAGGAAACGCCGACGCCGTGCAGGCCGCCCGAGACCTTGTACGAGTTCTGGTTGAACTTGCCGCCCGCATGCAGCACGCACATGACGATCTCGGCCGCCGAGCGCTTCGGCTCGTGCTTGTCGTCGAACTTGATCCCGGTCGGGATGCCGCGGCCGTTGTCGGCCACCGAGATCGAGTTGTCGGCGTGGATGGTGATCACGATGTCGTCGCAGTGCCCGGCCAGCGCCTCGTCGATCGCGTTGTCGAGGACCTCGAACACCATGTGATGCAGGCCGGTGCCGTCCGAGGTGTCGCCGATGTACATGCCGGGACGCTTGCGCACGGCCTCCAGTCCTTCGAGTTGCTGGATGCTGGATTCGTCGTAGGCGACTTGCGGGTTCTGCTCGATCATGAGGTATCCAATGTTCTTTCAGTGCCGGAGGAGGACCGGCGGCAATGCGGGACAGCGGGCCGGCGCTGGCGCCGGCGGGTCTGGCCTGGCGCTAGATGCGCATCGGCATGACGACGTACTTGAAGCGGTCGTCGCCCGGAATCGACAGCAGCGCGCTCGAACTGGAGTCGTTGAAGCCCCACTGCACCATCTCGGCCGACATGTTGTTGAGCACGTCGACGAGGTAGCTGACGTTGAAGCCGACGTCGAGCGGCTCGCCGATGTAATCGACCTCGATCTCTTCCTGTGCCTCTTCCTGGTCGGCGTTGGCAGCGATGATGCGCATCGTCCCGTCGGCGAGGACGAGGCGGACGCCGCGGAACTTCTCGTTGGTCAGGATGGCTGCGCGCAGCATCGACTGCAGCAGCGCCGTGCGGCTGAGCGTCACCGAGTAGCGCAGCGAGGTCGGGATGACGCGGTCGAAGTCGGGAAACTTGCCGTCGATCAGCTTGGAAACGAGCACCGTCGAGCCGAAGCTGAAGCGGACCTGGTTGGCGGTCATGGCGACCGTCATCGGCTCCTCGCTGTCGGCAAGCAGGCGGTTGAGTTCGAGCACCGTCTTGCGCGGCAGGATCATTTCCTGGCGCGGCAGTTCGGTTTCCAGCGCGAGGCTGGCGTAGGCGAGGCGGTGACCGTCGGTGGCGACCGCGCGCAGTTCGCTGCCCTGCACCAGCAAGAGGAGGCCGTTCAGGTAGTAGCGCACGTCCTGCGCCGCCATCGAATATTGCGTCTGGCCGAGCAGGCGGCGGAAGGCCTTCTGCGTCACCGTGAAGCTCTTCGTCTCACCCTCGGCCAGTGCCATGCGCGGGAAATCCTCGGCCGGCAGCGTCTGCAGGCTGAAGCGGCTCTTGCCGGCGCGCACCTGCAGGCGGCGGTCGTCGAGCACCAGGCTCACTTCGGCGCTTTCCGGCAGCGAGCGCAGGATGTCCTGCAGCTTGCGCGCGCCGACGGTGACCGCGCCGTCGCCTTCACCGAGCCCGGCCTGCGTCGTCGTCGTGATCTGGATCTCGATGTCGGTGGCGAGCAGGGTCAGCGCCTCGCCGTGCTTTTCGAGCAGCACGTTGGACAGGATCGGCAGCGTGTGCCGCCTCTCGACGATCCCCGAAACCGACTGGAGCGGGGTGAGCAGTGCATCGCGTTGGCTTTTAATGAGTAGCATGAATTAAAACCCTATAAAGACAATAGCCGTAACAACTCTGTGGACGATTCAAAAAAGTTGCGAAGTTTCAGCGTCTTGACGAACTTTTCCGGCACTGCATAAACCTTGTATCGCGCTGTGGACAGCTTTGGACAACTTATCCACAGGGGACGCTTGGGTAACTTGTCCACAAGGCGCCCACATCTTTCAAGCGGACTTGTTCACCCCTTGAGCACCTGCTGCAGCACGTGCAGGTCGTGGTTCAGCGAATTGTCCTTGGCACGCAGGCTCTCGATCGTGCGCACCGCGTGCAGGACGGTGGTGTGGTCGCGACCGCCGAAGGCTTCGCCGATCGACGGGTAGCTCTGCGCGGTGAGGTCCTTGGCGAGCCACATCGCCACCTGGCGCGGTCGCGCGATGACGCGCGTGCGTTTCTTCGAGAACAGGTCGGCGACCTTGATCTTGTAGTAGTCGGCGACGGTCTTCTGGATGTTTTCGAGCGTGACCTGGCGGTTGAAGGCGCCGATCATGTCCTTCAGCGCTTCCTTCGCCAGCTCGAGGTCGATCGGGCGGCCGTGGAACGAGGCGTAGGCGAGCACCTTCTTCAGCGCGCCTTCGAGCTCGCGCACGTTCGAGCGCAGGTGCTTGGCGATGATGAAGGCGACCTCGTCGTCGAGCGCGACGCCCTCGCTCTCGGCCTTCTTCTTGAGGATGGCGACGCGCATCTCGGTTTCCGGCGGCTCGATCTGCACCGTCAGCCCCCAGTCGAAGCGCGTGATCAGCCGGTCCTCGAGCCCGGAGATGTCCTTCGGGTAGGTATCGCAGCTGATGACGATCTGCTTCCTGGCTTCGATCAACGCGTTGAATACGTAGAAGAACTCCTCCTGCGTGCGGTTCTTGTTGTTGAAGAACTGCACATCGTCGAGCAGCAGCACGTCGAGCGAGCGGTAGTAGCGCTTGAAGACGTCGAAGGACTTCTGCTGGTAGGCGCGCACCACGTCCGAGTAGTAATCCTCGGCATGCACGTAGCGGACGACCTTGTCCGGATAGTTGGCGAGGATCTCGTTGCCGATCGCGTGCACCAGGTGGGTCTTGCCGAGGCCGGCAGCGCCGTAGATGAACAGCGGGTTGTACTGGGCGCCGCCCGGATCGCTGGCGACGCGGGTCGCCGCCGCACGCGCGAGGTCGTTGGCCTTGCCGACGACCAGGTTGTCGAAGGTGAAGCCGGCGATCAGGCGCGATTTCTCGTAGGCATTCGCCGCGCGCTGGTTGCGCAGCGGCTCGGCCGGAGTGCGTTCGACGCTGCGCTCGGGCGCCGTCCTCATCGGGGCGGGGTCCGCGGACCTGGGCTGAGCTGCCGACGGGCGCGCTTCGGGGGCGGCGCTGCTGCCGCGCGGCGCGGTGGCGGGCGCACGCGGCGCCGCACCGACGCCGAACTCGATCGCGACCGGATGGCCGAAGAAGGCCAGTGCCATCTCCTCGATGCGTACGACGTAACGCTCGCGCACCCATTTCTGGATGAAGCCATTGGGCGCCAGGATGCGCACCGACGACACTTCGTCGGCAACGGCGTCCTCGCCGTCGACACGGAGGGGCTTGATCCAGGTGTTGAACTGCTGCGAAGGCAGTTCGCTTTCAAGCTGGGCCAGACAGGAATTCCAGAAACTGCTCATTCGGGCTCGATCGATGTACAACGGTGGAGGGCGCGGTGGCGGCGGACTGATGCGAGCAGCGCGGCAAGACGCCCCCGCAGCCTGCCGCTGGTCGCGGCCTTGTCCTTGTTTTCAACCGGAATTTCGTGCGGCTGCCGGCGGCCGAAGGTCGTCAATTTTAACCCTTCGCCCGAATGTTATCCACAGGCTGTTGAAAATTCACGGCCGCGCCGCCCGCCCGGGCCGCGCCGACGGCGGCCGTGCGACCCGCGCTGGCGATGGCGATCGCATGCACTCCCCGGATTCGGGTATCTATCGGAATCTTCGGCAATTTACCCGATTTTTCTTGACAAGACCGGCGCCCAGCTAGTCTAATTGCGCGTTTACTTTTGCTCTAATCCAAAAAGGCTCGATCATGAAACGCACCTACCAACCCTCCGTCATCCGTCGCAAGCGCACGCACGGCTTCCTCGTCCGCATGCGCACCCGCGGTGGCCGTGCCGTCATCCGTGCCCGTCGCGCCAAGGGCCGTCATCGTCTGGCGGTTTGAAGCCGACGCCCGCTGCCGACACTGACTTGAGCTTCGACTCGGCATCCGCCGGTCCCGGCGCAGGCAGGCAGGCAGCACCGCAGGCGGCCTTCCCGAAGCGTTATCGACTCACCAAAACGGATGAATTTTCATCCGTTTTTGGTTTCAGGCGGGCGCTTAAGAGTCGTCACTTCCTGCTACATTACCGTCTGCGCGGTGCCGAGGAAGTTGCCGGCGCCCGGCTCGGGCTGGTGGTCGCCAAGCGCCTGCTGAAGCGTTCGGTCGATCGTAACCTGATCCGCCGGCTGGGGCGCGAGCAATTTCGGCTGCTCCGTTCGCAACTGCCCTCACGCGACCTGATCCTGCGGTTGTCGACGAAACCGACGCTGCCGCTGGACCGGAAAGCGCTGGCGCAGGAAATCGACGGCCTGCTGCGCAAGCTCATTTCACCTCGATCTTGAGACGATGCAAGCACTGCTCCTGGCACTGATCCGCTTCTATCGCTACGCGGTCAGCCCTTTCCTCGGGCAGCGCTGTCGTTTCTACCCGAGTTGTTCCGAGTACGCCGCCGAAGCCGTGCAGCGCTACGGCGCAGCCAAGGGCGCCTGGCTCGGACTGCGCCGTCTGTTGCGTTGCCACCCGTTCAACGCGGGCGGTTACGATCCGGTTCCCTGAACATCGCGCTGCCGCCGCTGCCGGACCGACCCGTCTCCGCCAAATCCTCCTGATTCACTCCGATCAATTTCGCCTGGGCCGTTCATGGACAACCGTCGCCTGATCCTGCTCTTCGTCTTCTTCTTCTCGCTGATCCTGTTGTGGGGTGAGTGGACGAAATACAGCAACCCGCAGCCGCCCGCGAGCGTCGCGACTTCAACCACCGACCCGGCCGCTGCCGCACCGCAGCCTTCGGTCAGCCTGCAGAAGGACGCCACGGCCGTGCCGACGGCCGGTGAACCGGCAAGCGTGGCCAAGGCCGAAACGATCACGATCAAGACCGACCTCTACACGGCCGAAGTGTCGACGCTCGGCGGCGACATCGTCGGCCTCGAGCTCAACAATTACAAGGCGGTCGAGGACAAGGCGAGCAACTTCAAGCTGTTCGGCGCCAAGCACCGCTACGCCGCGCAGAGCGGCCTGATCGGCGACGGACTGCCGACGCACAAGTCGCTGTTCACCGCCGTTCCCGGCGCGCGCGAACTCGGCGCAGGCAGCGACAAGCTGCAGCTGCGCCTCGAAGCGGCGGCGGTCGATGGCGTCAAGGTCGCGCGCATCTACACCTTCCACCGCGACAGCTACCTGATCGACGTCACCTTCGAGATCGACAACGGCAGCGAGAAGACGCTGGCGCCGCACGCCTACTACCAGCTGCAGCGCGACGCACACGTGCCCGAGGGCGAGAACTGGGCGGTGTCGACCTTCACCGGACCGGCGGTCTACACGACGCAGGACAAGTTCCAGAAGGTCGAATTCGCCGACATCGACAAGGGCAAGGCCAAGTTCAATGCCAAGGCCGACAACGGCTGGCTGGCGATGGTGCAGCACTACTTCGTCGCTGCCTGGGCGCCGGTTCCGGGAACGCAGCGCGAGTACTACGTGCGCAAGGTCGAGGGCAGCGGCGATCCGCTCTACTCGGCCGGGCTGATCCTTCCGGTCGCCGCCGCCGAGCCGGGTGGAAAGACGCAGATCTCGACGCCGCTCTACGCCGGCCCGCAGATCCAGAAGACGCTCGAACAACTCGCGCAGCCGGTCGCCGGCGGCGGCATCGGTGCCGAAGGCCTGCCGCTGGTCGTCGATTACGGCTGGCTGACCATCCTCGCCGCGCCGATCTTCTGGGCGCTCGAGAAGATCCACGACCTCATCGGCAACTGGGGCTGGGCGATCATCCTGCTGACGATCGGCATCAAGGCGATGTTCTTCCCGCTCTCCGCCGCCAGCTACAAGTCGATGGCCAAGATGCGCGCGGTCGCCCCGCGCCTGCAGCAGCTCAAGGAGCGCTTCGGCGACGACAAGCAGCGCCTCAACCAGGAGATGATGAAGCTGTACAGCTCCGAGAAGATCAACCCGCTCGGCGGCTGCCTGCCGGTGCTGGTGCAGATTCCGGTCTTCATCGCACTCTACTGGGCCCTGCTCGGCGCGGTCGAAATGCGCGACGCGCCGTGGGCGCTGTGGATCACCGACCTGTCGTCGGCCGACCCGTACTACGTGCTGCCGGTGATCATGGTCGTCACCATGCTGGTGCAGACCAAGCTCAATCCGACGCCGCCGGACCCGATGCAGGCGAAGATCATGATGGCGATGCCGTTCATCTTCGGCGCCATGTTTTTCTTCTTCCCGTCGGGCCTCGTCCTCTACTGGACGGTCAATAACCTCCTGTCGATCGCCCAGCAGTGGAAGATCACGCGCGACATCGAGGGCGGCGGCAAGTCGGGCGGCAAGCCCATCGCCAAGGCGGCCAACGACGCCAAGGCGTGATGCGCAACACCATCGCCGCCATCGCCACCGCCCCCGGGCGCGGCGGTGTCGGCGTCGTCCGCGTTTCGGGTGGCGATCTCGCCGGCTTCGCCGCAGAGATCGCCGGCAAGACACCCGCAGCACGGCACGCGACCCTGGCGAGCTTCCGTGCTGCCGACGGCAGCGTCATCGACAGCGGCCTCGTTCTCTACTTTCCGGGGCCCGCGTCCTTCACCGGTGAGGACGTGCTCGAACTGCACGGCCACGGCGGCCCGGTCGTCCTGCAACTCCTGCTCGGGCGCTGCCTCGAACTCGGCGCGCGGCTTGCCGAACCCGGCGAATTCACGCGTCGCGCCTTCGAGAACGGCAAGATCGACCTGGCCCAGGCCGAAGCCGTCGCCGACCTGATCGACGCGGCCACCGCGGCTGCGGCAAGGAGCGCGGTGCGCTCGCTGCAGGGTGAGTTCTCGCACGAAGTGCGCGCCCTGGTCGCCGAACTCACCGAACTGCGCGCGCTCACCGAAGCGACCCTCGACTTTCCCGACGAGGAGATCGACTTCCTGCAGGCCGCCGACGCCTTCGGCCGCCTCCAACGCCTGCGCGAGCGCCTCGCTCGTGTCTTCGACCGCGCACAGCAGGGCCGGCTGCTGCAGGGCGGCATCTCGGTCGTCCTCATCGGCCAGCCCAACGTCGGCAAGTCGAGCCTCCTGAACCGACTCGCCGGCGACGAACTGGCCATCGTCACCCCGATCGCCGGCACCACGCGCGACGCGGTGAAGACCCGCCTGCAGATCGAAGGCGTGCCGCTGCACGTGATCGACACCGCCGGCCTGCGCGAAACCAGCGACGAGGTCGAGCGCATCGGCATCGAGCGCACCTGGCGCGAGATCGAGCGCGCCGACCTGGCCGTGCTGCTGATCGACGCGCAGCACGGTCTCGGCGAGGCCGAACAGGCGATCCTCGCGCGCCTGCCGGCGGCGCTGCCGCGCCTGCTGGTCTTCAACAAGATCGACCTGGCCGGCGTGCCCGCCGGACGCATCGAGACGCCGGCGGACGATCAGGCATCTGACGCAGCGGCGCCCGTCCGCATCAGCCTGTCGGCGAAGAGCGGCGAGGGCGTCGACTTCCTGCGCGCCGAACTGCTGCGCATCGTCGGCTGGCACCCCGCCGAGGACGTCTTCATCGCCCGCGAACGCCACCTGCGCGCGCTGCGCGAGGCCGGCCTGCACATCGACACGGCCCGGGCGCAGTTGCCGCGCCTCGAACTCTTCGCCGAGGAACTCCGCCTCGCCCAGTCCGAACTTTCCAGCATCACCGGCGAAGTGAGTGCCGACGACCTGCTCGGCGAGATCTTCGGGCGCTTCTGCATCGGCAAGTAGCTGTTCCTGCCCATTCAGGCAGCGTCCCGCGATCTTCGTCACGCCGCTGCTGAACGCGGCGGAATCGGCCAGTGCCGTTCACGCACATCTGCTCACAAGTCTTCACGCTTCCTTGCGCGGCGGACGTCTCCCGCAAGCCCGGGCGCCGCGTTATCCGGGATGAGCGCCGCCGGCCGGCGGCGCGCAGAGCGGAGGAAGCAATGCGCAAGACGATGCGAGCGGTGCTGGCCCTGGTTGCCGCCTGTGTAGGGAGCGGGGCCAAAGCGCATCCGGGGCAGGGCGGATGGAACGGCGGTCGCGGCGCCCTGCGCGCGCTGGCCCCGGCGCTGATCGCCTGCGGCACGCTGGCCGGCTGCGCGGTCGTTCCCGCCTACCCCGGCGGCTACACAGCGCCATCGGCGCAGGTGGTCTATTACGGCGGCAGCTACGCGCCGCCGCCGCCCCCGCGTTATTTCCACGTCCCACGGCCCGCACCGCACTTCCATCCGCAGCATCGCGGCTGGCGTGGCGAGCCGCACGGGGGAGGCCCGAGGCACTGGTAGCCGTCGCCTTGCGTTCGCCCCGTGGCGCCCCGGCCTGACTTCTTCCAGGGGACTGGAAGGGGCGCGCTGCGGGCGCTTCAGAAATTCACAGCGGCGGCGAAAGGCACGAAGATGTAGCCGCCTTCTGCGTCCCCGTAGGCCTTCGCCTGCCCGAGCGACAGGTACTGCGCAGTCAGGGCACAGACAGCGGCGTCAATGTCATCGATGGATTTCAGCGAATGCGTGTCGATACCTGCCTTTTCCAGCAAGTCACGCCGCTGCTCGCGCTTCTTCCTGGCCGACGCGACACCAGCGCCTAGCATGGCCCAGGTGACGGCATGCGGAAAGGTCTCGAAGCAGGCCCTGCCGCCGGAATATTCCTCGCCCTCGAGCAATGGATGCGTGGCAGCCAGCGCCTGATAGACGCGCTCGCCGTTGAACATCCAGCCATAGAAACCGGAAGTGGACGCCAGGGCGCGCTCGCGCGTGGGGGT
This sequence comes from Rhodocyclus purpureus, assembly GCF_016653115.1. Lineage (GTDB taxonomy): Bacteria > Pseudomonadota > Gammaproteobacteria > Burkholderiales > Rhodocyclaceae > Rhodocyclus > Rhodocyclus purpureus. Next base: position 13,773 of record NZ_NHRX01000038.1, read on the forward strand.
CACGAAGCAGGAGATCCGCTCGCGGGCGAGCTCCCTTTCGGCCAGGCGCCCCATTCCTGGCGCCCACCGACACGGCGAGTCGATGCCGACCAGCGTCGCGCCAAGCTGATTGCACTGTCGCGCGAGCTCGTGCGGGTCACCGCTCTGGATATTGCAGATCACCTCCCGGCCACGCAGCACCACCAGATGGCATCCCTTCCTGAGACCGCCGATGTCGATGCCGGCAACGATTGCGGGGGATTCAGCAGGCGCCACGGTTCGAATCTTCCTGAGGGGAGGTTGGCGAAGCGCGAGCGCGCGCCGCTTCCAGGCAGCCGGCGCGTGCTTGCCGGGATGGGGAGGGCATTTTATGCGCGACAGCAGGCCGCCGGGGAGGAATGGCCTGATCAACAGCTTGGGATACCCCTGATTCGGGCCTTACGGCCCCCCCACGAAAAGCGCTCCCGCCACATGGCAATCGTGGGAGGGGCGGCAGCCGCGAATGCCTTCCATGGCATCGGCTGGCGGAACCAGCCAGCATCTTCAGCGCAGCCTAACCCCGGCTGCGGGATAAACTGCCGCGAGCGGTTCCCGCCCTCTCATTGAGTCCATCCGCCAATGCCCGATCTCTCGCTGCTTTTCGTCCTCGCCGCTGCCGCCTTCGTCGCCGGGCTGATCGATTCGGTGGTCGGCGGCGGCGGGTTGATCCAGATTCCGGCCTTGTTCACCGCCTTGCCAGGTGAATCGCCGGCGACCTTGTTCGGGACCAACAAGACGGCCAGCGTCTTCGGCACCGCCAACGCGGCCTGGCGTTACGCGCGCAGCGTGCGCATCCCGTGGCGGACGACGCTGCCGGCGGCGCTGGCGGCTTTCGCCTGCTCCTATCTCGGCGCGCTGGCGGTCGCCTGGTTGCCGCGCGAAGCCTTGCGCCCGCTGATCCTCGTCCTGCTGATCGGCGCGGCGATCCACACCTTCCGCCAGAAGCATTTCGGCAGCGAGCACCGGCCGCAGCACGCGGGGCAGCGCGAGCTGGTACTCGCGCTGCTGCTCGGCGGCGTCATCGGCTTCTACGACGGTTTCTTCGGACCTGGAACCGGCAGCTTCCTGATCTTCCTCTTCGTCCGCGTCTTCGGGTTCGACTTCCTGCACGCCTCGGCGGCGGCCAAGATCGTGAACGTCGCGACCAACCTCGCTGCGCTGGCCTATTTCGTCCCCAACGGCTACCTGCTGCCGCAACTGGCTTTGTGGATGGTGGTGGCCAACGTCGCCGGTTCGCAGCTCGGCACGCGGCTGGCGCTGAAGAACGGCAGCGCTTTCGTGCGCCGCGTCTTCCTCTTCGTCGTCAGCGTCCTGATCGTCAAGTTCGCGCTCGATACCTGGCAAAACACGGTTTTCTGAGCCCTCCGGATCACTTTTCGGGCTGTGGACAAGCTGCCGCAAAGTCTGTGGGCGAGAAGTGGACAAGGCTGGAAAACTCTTCCTGTGGATAACTTGTGCAAAAATATCCACAGCGCGATACACGCCTTCTACAGCTCGAAAAAAACTTTCAAAGTATTATTTTTAAAAAGCTTTTAAGGCTTATCCACAGACTTGTCGACACTATTATGTTTACAGTCTTTGAATTCAAAACCTTTTAAGAACAGACGACGCAAACGCTCGCTGGCTCACTCCCGGAGGTGAGCCACTGACGAAATTTCGCCAAAAAACTGAAGAGGCTCACCACTCTGGCTGAGCCTCGCCGCAGGATCGTGCCGAACCCGCCGCCGGTGAGCCTGCTGACATCGAGTGAGCCTGTGCAGCGCCGTGCACAAGCATCCGGTTCCCTGAATCCTGTTATTTTTCAGCCCGCTGCCGTAAAATCGCAGGCCCCATCTCCGGCCTGCGCCGCTCCCTATCCATGCAGTATCCTGAACGTTTCGACGTGATCGTCGTCGGTGGCGGCCATGCCGGTACCGAGGCTGCGCTGGCCAGCGCGCGCATCGGTGCGCGCACGCTCCTGCTCACGCACAACCTGGAAACGCTGGGCGCGATGAGTTGCAATCCGTCGATCGGCGGCATCGGCAAGGGCCACCTGGTACGCGAAGTCGACGCGCTCGGCGGCGCCATGGCCGCGGCCACCGACGAAGCGGGGATCCAGTTCCGCACGCTCAATTCGAGCAAGGGGCCCGCGGTGCGCGCGACGCGCGCGCAGGCCGACCGCGTGCTCTACCGCCAGGCGATCCGCCGCCGTCTCGAGAATCAGCCGAACCTGACCCTGTTCGCCGACGCCGTCGACGACCTGATCGTCGACGGCGATCGCGTCGCCGGCGTGGTGACCATGCTCGGACTGCGTTTTTCCGCGCGCAGCGTTGTCCTCACCGCGGGCACCTTCCTCAACGGTCTGATCCACGTCGGTCTGACCCAGGCGGCTGCCGGGCGCATGGGCGATCCGCCGGCGATTTCGCTCGCCGCCCGCCTGCGCGAGCTGGCGCTGCCGGCCGGCCGCCTGAAGACCGGGACGCCGCCACGGCTCGACGGCAAGACGATCGATTTCTCGCAGATGGTCGAGCAGCATTCCGACGACCCGCTGCCGGTGTTCTCCTTCCTCGGTTCCGCCTCGCAGCACCCGCGGCAGTTGCCGTGCTGGGTCACCGAGACCAATCCGCGCACGCACGAAATCATCCGTTCCAACCTCGACCGCTCGCCGCTCTATGCCGGGATCATCGAGGGTGTCGGGCCACGCTACTGCCCGTCGATCGAGGACAAGATCCATCGCTTCGCCGGCAAGGACAGCCACAACATCTTCCTCGAACCCGAAGGCCTCGACACGTACGAGATCTATCCGAACGGGATTTCGACCAGCCTGCCCTTCGACGTGCAGCTGGCGCTGGTGCGCTCGATCCGCGGCCTGGAGAACTGCCACATCCTGCGCCCCGGCTACGCGATCGAGTACGATTTTTACGATCCGCGTGCCCTGCGCGACACCCTGGAGACGCGGGCGATCGGCGGCCTCTTCTTCGCCGGCCAGATCAACGGCACGACCGGCTATGAGGAGGCGGCGGCACAGGGACTGCTCGCCGGCGCCAACGCGGCGCTCGCCGCGCTCGAGCGCGAGGGCTGGTCGCCGCGCCGCGACGAGGCCTACCTCGGTGTCCTCGTCGACGACCTGATCACGCGCGGCGTTTCCGAACCGTACCGGATGTTCACCAGCCGCGCCGAGTACCGGCTGTCCCTGCGCGAGGACAACGCCGACCTGCGCCTGACCGAGACCGGCCGCCGCCTGGGGCTCGTCGACGACCGGCGCTGGGCAGCCTTCTGCGCCAAGCGCGAGGCGATCGAGCGCGAGGAAGCACGGCTGAAGGCGACCTGGGTGCTGCCCGCGCGCGTCGACCAGGCGGCGGCGAGTTCGCTGTTCGGCAAGCCGCTCGAACGCGAATACAACCTCTACGAACTGCTGCGCCGCCCGGAAGTCAGCTACGCAGCGCTGATGCGCCTGCCGGTCGAAGGCGTCGCCGTCGATGCCGGGGTCGATGATGCGCAGGTGATCGAGCAGGTCGACATCCAGGCCAAGTACCGCGGCTACATCGACCGGCAGATCGAGGAAGTCGCCCAGCGCGCGCAGTTCGATGCGCTACGCATCCCCGAGGACCTCGATTTTTCCGGCGTCGCCGGGCTGTCGCGCGAAGTCTGCCAGCGGCTGGCTGCGGCGCGTCCGCGCACGCTCGGCGAGGCTTCGCGCCTGCAGGGAATCACGCCGGCGGCGATCAGCATGCTGCTGGTGCATGTCAAGCGACTGGGAGCTACGCATGGCTGAACTGCCCACCCGCCAACTTGCCGACGGCCTCGCCGCGATGGGCATCGAACTGCCGGCTGCCGCGCAGGAGACCCTGCTCGCCTACGCGGGGCTGCTCGACAAGTGGAACCGCGCTTTCAACCTGACCGCGCTGCGCGACCCGAAGAAGGCGGTCAGCCACCACCTGCTCGACTCGCTGGCGGTCCTGCCCTACCTGCGCGGTGACACCTTGCTCGACGTCGGCAGCGGTGGTGGCATGCCGGGGATTCCGCTGGCGATCGCGCGTCCCGACCTGGCGGTGACGCTGCTCGACAGCAATTCGAAGAAGACCGCCTTCCTGCGCCAGGCAGTGATCGAGCTGAAGCTCGCCAATGTCAGCGTGCACTGCGGGCGGATCGAGGAATTCCGGCCAGAGCAGCCGTTCGCGAGCATCGTCTCGCGCGCCTTCGCCGAACTGGCCGACTTCGTCCGCCCGACGCGGTCGCTGCTGGCGGCGGACGGCTGCTGGCTGGCGATGAAGGGGCTCATTCCGCACGACGAGATCGCGCGTCTGCCGAGTGGAATCGTCGTCGCCGAGACCCTGCCGCTCGCCGTTCCCGGCGTCGATGGCGAACGGCATCTCTTGATCCTCAAGGATGGCGAAACTGCAGCGAAAGAGGGAGTCTGAATTGGCGAGCCTGCATCCTGAAGCGCCCGAGAACGTGGAGAAAGCGTCCGTGCGCAAGCAGAAGATCTTCGCGGTTACCAACCAGAAGGGCGGCGTCGGCAAGACGACGACTGCGGTGAACCTCTCCGCCAGCCTCGCCGCGCTCGGCCAGCGCGTGCTCATGATCGACCTCGATCCGCAGGGCAACGCGACCACCGGCTGCGGCGTGCACAAGCGCGAGGCGCTGCCGACCGTCTATCAGCTGCTGATCGGCCGCTCGACCTTCGCCGAGGTGCGCCTGCACACCGAGTTCGGCTTCGACATCCTGCCCGCCAACCGTGAGCTGGCCGGCGCCGAGGTCGAACTGATCCAGATGGAGCGTCGTGAATACCGGCTGCGCGACGCGCTCGCACCGGCGCTCGCCGACTACGATTTCATCCTCATGGACTGCCCGCCGGCGCTCAACTTGCTCACCGTCAACGGGCTGGCTGCTGCCGATTCGGTGATCATCCCGATGCAGTGCGAGTACTACGCGCTCGAGGGCTTGAGTGACCTCGTCGCGACGCTGAAGAAGGTGCGTTCGCACCTCAATTCGCGCCTGCAGATCGAGGGCCTGTTGCGCACCATGTACGACCCGCGCTCGACCCTGACGCAACAGGTGTCCGCCGAACTCGACAGTCACTTCGGCGACAAGGTCTATCGCACGATCATCCCGCGCAACGTGCGCCTCGCCGAGGCGCCTTCCTACGCCAAGCCGGTGACCTTCTTCGATCGCAATTCGCGCGGCGCGCAGGCCTACATGGCGCTGGCGCAGGAGGTGCTCGACCGCCGCGCCGCCACAGGGGAAAGTCAGCAATGAAACTCAAGGGACTGGGACGCGGGCTCGACGCCCTGCTTGCCGGCGACAGCAGCGAGCGCCGCGAGGAGCAGCGCTCGCTGCCGCCTGCGCGGCTGTCACCGGGGCGCTACCAGCCGCGTACCCGCATGGATCCCGTCTCGCTCGAAGAGCTCGCCGCGTCGATCCGCGCCCAGGGCCTGATGCAGCCGATCCTCGTCCGCCCGCTGCCCGGCGACCTCGGCGAGGAGCGCTACGAGATCATCGCCGGCGAGCGCCGCTGGCGCGCGGCCCAGCTCGCCGGCCTCACCGAAGTGCCGACGCTGATCCGCGACATCCCCGACGAAGCGGCGATGGCGATGGCGCTGATCGAGAACATCCAGCGCGAGAACCTCAATCCGCTCGAGGAAGCGCAGGGCCTGCAGCGCCTGGTCGACGAGTTCGGCATGACCCACCAGCAGGCTGCCGACGCGGTCGGCCGCTCGCGCCCGGCGGCGTCGAACCTCCTGCGCCTGCTGCAGCTGGCACCACCGGTGCAGGAACTGCTGATGCGCGGCTCGATCGAGATGGGGCACGCGCGCGCGCTGCTGCCGCTCGCCGGGGCCCAGCAGGTCCAGCTCGCCCAGCGCGCGGCGGCACGCGGACTGTCGGTGCGCGAGGTCGAGCGCGCCGCCCAGCGCGCGCTGAAGCCGCCCGCCTCCCCGGCCGAGCAACGCCCCGACCGCGACCTCCTGCGCCTGCAGGAGGAACTGTCCGACCTCTTCGGCGCGCGCGTCGAGATCCGCGCCAACCGCAAGGGCGCCGGCAAGGTGCTGGTCGATTTCGGCGATCTCGACCAGCTCGAAGGCATCCTCGATCGCCTGCGCGGGACGGCATGACCCCGAGCGAAGGGACCGTCTCGCTGATGACACACCGGTAAGAAGTCTTGACTCTTATATAAGACATTTGTTACCTTTCACACGCCTTAGCAGCAGAGCCGCGAAAACCTTGATTTAAGGCGGCGATTCGCTTACCATACTGCGGCCTTATTGCGGTAAGCGGTTGCCGATGAGTCGAATCAAGCGAGTTCTGGTTGCGCAACTGCTGGTCGCCGTAGTTGGCGGGCTGGCCGTTCTGGCGGTCGCCGGGAAGGATGCAGCGCTGGCAGGCGTTTTTGGCTGCCTGACAGCGACAGCCAATGCAGCACTGCTCTTCGTCAGGATGCGCAGCGACTGGCGGAAGCAGGGGGCCGATGCGGATCGGCACCTGAAGTTTTTCATCCGCTCGTCGTTCGAGCGGTTTGCAGTGGTGGTCTCGCTGCTCATCGTCGGTCTGGTGGGGTTGAAGTTGATGCCCCTTCATGTGATCGCAGGTTTCATTGTGGGTCAGGCAGTTTTCCTGGCCGCGTCGATTGGTGTTAAAGAACGCGAGTAAAACGATGTCCAGCGAAGCGATTTCCTCTACTGAATACATCAAGCACCACCTCCAGAACCTGACCTGGGGCCGTCTGCACGACGGTACGCTCGGTTTTGCGCACACGCCTGAAGAAGCCAAGGAAATGGGCTTCTGGGCGCTCAACGTGGATAGCTTCCTCGTGGCGCTGGTTCTCGGCGGTCTGTTCGTCTTCCTCTTCTCCCGCGTCGCCGCCAAGGCGACCGCCGGCGTGCCGAGCGGAATGCAGAACTTCGTCGAGTGGATCCTCGAATTCATCGACAACAGCGTGCGCAGCTCCTTCACCGCACGCAACCCGATCGTCGCGCCGCTGGCCCTGACGCTGTTCGTCTGGATCTTCCTGATGAACCTGATGGACCTGCTCCCGATCGACTTCATCCCGATGGCCGCGCAGGCGATGGGCATCCACTACTTCAAGGTCGTGCCGACCACCGACCCGAACGTCACCTTCGGCATGTCGATCGTCGTCTTCGCGATGATCCTGTACTACAGCATCAAGATGAAGGGTGCCGGTGGCTTCTTCGCCGAGCTGGCCTTCCAGCCGCTGCCGAAGGCCGCGATGCCCTTCAACCTGGTCCTCGAAGGCGTCAACCTGATCGCCAAGCCCGTCTCGCTGGCACTGCGGTTGTTCGGCAACATGTACGCCGGCGAAATGATCTTCATCCTGATCGCACTGATGGGCGCTACCTGGGTTTCCGCCAGCGTCGGCAGCACGGTCATGTTCGGCTCGCAGATTCTCCTGTCGCTTGGCTGGGGTATCTTCCACATCCTGATCATCACGCTGCAGGCGTTCATCTTCATGACCCTGACCGTGGTGTATCTGGACATGGCTCACCAAGAGCACCACTAAGCCTGCGTCACCAAGCCGTTTCCGGGCCTTTTCGATTCACCTACCGCTTCACTTTTACCTCGTTTTTACTGGAGATTTTCGATGGAACTCGTCAAACCTCTGATGTTCATTGCCGCCGCTCTGATGATGGGTCTGGGCGCTCTGGGCGCTTCCGTCGGCATCGGCATTCTGGGCGGCCGCTTCCTGGAAGGCGCTGCACGTCAACCGGAAATGATCCCGATGCTGCGCACGCAGTTCTTCATCGTCATGGGTCTGGTCGATGCGGTGCCGATGATCGCCGTCGGTCTGGCTCTCTACGTCCTCTTCGCCGTCGCCGGTTAAGCGTCTTGCCGCAGAACCGCAATAGACGAAAGGTTCGTCCATGAACATCAATGCAACCCTGATTGCGCAGGCCATCATGTTCGGCCTGTTCGTCTGGTTCTGCATGCGCTTCGTCTGGCCGCCGATTACGGCGGCCCTCGCCGCGCGGCAGAAGCAGATCGCCGACGGGCTCGCCTCGAGCGAGCGCGGCCGCAACGAACTGGAACTGGCGACCAAGCGCGCGTCCACGATCCTGCACGAGGCCAAGCAGCAGGCTGCCGACCTCGTCGCCCAAGCTGAAAAGCGCGGCGTCGCGATCATCGAGGAAGCCAAGGAACAGGCCCGTGTCGAAGGCGATCGCATCATCGTCGGCGCCAAGGCCGAAATCGAACAGGAAGTCAGCCGTGCGAAGGAGCAACTGCGTGACCAAGTCGCGCACCTGGCCGTCGCCGGTGCCGAGCAGATCCTGCGCCGCGAAGTCGATGCCAAGGCGCACGCCGACATGCTCGCCTCGCTGAAGGGTGGTCTCTGAGCCATGGCTGAACTCGTCACCATCGCGCGCCCCTACGCCGAGGCGGTCTTCCGCCTGGCGAAGGAAAAGCAGGCGCTGACGGTCTGGTCGGAACGGCTGTCACTGCTCTCGGCCATCGCCGCCGACGAGCGTGTGCGTACTTGCCTCAGCGATCCCGAAACCAACGCTTCCCAGAAAGGGGAACTGGTTTCGTCGCTGGCAGGCAAGGCGCTCGGTGACGACGAGATCAACCTGATCCGCATCCTCGCCGAAAACGGCCGTCTGCTCCTGCTGCCTGAAATCGCCACCCTGTTCGAGGAGCTCAAGGGCGCCGAAGAGGGGGTCAAGGAAGCGACCATCCACAGCGCCTATCCGCTCGACGACGCGCAACTCGCCACCCTGCTGGTGGAACTCGAGGCGCGTTTCGCAAGCAAGCTCAAGGCCGAAGTAGTCGTCGATCAGTCCCTGATCGGCGGCGTCAAGATCGTGGTTGGCGACCAGGTGCTCGACATGTCCGTACGCGGCAAGCTCGAGGCCCTCGAGTCGGCGCTCAAGAATTAGGAGAACTCCATGCAGCAGTTGAACCCTTCCGAAATCAGCGAACTGATCAAGACGAAGATCCAGAATCTTCAGTCGGGCGCTGATCTGCGCACGCAGGGCACGGTCGTCTCCGTGACCGACGGCATCTGCCGTGTGCATGGCCTGACCGACGTCATGCAAGGTGAAATGCTCGAATTCCCGGGCAACACCTTCGGCATGGCGCTGAACCTCGAGCGCGACTCCGTCGGCGCCGTCGTTCTCGGTGAATACGAACACATCTCCGAAGGCGATACGGTCAAGACGACCGGTCGCATTCTCGAAGTCCCGGTCGGCCCCGAGCTGATCGGCCGCGTGGTCAACTCGCTCGGCCAGCCGATCGACGGCAAGGGCCCGCTCGGCAACAAGATCACCGACAAGATCGAGAAGGTCGCGCCTGGCGTCATCTGGCGTAAGTCGGTTTCGCAGCCGGTGCAGACCGGTCTGAAGTCGGTCGACTCGATGGTGCCGGTCGGCCGCGGCCAGCGCGAACTGATCATCGGCGACCGCCAGACCGGCAAGACCGCGGTGGCGATCGACACGATCATCAACCAGAAGGGTCAGAACATGACCTGTATCTACGTTGCCGTCGGTCAGAAGGCCTCGACCATCGCCAACGTGGTACGCAAGCTCGAAGAAAACGGCGCGATGGAATACACCATCGTCGTCGCTGCCTCGGCCTCCGAATCGGCTGCGCTGCAGTTCATCGCGCCGTACGCCGGCTGCACGATGGGCGAGTACTTCCGCGACCGCGGCCAGGACGCCCTGATCATTTACGACGATCTGACCAAGCAGGCCTGGGCCTACCGTCAGGTGTCGCTGCTGCTGCGCCGTCCGCCGGGCCGTGAAGCCTACCCGGGCGACGTCTTCTACCTGCACTCGCGTCTGCTCGAGCGCGCCGCGCGCGTCTCGGAAGAGTGGGTCGAGCGCTTCACCAACGGTGAAGTCAAGGGCAAGACCGGTTCGCTGACCGCGCTGCCGATCATCGAAACACAGGCCGGCGACGTTTCCGCGTTCGTTCCGACCAACGTCATCTCGATTACCGACGGCCAGATCTTCCTGGAAACCGACCTCTTCAACGCCGGCATCCGTCCCGCCATCAACGCGGGTATCTCGGTGTCCCGCGTCGGTGGTGCCGCGCAGACCAAGATCATCAAAAAGCTCGGCGGCGGTGTCCGTCTGGCGCTGGCGCAGTACCGCGAACTCGCGGCCTTCGCCCAGTTCGCTTCCGACCTCGACGAAGCCACGCGCAAGCAGCTCGAACGCGGCCGTCTGGTCACGGAACTGATGAAGCAGCCGCAGTACGCGCCGCTGTCGGTGTCCGAAATGGGCATCACGCTGCTGGCGGTGAACAAGGGCTTCTTCGACAGCGTCGAAGTCAAGCGCGCGCTCGACATCGAACGCCATCTGCACGCCTACGTGAAGCAGAAGCATCCGGACCTGATCACCAAGATCGAGACGAGCAAGGATCTTGACGCCGACGCCGAGCAGCAGCTCAGCAAGGCGCTCGAGGAGTTCAAGGCCACTCTGGTCTGACGGTCGGGAGAGCGCCATGCCGAGCGGCAAGGAAATTCGTAACAAGATCAAGAGCGTAGAAAACACGCGCAAGATCACCAAGGCCATGGAGATGGTGGCCGCATCCAAGATGCGCAAGGCGCAGGACCGGATGCGTGCTGCCCGTCCCTACGGCGAGAAGATCCGGCGAGTCGCCGGCCACCTGTCGCATGCCTTGTCCGAGTACCGCCACCCGTTCCTCAACGCACGCGAGTCGGTAAAGAACGTCGGCCTGATCTGCGTCACTTCCGACAAGGGTCTGTGCGGCGGTCTGAACAGCAACGTCCTGCGTCTCGCCCTGGCGAACATGAAGGACTGGCAGGCTGCCGGGCAGGGCCTGCAGGTGACGGCGATCGGCAACAAGGGTCTTGGCTTCATGCAGCGGGCCGGTGCCGACATCGTCTCGCAGGTCACCGGTCTCGGTGACCGTCCGCACCTGGAAAAGCTGATCGGTCCGGTGAAGGTCCAGCTCGACGCGTACATCAAGGGCGAGATCGACGTTCTGTACATCTGCTACACGCGCTTCGTCAATACGATGAAGCAGGAGCCGGTGATCGAGCAGTTGCTGCCGCTGTCGGACGACAAGATCGTCAAGGGCAGCAACAAGTGGGACTACATCTACGAGCCGGATGCCAAGTCCGTCGTCGATAACCTGCTGGTTCGTTACGTCGAAGCGTTGATCTACCAGTCGGTCGCCGAGAACATGGCGTCCGAGCAGAGCGCGCGGATGGTGGCGATGAAGTCGGCGTCCGACAACGCGAAGAACGTGATCGGCGAACTGAAGCTGGTGTACAACAAGGCTCGTCAGGCTGCGATCACCAAGGAACTCTCGGAAATCGTCAGCGGCGCCGCGGCAGTCTAAGCGCGCGGACAAGAATTTATTGATTGGGGAAACGACGATGAGTCAAGGAAGCATTGTTCAGTGCATCGGCGCCGTGGTGGACATCCAGTTCCCGCGCGACGCGATGCCCAAGGTCTACGACGCGCTCAAGCTCGACGCCGCCGAAGAGTCCGCGATGGTCGAGACTGGCCTCACCTTCGAGGTCCAGCAGCAGCTCGGTGACGGCGTGGTCCGTACCATTGCCATGGGTTCGTCCGACGGCCTGCGCCGCGGCATGAAGGTCAACAACACCGGCAAGGGCATCGCAGTCCCGGTCGGCCACGGCACGCTCGGCCGCATCATGGACGTCCTCGGCCGTCCGATCGACGAAGCCGGTCCGATCGAAACCGACGAAACGCGCGAAATTCACCAGAAGGCCCCGCGCTTCGACGAGCTGTCGCCTTCGGTCGACCTGCTCGAAACCGGCATCAAGGTTATCGACCTGGTCTGCCCGTTCGCCAAGGGCGGTAAGGTCGGTCTGTTCGGCGGTGCCGGCGTCGGCAAGACCGTCAACATGATGGAACTGATCAACAACATCGCCAAGGCCCACTCCGGCTTGTCGGTGTTCGCAGGCGTCGGTGAGCGTACCCGTGAGGGCAACGACTTCTACCACGAAATGAAGGACTCGAACGTTCTCGACAAGGTCGGCATGGTCTTCGGCCAGATGAACGAGCCTCCCGGCAACCGTCTGCGCGTCGCGCTGACCGGTCTGACCATGGCCGAGCGCTTCCGTGACGAAGGTCGTGACATCCTCTTCTTCGTCGACAACATCTACCGCTACACGCTGGCCGGTACCGAAGTCTCGGCGCTGCTCGGCCGCATGCCTTCCGCGGTGGGCTACCAGCCGACGCTGGCCGAAGAAATGGGCCGTCTGCAGGAGCGCATCACCTCGACCAAGGTCGGCTCGATCACCTCGATCCAGGCCGTCTACGTTCCCGCGGATGACTTGACCGACCCGTCGCCGGCAACGACCTTCCTCCACCTCGACTCGACCGTCGTTCTCTCGCGTGACATCGCCGCGCTCGGTATCTACCCGGCCGTCGATCCGCTCGACTCGACCTCGCGTCAGCTCGACCCGCAGATCGTCGGCGAAGAGCACTACAGCGTCGCCCGCCAGGTGCAGATGACGCTGCAGCGCTACAAGGAATTGCGCGACATCATCGCGATTCTGGGCATGGACGAACTGTCGCCGGAAGACAAGCTGGCCGTGGCCCGTGCCCGCAAGCTGCAGCGCTTCCTGTCGCAGCCCTTCCACGTCGCCGAAGTGTTCACCGGCTCGCCCGGCAAGTACGTTTCGCTGAAGGACACGATCCGCGGCTTCAAGATGATCGTCAACGGCGAGTGCGACGCGCTCCCCGAGCAGGCCTTCTACATGGTCGGCGCGATCGAGGAAGCCTTCGAGAAGGCCAAGACGCTTTAAGTCTAGCCGCGCGCAAGCGCTACGCGCCGGCCCCGGAAGCACTCCGCAGGCCGGCGCGTTGTCAGCGAGCCTCAGCTAATTGCCAACGCGCTCCTGCGTCTCGCTCCCGGTCGGGAGCGACGGCATGGAGCGGCGGAGAAAGTCATGTCACTCAGAGTTCATGTCGACATCGTCAGCGCCGAAGAGGAAATCTTCTCGGGTGAAACCGAGTTCGGCGTATTCCCCGGCGAAGCCGGCGAGCTGGGCATCTATCCCCAGCATTCGCAACTGATCACTCGTCTCAAGCCCGGCACCGTTCGTCTGAAGGTGCCCGATTCGGACGATCACGAGATGATCTATGTCTCGGGTGGCATTCTCGAAGTGCAACCGAGCATGATCACCGTCCTCGCCGACACGGCGATCCGTGCCGCCGATCTCGACGAAGCCAAGGCTGTCGAAGCCAAGCGTTCCGCCGAGGAAGCGCTGAAGAACCGTAGTGCGCTGGCCGATTACGCCACCGCCGAAGCCGAACTGGCGCAGGCGATCGCGCAGCTGCAGGCGATCAAGAAGCTGCGCAACCGTGGCAGCATCGCCGCCTCGTAAGTCGAGTTGAAGATTGCGCCGTCCGCGGACGGATGATCTGCGAAAAGGCCGGACATCGAAAGATGCTCCGGCCTTTTTGCATCGAACGAAGGCCCGAATTGATCATGAAGAAGAAACTGCTCATTGCTAGCGCGCTCGCCCTGATCGCGAGCGGAGGCATTCAAGGCGCCGAGGAAAACCACGCTCACTGGAGCTATAGCGGCACGACCGACCCCCGCCACTGGGGTGAGTTGCAGCAAGGCTTCGCCACGTGCAAGATCGGCAAGGAGCAGTCGCCGATCGACATCCGTGACGCGAAGAAGGGCGACCTGCCGGCGATCGGCTTCGCCTACAAGCCCGGTCCAGCCGAGATCGTGAACAACGGCCACACGATCCAGGTCAATCCGGCCGCCGGCGGCACCCTGACGCTGGCCTCGGGCGAGTACGAGCTCTTGCAGTTCCACTTCCACGCGCCTGGCGAGGAAAGGATCAAAGGCAAGGCCTATCCGCTGGGGGCCCACCTCGTGCATCGTGACGAAGAGGGCAAGCTCGCGGTAGTCGGCATCCTCTTCAAGGTCGGCAAGGAAAACCCGGTCCTCGCGCGGATCTTCGACGCAATGCCGACGCAGCCCGGCAGCAAGGCGGTGCTGCCCGGCGATCTGAACGTCGCCGACTTGTTGCCCGCCAGCCGCGGCTACTATGCCTTCACCGGTTCGCTGACGACCCCCCCCTGCAGTGAAGGCGTCCGTTGGCAGATCCTGGGTCAGCCCCTTGAACTCTCCAAGGCACAGCTCGCTGCGTTCAGGAAGATCTATCCGATGAATGCGCGCCCGGTACAGCCGCTCAACGGACGCAGGGTCGAGAAGAGCTGAAGCGCCCCTTGAAGCGGGAGACGCCGGAAAATCGCTTCCGGCGCTCCGTCAGCGCTGCAGCGGGCGCGCCTGTTCGATCCGCTGCAGGCGCTTTTCCAGCCGCGCCAGATCGCCATCCAGGGCATCGATTTCGCTGCAGAATGCGCCGAAGGCCTCGCGTGAGGTGACGGCCTGCTTCTCGAACACGAGATACTCGCCGAGGTTGCGCGCACCACGGTTCATCGCCTCGCGCTGCCAGGCGCCGAAGCGGCGGGCGCCGTCGACGATGCGGCGGGCGGCGATGTCACCGAAGGTCGTCCCGCCGAAGATGCGTGCCAGATCGTCCTCGACGTCCCAGCGCAGGTTGCGCGCGATGAAACCGAGCGCCTCGGCGAACTCGATCGATCCCGAGATGCGCGTTGCGCCGACAATCGACGCACGGTCGCTGAGCGCGCGCGACAGGGTGTCGTCGGGCAGGCGCAGTGTCACCAGCGCTTCGGTGCCGGCCGGCGCCTCGACGAACAGTCCTTCCGGGGTAACCGCGACCGTCATCGACCAGTCGCGGAATTCGACGCGCGCCGCCTGCCCGGCGAAGGGCGTGAGCCGCGTCGTCGCCCAGCGCTCGTTGCCGAGCAGGCGATTGACGAAACGCAGGGCGGGGGCGGCGAGCAGCGACACGATCAGGCGACCTGCTGGATGCCGGCGACGGTCCAGCCGCGATCGCCGGTGACGGGCTTGGCGAGGTTCCACACCTCGCTGAAGGGCTCGGCGGCGGCACCGGCTTGCTCACGGATGGTCCCGGAGAAATGCACGCTGGCGATGTGGCGGTCGCCTTCGGTGACGACTTCGAGCAGTTGCGCTTCGAGCGTGACGACGTCGGTCTGCTGCGTCGCACCCTGGCGCTCGTCGAGCTGCATCTTGACCTCGGCGAAGACCTCGGGGCTCAGGAACTCGCGCAGGTCGGCGACATCGCCGCGGTCGTTGGCAGCCTGCAGGCGGACGAAGTTGAGCTTGGCGACGCGCAGGAAGCCCTCGGCGTCGAAGTCGGCCGGGATCGACGGCGCTGCCTTGAAGTCGGCGCCGAGCAGTTCGCCCGGAGTGCCGGCGGCCGGCGCGGCCTGGCTGCCCGTGGTATCGGCCAGCGAGGAGCGCAGCGAGCCGACCGAAGTGGCCGGAGTCGGTGCAGGAGTCGCCACGGAGTGTGCTGCAGCGCCAGTACCCGCGCCGGCGTAGCCGAGCTGCGGCGCCTTCGCCTTGCCGCGGTTCATGAGCATGCGCACGACGAAGATCGCGACCATCGCCAGCAGCGCGATGAGCAGGAAGTTGGCCAGTTCTTCACCGAAGCCGAAGTGCGAGGCGAGGGCGGCCAGTCCGAGACCGGCGGCAAGGCCGGCGAGCGGGCCCATCCAGTTGCGCTTGGGCGTTGCGGCAGCCGGGGTGGTGGGGGCGGGGGCGGCACGCTGTGCAGCCGGGGCCTGCGGTGCCGGCGTCGCCGAACGCTGCATGCCGACCGACTTGCCGCCGCCGACACGCGCGGCTTCGGCGTTGCCGACCAGCATGCCGAGGCTGAACACCGAGAGGCAAAGGGCGATCAGGAATTTACGCATGGGGACTCCTCCTCAGAACTTGAAACCACGGTGCAGGGCGACGACACCGAAGGTCATGTTGAAGTAATCGACACGCTCGAAGCCGACTTGTTCCATCATCGCCTTCAGCGTCTCCTGGTCCGGGTGCACGCGGATCGATTCGGACAGGTACTGGTAGCTCGCCGCATCCTGCGTCACCAGCTGGCCGATGCGCGGGATGATCTTGAACGAATAGAAATCGTAGAACGGCGCCAGCGGCTTCCACACCTGCGAGAACTCCAGCACCAGCAGGCGGCCGCCCGGACGCAGCACGCGGTACATCTCGGCCAGCGCGACGTCCTTGTGCGTCATGTTGCGCAGGCCGAAGGCGACGGTGACGCAGTCGAAGTGGTCGTCGGGGAAGGGCAGCTTCTCGGCGTCGCACTGTGCCGCGGCGATGGCCACGCCCTTGTCGATCAGGCGGTCGCGGCCGTGCGTCAGCATCGAGTTGTTGATGTCGGTGAGGATGACCTGGCCGGTCGGGCCGACCTTCCTGGCGAAGGCCAGCGACAGGTCGCCGGTACCGCCGGCGACGTCGAGGACGCGCGAGCCGGTGGTGACGCCGCTCTGCGCGATCGTGAAGTTTTTCCACAGCCGGTGCAGGCCGCCGGACATGAGGTCGTTCATCAGGTCGTAGCGGCTGGCGACTGAGTCGAAAACGTCGGCGACGCGACGGGCCTTCTCGGCTTCGGCGACGCTCTGGTAGCCGAAATGGGTGGTTTTCTGATCGTTCATCGTGCAGGAGTAAGTAGGGTCTCGAAAGTTCGCCGGATCGGTGGTCGAGCCGGGCTCAAGCCGGGTCGCGACTGGCGCCGGCGGCGGCAAGCTGGTCCAGATAGCTCTGCCACAGCTCGTCGTGGTGTTTGCCGAAGTTGTACAGCAAGTCCCAGGAGTAGATCCCGCTATCGTGCCCGTCCGAAAAGACCGGCCGGATCGCGTACTGGCCGACCGGCTCGATGGCGACGATATTGACCTCGCGCTTGCCGGTCTGCAGCGTTTCCTGCCCCGGGCCGTGGCCGCGCGCCTCCGCCGAGGGAGTCCATACCCTCAGGAATTCACAGGACAGCGAAAAACGTTCGCCGTTGTCGAAAGCGATTTCAAGCCGACGCGACTGCTGGTGCAGCGTGATCTCCGTCGGCAGCGGTGCTGCTCGGTCCAGACCGGCCATGCGACCCCCGGGAAGAATTTGGACGCGCTATCATAACAGAAGCGCTGGCGGCATCAGCCGCAGCGCGGCCGGGAAGCGCTGGCTTTCGGTGCGGGCGCGGCGGGCGCGCTGGCCGGAAAGTTCGCGAGCGGCGCCGACCACCAGCTTGCTGCCAAAATTCGTCATCAATTTGTAACGGCAGTTTCATAAAGTGGGCAACAGTGAGTGATTGCCAGGAGCTTCTCCATGCCCGCCAACATCCTCGTCGTCGAAGACGAGCCCGCCATCCAGGAACTGATCGCCGCCAACCTGCAGCACGGTGGACACCACGTGCTGCGCGCCAGCGACGTCGAGGAAGCGACACGCCTCGTGCGCGAGACGCTTCCCGACCTCGTCCTGCTCGACTGGATGCTGCCCGGAACGCCGGGAATCCAGTTCGCCCGCCGTCTGCGCGCCGATGAGCGCACGCGCCAGTTGCCGATCATCATGCTCACCGCGCGTGGCGAGGAGCAGGACAAGGTTTCCGGACTCGATGCCGGTGCCGACGACTATCTGACCAAGCCCTTCTCACCGCGCGAACTGATGGCGCGCATCAACGCCGTCCTGCGTCGGCGTGCGCCGCAGATGACCGACGAGGCGATCGAAGTCGGCGGCCTGCGCCTCGACCCGGCGACGCATCGTGTTTTCACCGACGGCAAGCCTGCCGACCTCGGGCCGACCGAGTTCCGCCTGCTGCACTTCTTCATGACCCACGCCGAGCGCGTGCACAGCCGCACGCAACTGCTCGACCAGGTGTGGGGCGACCACGTCTTCGTCGAGGAGCGCACGGTCGACGTGCATATCCGCCGTCTGCGCAGCGCGCTGGAGGCGAGCGGCCACGACCGCCTGATCCAGACGGTCCGCGGTGCCGGCTACCGCTTCTCGGCCTTGAGCGAGTAGGTTCGCCGTGAATCAGGTCTGGGGCTCGCTGGTCTGGGCGGTGCTGCTGGTGTCGCTACTGGCCGGCGCGCCGCTCGGGTTCTTCTGGGGACGCGAGGCGGCACTGGAGGGGATCATCGGTGGACTCGTCCTGCTGCTCGGCTGGCATCATTTCCAGCTCGGGCGACTGCTCGACTGGCTGGCCGGTCCGATGGAGGCACGGGTACCCGAGACCGTCGGGCTGTGGGACGCCGCCTTCGCCGGGCTGCATCGGCGTACCCGCATCCGCGTCGGCGAGCAGCAGACCCTGAGCGCGGCGCTGGCGAACTTCAGCCGTGCCGCGCAGGCGCTTCCCGACGGCATCATCGTCTTCGACCAGCACCGTCGCATCGACTGGATGAATCACTCGGCCATCAAGCATTTCTCGCTCAAGCCTGAAGACCGCGGGCAGGTGATGACACACCTGATCCGGCAGCCGGACTTCATCGCCTACCTCGACTCGGCCAGGTACGACGACCCGCTCGTCTATCGCAGCGAGCACTCGCCCGGATTGACGCTGCTGCTGAAGGTGATTCCCTACGGTGAAGACCGGACGCTGCTGCTCTCGCACGACATCGGCCATCAGGAGCGCCTCGAACGCGTGCGCAGCGACTTCATCGCCAACGTCTCGCACGAGCTGAAGACACCGCTGACTGTCGTCGCCGGCTTTGCCGAAATGCTCGCCGACGACCCCACCGGCTACAGCGACGAGGAAGTCAGGCGCTACCTGACGCTGATCAACGAACAGTCGCTGCGCATGCGCCGCCTGATCGAGGACCTGCTGACCCTGTCGGGTCTGGAAACCGACGGCCACAAAGCGGCCGAGGAGCCCGTCGAGGTCGAGCCGCTGTTGCAGACGATCCTGACCGAGGCACAGGCGCTTTCGGCGGGTCGGCATCAAATCTCGCTGTCGATCGACGCGCCGGCCGTCCTGCGCGGCTGCAGCAACGAATTGCGCAGCGCCTTCGGCAACCTCGCCAGCAATGCCGTCCGCTACACGCCGGAAGGCGGACGCATAGAACTCACCTGGCAGCGCACTGCCGATGGCGGCGCGCGTTTCGTCGTCGCCGACACCGGCATCGGCGTTTCGCCGCAGCACCTGCCGCGCCTGACCGAGCGCTTCTACCGCGTCGACCGCAGCCGTTCGCGCGAAACCGGCGGCACCGGACTCGGCCTGGCGATCGTCAAGCACGTGCTCACCCACCACCAGGCAACGCTCGAAATCAGCAGCGAACTCGGCAGCGGCAGCCGCTTCGCAGCCCGCTTCCCCGCGCAGCGGCTGATCGACTGAACACTTCTCTCGTGGGAGCGCCGCAAGGCCCGAACGGCTTGTTCACGATTCGTGGCTGACGCCACTCCCACAAGATGACCGACGCCGGGTGCTTCTCTTGTGGGAGGGCCGTGAGGCCCGAATGCATGGGCGTCGGCAGTCACAACCAGACCGCGTCCCAGTGCGGGTAGTCGCCGATCCGGCTGACTATTCCTGCGCGCAAAGGGTTGGCGACGATGTAGCGCGCGCTGGCAGCAAGATCCTCTTCCATGCGCAGCGCGTGGTCGAAAAAACCATCCTGCCAGCGTTTCATTCCTTTGGCTCCACAAACCTCGTTGATCAGTCTGGCGGCATTGGCCTTGACCGTCCCCACCAACTCGGAGAGCTCTGCGTCCTCGAGTTGCAACAGCCAGTGCAGGTGATCCGGCATCAGCACATAAGCGAGGGTTTTACAGCGACCGAGGCCGTCGGACTCGCGCAATTGCGAGATCACGAGGCGGGCGAGCTGGAAATCAACGAACAAGGGCTGACGGCCATGCGTTACCGTCGTCACGAGATAGATGCGACCAGGCTCGGAATGCCTGCCGCGACGCAAAGATGAAGAGTGGAACATGATGACCTGAGCGTAAATCGTCAGGCTTGAGAATGCACGGGTTCGTGGCTGACGCCACTCCCACCAGATGGCCGACAGCCGTGTGCTTCTCTTGTGGGAGGGTCGGAAGGCCCGAAGGCTTGTTCACGATTCGTGGCTGACGCCACTGCCACGAGATGCCCGACGCCGCGAGTTTCTCTCGTGGGAGGGCCGTGAGGCCCGAATGTCAGGCGCCGAGCGCCGTGGCCAGGCTGGCGCGCAGGCGCTCGCGGTCGACCGGCGCACGGGCGGCGCCGGCCCGCTGCCGTGGCGCCCAGATCGCCTCGGGGAAGTTGCAGTCGTCCTGCCAGCGCGGGATCACGTGCCAGTGCAGGTGCGGGACCATGTTGCCGAAGCTCGCCAGGTTGATCTTGTCGGCACCCGTGCATTCCCGGACCACCTGCTCGACGGCGCAGACGATGCGCATCAGCCGCAGCTGCTCGTCCTCAGGCAAGTCGCTCATCTCGCGCACGTGGCGCGCGAGGATGACGCGGCAGAAGCCCGGATAGTCGGCGTCGTCGACCGCGATCACGCGGCAGAAATCGTCCTGCCAGAGCAGGCTCGCGGCTGTCTGCGGCGCACAAAGCGGGCAGTCAGGGACAGTATGTTTCATGCTGTCCCCTTAAAGCAGCACGCGCTCGATGCCGCCGTCCTTGGCGCTGGCGACGTAGTCGCTCATCCAGTTTTCGCCGAGCAGGCGCTTGGCCATCTCGACGACGATGTAGTCGGCCTTGACGTCGGTGTCGCCCTCGTAGCGCGACAGGCCCTGCAGGCAGGACGGGCACGAGGTGAGCAGTTTCACCTCGCCGGCGAAGCGCGTTTCGCGGCCCTGCGCGTCGACGTCGCGGCGCAGGATCTCGTTGCCGCGGACGATTTCATCCTGCTTGCGGAAGCGCACCTGCGTCGACACGTCGGGGCGGGTCACGGCGAGCGTCCCCGATTCGCCACAGCAGCGGTCGGAGAGGTCGACGCGCTGGCCGAGCAGCTGATTCGCCGCCTTGACGCCGGAGATCGTCTTCATCGGCGTATGGCAGGGGTCGTGGTAGAGGTAGCGCGTTCCCGTGGTGCCTTCGAGGCGCACGCCCTTTTCGAGCAGGTATTCGTGGATGTCGAGCAGGCGGCAGCCCGGGAAGATGCGGTCGAACTCGTACTTGGCGAGCTGGTCGATGCAGGTGCCGCAGGAGACGATCACCGTCTTGATGTCGAGGTAGTTGAGCGTGTTGGCGACGCGGTGGAAGAGCACGCGGTTGTCGGTGACGATCTTCTGCGCTGCGTCGGCGTTGCCCGAAGCGTTCTGCGGGTAGCCGCAGCACAGGTAGCCGGGCGGGAGCACCGTCGTCGCGCCGACATGGTAAAGCATCGCCTGCGTCGCCAGTCCGACCTGCGAGAACAGCCGCTCCGAGCCGCAACCGGGGAAGTAGAAGACGGCATCGCTGTCCTCGCCGTTCTTCTTCGGGTCGTGGATGATCGGGACGATCGTGTTGTCCTCGATCTCGAGCAGCGCGCGCGACATGCGCTTGGGCAGCCCGCCGGGCATCGGCTTGTTGATGAAGTGGATCACCTGTTCCTTGATCTTCGGTGCTCCGAGCGTCGCCGGCGGGTGCTCGACCTGGCGCTGGATCAGCCCGAGCGACTTGGCCGTGCGGTGCGCGAGGCGCTGCGCCTGGTAGCCCCACTCGATCATTCCCTTGCGCGCGGCCTTGATCCGCGCCGGGTCCTTCATGGTCAGGAAGGCCATCGCCGCTGCCGAGGCCGGACGGAACTTCTTCTTGCCTTCGACGCGCAGGAAGTTGCGCATCGCCACCGAGACGTTGCCGAAGTCGATATCGACCGGGCAGGGGGTGACGCACTTGTGGCAGACCGTGCAGTGGTCGGCGACGTCGTTGAACTCGTCGAAGTGCTTGAGCGAGATGCCGCGCCGCGTCTGCTCCTCGTAGAGGAAAGCCTCGATCAAGAGCGAGGTGGCGAGGATCTTGTTGCGCGGGCTGTAGAGCAGGTTGGCGCGCGGCACGTGCGTCGAGCACACCGGCTTGCACTTGCCGCAACGCAGGCAGTCCTTGATCGACGCGGAAATTCCGCCGATCTCGGACTGCTCCATGATCAGGCTCTCGGCGCCGAGCAGCGAGAACGAGGGCGTGTAGGCCTTGCTGAGGTCGCCGCCGGGAAGCAGCTTGCCCTTGTTGAAATGGCCCTTCGGGTCGATCCGTGCCTTGTAGTCGCGGAAGGGCTGCATCTCGGCGTCGGTGAGGAATTCGAGCTTGGTGATGCCGATCCCGTGCTCGCCCGAGATCACGCCGCCGAGCGAGCGCGCCAGTGCCATGATGCGTTCGACCGCGCGGTTGGCGGTCTGCAGCATCTCGTAGTTGTCCGAATTGACCGGGATGTTGGTATGCACGTTGCCGTCACCGGCGTGCATGTGCAGCGCGACGAAGACGCGGCCGCGCAGCACCTCGCGGTGGATCGCCTCGATGCGGTCGACGATCGGTACGTAGAAGTTGCCGTCGAAGACCGTTTCCAGGTCGGGCTTCAGTTCGCCCTTCCACGACACGCGCACCGAGTAGTCCTGCAGGCGGTGGAAGAGACGCGGGTCGGCGGCGCGGTTGGAGAGCGGGCCGGCTGCGATGCCGTACTCGGCGAACTGCGCTTCGGCCTCGGCCAGCGGCAGGTCGAGGTTGTCGAGCAGCCACTGCCAGCGCCGGCGCACGTTGGCGACGATGTCGAGCCCGCTCTGGCGGCGATCGCCGATCATCACTTCCTTGTCGAGCGCGGCGTCGCCACGGTGCAGCGGCAGGTCGCCGGCGAGGAACTCGGCGAGCGCGTCGCACAGCGCCAGCTTGTTCCTGATCGACAGCTCGATGTTGATGCGCTCTATGCCGTCGCAGTAGTCACCCATGCGCGGCAGCGGGATGACCACGTCCTCGTTGACCTTGAACGCGTTGGTGTGGCGCGAGATCGCCGCGGTGCGCGAGCGGTCGAGCCAGAACTTCTTGCGCAGCTCGGGAGCGACAGCGATGAAGCCTTCGGCGCTGCGCGCGTGGCACATGCGCACCACGGCCTCGGCCGCAGCCGCGACCGCGTCCTCGTCGTGGCCGACGATGTCGCCGACCAGCACCATCTTCGGCCGGCCGTGGCGCGTCGTCTTGGTCGCGTAGCCGACCGCCTTGACGTAGCGTTCGTCGAGGTGTTCGAGGCCGGCCAGCAGCACGCCGGCCGCGTGGCCTGCGCCGCCCGGCTTGAAGTAGTCGGTGATCTCGACGATCGCCGGCACCGCCTCGCGCACCTGGCCGAAGAATTCGAGGCAGACGGTGCGCGTGTGCGGCGGCATCTTGTGCAGCACCCAGCGCGCGGCGACGATCAGCCCGTCGCAGCCTTCCTTCTGCACGCCGGGGATGCCGGCGAGGAACTTGTCGGTGACGTCCTTGCCGAGTCCGACCTTGCGGAAGGTCGTGCCGGGAACGTCGATCCGTTCCTCGTCGAGCAACTGGTAGGTTCCCGGGCTGTAGCGGCGCAGGCGGAACGACACCGTTTCCTGTTCGTGGATCTTGCCCAAGTTGTGGTTGAGGCGTTCGATCTCCAGCCAGTCGCCGTCCGGCGTGACCATCTTCCACCAAGCCAGGTTGTCGAGCGCGGTTCCCCAGAGCACGGCCTTCTTGCCACCGGCGTTCATCGCCACGTTGCCGCCGACGCAGGACGAGTCGGCCGAGGTCGGGTCGACCGCGAAGACGAGTCCCTTCGCCTCGGCCGCTTCGGCG
Organism: Rhodocyclus purpureus; assembly: GCF_016653115.1. Taxonomy (GTDB): domain Bacteria; phylum Pseudomonadota; class Gammaproteobacteria; order Burkholderiales; family Rhodocyclaceae; genus Rhodocyclus; species Rhodocyclus purpureus. The sequence goes on from NZ_NHRX01000038.1 coordinate 37,321, forward strand.
ACGCGCCGTGTGACGACGCCGGAACCGGTGCGGATCGTCGCCACGCGCCGGTCGACCCCGGGTAGTTCGCTTTCCTCGACCGGTCCGATGTCGATCAGCTTTTCCGTGTTGATCACGGCCGACATCGCCGTCAGCGGCACGGCGCCGCCGGTGTAGCCGGTGCCGCCGCTACGCGGGATGATTGTCAGCCCGAGTTCGATGCAGCCCTTCACCAGCGGCGCGATTTCCTCCTCGGTGTCGGGGGTGAGCACGACGAAGGGGTATTCGACGCGCCAGTCGGTAGCGTCGGTGACGTGGGCGACGCGGGCCAGTCCGTCGAAGGCGATGTTGTCGCGGTTGGTGTGCCGCGCCAGCAGCTTGAGCGCGCGTGCGCGCAACTGCGCGGTCTGCTCGAAGTGGCGGGCGAAGGCGTCGACCGCCTGATGCCCCGCCGAGACCAGGCGGGCAACCGAGGCGTTGCCGTCGCGCCGCTTGTCGACCTCGGTCAGCCGGTGGCGCAGCGCGCCGATCAGCGCCTCGCGCCGCTGCGGGCTGGCGAGCAGGTCGTCCTCGAGGTAGGGGTTGCGCTGGACGACCCAGATGTCGCCGAGCACCTCGTAGAGCATCCGCGCCGAGCGACCGGTGACGCGTTGCGTACGCAGTTGGTCGAGCAGCGCCCAGTTGTCTTCGCCGAGCAGGCGGATGGCGATCTCGCGGTCGGAGAACGAGGTGTAGTTGTAGGGGATTTCGCGCAGGCGAGCGGACATGGTGGATCCGGGATGCACTAAAGGCAGGATTCTAGCGTAGAAAGGACACCCTCGCGGGGCAGCGCACGCCCGTGATGACGCGGTCGTCATGTCGTACGCGTTCCCGGGGCGGCGCTCGGCGGGCGGCGGCGACCATCGCTGTCGCCGCAATCGCGACTCAGACCCGAAAATCCCCTCCCGGTTCCGGGTGCTAGAATCCTCCTTTGCCGACCGAAAGAAGCTTGCCATGCACCCGGATTATCTGCAGAAGATCCTCAACGCCCACGTGTACGACGTCGCCGTCGAGACGCCGCTCGACCCGGCGCCGACGCTCTCGGCGCGCATCGGCAACCGCATCCTGTTGAAGCGCGAGGACATGCAGCCGGTGTTCTCGTTCAAGCTGCGTGGTGCCTACAACAAGATCGCCAAACTCTCGCCCGAGAAGCTGAAGCGCGGTGTCATCTGCGCCTCGGCCGGCAACCACGCGCAGGGGGTGGCGCTGTCGGCGGCGAAGATCGGTTGCCGCGCGGTGATCGTGATGCCGACGACGACGCCGCAGATCAAGGTGCAGGCGGTCGCCGCGCGCGGCGGCGAGGTGGTGCTCGCCGGCGACTCCTACGACGAGGCCTACGCGCACTCGCTGCTGCTGGAGAAGGAGCAGAAGCTGACCTTCGTCCATCCCTTCGACGATCCGGACGTGATCGCCGGGCAGGGGACGATCGGCATGGAAATCCTGCACCAGCACCCGAAGCCGATCCACGCGGTGTTCGTCGCCATCGGCGGCGGCGGGCTGGCGGCCGGGGTCGGTGCCTACATCAAGCGCGTCCGTCCCGAGGTCAAGGTGATCGGCGTCGAGACCTTCGACGCTGACGCGATGGACCGCTCGCTGAAGGCCGGCCACCGCGTCCGCCTCGACACGGTCGGCCTCTTTGCCGACGGCACCGCGGTCAAGTACGTCGGCGAGGAAACCTTCCGCGTCTGCAGGGAAGTCGTCGATGAGGTGATCCTCGTCGATACCGACGCCATCTGCGCGGCGATCAAGGATGTCTTCGAGGACACGCGCTCGATCCTCGAGCCCTCGGGCGCGCTGGCCATCGCCGGTGCCAAGGAATACGCGCGCCAGCACAAGCTGAAGGACAAGACGCTCGTCGCCGTCGCTTCCGGTGCCAACACCAACTTCGACCGCCTGCGCTTCGTCGCCGAGCGCGCCGAAATCGGCGAACGGCGCGAGGCGGTGCTTGCGGTGACGCTGCCCGAGAAGCCTGGTGCCTACAAGAAGTTCGTCTCGCTGATCGGCTCGCGCAGCATCACCGAGTTCAACTACCGTTACAACGACCAGCGGGAAGCGCACGTCTATGTCGGCGTCCAGGTCGCCTCGCGCGCCGAGTCGCTGAAGCTGGTCGAGCAGTTGAGGAAGCACGGTTACGCGACGCTCGACCTGACCGACGACGAGATGGCCAAGCTGCACATCCGCCACATGGTCGGCGGCCACGCGCCGCAGATCGACAACGAGCTCGTCTATCGTTTCGAGTTTCCCGAGCGCCCCGGCGCGCTGATGAACTTCCTCAACCACATGAGTGCCGGCTGGAACATCAGCCTCTTCCACTACCGCAACCACGGTGCCGACTACGGCCGCGTCCTCGTCGGCATGCAGGTGCCGCCTGACGAGATGGGCAAGTTCGAGGAATTCCTCGAAAGCCTCGGCTACGCGCACTGGAACGAGACCGCCAATCCGGCTTACCGGCTATTTCTCGGCTAGTCTTGGCAGCGATCATGCTCCGTTCCGCTGCTCCATGCCATGAAACGCCAGCATTCGCCTTGATTCCGTCATTGCGAGGCGTGCAGCGCCGTGGCAATCCAGTTCGTGCTTCCATTTTCGCCCCGTCACCCGATGTCCGCGGGCACACCAGCCCTACGCGCTGGATCGCCACGCCCCGCGGGCTCGCGATGACCGGCTGCTGCTCAGGGACAGCGTCTTTGCGCAATCCCTTCGCCGTTTCACGCTGACTCTTCTTGCCTTTCACTGGCGCGTGGCTCAGGGCCGCGCCGCTTGACCCTTTTCAGGATGCTCCGATGCAGCAGAACGATCCCGTCTTCGATTTCGACCGTGTCATCGAGCGCCGCGACGGCGACTCGCTCAAGTGGAACCGCTACGCCGGCCGCGACGTGCTGCCGCTGTGGGTCGCCGACATGGATTTTGCTTCGCCGCCGGCGGTGCTCGCCGCGGTGCAGCAGCGGCTCGACCACGGCATCCTCGGCTACAGCGTGCCGACGCAGGAAGTCACGGACGCGGTCGTCGCCTATCTCGACCGCCGCTACGGCTGGCAGATCGAGTCCGACTGGATCGTCTGGCTGCCGGGGCTGGTCACCGGGCTCAACGTCGCCTGCCGCGCGGTCGACGGCGGCGTGCTGACGGCGACGCCGGTCTATCCGCCCTTCCTGTCGGCGCCGAAGCTTTCCGGGCGCGCGCTGACGACGGTGCCGCTGGTCGAGCGCAATGGCCGCTGGGTGTTCGACTTCGCCGCCATGGCCGCTGCCTGCGCTCAGGGCGGCGACAAGGCGCCGGCGCTCCTGCTGCTCTGCCACCCGCACAACCCGGTCGGCCGCGCCTGGAGCGCCGACGAACTCGCCGAACTGGCCGACTTCTGCCGCTGCCACGACCTCGTCGTCTGTTCCGACGAGATCCACTGCGACCTGGTCCTCGACGGCGGGGGCAGGCACCAGCCCTTCGCGACGATCGACGAGGACGCCGCAGCGCGCAGCATCACGCTGATGGCGCCGTCGAAGACCTACAACATCCCCGGTCTCGGCTGCGCCTGGGCGGTGATCCCCGACGCGAGCCTGCGCCGGCGCTTCAGCGGGGTCATGAACGGCATCGTCCCGCACGTGAACCTCTTCGGCTACGTCGCCTGCGCGGCCGCGCTGCGCGACTGCGAGGACTGGCGGCTGGCGCTGCTCGACTACCTGCGCGGTAACCGCGACCGCGTCGAGGCGGCGGTGGCAGAGATGCCGGGCCTGTCGATGACCCACGTCGAGGCCGGCTACCTGGCCTGGATCGACGCGCGCGGCTTGCCCGGCGTGGCCGAGCCGGCGGCTTTCTTCGAGGCGGCCGGGGTCGGCCTCAACAACGGCGCCGACTTCGGTCTGCCGGGCTGGGTGCGCCTCAACTATGGCTGCCCGCGCGCGACGCTCGATGCGGCGCTGGCGCGCATGCAGGCAGCCTGCGCAGCGGTGGCGCAGTAACAAACCCTTACAGGGGTGCCGGCGGGCGGCGGCTATAATTTTCCGTTTGCCGTCGTCCTCGCGGGACTGCATCGCCATGGCCCCCCTGTACAGTTTCCGTCGCTTCCTTGCCGCTGTCCTCGTGCTGCTGACCTGCGCCTCGGCGCCGGCTGCTGCCGAGCCGGGCCCGGCGTCGCCTGCGCTGGCCGCCAAGGCCTGGCTGCTGATCGAGTTCGCTTCCGGACAGACGCTCTCCGAGCAGGGCGCCGACGAACGGCTCGAGCCGGCATCGCTGACCAAGCTGATGACCGCCTACCTCAGCTTCGCGGCGCTGAAGGACGGCACGCTCAAGCGCGATCAGGCGATCAAGGTGTCCGAGAATGCCTGGCGTGCTCCCGGATCGCGCATGTTCCTGCTGCCCGGCAAACCGGTCGTCGTCGAGGACCTGATCAAGGGCATGATCGTCCATTCCGGCAACGACGCGACCCTCGCGCTTGCCGAGCAGATCGGCGGCAGCGAGGAAGGCTTCGTGCAGATGATGAACCGCCAGGCGCAGCGACTGGGCATGAAGGCGTCGAGCTTCCGCAACCCGACCGGCCTGCCCGACCCGCAGCACTACTCGACGGCGCGTGACCTGGCGACGCTGACCAGCGCGCTGATCCGCGACTTCCCCGACGAGTACGCGCGCTACTACGCGCTCAAGGAATTCCGCCACAACGACATCACCCAGCCCAACCGCAACCGGCTCCTGTGGATGGACCCGAGCGTCGATGGCGTCAAGACCGGCCATACCCAGGCTGCCGGCTACTGCCTGATCTCGTCGGCCAAGCGCGGGCAGCGCCGGCTGCTGGCGGTGGTGCTCGGCACGGCCAGCGAAGCGGCGCGTGCACAGGAATCGCAGAAGCTGCTCGACCACGGTTTCCAGTCCTTCGATGCGGTGCAGCTCTACGCCAGGGGCCAGCCCGTTTCCCGACTGAAGGTGGCCGAGGGCGCCGAAGAGAGCGTCGGCGCCGGCTTCACCAGCGGCCTGGTCGTCGCCGTGCCGAAGGGCGCCGCGTCGCGCATCAAGGCCGAACTGGTCGCGCCGCAGTCGCTGACGGCGCCTGTCAGCCTCGGCCAGACGGTCGGCCGGGTGCGCCTGCAGGTGGACGGCAAGTCCTGGGGCGAATTCCCGGTACAGGCGCTCGAACCCGTCGCCGTCGCCGGGATGGTGGACAAGCTGCGCCACGCGGTGCGGCAGTGGTTCAATCGATAGCGAGCTTGGGGAGAAGACGATGACGGTCTATCTGAACGGGCAATACCTGCCACTGGCCGAGGCGAAGATTTCGCCGCTCGACCGCGGTTTCCTCTTCGGCGACGGTGCCTACGAGGTGATTCCGGTCTATTCGCGCCGGCCCTTCCGCCTCGACGAGCATCTGGCACGGCTGCAGAAGACGCTCGACGCGATCCGCCTGCCCAATCCGCTGGCCGACGCCGAATGGCGCGAGGTGATCGCGCGCATCGTCGCCGCCGGCGAGAGCGAGGACCAGTCGGTGCTCCTGCAGGTGACGCGCGGCGCCGACGTGATGCGTGACCACGCCTTCCCGGTCGGCGTGCCGCCGACGGTGTTCGTGTTCACCGCGCCGCTGGTGACGCCGGGACCCGTCCAGCGCGCTGCCGGCGCCGCCGCGATCACCGTCGCCGATGCGCGCTGGGCGCGCTGCGACCTGAAGGTGATCTCGCTGGTCGCCAACGTGCTGGCGCGGCAGCAGGCGGTCGATGTCGGCAGCGTCGAGGCGATCATGCTGCGCGACGGCCTTCTGAGCGAGGGCGCCGCGTCGAACATCTTCGTCGTCAAGGACGGGGTCCTGCTGGCGCCGCCGAAGGACTGGCGCATGCTGCCGGGGATCACCTACGACGTGGTGCTCGAACTCGCCGCCCGCCACGGCATGAAGTTCGAGGTACGCGACATCGCCGAGGCCGAGCTGCGCGCTGCCGACGAGCTGTGGATGACCTCGTCGACCAAGGAAGTGCTGGCGATCGTCACGCTCGACGGCCAGCCGGTCGGTGACGGCCGCCCCGGGCCGGCGGCCCAGCAGATGTACGCGTGGTACAGCGCCTTTCGTGACCAAGTGATGAGGAACAGCGATGCCTGATCGTCCCTCCCCCCTGCCTGCCGCGAACGCCACGTCGGGCGACGCGCTGTTCGACTTTCCCTGTGCGTTCCCGCTGAAGATCATGGGCCGTTCCGACGGCGCGCTGGCGCAGGCGGTGCTGGACATCGTGCTGCGCCACGACCCCGGTTTCGACGGCAGGACGATGGAAATGCGCGCTTCCAGCGGCGGCAAGTACGTGAGCCTCACCTGCACGGTGACGGCCGTCTCGCGCGCACAGCTCGACGCGCTCTACCGCGAGCTGACCGCGCACCCGCTGGTCAAGGTCGTGCTGTGAGTGGTGGCGTGGTGGCTGCCGCCTCTTCCGACTCTCCCGCGCAAAACGCTCCCGCAGCAAGCTGCTGTGGGAGGGCCGGCAGTCCCGAATCAACGCTATCCTGCGCTGCCGTCTCACACTGACGTGAATCCTCCCGCCCTTCCGCTGCTGCGCGAACTCGGCCGCGTCGACTACGAGCCGACCTGGCACGCGATGATGGCGTTCACCGCCGCGCGCGGTCCCGACACCGCCGACGAGCTGTGGCTGTGCGAGCATCCGCCGGTGTTCACACTCGGCCAGGCCGGCCGCCCCGAACACCTGCTCGCCGACATCGGCGTGCCGCTGGTGAAGATCGACCGCGGCGGGCAGATCACCTACCACGGCCCCGGGCAGGTGGTGGTCTACCTGCTCGTCGACCTCAACCGTCGCCGGCTGAAGGTGCGCGAACTGGTCACCCGCATCGAGCAGGCGGTGATCGACCTGCTCGCCGAGCACGGCGTCGCCGCCGGGCGGATCGACGGCGCGCCGGGAGTCTATGTCGGCCTGGCGGACGGCACGGGCAGGCCGGCGTCGCCGGCCAAGATCGCCGCGCTCGGGCTGCGCATCCGCAACGGCTGCAGCTACCACGGCGTCTCGCTCAACGTGGACATGGATCTATCGCCGTTCGCCGCGATCAATCCCTGCGGCTACGCCGGACTCGCCGTGACGCAGACGCGCGTGCTCGGCGTCCCGCTGACGCCGCACGCCGCCGGGCTGGCGCTGGTGCGGCACCTGTCCGCGCAACTGACGGCCGCCGGCCCGGCCGGTCTGGAACAATGAAAGGAAGCATGAGCATGTCCGAACCCGTCAGCGGCACCCCCGAGGCGAGCGCCGGGACCGATTCCATGACCGCCGGCGCTGCTGCATCTGCCGACGGCGCGGTCGCGGCCGCCCCGGTCCGGCTCGTTCCCGGCGAAAAGCAGAAGCGCGAGGCGAAGACCGCGCGCATCCCGATCAAGGTCGTTCCCGCCGAGCCGCTGCGCAAGCCGTCGTGGATCCGCGTCAAGCTCGGCGGCGACAGCACCCGCTTCAACGAGATCAAGCGCCTCTTGCGCGAGCAGCACCTGCACACCGTCTGCGAGGAAGCGACCTGCCCGAACATCGGCGAGTGCTTCAGCCGCGGCACCGCGACCTTCATGATCCTCGGCGACATCTGCACGCGCCGCTGCCCGTTCTGCGACGTCGGCCACGGCAAGCCGCTGCCCCCCGACGCGGCCGAACCGGCGAAGATCGCCGCCAGTGTCGCCGCGCTCAAGCTGCGCTACGTCGTCATCACTAGCGTCGACCGCGACGACCTGCGCGACGGCGGCGCCGCCCACTTCGTCGAGGTCATCCGTGCCGTGCGTGCCGCGTCGCCGACGACGGTGATCGAGGCGCTGGTCCCCGATTTCCGTGGCCGCCTCGACGTCGCGCTCGACATCCTCTGCGCCGATCCGCCCGACGTGCTCAACCACAACCTCGAAACGGTGCCGCGCCTGTACAAGCAGGCGCGTCCCGGTGCCGACTACGCGCACTCGCTGGCGCTCTTGAAGGCCTTCAAGGCGCGTTGTCCTGCGGTCGCGACCAAGTCCGGGCTGATGGTCGGTCTGGGCGAAACCGACGAGGAAATCCTCGAAGTGCTGCGCGACCTGCGCGAGCACGACACCGAGATGCTCACCATCGGCCAGTACCTCGCCCCCTCGGCACACCACCTGCCGGTAACGCGCTACGTGCACCCCGACGTCTTCGTCGACTACCAGCGCGCCGCGCTGCAGATGGGCTTCACCGCCGCCGCCTGCGGCCCGCTGGTGCGTTCGAGCTACTGGGCCGACCGGCAGGCGGGCGTCGAACTGCGGGAGTGAGTCGAAAGCCCCAGGTTTTCTGTTCCGATGCCGAACTCGCCAGACACGGTGGAGCGGGCGCCGGGTGCGACGACTTTTTGACAGCCATGAGGAGCGCCCGGCGCCCGCTCCGCCGTGCGCAATTGCGCTGACGGTAACGTCAATTGGCGTGAGGCAAGGGGGCTGCGGGGGACCTGCCACGATCCTGAAACAAGCCCTTGTTTTCGTTGCGCGCAACTGTTCTCGGTACCCGCCAAATCATTGAGAAATAATGGTTCAGTCGCTACCATTCGTTGCATGATTCGTTGCGCGCCATGACCAGTGTCCTTCCTGAAACCCTGCTGCGCATCCTGCGCGCGCACCCGCGTGCCGGCAGCGCCGAGCTTTGTCGCCTGCTCGGCGGCGTGAACCGCTCGACGCTGGCGCGCGCGCTGCGTTCGCTCGAAGGCCGCGTCGTCAGCCGCGGCGGCTCGCGGCGCATCCGCTACGCGCTGCGGCGCGAACTGCGCGGCAGCGCAGCGGGGCTGCCCGTCTATCGCATCGACGCTGCGGGGAGGGGACACGGGGAGTCGCCGGCTCTTCAGCGGGCGGCGAGTTTCCGAAATTCACCGTGCGCTGGATGCGCCAGGGGCAGGTCGTCGACCTGATCGTCAAGTTCTCGGGTGCCGACGGCTCGCCGGCGGTACAACGCTGGTCCGACCTGCTCGTCTGCGAGCATCTTGGCCTTGAATCCTTCAGCCAGCTGGGTGTTCTGGCGGCGACAAGCGCCATCGTCCGGGCTTGCGGTCGGACTTTTTTTGAAGTCGAGCGCTTCGACCGGCACGGCGAATCCGGGTGCTCGCCGGTGTGCACGCTGGCGAGCATCAACGCCGCACTGATCGGCAGCGCGGCTGCGCCGTGGCCGCGTACGGCGCGCCGCTTGCACGCGCGCGGCTGGCTGACGGCCGAAGACCTTGCCCGGATCGACCTGGTCTGGTCCTTCAGAAGGCTGATCGGCAACACCGACATGCACGAGGGCAATCTCGCTTTCCGTCCCGGTCTGCGCCTGGCGCCGGTTTACGACATGCTGCCGATGCTCTATGCGCCCTTGCGTGGCGGCGAACTGCCGGCCCGTGCCTTCTCCGTCGAGCCGCCGCTTCCCGGAGAAGCGGCGACCTGGCGGCGGGCGGCGCCTGCTGCTGCCGACTACTGGCGCAACTGCGCCGAAGACACGCGCATCAGCGACGATTTCCGGCGAATCTGCGCCGAAAACGCGGGCAGGATCGAGCGTTTTTTAGACAGCTGCCACGCCAGCTGCTGAAAATCGCCTATTGCTCGACGAAGGCGCGTTCGATCAGGTAGTCGCCGGCGACGCCGATGTGCGGCGAGATGTGGAAACCGTAGCCGTCGAGCAGCGCCGAGATTTCCTTGAGCATCGACGGGCTGCCGCAGATCATCGCGCGGTCGGTCGCCGGGTCGAGCGGCGTCTCGCCGATGTCAGCGAACAGCTTGCCCGAGCGGATCAGGTCAGTCTGCCGTCCCTGGTTGCGGAAGGCTTCGCGGGTGACGGTCGGGTAGTAGACCAGCTGTTCGCTGACCATCTCGCCGAGGAACTCGTGCTGCGGTAGTTCTTCTTCGATGTAGTCGTGATAGGCGAGCTCGTTCTGCCAGCGCACGCCGTGCACCAGGATGACCTTCTCGAAGCGCTCGTAGGTTTCCGGGTCGTGGATCAGGCTCATGAACGGCGCGAGGCCCGTGCCGGTGGCGAACAGGAACAGCCGGCGTCCCGGCTTCAGGTCGCGCAGGACCAGCGTCCCGGTCGGCTTGCGGCTCAGCAGCAGCGGGTCGCCCGGGCGCAGGTGCTGCAGGCGCGAGGTCAGCGGACCGTCGGGGACCTTGATGCTGAAGAATTCGAGATGTTCCTCGTGGTTGGCGCTGGCGATGCTGTACGCGCGCATCAGCGGCCGGCCATTCACCTCCAACCCGAGCATCACGAACTGGCCGTTGGTGAAGCGCAGGCCGGGGTTGCGCGTGGTGCGGAAGCTGAACAGGTTGTCGTTCCAGTGATGGACCGAGAGGACGGTTTCGGCGGCGATAGTGCTCATGAGCAAGGCTCTTGGGGAATTGACGATGGACGCAGTCTAGTCCTCGACACTCAATTGAAAAAGCGGATAATTTCTCTATCCGTTATCTGCTAAGCCGATATGCGAATCACCCTGCGCCAGCTCGAAATCTTCGCCGAGGTCGCCAAGACCGAGAACGTCTCGCGCGCCGCCGAACGCCTCGCCATGTCGCAATCGGCGGCGAGCAGTGCGCTGGTCGAACTCGAGCGACAGTTCGACAGCCCGCTGTTCGACCGCATCGGCAAGTCGCTGCACCTCAATGCGACCGGCGCCGGCTTGCTGCCGCTGGCCGAGTCGCTGCTCGGCCAGGCGCGCGACCTCGAGGCCTACCTCGCCGGCGGCAGGCTCGGGCCGCTCAACGTCGGCGCGACGCTGACCATCGGCAACTACTTGGCGACGCTGGTGCTCGCCGACTACCTGCGCCAGCACCCCGATGCACCGGCGCAGTTGCACGTCGCCAACACCGAACTCGTCATCGCGCGCCTCTTGCGCTTCGAGTGCGACTTGGCGCTGGTCGAGGGCGAGGTCAGCCACCCGGATCTACAGGTCGAACCCTGGCTCAAGGACGAGCTGGTGGTCTTCTGTGCGCCGCAGCATCCGCTCGCCGCGATCCGGACCGCCGACAACGCGCTGCTGGCGGCGCAGTCGTGGATCCTGCGCGAACGCGGCTCGGGGACGCGCGGCCTGTTCGACCGCGTCATCGCCTCGCAGCTTGCCCGCTTGAATCTGCGCCTCGAACTCGAGCATACCGAGGGTATCAAGCGCGCCGTCGAATCGGGGCTCGGTATCGGCTGCCTGTCGCGGCTGGCGCTGCGCGAAGCGTTCCGCCGTGGCAGCCTGGTCGAGGTCGCCACGCCGCAGTTCGACCTCGGCCGTAATTTCTACTTCGTCCGCCACCGTCAGCGCCACGAAAGCGCCGCGATGCGCCGGTTTCGCGATCTCTGCCAGGCGATCACGGAGGGCGCGAGCAGCGCAGCGACGGTGCGGACGCCGTTCATCCCGTAGCAGTGCGACGAAGCGTGATGCTCAGTCACGCATCGGATAAATTCCCGCCGTCGCGATGAGGTGACGCGGTTCGCCTTCCTGCCTGTCACGTTTCGTCTGCTGGACGAGGCACGCTTCACTCACTGTTGCATCGGCGCAACAGCCTGTCCCCCGCTACGCGCGTTTGCTGATTGCTGCTTATTGACTCGGGATAGCTCAAATGAATAGATTGGCGGTGCTGTTGCTGTGAATTGATGACAAACGCCAACCTCGGGAGTCCTGAACATGAAATTCAAGAAACTTGCAATGCTTGCCGCGCTGAGCGCTGCTTCGTCCTTCGCCGTCGCCGCCCCCGCCGCCTTCGACGGCCCCTTCGTGCAGGCCGGTGTCGGCTTCGCGAATTCGCAGTCGGATTACAGCGAGACTTGGAATGGCAATTCACTCAGCACCAAACTGAACGACACCAGCTTTGTCGGTCAGGTCGCCGGTGGCTGGTCGCAGTCCTTCGGCCAATGGAACTTGGCTGCAAGCGCTTATTACACGATCGGCGACCAGAAGGCCGGCAAGGTAACTTTCAATGGTGACAGCGCCGAGTTCAAACTCAAGGACACCTGGGGAGTCAGCATCGATCCGGGTTACTACATCAATCCTCAGACTCTCGCCTACTTGAAGCTCGGCTACGTTGCAACGAAGGGTGAGTTGAGCGCAACGGGGGCCGGTTCTGATAGCGAAACGTTCAACGGTTATACCTACGGAGTCGGCCTGAAGTATGCCTTCACCCCGAACCTCTACGGTGTCGCCGAAATCCAGCAGGCCAACTTCGAGAGTAAGAGCGCAACGGACGGTGCTGACCGCGTCTCCCTCAAGCCCAATTCGCTCACGGGTATCATCGGCGTCGGCTACAAGTTCTAAGCCAGCCGCAGATAAAAAACCCGCCGGAAGGCGGGTTTTTCATGAGCGGGCTTCCGGATCAGGCCACCGCAGCCTGCCGGACGACCGGTGCCTCCCGGATCGGCAGGTTCACCAGCGCCGCCAGGGCCGCCAGCACCATGTCGGCGTACCACATCCAGCCGTAGTCGCCGAAGCGGCTGATCGCCAGCCCGCCGAGCCAGGCGCCGAAGAAGGCGCCGATCTGGTGCGACAGGAGCGTCAGTCCGAACAGCGTGGCGAGGTAGCGCACTCCGAACAGCTTGCCGACGATGGCCGCGGTCGGCGGCACGGTCGCCAGCCAGGTGAAGCCGAGTCCGGCGGCGAACAGGTAGAAGGTCAGGTCGGTGCGCGGCGCCAGCAGGTAGGCGCCGATCAGGAGCGCACGCGACGCGTACATCGCCGCCAGCACGTACTTGCTGCGATAGCGCGCGACGCAGGAGCCCGCGTAGAGGCTGCCGAAGATGTTGGCGAGACCGATGATCGCCAGCGACCAGCTCGCGACCGAAGCCGGCAGTCCGCACAGGTTCACTTCGCCGGGCAGGTGCGTGACCAGGAAGGCGACGTGGAAGCCGCAGGTGAAGAAACCGGCGTGCAGCAGCAGGTAGCTGCGGTCGCGCATCGCACTGCGCACGGCCTGCATCAGTCCCTGCTCCTCGCCGGCGTGCCTCACCGGCGCCTGCTGTCCCTGCGTCAGCTTGCCGACCAGCGGTAGCGCGGCGAGCGTCATCACGGCCAGGGCCCACAGCGACCCCATCCAGCCGACCGTCTGGATCAGCTTCTGCAGGATCGGCGCGAAGACGAACTGGCCGAATGAGCCGCCGGCGTTGATCACGCCCGACGCCGGTCCGCGCGCCTCGAGCGGGAGGCGTTGCGCGGCGGCGCCGATCAGCACCGAGAAGCTGCCGGCGCCCGAGCCGATCGCGGTGAGCAGGCCGAAGCAGACGATCAGCCCGAGGCCTGAAGTCATCAGCGGCGTCAGCGCACAGCCGGCCGCCAGCACGAACAGTCCGCCGATCAGCACCGCGCGCGGCCCGAAGCGGTCGGCGACCGCGCCGACCAGCGGCTGCACCGCACCCCAGGCGAACTGACCGATCGCCAGCGCCAGGCTCAAGGTCGCGATGCCGACGCCGGTGTCGGCGTCGATCGGCGCGATGAACAACCCGAGCGCCTGCCGCGGCCCCATCGTGACCATGAAGATTCCGGCGGCCGCAAGGGTCGTGATCAGGACGTCGGGTCGGCGTAGCGAGGCGAACATGGGCGGTTTCCCGGAAAGTCGCGCCCGGGCGGGCAGCGTGGCGTCAGAGGCTGGACTATAGAGCGAGTTCGTCTTCGCGCGAAATCCTTGCGCGCCATCCTGTGGGAGCGGCGGCAGCCGCGAATGCATCGAATCGACAAGTTTCGGCCCTTCCGGTCCTCCCACGGGAGAACCGCCTGCCCGGGTGCCTTGCCTGGGAGCGTCAGCCGCCGCGAACTGGAGTGGGGTGACGTCGTTGCTCCCCCACAGTTCGCTGCGTTATGCTGAACGATAGTTGCAGCGCACGCTTCCCTGGAAACGGGTGACATGGCGTGCATGCGGCCAACCTCATCGACTCAAGCCAAGGAGCGATCATGTCGAAGAACTTCTTCTCCCGCCTCCACGCCCTGCTGGCGCCGGCCGTCTGCGCGCTCGCCTTCCTCGCCGCCGCACCGGCGCAAGCCGTCGGCCTCGCCGACCTCTCCAGCAAGGAGAGCGCGTCCGGCCTCAAGGAAGCGCTCTCGCGCGGCGCAGCAGTCGCCGTCGAGCAACTCGGCCAGCGCGACGGTTTCCTTGGCGACGCGCGCGTGAAGATTCCGCTGCCCGACTCGCTGCGTCAGGTCGAGGGCGCGATGCGCACCTTCGGCATGGGCAAGCAGGCCGACGAACTGGTCGAGGCGATGAACCGCGCCGCCGAGGCGGCGGTCGTCGAAGCCAAGCCGATCCTGCTCAATGCCGTCAAGTCGATGAGCATCGACGACGCCAAGGGAATCCTCGCCGGCGGCGACGACGCGGCGACGCAGTACTTCCGTCGCACGACCTCGACCCCGCTCGGCGAGAAGTTCCTGCCGATCGTCAGGAAGGCGACCGAGCGCGTCAAGCTCGCCGAATCCTACGACCGCTTCGCCGGCAAGGCCCAGCGTTTCGGCCTGGTCAGCGAGGAAGACGCCAAGCTCGACCAGTACGTCACGCGCAAGGCCCTGGACGGCCTCTACCTGATGATCGCGGAGCAGGAAAAGGCGATCCGCCAGGACCCGGTCGGCACCGGCTCGAAGCTCCTGTCCAGGGTCTTCGGCGCGATCAAATAACAAATACGGGGACGGTTCTCGAAATGTGGGAGGGGCGGTAGCCCCGAATTCGTAAGCCAAACGATTCGGGCCTGCCTGCCCTCCCACGAGACTCGCACCACGGCAGGAGCGGCAGCCGCGAAAACCCCGCGTGCTAGAATCCGGCCCCTTCCGTTGTCTGTCCGCCGCCGATGTCCGCTTCCCCTTCCGCCGGTCTCAATCCCCCGCAACGCGAGGCGATCCGTTATCTCGACGGTCCGCTGCTCGTGCTCGCCGGTGCCGGTTCCGGCAAGACGCGGGTGATCACGCAGAAGATCGCCTACCTGATCCAGGACTGCGGCTTCAACCCTGCCAACATCGCCGCGATCACCTTCACCAACAAGGCGGCGCGCGAGATGCAGGAGCGCATCGACAAGCTGCTCGGTGGTTCGGCGAAGGGTCTGTCGATCTCGACCTTCCACTCGCTCGGCGTGCGCATCCTGCGCGAGGAAGCCGCCGCGCTCGGCTACAAGCCGAAGTTCTCGATCTTCGACTCGACCGACTGCCAGAGCATCATCACCGACTTGGCCGGCACCGTCGACAAGCAGACCATCCGCCGCCTGCAGTCGATCATCTCGCGCTGGAAGAACGCGCGCGTCTCGCCCGACGCGGCCAAAAAGGATGCGCAGGACGAGCACGAGGTGCTCGCCGCGCGCGTTTTCGATAGCTACGCGGCGACCCTGCGTGCCTACCAGGCGGTCGACTTCGACGACCTGATCGCGCTGCCGGTCGAGCTGTTCGAGAAGCACCCGGAAATCCTCTCCAAATGGCAGAACCGGCTGCGCTACCTGCTCGTCGACGAGTACCAGGACACCAACGCCTGCCAGTACGCGATGCTCAAGCTGATCGCCGGCCCGCGCGCCGCCTTTACCGCGGTTGGCGACGACGACCAGGCGATCTACGGCTGGCGCGGCGCCGACATCGAGAACCTGCGCGGACTGCCGCGCGACTACCCGAACCTGAAGGTGATCATGCTCGAGCAGAACTACCGCTCGACCGTGCGCATCCTCAAGGCCGCCAACGCGCTGATCGCCAACAACGAAAAGCTGTTCGACAAGAAGCTGTGGTCCGACCTGGGCTACGGTGACCCGATCACGCTCACCGTCTGCCCGCACGAGGAAGCCGAGGCCGAGTCGGTGGTGATGAAGCTCCTGGCGCACAAGTTCGAGAACCGCGGCCAGTTCCGCGACTACGCGATCCTCTACCGCGGCAACTACCAGGCGCGTCTCCTCGAACAGCAGCTGCGCAACCACAAGGTTCCCTACCTGCTCTCGGGCGGCCAGTCCTTCTTCGACAAGGCCGAGATCAAGGACATCACCTCCTGGCTGCGCCTGCTGGCCAACAGCGACGACGACCCGGCCTTCATCCGCGCCGTGACCACGCCGAAGC
This sequence comes from Rhodocyclus purpureus, assembly GCF_016653115.1. Lineage (GTDB taxonomy): Bacteria > Pseudomonadota > Gammaproteobacteria > Burkholderiales > Rhodocyclaceae > Rhodocyclus > Rhodocyclus purpureus. The sequence continues at coordinate 53,281 of NZ_NHRX01000038.1, forward strand.
GCGGCATCGGCGGGCAGACGCTCGCCGCGCTCGGCACCTACGCCGGCGAACGCCACCTCTCGCTTTTTGCCGCCGCTACCGAGGAAGGCTTCGCGCACCGCGTCCCGGCGCGCCAGGCGGCACCGCTGCACGAGTTCTGCACCTTCATCAACCGCTTCGAGTGGCGCGCGAACAAGGAGCCCCCGGCCCAGGTGCTGCCCGACCTGCTCACCGCGATCGGCTACGAAGCCTTCCTCTACGACCACGAGGAGCCGCGCGCCGCGCAGACGAAGTGGGGCAACGTGACGGAGTTGTGCAACTGGCTGTCGAGCAAGGGCGAGGAAGAGGGCAAGACGCTGATCGATCTGACGCAGACGATCGCGCTGATCAACCTGCTCGACAAGGGTGAGACCGACGTCGATGCCGTCCAGCTATCGACGCTGCACGCGGCCAAGGGCCTCGAATTCCCGCACGTCTTCCTGATCGGCGTCGAGGAAGGCATCCTGCCGCACCGTGAATCGCAGTCGCCGGAAAAGATCGAGGAAGAGCGCCGCCTGATGTACGTCGGCATCACCCGCGCGCAGCGCTCGCTGCACCTCTCGCACTGCGAGAAGCGCAAGCAGGCACGCGAACTGATCAGTTGCGAGCCGTCGCGCTTCATCCGCGAGATGAGCGACAGCGAGATGCGCATCTCCGGAGGCAAGGCCGCGACGCCGCCCGACAAGGCGACCGGGTCGGCCAGGCTGTCGGCGCTGAAGGCGATGCTCGGCAGCAAGCAGAAGTAGCCGCCGTCCCCAGTTCAGCCCTTTGTCGCCTTGAGCGCCTTCTTGAAGACCTTGAGGTCCGCCACTGCGAACATCTGATTGCGGCCGACGGTCGAACTCGATGTCAGCTTGCCGTTCGCGACAAAGCGGCGGAAGGTCGACATCGAGACCTCCAGATATTCGGCCGCTTCCTTGGCGGTGAACTCGTCGTCGGCCAAGTGGCCGAACAGTTGTTCATGGCTCAGATCCTCGTCACGGAATGCATTCGTGGATAGGATGGCGAAAAACCTCTGCCGCTCAGTGGCCGGCATTTGCCTGAGATTCTGATACAGATCGTCAGCAGTCAGCGCATGGCCCATCTTTCTATTCCTCCGATCTCAGGTAGCGCTTGAGTTCGTCATAGAAATTTTCGTGCGAACCCACTTTGTAGAAATCAATCAACAGCAATTCCACATCGGCTTCTTGCCGTTCGTCCTCCGGAGACGGTGGCCGATAGGCCATGAGGTATTCCTGGCGATTGAATTTGAACTTGTAGACCCAGATCCCGGCCAAGTCGCCGACCTTGGCTTCCCCGATCTCGGGCTTCTGGCAAACCTCCTCTGTGGCATCCTCGATCGCAAGTTGCAGAGGCTTGTGTGCCTTCTTCACAAACTTGCTGAACGGTGACTTGTAGTTCGGTCTCATCATGTTGGTCTTATTATAATCCAATTTTGAGTCGTTAAGAAGTCAGTCGTTGCAAGTTTCATTCCGCTGAGTGGGTGCGTCGGCGCCAATCCTGGGGGGCGGCGGCGGCAGCCGCGCACGAATTCGCGCTTCCCGCCATGCGGACACCGGGGCAAACCAGACTGGTAGCGCGAATCGCGCTGACACGCAGTCGATGCTCCGCAAATGGCCGCGCGTCTAATGGTGACAAAATGACGCCATAAGCCTACACTGGGCCAATCGACGAAGTGCGTTCCAAGGAGACTGCCGTGCCTGCTCACACCGGAAAACGGCTCACCACCAGAATCACCGACCACGTCCAGGAGCGGCTGCAAGTGGCGGCCGACCTCGTGGGCGCGACGCTCAATCAGTTCGTGGTGCAGGCAGCGCTCGAAAAAGCGGACAAGGTCATCGAGAGTGAATCGACGATCGCCCTGACTCGGCGGGAATCGTTGCGACTGCTGGAGATGATCGAGAACCCGCCGCCGCGCAATGACATATTCCTTCAGGCGCAGGCCCGTTATCAGAGGATGAAGAACGATGCTGGTTCTACCGCTGAACGACGGGCATGACCGGAAGGGGTTCGACTGCGGAGATGCGGAACTCAACGCCTGGTTTGGCCAAGTCGCCAGGCAGCACAAGCTGAAGGGAGTTTCCTCGAGCTTTGTCGTCGTCACCGATGAAGCCTGTGCGGAAGTGCTTGGCTTCTATGCCATAAGCCTTGCCGAACTGGTGATCACTGACTTGCCCGCGCAGTATCGGAAGCGCTTGCCAAACAAGCTCCCCGTGTTCCGCCTCGGCCGCTTGGCGACGGCGAAAAAGCACCAAGGCCACGGCATCGGAGAATTCATGCTGTTCGACGCCATTGAGCGCGTGACTCGCATTGCAGGCGAAGTCGGCGGCGTCGGTCTCGTGGTCAATGCGAAGCTCTCCGCAGTCGACTTCTACCAACGGTACGGCTTCGAGCAGATGGCAGATCATCCGCACAATCTGTTCTTGCCGCTCTGACTCTCCCGATCGGTCGCACGCGCTGGCGAGATGATCCTGGCTTCGGCGGCCGACGATCGGGGCGTGGACTATCATCGCGAGCGCGGTGCCAGCAACCGCAGAAATGCGTCGCCTCCTCTGACGGGGTCTGGATCCGGAATCCGTCCGCCCCGGCACACGGCGATGGACTCGCCGCCCGGAAACCGCTATCCTTACGCCCCTGCACCAAGCACGCGCCCGTAGCTCAGCTGGATAGAGTATTGCCCTCCGAAGGCAAGGGTCGGACGTTCGAATCGTCTCGGGCGCGCCAGAAATTCAAAGAAAAAGCTCTGAGAAATCAGGGCTTTTTCGTTTAAGGCCTCGTCCCTCTGCCCCGGTGTCTGGCTCCCTGCTTGGGTTTCAGGGTGACTCTCGGGTGACAGCCGGGTGACCGACTGCCGACCTCAAGGCTAGTAAGGTGGGTTAGCTGTCCACAAGTCGTGATGCCCGTTACGCCATACCTCCGCGAGGTTCTGTGTGAGCTTGTGGTGCGATATCCAGCAGCCATACATGGATCGGGCATGAACGTTCTCCTCGTTTGCTCAAGGCGATTCAAGGGGCCAGCCTCTCCAATCTCCACTCGATCGCATCACGCTTCGGATACATCCTCGCCTCCCGCGGCAGGAAAAGCTTCTTTCCTTCCAGTTCGGTGAGCATCCGGTGATCGGGAACTCTCTTGTCCAGCACCGGGCTCACCCGCCAGCGAAACTCGGTGTCGGGCGCAATCAGCCAGCGGTCCATCGCCCAGTGCATGTTCGGTGTCAGCGCCAGGCCATTGCGCGGATCGTCGTCGCCGGCTTCATCGCTGAGAGGACCATCTCCCGGCCGGGCTTCGCCTGCAAATGCCGGAAGCTTGGCGCGCCGCCGTTGATGCCGATATTGAAGGCGTCGGGGTGGAATTCCTGGTCCATGCCGAGGTCAGGCCCGGCAAGAAAAGCGCCAGATCTTCTTCGTTGCGTATCGTGAGGAGATATATTTGCATAAATGCAGTCACTCTTCTAAAATTGCTGTCATCGCAATGAAAAAGAGGTATCGACCATGGCTGTCCTGACCGTGCGTAACGTCCCTGACGAAGTCCATCGAGCGCTCCGCGCGCTGGCGGTGAGGCACGGTCGTAGCACTGAAGCGGAAGTGCGTGACATCCTGGCCAACGCGGTCAAGCCGCGCATTCGCATGGGTGACGCACTGGCGGAAATCGGTCGCCGTGCCGGGCTGGCGGATGATGACTTTGCCTTCCTCGAACGTGACAAGACGCCTGCCGAGCCGATGAGGTTCGAATGATCGTCCTCGACACCAACGTCGTCTCGGAGGCGATGAAACCGTCGGCCAATCCGGCGGTGATGGCTTGGCTGAACGCACAGCCCGAGGAAACTTTGTTCTTGTCCTGCATTACGCTTGCCGAACTGATGTACGGCATTGGCGCCTTGCCGGCGGGACGACGCAAGGATGCGCTGGCCACAACGCTCGATGGCTTGCTCGGTCTGTTCGGCGATCGCGTGCTAGCTTTCGATGCTGCTGCGGCGCGCTGCTATGCACAACTGGCGATCCGTGCCCGCGAAGCTGGCAAGGGATTCCCGACACCGGACGGATATATCGCTGCCATCGCGACCGCCAGAGGATTCATCGTGGCGACGCGCGACACGAGTCCTTTCGTGGCGGCGGGTCTGCAAGTCATCAATCCGTGGGAGTGCTGAGCGCACCGGCGATGTACTGGGCGTAGAGATTGTCGTCACTGCTGATCCGATATGAACCCGCTTAGCTCGTCCGCTCGTCCTTCAGCGTCTCGAAGCCGAGTGAGGTTCCCTCGAAGTATCGTTTTCCGAACGATTACGTTTTACCGCAGCCCCTTGACCGCGCCGCCGTCTCCGGGAAACGCTGCCATCAATCCGCACTCGCCTGCCGCCGGTATTCGCTCGGGCTGACCCCGTAGCGGCGGCGGAAGGCGCGGGTGAAGTCGCCGGCATTGCGGTAGCCGATCCGGTCGGCGATCGTGCGCACCTGCAACTCGCCTCTGTCGAGCCACAGGCGCGCCTTTTCCAGCCGCAGTTCGAGGACGAAATCGAAAACCGTCATCCCGACCTGCTTGCGGAACACCTCGGTCAGCTTGCGTGCGTTGGTCCCGAGTTCGTGGGCTAAGTCGGTCAGGCTCGGCGGCTGGCTCAGGTGCGCCTTGAGCAGGGTGACGGCTCGGTTGAAGAGGTCCTGTTCCCGGTTGACGGACTGAGCGACGATACCTTCGCCGAGCATGGCTTCGAGTCGCTGTCGGTCCTGCCGGTTGGCCAGGTGCACGGCGACGCGCGCGCGGACTTCCCTGGCTGAAAACGGCTTGGTGATGTAGTCGACCGCGCCGATCGCAAAACCGCGCAGCTTGTCGTCGGTATCCGTCGCCGCCGACAGGAAGATGACCGGGACATCGGCCGTCCGCTTGTCGGCCTTCAGCTTCTGGCAAACGGCGAATCCGTCCATCTCCGGCATCATCACGTCGAGCAGGATCAGGTCGCGCGGGTAACCTTCGGCCAGCAGCGCCAGCGCCTGGCGACCCGAACTGGCGATGCTCAGGTCGTAGTCGTTTTCCAGCAGTGCAATCAGCAGTTCGATGTTGCTCGGGTTGTCGTCGACGATCAGCAGGTTGGTGCGCGCGGGCGGACGCTCGCTCATCGTGATGGCGAGCGCACTCTTGCGGCGGTTGATCGTCGCGGCGAGCGACTCGAGCCCCGTGAGTGCCGCGCCGAAGTCGAAGCGCGCGATCGCACGGGCGATCTGTGCCCAGGGCTCCTGCAGCGCCGATCCGGAGAGCATCGGATCGATTTCCATGCAGGCCTCGCGCGCCTGGCTGCGGCCATCGAGCAGCAACTGGCCGAGTTTCTTCAGGCGGGGCAGGAGCGCGGCGGCGTCGATGGCGGATCCAGCGGCGAGCCGGTCGCTGCCGGCTGCCGGCAGCGGCGTTGCGATCGCCGCCAGCACCTCGCGCAGTGCCGCGGTGAACGGCCCTTCCAGCGCGCCATCCTGGCGCTGCAAGTCCTGTTCGAAATCGACGGCGAGTGCGTGCAGTATGGTGGCGCCGATCGTCGGTGCCAGCCCCTTGATGGTGTGCACCAGACGGATCGCGACGTCGAACTCCTGCCGTTCGATGGCCTTCCTCAGTCGTTCCGGCGCGTCGGCGAAGTCGCTGTGGAAGCTCGCGAGCAGGCGCTGCAGCAGCAGCGGGTCGTCATCGAGCTGGCGTAGCGCGTGCCCGAGCTCCAGCACCGGCCGCGGGGCGGGCAGTTCGTCCGCTGCCGGCGCGCGACCGGGGATCCATTGCAACAGCGTGCGCGCCAGCTGCCGGGCGTCGACCGGCTTCGACAGGTGGTCGTTCATGCCGGCGGCCTCGCTCGCCTCGCGGTCCTGCGGCATCGCCGCCGCCGTCAGCGCGATGATCGGTACGGCAGCGGCATTTCTGGTGCGCTCGCCGGCGCGGATCGCCTGCGCCGCGCTGAAACCGTCCATCTCCGGCATCTGCAAATCCATCAGGATGGCGGCGAAGCGGCCACTACTCGCCAGTTCCACCGCCCGCCGACCGTTGTCCGCGGTTTCGCACGACAGCGCCATCTTTTTCAGATACTCGCCGACCAGCAACAGGTTGGTCGAGTTGTCATCGACCACCAGCACCCGCGCGCCGTGGATCGGTCGAGTGAGCTCGGCCAGCCGGGCCAGCCGCTCGGGCTGCAGCGAGCTTGCCTTCGCGAGCTCAGCAGTGGGCAGAGGCTCGGCGTCGGGCGCGGGCAGGGCACCGAGGCGGACCGTGAACCAGAAGGTGCTGCCAGTGCCGACCCGACTGTCGACGCCGATCTCGCCACCCATCAATTCCACCAGGCGCTTGCAGATGCTCAATCCGAGGCCGGTGCCGCCGTACTTGCGCGTGGTCGAGTTGTCGGCCTGGTGGAAAGGCGAAAACAGGCTCTCCTGGCTGGCGCGATCGATGCCGATGCCGGTATCGCTGACCGCGACGCGCAGAACGACCGATTCCGCCTCCTGGCCGAGGCAGTCGACCTTGATCCGGACCGATCCGCTCTCGGTGAACTTCAGCGCGTTCTCCACCAGGTTGTTGATGACCTGCTGCAGGCGCAGCGGGTCGCCCTGCAGGCGCGGCGGCAACTCCGGTGAGACCTCGAACGCCAGCGTCACCTGCTTTTGCTCGGCGCGGATCGCGAACACGGCTATCGTCCTGGCCAGGACTTCGTCGAGCGAGAGCGGGATCGATTCCAGTTCCAGGTGGCCTGCTTCGACCTTCGAATAGTCGAGCACGTCGTTGATGATGTTGAGCAGTGCCGTCGCCGACACGTGGATTCGCTCCAGATAGTCACGCTGCGTGGCGTCGAGCTCGCCTTCGAGCAGCAGATGCGACAGCCCGATGACCGCGTTCATCGGCGTGCGGATCTCGTGACTCATGTTGGCCAGGAAGTTGCCCTTGGCCTCGTTGGCGGCATCGGCCTTCTGCTTCGCCGCGCGCAGCGTCGCCTCCAGTTCGCGCTGCGGCGTGACATCGCGGGTGACGCCGATCATGCGCGGCGTCTTGCCGGAAGGGGCGGTCTCGAACAGGTACGAGGTCTGCAACTCGCGGATGCGGCCGCTCGGGACGACGATGCGGAACTCCTGCTGCCAGGGCGTATGGGCCTGCCGTGTCTGCTGCAGGGCCGCAGTGAACGCGTCGGCGTCGTCGGGGTGCACGCGCGAGCGCCAGAACTCGTAGCGGATACCCTGCCGGCGCATTGCCTCGGGGACTTCGTACCAGTCGCACATTCGACTGTCCCAGGACATCGTGGCCTCGCTCAGATCCCAGGTCGAGATGCCCAGATGCGCAGCCTCGGTGGCGAGTTCGAGGCGTCGCATCGCGTCCTGTCGCTCCTGTTCGAGCCGCTTGCGTTCGGTGATGTCCAGCTTCACCGCGACGTAGTGGACGGTTTTCCCCTGCGCGTCCTTCACCGGCGAAACGTGGATTTCTTCGTGGAAGAGCGCGCCGGACTTGCGGCGGTTGATGATTTCCCCGGTCCATGCCTCGCCGCGCAGCAGATGGCTCCACATCGACGCGAAGGTCGCGCGCTCGGTCAGGCCGGAACTCAGGAAGCGCGGATTGCGACCGATGGCTTCTGCCACCGAATAGCCGGACTCGGCAACGAAGCGCGGATTGACGTACTGGATGCGGCAGTCGGCATCGGTGATCACCACCGAGGTCGGACTCTGCTCGATCGCCGTCGACAAGACCTGCGAGCGGTCTTGCGCCAGCCGGACGTCGATCAGGCTTTGCCGCAAGCTCGCCGCCTGGCGGGCGAGATCGATGTGCAGGCGGACGCGTGCCCGGACCACCGCGACATTGATCGGCTTCTGGATGAAATCGACGGCGCCGAGGGCCAGACTGCGGCTTTCGTCCTCGATCTTCGCGGTGACGAAAATGACCGGAATGTCGCGCGTTGCGGCATCGGCCTTGAGCGCTGCGCAGACCTGATAGCCGTCCATCCCCGGCATCATCAGGTCGAGCAGGATCAGGTCCGGCCTGGCCTCCTGCCCCAGCAAGGCGAGCGCCTCCGGACCCGAAGTGGCGGTACGCAAGTCGTACTCGTCCCTCAGTACATGGACCAGCAGTTTGAGGTTCGTCGTGCTGTCATCGACGATCAGGATGCTCGCCCTGGGCAGCGTTGCGTCCGTCATCACAAGCTCCAATACCGATCGTCTTCTTCGAATTTCCCTGTCCTGGCGACAAGCCCCTGCCTGTCGGCCCAAGCAAGGCGGCATCGAAGGGGCGCAGCGCTGCCCCTTGCGGGCGAATTGTAGAGGCTCCCCGGGATGCAAAGAGCCTTTTCGCGGGGCGGCCGGCAACTGCAGCGAGTCGCCAACTGCTAAGTCTTCGTCGCTTTCTGCTAAGTCCTTCCCCTTAATATCACCTCACACAAACGCCACACCCGTAGCGATACGGGGCCGGAAAGCCACGGGCCTCCTGAAGGAGGTAGCCGGGTTGCCTTGTCCAGAGAGTGATTTCTGGCCGCCAGGCAATCCGACTGCCTGACGACGACCACTCTGGATTCCTCGTCGAACAATCCTTCAAGGAGGCAGCAAATGGCTAACACGACCCAATCCGTAAGCTTCACCAACACCCCGCAGGCCAAGGCTGACGCCTACGGCTTCAACGAAGATCAACTCAGCAACACGGTGCTGCTCGACGTCACGGGCAACGACCTTGGCGGCAACGCCAAGAAGCTCTACTCGATCGACGACGGCAGCGGCGCGCTGAAGGACTTGCTGGCCAAGGATCCCGGCCTGGTGACCGCCTGGGAGACGACCGCCGATGGCAACCTGATCCGCATCAACGCCGGCAAGGTCGAGTTCTCGATCGCGAGCGACAAGGTCAATGCCCTCACCGAAGGCGAGCAGTACTCCGACACCTTCGTCTACGCGATCCAACTGGGCAACGGCACCCTCAGTTACGCCACGGTGACGGTCAACATCCTCGGCCAGAACGACGCCGCGACGATCAGCAGCGACACGATCGGCATCGCCGGCGACGCGACTCCTGTCGTGACCGAGGATTCCGGTGCCTACGTCACCGCCGGCAAGCTCAGTGTCGTCGACGCCGACAGCGGCCAGAGCGTCTTCCAGGCGCTCAGCGCCGAGTCGCTGCAGGGCCAGTACGGCAGCTTCTCGTTCGACGAGAAGACCGGCGCCTGGAGCTACACGCTCGACAACGACAAGGCGCAATCGCTCGGTGCCGACGACTCGGCCACCGAAACGCTGACCGTGACGAGCTTCGACGGCACTGCCTCGCACACGATCAGCGTGAGCGTGAATGGCGTGAACGACGTGGCAGTCATCTCCGGTGAAGCGGCCGCCGAAGTGAGCGAGGATTCCGACAACTACGTTGTCACCGGCAAACTCGCCGTCGCCGACGCCGATGACGGCGAGAGCGCCTTCCAGGCGGCCAGCGCCGAGTCGCTGCAGGGCCAGTACGGCAGCTTCTCGTTCGACGCGCAAACCGGCGCCTGGAGCTACACGCTCGACAACGCCAAGGCGCAGTCGCTCGGCGCCGACGACTCGGCCACCGAGACGCTGACCGTAACCAGCCTCGACGGCACGGCGACGCAGACGATCACGGCGACCGTGCAGGGTGTGAACGACGTGGCGGTCATCTCGGGTGATGCGGCTGCCGACGTGAGCGAGGATTCGGGCGCCTACGTCGTCACCGGCAAACTCGCCGTCGCCGACGCCGACAACGGCCAGAGCGTCTTCCAGCCGGCCAGCGCCGAGTCGCTGCAGGCCCAGTACGGCAGCTTCTCGTTCGATGCGCAGACCGGTGAATGGACCTACACGCTCGACAACGCCAAGGCGCAGTCGCTCGGCGCCGACGATTCGGCCACCGAGACGCTGACCGTCAAGAGCCTCGACGGCAGCGCGACGCAGACGATCACGGCGACCGTGCAGGGTGTGAACGACGTGGCGGTCATCTCGGGTGAAGCGGCTGACGACGTGACCGAGGATTCGGGCGCCTACGTCGTCACCGGCAAGCTCGCCGTCGCCGACGCCGACAACGGCCAGAGCGTCTTCCAGGCGGCCAGCGCCGAGTCGCTGCAGGGCCAGTACGGCAACTTCTCGTTCGACGCGCAGACCGGAGCCTGGACCTACACGCTCGACAACGCCAAGGCGCAGTCGCTCGGTGCCGACGATGCGGCCACCGAGACGCTGACCGTAACCAGCCTCGACGGCACGGCGACGCAGACGATCACGGCGACCGTGAATGGCGTCAATGACGTGGCGGTCATTTCCGGGGAAGCGGCCGCCAGCGTGAAAGAGGATTCCGCTTCCTACGTCGTCAATGGTGTGCTGAGCGTCGTCGATGCGGATCAAGGCCAGAGCGCCTTCCAGGCGGCCAGCGCCGAGTCGCTGCAGGGCCAGTACGGCAGCTTCTCGTTCGACGAGAAGACCGGCGCCTGGAGCTACACGCTCGACAACGCCAAGGCGCAGTCGCTCGGTGCCGACGATGCGGCCACCGAGACGCTGACCGTTGCGAGCCTCGACGGCACGGCGACGCAGACGATCAGCACGACCGTGCATGGCGCGAACGACGCTGCGGTCATCTCCGGCAACGCTGCCGCCAGCGTGACCGAAGATTCCGGTGCCTACGTCGCCACCGGCAAACTCGCCGTCGCTGATGCGGATCAAGGCCAGAGCGGCTTCCAGGCCGTCGGCGCCGAATCGCTCAAGGGCCAGTACGGCAACTTCTCCTTCGACGAGAAGACCGGCGAATGGAGCTACACGCTCGACAACGCCAAGGCGCAGTCGCTGGCAACGGCCGACGCGGTCGATGAAACCCTGACCGTGCAGAGCCTCGACGGCACGGCCAAGGCGATCACCGTCACCGTCCAGGGGGCCGATGAACCGGTGGTGGTCCAGGACACCCGGGCGGCTGCCCCGGCGGTTTACGACGGTGCCGATCCCAAGGATTTCGACAGCATCGCCACGGCTGGAAAGACCGTCACGAGTGTCGGCAAGACCGACAACACCATCGTTGGTACCGACGGCGACGATGTGATCGACGCCAAAGCCGGAAATGACACGGTGTACGGCGTCAACGGCGACGACTCGCTGGTCGGCGGTAGCGGTGCCGACACCCTCTACGGCGGTGCGGGGAGCGACACGATCGCCGGTGACGAAGGCAGGGACGCGATCTACGGCGGTTCGGGCGACGACCTCATCAATGGTGGCACCGACAACGACGTGATCTACGGCGGTTCGGGCAACGACACGATCACCGGTGATGTCGGCAACGACACCATCGTCGGCGGCTTCGGTGCCGACACGCTCACCGGCGGCACCGGCGCAACCAAGGATGTGTTCAAGTTCCTGGATGCCAAGGACACGGGCGATACCATCACCGACTTCCACGTTGGCTTTGACAGCCTCGATTTCTCGGCGATCGACGCCAATACCGCTGCCAGCGGAGATCAGGCTTTCGGGCTGGTCAATTCGGTAGCGCTGCAGGCAAACAGCATCAACTGGTTCGTCGAAGGCGACAATACCGTCGTCCAGTTCGACAACGACGGCGATGTCGGCAGCGCCGAGTTCGAGATCACGCTGGTTGGCCAGCTGACGCTGAGCGCAGCCGACTTCGTTCTTTAAGGCGGACGATCGAGGCGCCGGTCGCGTATGGCGACCGGCGCCTCGTCGCGTTCACGCCGGCTCACCGCCGCAGCGTGAACAACTCGCGCAGTTCGTCGCCGCCAGATGCTTGCACGGAGCCGCCCAGTCCGCGCGGCAGCCGGTTGTCGTAGTCGATGTGCGTCAGCGCGTTGAGCCACTGTTCGCCCCACCAAGTCTTGCCAAAAGCTGGAGTCGCCAAGTCGGTTTCCTTTTTTGCGCGGCGATCGTAACTCACGCTCAGCCGCGTCGTTTGAGAGTATGTCTGCAAAGCGAAAAGCCGCGTCTGTGAGAAAATCCGAGTCCGTTCATGGAGTGGTCCGACACCCGGACTTCACGGTTGGAGAGCTTGTTTTCGTGACGATTCGCCTGAAAAAAGACGAGGCTCACGCCATTGTCGATATAGCTCGCCAGCATTTTGGCGAGCAGGTACGGGTCTGGCTGTTCGGCTCGCGCACCGATCCTGCTGGCAGGGGCGGCGACATCGATCTGCTGGTCGAGACACCTTGCGCCTTGCCTAACCGCATGCTGTCGGCTGCGCGCTTCGATGCGGCGCTGCAGATGACACTCGGCGAACAGAAGTTCGATGTCCTCCTGGTCGATCCTGCTACCGAGGAGAAACCGATCCACGCGATCGCCAGACGCGAAGGAACCGAGTTGAGCAAGTTGCTTGATCCCGAATATCTGCGCCTGTTGAGCCTGCTCGAGGTCGTCCGCCGTGAGGCGAACTGGCTGCTACGGGCGGAAAAGCGTCTGTTTGCCCATCACCTGGACGAGGCCTGGTTTTCGAATCTGGAGCAGGACGACGCGGCGGCCGAGACGCTCGAGGCCTTCGTCTCGCGCTTTGCCCGCTTGCAGGACAATCTCGGCGACAAGTTGATCCCCGCATGCTTGCGCGCGCTGGCCGAGCGGACGGGGAGCGCACTCGACAATTTGAACCGCGCCGAGAAGCTCGGTCTCCTCTGGTCGGCGCAGGAGTGGCTTGCGGCGCGCACGCTGCGTAAGCGCATGGTGCATGAGTACGCGCTCTCTGCCACGGATCTGATGCTGTCGCTGCAGGGCGCGAGGCAGCTCGTTCCCCATTTCATCGAGACTTACAACACCATCAACGAGCGCCTGGCCGATGCCTTGGGCGTCGGCGCCGACTGGCCGCAGAAGCTGTAGGAGGCTGCCGCAGCGCAGGCCGGTCGGTCACCGGCCGGGATTATCAGGGTATTGCCTGGAGAAACGGGGAAAGTCTGACTGAAGCGTTTGCTCGAAGTGAGCTTCCCCAGGAATTCCGCTTTCCCAAGCTGAAGTTTTCACCGCGGCTCCTCGACCGCGCCGACTGCAAAACCGCGCAGCTTGTCGTCGCTGTCCGTCGCGGTCTCACTCCCGCAGCGTGAACAACTCGCGCAGTTCGTCGCCGCCGCCCTGCTTGAGGTAGTGCGCCGGGTGGTTGCAGATCTGCTTCAGGGCCATGATCATCTGCAACACCAGTCCCTGCCGGCGGAAGGTGTCGGATTCACCGGAAATCGTCTTCAGCCCTTCCTGAACGACCGATTCGTAGAGCGCGGTCTGCTCGCTGCCGAGCTGGCAATACTGGTTCTGCTCGACCTTGTCCGGCAGGTCGCTGATGATCGACCTGTCGGACTTCAGCCGGCGCAGCAGGAAGGGCGCGGTGACGCGGCGGAAGCGCTGCGCGACTTGCGCGTCGCGCTCGACCTGGATCGGCGTCGCGAATTCGCGGACGAAATGCGGCAGTGTTCCGAGGTAGCCGCGGTTGGCGAAGTCCATGATGCTCCAGTACTCGGAGAAGCGGTTCTCGACCGGTGTCCCGCTCATGGCGATGAAACAGCGTGCCGGAATCGCCTTCACCGCCTTCGTCTGCGCGGCCGCCGGGTCGAACTCACGGTTGAGCAGCCGCGCGATCAGCGACGGATCGGCGGCGATCGCGTCGAGCAGCCGCTCCGCATCGGCGGCCGTCATCGCCGGCACGTCGATCGTGACGCGGTACGGACTCGCCTGACTGCCCTTGACCTTGGCCCGGATGATGCCGCCGCTGACGCCGAGATCCCTGACCGCGCCCTTGTTGGCGTAGCTGCGCCCGCGCGGCAGTCGGTTGTCGTAGTCGATGTGCGTCAGCGCATTGAGCCACTGCTCGCCCCACCAGGTCCTGCCAAAAGCCGGAGTCGCCAATTCGGTTTCCTTTTCCTGTTTTGCGCAGCAATCGTAACTCACGGCCTTGCCTTTTCCGGCGTTGCACGACACCGACGGGTCGGATAGGATTCATTCGAGCATCCCGAACTGGCGGTCGACCTTGGAGCGGAAATGGAAATTCAGGTACAGGAAAGAGGAAATGCGTGGATCGTCGCAGTGACGGGCAAGCTCGATGCGGTGTCAGCGGCCGATTACGAGAAAACCGTCCGTCAACTCATCGCGGACGGAAAAACGCGCTTCGTCGTTGATTTCGCAGAACTCTCCTATATCAGCAGCGCCGGCTTGCGCGTGCTGTTGTCGACGGCGAAACAGCTCAAGCCCGTCGGTGGAGAGGTCCGCTTCGCCAATCTGCAGGACAACGTGCGTGAAGTCTTCGAAATGACGGGATTCAGCTCGATCCTGGGCATTCACCCTTCGGTCGACGCCGCTTTGGTGGGGATGTGAAAGCACGGCCGTGAGCAAGTCGCCGTCGCCTGGCTCGATTTCCCTGTTGGCGGAACTCGCCAACCTGGAAGTCCTGCAGAACCACCTGGCCGACTGCGCCACGCGGTTCGGGCTTGAGCCAAGGCGCATCGGCATGCTCACCATGGCGCTGGAAGAGGTCTTCGTCAATATCTGCGACTACGCTTATCCGGCAGGTCCGGGACCGGTCACCTTGAACTGTCGTGACGAAGGCGAGCATTTTGTCGCCGAGGTGATCGACGAGGGAGAGGCCTTCGACCTCGGTTCGGTGGCTGAGCCCGATCTGGATGCCGACCTCGAAACCCGCAGGATCGGCGGCCTGGGCTGGTTTCTGGTGCGCAAGATCGCCGACCGGCTCGACTGCTTCCGCCAGGATGGGCGCAACATCGTTCGCCTGACGCTGAATCGATGACCATGAAAGTCCCGACGCCGCTCCTGCACTGGATGCTCGGCTGCCTGTTGTGCCTGCTGTGCGGCGTGGCCACCGCCTCCGGGCCCTTGAAAAAAGCCAGCTTCATTCCGCTCTGGCTGCCGCAAGCCCAGTTTGCCGGCTACTACATGGCGGCCGAGAAGGGCATCTATCTCAAGCACGGCATCGACCTGACCATCATCGACGGTGGGCCGGGACGCAGCCCGGCCGAGTATCTGCGCGATGGTCGTGCCGATTTCGCGGCCATGTGGCTGACGACGGCCCTGCAACGGCGCGATGAGGGTCTGCCGCTCGTTCATGTCGCCCAGGTGGTGCAACAGTCGTCGATGCTGCTGGTGGCACGCAAGGATTCGGGCATCCGTACCCTGGCGGATCTGGACGGAAGAAAAGTGGGGCTGTGGGGCGGGGATTTCGACATTCCTCCGCGCAGTGTCTTCGACCAGCATCGGCTGAAGGTCAAGCCTGTCCAGCAGTCGGGCACGGTGAACCTCTTCCTGCGTGGCGGCGTCGCGGCGGCGTCGGCCATGTGGTACAACGAATACCACAGCATCCTGAGCGCCGGGATGGATGAGGACGAGCTGACGGTTTTCCCGCTCAGGGATCACGGCGCCAACTACCCGGAAGACGGTTTGTATGCGCTGCAGGAGACCGTGGCGCGCGATCCACAACTGGTCGATGCCTTCGTACGCGCCTCGCTGGAGGGCTGGGAATACGCGTTTGCCCACCCGGAGGAGACCCTCGACGTCATGCTGCGCGTCATCAAGGAAGCGCACCTGCCGGCGAACCGCATGCATCAACGCTGGATGCTGACGCGCATGCAGGCCCTGATGCGTCCGACGGGCGGCCAGGACGGTGTCGGTGAGTTGAAGCGAAAGGACTATCAGGTGGTGGCGCAGGAACTGCGCAGGAGAGGCCTGGTGCGTGAGGCTCTCGATTACGAAGTTTTCGTGAAAGCCGGCCGTGCGCTTCCCTAGAACGATCGGCGCGCGCCTGATCCTGGTGGTCACGCTGAGCACCTCGGTCATTTTCGCCACCATGCTGGGCTTCAATCACCTGCGCTCGCGGACACTCATCGAGAAAGAGGTCGCCGCCAGTGCGCACAATCTGGCGCTGGCCTCGGCCAATCGCGTCGAAGCCGCGCTGGGCAGCGTGGCCCGGGCCTCCGAGAACATTGCGCGGCACCTCGAGAAGCACGGCAGCAGCGACCGGGAAGTCGAGGCGCTGTTGCGCCGCGTGCTCGAAGACAGCCCGGAAATCCATGGCGCTGGCGTTGCCTTCGAGCCGGGTGCGCTGCCCGGACCCGTGCGTCCTGCTGCGCCTTACCTGTATCGGGATGGCGACCGGATCAAGGCCGTAGCGCCGGAAGTGGACCTCAGTTATCGCTACCAGGACAGGTACCAGATAGCCCACGAATTGGGGCGGGCCGACTGGAGCGAACCGTATTACCGCGAAGGAGGCGCCGACATCCTGATGGCGACCTATTCCGTCCCCTTTTACTCGGGGATCGGGGAAGCACGCCGCATCAGGGGGGTCGTCACCGCCGATATCTCGCTCGACCAGCTGACGCAAACCATCAGCGCGATCAAGGTGCTCGAAACCGGTTATGCCTTTCTCCTGTCGCGCAACGGGGCTGTCGTCACGCATCCGGTGAGCGACTACATCATGAACGAATCGATCTTCAGCCTGGCTGAAGCGGCTGACGACAGTGCCTTGCGTGAAGTGGGCAAGCGCATGCTGCGCGGCGAAAGCGGTTTCGTTCCCTACCGGGGCTTCGGCGGCGCGCCCGCGCGCTTGTATTACGGTCCCATTCCCGCGGCGGGCTGGTCGCTGGCGATCGTCTTTCCCGAGAACGAGCTGTTTGCCGGCATCCGTGAACTGAGCGTCACGGTCGCTGCGATCGGCCTGGTCGGCATCCTGCTCATTGCCTTGGTGGTGGTGGTGATCGCGCGTTCGATCACGCGGCCACTGCACAGCCTGGCGATCGCCGCGGGACGCATGAGTGGCGGCGACTTCGATGTGGCGCTGCCGGCGCAGACGGCACGCGACGAAGTCGGCGACCTGAGCCGGGCGTTCGCCGCGATGAACCGCGACCTGCAGGTGCACATCCGGGATCTGGTGGCGACCACCTCGGCCAAGGAGCGCATCGAAGGCGAACTGAGCATCGCGCACGACATCCAGATGTCGATCCTGCCGAAAATGCTGCCGCCTTTCCCCAACCGGGAAGAGTTCAACCTCTTTGCCGTGATCGAACCGGCCAAGGAGGTGGGGGGCGATTTCTACGACTTCTTCCAGCTCGACGAGAACCATCTGTGCCTGGTGATCGCTGACGTCTCCGGCAAGGGGGTCCCCGCCTCGCTGTTCATGGCAGTCACCAAGACCCTGATCAAGGCAACCGCCAGGATGGGCTTGAGTCCGGCCGATATCCTGTGCCAGGTCAATGAGCAGATCGCCCGTGACAACGATCAGAGCATGTTCGTCACCGTTTTCCTGGGCGTGCTCGATCTGCGCAGCGGAGATCTGGCCTACACCAACGCCGGACACAATCCACCTTTGCTGATGCCCTGCCAGGGGACGCCACGCTATTTGCCCAAGAGTCGCCAGCTGGTGATCGGGGCCATGGAAGATTATCCCTACCGGGCCGAGCTCATGCGCATGGCACCGGGCGACCGCCTCTTCCTGTACACGGATGGGGTCACCGAGGCCATGAACCTGCAGGACGAGCTGTATGGCGAGGAACGTCTGCTCAGCATCGGCAGCGGACTGCAGCACGCGCCGCTGGTGGACATGGTCGAGGCTACGCTCGCCAACATCAAGGCCTTTGCCGGCGCTGCGGCGCAGTCCGACGACATCACCATCATGGCCATCGATTACCTCGGGAGCAGGAATCAGGCGAAATCACCCGCCAAAGACGCCACTTCTCCCGATCCCCTGCAATGACGCCAGCGCCGACATTCTTGATCTGCCTCGCCGTTCACGACGGCGACTGCGTGTCCCTGCGATTTCCGGAGATCGTCATCAGATGAATACGCACCGCAAGCGGCACCCCTCGGCAAAATCGGCCTTGCTTTGCGCTGCAGCCTTGTCATTGGCTTTGCCGGCAAGCGCGGAAAGTTGGCAGGAGCGTGCGTATGTCAGGGGCAGCCTGGGTTACGAAAAATACGCGGATGCCAACTTCTCCGACGCGCGTTGCTCATCCACGAATCCGCCCGCGTTGTTCGGCTGCGGTGCCGGCGTCGATGGCCGATCCCTTGGCGCCTATGGCGATTTCGGACATGGCCGGATAGCCGAGATCGCCGTGGGTGCGCGCCTGTCGCCGCTGTGGCGCGCCGACATCTCGCTGGCCGAGCGCTCGGGGATGGATTATCAGGGCAACGCCAACTTCCGCTCGGTGGGCCTGCACCAGCCGGTGACGGGGAACGCGGAAACCACGACCGCTATGCTCAACCTGTATCTCGACCTCGCGGCGCTGACCGGCTCCGATGGCGGCACGATCCGCCCTTACCTCGGCGTGGGGGCCGGTGTGTCGCACAACCGGCTGGGGAAAATGAACTTCAGCTTTCCCGAAAACACCGGACGGCACCGGACGACGGAGACTCCCAAAGGTGAGCGCACGGAGTTTGCCTATTCCCTGATGCTGGGTGCCGAGATGGCCTTGAGCCGCCAGTTTTTTCTCGATGCCTCCTTGCGCTATACCGACCTGGGCGAGATCGGTTCCGATCAGGGCGACATGCGCATGAACCATGTCGCAGCACCGATCAGGATCGACGAAATCAAAACCCGCTTGCGCAGCTACGGCTGGGCCATCGGGATTCGCTATGCCTTTCGGTGAGGGATCGTGCACCGCCCGCAGCCCGCTGGTCGAGGGCGGTACCGTGCGCTGACTTCAGTCTTTCCTGAATTGGCGAACGCGGCGGGCCTCCGCTTGCCATGAGTGAGCGCTTCCGGCTCAGAATTCCCGGATCAGGCCGATCGTGGTCGTGCTCTGCACCACCCGGGAAGTGACCGTCTCCACGCGCGTGCCATCGGCAAGATAAGTGTCGAACTCGTGGTTTTGATACCAGGTGCGCCGATATCCGGCGCGCAGCGACCAGCGTTCGTCCAGCGCGAGGCTGACGCCGACCCCGGCGACGATGCCAGGCCGCCATTTCTCTACGTCGTACTGACTGGTCGTCACGGCAGACTTGCGCTCGCGGATCTTTCCCAGCGCCAGTCCTCCTTCGGCAAACACGGCGAAATGTTCCGTGAGGCGGAACGAGGGTAGTAGCGAAACGGCCACATTCACGGGCAGGTCATAACGAAAAGACGCCGGTTCCGCCAGGCTCATCTCCCAGTCGGCATTGCTCACCGACAGGCGGCCCTGCACATCCAGCGAGAAATCGCGCGCGGATTTCCAGTGGTATCCGCCGACCATGCCGGTGGTCGAGCCAGCGCCCTCATTGTGGTAGCTTGCAGCGGGATCGCCGTTCACGAAACGATATTCCGGCTTGAACGACAGGTGCTCACGCCCGGTTTCGGCGCCCAGGTAATACTGGGCTTCCACGCCCTGTGCTGCCAGCACGCTCACGGCGCCTGCGGCAGCCAGGATCCATCGCTGATAATCGTACATGCCCTCTCCCTTTAACGTGAAACGTGGAACAATTTTGTGAAACATCGGCCGACCTGATCTGCCGAAGCCGTCGTGATCAGCAGCCCGTCATCGCGAGCCCGAAGGGCGTGGCGATCCAGTGCGGAGGGCTGAATAGAAGAACGAACTGGATTGCCACGGCGCTACGCGCCTCGCAATGACGGCAGCGAATGGCTGCGTTTGATGCTCAGGGGTGGTACCACTCGCCATGATCCTTAGGCCGTCAGCCACCGATCAGGCGGAGCGAAAGCCGGTTGCCGCGAGCGTCCGTGCGGTAATCGATGCTCTCTGCCAGCTTGGTGATGATGCTCAGGCCGAGTTCGTCGGGTAGTGCGGCACTGTCCAGCGGGTTCGGAGCATCGCCCGGGGACTCGAGTGCGACCTCGAGCCGCCCGGTCTTTTCGGCGTAACCGAGGGTGATTTCCACCGGGGCCTGCGCAAGGCGTGGCCGATAGACGGCCAGCAACTCCTCGATCAGCAGCCACAGGTGTTGCCGCGTCTTTTTCGGCAGGATCTGCTTTTCGCAGAACTGCTCGATCTCCGCGTTGACCGCGTAAAGATCGAAATCCGGGCTGTCGATGCGCAGGCAGACGCTGCGAATGCGGTGGATGAAGGCGCGGGTCTTTTCGCGCTGCGGCTGCTCGAAAATCTGCGCCGGCGTGCCCTGCTCGTAGATGATTCCCTCGTCCATGTAGAACACCCGGCTCGATACGTCGCGGGCGAAATCCATTTCGTGGGTGACGACGAGCATGGTCAGCCCTTCGTTCGCCAGCCGCCGCATGACGGCCAGCACCTCGCTGACCATGGTGGGATCGAGCGCCGAGGTCGGTTCGTCGAAGAGGATGATCTGCGGATCCATCGCCAGGCAGCGGGCAATCGCCACGCGCTGCTTCTGGCCACCCGACAGTTCGTCGGGGAAACTGGCAGCCTTCTCGGCCAGCCCGACCAGCTTGAGCAAGTCGCGCGCCTTGCTCTGCGCCTCGGCCTTGCCGGTACCAAGCAGCTTGATCGGCCCGAGGGTCAGGTTGTCGAGCACCGAAAGGTGGGCGAAGAGATTGAAGGACTGGAACACCATGCCCATCTTGCGCCGCATTTTCGGCACGTCTGTGCTCGGGTCGAGGAGGTTGACGCCATCGATCTCGATCCTGCCGCCGCTCGGCTGGTCGAGCAGGTTGAGGCAGCGCAGGAGGGTGCTCTTGCCGGTACCGGAGGGGCCGATGATGGAGATGACCTCGCCCCTGGCGATATCGATGCTGATGTCCTTGAGGACGGTCAGGTTGCCGAAGCGCTTGCAGAGATGGTCGACCTTGATCATGAGCCACCTGCCTTGCGTCCGTATTTCGGATCGGTCACCCGCTCCAGATAGCCGAGCGATTGCAGCAGTACCCAGGAGATCAGGAAATAGAGGATGGCGATCATCACCAGCGGGAAGAAAGCGTCGAAGGTGCGGCTGCGGATGATGTCGCTGGCCTTGGTCAGATCCTGCACCGCGATGTAGCCGACGACCGAGGTCATCTTGACCAGGGAAATGAACTCGCCCTTGAACACCGGCAGGATGCGGTGGATGGTCTGCGGCAGGACGACGTTCACGAAGGTCGAGACACGGGTGAATCCCAGGGCGATGCCGGCTTCCGTCTGCCCCTTGTCGACGCCCTCGATGCCGGTGCGGAAGATCTCGGCGCTGTAGGCAGCGAAATTCATGCCGAAGGCGATGATGGCGACGAGCACCGGATCGATGTGGATCGAGGCGAACACGACGTAGAAGATCAGCATCAGCAGCACGAGGACCGGCGTGCCGCGCAGGATGGCGATGTAGATGCGGGCCGGCAC
Organism: Rhodocyclus purpureus; assembly: GCF_016653115.1. GTDB lineage: Bacteria > Pseudomonadota > Gammaproteobacteria > Burkholderiales > Rhodocyclaceae > Rhodocyclus > Rhodocyclus purpureus. Next base: position 74,462 of record NZ_NHRX01000038.1, read on the forward strand.
TTTGAGCAGGCGCCGCGCCGACATGCGCATGAAGCAGATGACGCCGCCGAGCAGAGTGCCCAGGAGCGTCGAGAACACGGAAATGATCACCGTCGTTTTCAGGCCGTCCCAGATCAGCAGATAACGGTCTTCGAGGATGATGTTGCTGTGGAAACTGTCGGCGACGCTGCGGAACCAGCGCGGCAATCCATCGTTTTCGGCGCCGGCAGCGGGAGCTTGCGCGCGCACCAGGGCGCTGATGTCGTTGTCGAGGTAAGGGGTCGAGTAGCGGATCAGCTTCTTGCGCTCTTCCGTGACATTGAAATTGGCGAGCGCGACGTCGATCTTTTTCGATTGCAGCGCGGGGATCAGGGTGTCGAAGTGGAGGTCCACGATCTCGATGCGTTTGTCGAGACGCTGTCCGATCAGGTGGATCAGTTCGATGTCGAGGCCTGCCAGCTCGCCGCGGGCGTGAAAGGAGAAGGGTTCGTTCTCGGCGCTGGTACCCATGCGCAGCACGCCACGCCTGCCCGTTTGGTCGAAGGACGGCATCGGCGGAGGCGTGGTGTAGCGGCTATCGACCCACTTGGCGCGCAGGCGCTGCAGTTCGCCTTCCTGCTTGAGGGCCGCGAGGACGCCGTCGATTTCGGCCTGGAGCGCTGCATTGTCCTTGCGCATGGCCACGGCGACGTCGAGCCTGCCGACCGGCTGCTCGACGATGCGGAGTTGCGGATTCTTTGCCGCGAGGTTGATGAGCACGCTCTTGTCGAAGACGAAGGCATCCGCCTTGCCGGTGTCGACCGCCAGCGCGGCGTCCGAGGTCGTCGTCAGTTCGACGAACTGCGCGTCGGGAAACTGCCTGCGCGCCGCGAGATCTCCCGCCGTGCCGGACAGTATGGCGATCCGCTTGCCCTCGAGGTCCTGCAGTTGCGGTGGCGCCGCCTGCGCCGCGCTGCCGCCCGCGACGAGCAGCACGCAGGCGGCAAGCAGTTGGAAGAGTCTGTTCATTGGCGAACGATCAGGGGCGTGCTTCCCTTACCAGTGCAGCAATCCCGCCCTGGTAGTAGGACTCGGAGAAGAGCACCTTCTGCGCGCGCTCCGGCGTGATCGTGATGCACGAGGCGATCATGTCGACCTTCCCGGAACTGAGTGCCGGGATCAGCGAGCCGAATTCCATGTTCACCACTTCCAGTGTCTTGCCCTGCTGCTTGGCCACGCGCCGCGCCAGCTCGATGTCGAAGCCGACGACCTGTTGCGAGCCATCGATGAAGGAGAAGGGTTCGGTGACGGCGGCCGTGCCGAGACGCAGCACACCCGCTTCTCCGCTCAGTGCAATCTCCGGCATCGGCGCCGGGTTGCCTTTCTTCGGGAACCAGCGCGCCTGCATGTCGGCGTAGCCACCGTTCTGCTTCAGTTCCCTGAGCACCGCATCGATCGCATCCTTGAGGGCACGGTTTTCTGCTTGGACCGCGAAACCGTAGTTGTCGACGGTGATCATTTCCGGCAGCACCGTCAGCCCGTCATTCTTGGCGGCGATGTTTTTCAGGATCGGTTCATCGTAGGCGACGGCGTCGGCCTTGCCCGCCTTGACGGCCAGGGCGGCATCGAGAACCGTATTGAAATACTGGAACTTCGCCTGTGGAAATCTTGACAGCACCAGTGTGTCGGCAGCCGTACCGGTCGGCACGGCAAAGGATTTGTCGGCGAGCTGTTGCATGCTGGTGATTTCGTTGTTCTGGCCGCAACCGCCCGCCAGAAGCAGCGCCGACAGCATCAGACAGCCAGTCAAAAAACCGGACAATTGCTTGATCATCGATGACCCTCCTCCAGAAAGCATCAGTATACTCTCCGGTAACGTAGGCACTTCTGGGCAGGAAAAAATATCCGCTCTCCGGGCGCCCGTGGAGCAGGTTTTTCCCCATGGCTATCGGGTAACTCGCCCAGCAGCTCACGCATCCGAACATCGACGAGGAAAATGATCCACATCGAACACCTGTCCAAGCAGTTCGGCGATCTTGCGGTGCTGCGTGACGTCAATGCCAGCATCGAGGCCGGTGAGGTCATCTCCGTCATCGGCCCTTCCGGTACCGGCAAGAGCACGCTGCTGCGCTGTCTCAACCTGCTCGACCGCCCGAGCGGCGGACGCATCCTCGTCAAGGGACAGGATCTGCTCGATCCGGCCACCGATGTGGCGGCCCTGCGTCGGCGCATGGGGATGGTGTTCCAGTCGTTCAACCTGTTTGCTCACCTGACCGCGCTGGAGAACCTCAGCGTCGGCCCACGGCGCCTGCTCGGCGTGCCGGCCGAGGCCGCGCGCGAGGAGGGCTTGCGGCTACTGCAGATGGTCGGGCTGGGCGAATGCGCCGAGCGCTTTCCGCACGAGTTGTCGGGCGGTCAGAAGCAGCGCGTGGCGATTGCCCGTTGCCTGTCGATGCAGCCGGAGATCATCCTTTTCGACGAACCCACCTCGGCGCTTGACCCGACCATGGTCAGCGAGGTGCTGGCGGTGATCCGGCGCCTGGCGCGCCAGGGGATGACGATGATCATCGTCACCCATGAGATGGCCTTCGCGCGCGATGTCTCCAGTCGCATTTTCTACATGGACGAGGGTGTGATCTACGAAGAGGGCACGCCGGCGCAAATCTTCGACGCGCCGCAGCGCCCGCGCACGCGCGACTTCATCCACCGCGTACGCAGCATCCGCTGTCAGATCACCAGTGCCGCCTTCGATCTGTACGCCATCTTCGGCCAGATCGAGCGCTTCTGCGAAAAGCATGCGATCCCGCCCGAGCGAGAGAACACGCTGCAACTGCTTACCGAAGAACTGCTCGCGCTGCTGACGGCCGGGGCCGGCCCGGTGGATATCACCCTCACCATCGCCTTCGCCGAAGGCAGCCGCACGCTGGAAGTGCGCACCGACAGCGGCGGCGAGCCCGCCAACCCGCTCGCCGCAGCCGGCAGCCCCGACGACCTCGGCCGCCGCCTCATCGAAGGCTATGCCGACATCCAGTATCGCCACGCCGCGGGGCGTAATCAGTTGGTGTTGACCCTCAAGGACGCGAGGTGAGCGCCGCATGAGTTTCCTGCATTTTCTCGCCGCTGTCCTGCTCTCCGCCTTGCTTTCGCTGACGGCCAGCGCTGCCGACGGCTGGCGCTCGCTGGCCGACGTGTCCACCGGCCGTATCGGCTACGTCACCGGCACCGTGTTCGACGCTCACCTGCACCGACACTATCCGGAGGCGCGCATCGTCGGCTACAACAACAGCACCGACCTGATCCAGGCGCTCAAGACCGACAAGCTCGATGCGGCGATCCTGGCACGCATCAGCGCCCGTGCGGTGGTCGATCAATCTGCGGAGCTGGCGCTGCTCGACGAGGCGGTGATGCGCTTTCCGCTCGGCATCGGCTTTGCCAAATCGCGCAGCGGCTTGCGCGAACGCTTCAACGCTTGGTTGGCACGGGCGCGCGCCGATGGTCGCTATCGAACGATTCACGAACGCTGGTTCGTGCATGATCCCGAGCAGGCCGTCATGCCCGTGCACGAGCCCGTCGCGCCGCGCGAGCGCTACGTGCTGGCGGTGTCGGTGGCGGACATGCCCTATGTGGCCTACAAGGATGGGCGACACGTCGGCTTCGACATCGAGATCCTGCAGACCTGGGCGGCCGAGGAGAACATCCAGCTCGAGATCCACACCCTCGACTTCGGCGCCCTGCTGCCTGCCATCGCCTCGGGCAAGGCCGATCTGATCAGCGACGGTATCGCCATCACCGACGAGCGGCGCAAGGCGGTCGATTTTTCCGATCCCTATGCGGAAGAACAGGGCGCGGCCATTGCCTGGCGTAGCCGTGTGGCGAATTCAGCCAATCCAGTGCAAGCAGTCGATTTCGACCCCGGTCAGCGTCGTGTCGCCGTGCTCATCGGCACTTTCATGGATATCTGGGCCAGCCGCGAATTTCCGACGGCCCAGATCACCCGCTTCAACTCGCAGGCCGACCTGATGCTCAGCCTGCAAACCGGGCGCAGCGATGTGGTCCTGACCGATGCGGTTACCGCCCGCACCCAGGCGGTGCTCACTCCGGATCTTGCCGTTGCCCAGGAGGGGCTGGCCCCGTCGCCCATCGGCGCCGCCTTCGCACCGGGGAACAAGGGACTGCGCGAGCGTTTCGACCGCTTTCTGGCACAACTGCAGCACGACGGCACCTTGGCGCAGATGAGGCAACGCTGGTTCGTGGCCCAGCCGGAACAGGTGCGCATGCCCGACATCGCCCTGCCGACGGTCGGTGCGCCCCTGCGCGTCGGTACCTCGCTGGTGCTGGGATTGCCCTTCGTCAGCCGCGCCGATGGGCGTTACATCGGCCACGAAACCGAACTGGCGCAACGCTTTGCCCGGCAAGAAGGCATGCCGGTGCAATTCGTGCCCATGGAGTTCGAAACCCTCATCGCTGCACTCTCGGCCAACAAGATAGACGCCATCATCGCCAACCTGACGATCACTCCTGAACGCGAGAAACAGGTGGCCTTTTCGCAGCCCTACAACCACGAAACGCTGTCGGTCCTGGTGCGCGCCAAGGATCTGGCCACTCCCGCTGCGCCACACACCGCCCTGGAAACAGCAGCGGCACCCGCGAGTTCGAGCTGGCTCGGCGAACTCGCTGCCAGCCTGACCTCCACCTTCGTCACCGAACAGCGCTGGCGATTGGTGGTGGAAGGATTGTGGATCACCCTCACCGTTTCCCTGCTCGCCACCCTGTTCGGCACCCTGCTGGGGGCGGTCGTCTGCGCGCTGCGCATGGCGCCTCAGCCCTGGCTGCAGCAGGTCGGCCGCTTCTACATCGGGGTGATTCGCGGCCTGCCGGTGCTGCTGCTGCTGATGCTCACCTACTACGTTGCCTTCGCCCGCATCGACATCCATCCGGTTGCCGTCGCCGTGCTCGCCTTCGGCATGAACTTCGCCGCCTATGTCGCCGAGATCTTCCGCAGCGGCGTGCGCAGCATCGATCCCGGTCAGTACGAAGCCGGCATCGCCATGGGGTTCAGCCGCCTCGCCACCTTCATCCACTTCATCCTGCCCCAGGCCGTCCAGCGCATCCTGCCGGTCTATCGGGGCGAATTCATCTCGCTGATCAAGATGACCTCGATCGTCGGCTACATCGGCGTGGTGGACCTGACCAAGGCCAGCGACATCATCCGCAGCCGCACCTTCGAAGCCTTCTTCCCGCTGGTGATGGTTTCCCTCGCCTATTTCCTGGTCATCTGGCTGCTCGGACTGCTGCTCGATACCGTCGAAAAACGCAGCGATCCCGCATGGCGCAGGGCACGGCGGCAGCCGTGACGCAGCGCCTCAGGAGCGCCTTGCCTCCTGATAGAGCGGCATCACGTCCGGCAGGTGGCGCTCGATTTCCTTGATCCGGTCCTTGCCGGCGGGGTGCGTCGACAGCCACGCCGGTGGCCCACCGCGGTTGGCCGCGCTCATCTTCTGCCACAGGCTGACCCCGGCGCGCGGGTCGAAGCCGGCGCGGGCAACCAGGTCGAGTCCGACGAGGTCGGCTTCGCTCTCGTCGTCGCGCGAGAACTTGAGCGCCATCAGGTCGCCGCCGGCGCGGAACGCGCCCGAGTACTTGCCGCCGCCGATGAACTCGCCGAGCAGCGCGGCGCCGATGTTCGTCAGCTGTCCCTTGGCCATCCGCTCGCGCGCGTGTTCGCGCAGCGCGTGCGCGATTTCATGACCCATGACGACGGCGATCTCGTCGTCGGTGAGCTTCAGCTGCGTGATGATTCCCGTGTAGAAGGCGATCTTGCCGCCGGGCATGCAGAAGGCGTTGAGCTGATCGGAGCCGATCAGGTTGATCTCCCACTGCCAGTTGTTCGCCTGCGGGTTGAAGCGCTGCGCGAAGGGCAGGATCTGCCTGGCGATCCGGCGCAGGCGGACGAGCTGCGGGTTGTCGTCGGCGGCCAGCGCGCCCTTCTCGGCAGCCTGGCGCTTCAACTGCGCGTACTGCTGCGCAGCCTGCTGCTCGAGCTGGCTGGCGGGAACGAGCTTGCGCAGCGCCGAAGGCTTGCCGACATCGACGCCGTCCTCGGCCAGGCAGGGGGTGGCGGCGAGGGCGGTGCCGATCAGGCAGCCGGCGAGCAGGGCAGGGAGAGGCTTGGCGAAGAGCGTGGTGTTTTGCATGTTTCGAAAGTGACTTCAGGGAATCAGGCGGGCGTCAGCGCAATCAGGGCAGGAGGACGTAACGTCCGCCGCGGATCTCGGTGAAGAAGACCTTGCGCTGGGTATCGCCGTTGGCGTCGAAGCTGATCGATTGTTGCAGGCCCTGGTACGGACCGCTGCGCAGCGCCGCGGCTTTCAGCGTTTCGCCGTCGCGGCGGTTCTTGAGCGCGGTCAGCACGACGGTCGCGGCGTCGTAGGCCGAGACCGAACTGTAGCCGGGCAGGCGCTGGAAGCGTTTGAAATAGGCTTCGGCGAACTCGCGGAAACGTGGCGATTCGTCGTCGCGGTTGTAGTTCTGGACGATCAGCAGTCCTTCGACGACCTCGCCGCCCAGGTCGAGCAGCTGCTCGGTGGCGGCCCATTCGGCAGCGCCGATCGGCAGGGCCGGTGCCTGCTTGCGCGCCTCCTGCGCCAGGCGTGCCACGTCGAGCGCGCCGGAAATGAAGAACAGGCTGTCCGGGCGGGCGGCCAGCATCTCCTTGATCACCGCCGCGAAGGGCGTGTCGGGTTGTGAATCGTAGGGTACCGCCACCGCCACCCGCGCGCCTTGCGCCTCGACCGCACTGTGGAACTCCCGCAGCCAGGACTCGGTGAAGTTGCGGTTGCGCGTGTCGTAGGCGACGGCGATATGGCGCTGGCCGCGACCGACCATCACCCGCGCGTAGTCGCCGGCGTTGTCGCGGGTGGTGCGGTTGATGCGGAACAGGTTGTCGTCCTTGCCGTAGAAGCTCATCGAGGTGATGGTGGGGCTGACCTGGAAGATTCCGGCGGCGCCGGTGATCGGTACGATGACTTCGGCCATGCCGCTGGTGAAGGGTCCGATGACCGCTTCGACCCCGGCGGCCACCAGTTCGCGCGTCGCCTTCTCGGCCGTCTGCCGGTCCTGCGCGTCGTCGCGCGAGATCAGTTCGACCATCCTGCCATCGAGGCCCCCGTTCCTGTTATTAACCCGGCCCTTAAATACACTGGTTCGCATAGGCCGCAGCCGGGTGCCTGAAATATGACATTACGTGTGCCGGCAAGGCCTGCAGCTTGTTCATGAAGGCGGTGGTCTTGGCGAGCAAGGATGC
>NZ_NHRX01000038.1:81819-161821 GCF_016653115.1 Rhodocyclus purpureus
GTTATTAACCCGGCCCTTAAATACACTGGTTCGCATAGGCCGCAGCCGGGTGCCTGAAATATGACATTACGTGTGCCGGCAAGGCCTGCAGCTTGTTCATGAAGGCGGTGGTCTTGGCGAGCAAGGATGCCTTGTCGCAACTGACCGGACCGGTACGCAGGGCGGTCTTGAAATCCCGGTTGAGATACTCGTCCGGATTCGACTCGGGTGCATAAGGCGGCAGGAAGACAAGCTCGATCTTGTCTTTCTTGTCGGCCAGCCATTCGGTGACCTGCTTGGTGTGATGCACACGCAGGTTATCGACAACCAGAAAAATCTTCTGCTGCGCACTTTGCAGCAGCGCTTCAAGGAACTCGATGAAGCGCTCAGTGTTGATGCTCCCCTCGACGATCTTGAAGGCCACCTGGCCGCGCGCCGAGATGGCTGAGATCATCGACAGTTTCTCCCAGCGGGTCCGCGTTCCGAGTACCGGCGTTTTGCCGCGCGGCGCGAAGCCGCGTACCCAGTTCGCGTCCTCCTTGACCGCCATCTCATCGCCCCAGAGGATCGTCGCCCCCTCGGCACGCGCGCGCGCCAGTAACTGCGGCCAGGTCTCCTCCAGCCATGTTTGCACCTTGACCGGGTCTTGCTCCAACGCCCGCTTGACCGGACGTTGCGGGGTGAAGCCCCACCGTTTGAGATACTTGCCGATCAAGCGGTCTTGCATCACGAACCCAAAACGCTGCTCGACCAGCGCCTTGATCGCAGGGCGAGTCCACAAGGCAAATGGCAGCTCCAGCTGCGCCGGCGACAGTCCGACGATCTGTTCGCGCAACCACACCTCGTCGGTCATCGTCAGCTTGCGCCCACTCCCAACCGGGCGACCCCGCTTCTTTTCCGAATCCAGCGACCCCTCTCCGGCGTGACGTGCTTGCGCCAACCATGTCTCCACGGTCCGGAAATGCACTCCCGCCATCGCCGCCAGTTCCTTGACCGGCATCTTCGACTGCTGACGCAGCCGAATCACCATCCTGCGCAATGTCGCGCGACTGTCCGCCGATAGCCTGCGTGCATCTGTCTTTTTCATCCCATTATTCTACAACAACCAGCTTATTTTTGGGCCGGATTAATAAACTGCTCGACCGCCAGAATGACGCCGTTCTGGCCGGCCTGGCCGTTGTCCGAGTTGCGATCGCTGAGGCCGCCGATGAAGCCGACGCGGATCGGCTGCTCCTGAGCACAGGCAGCCAGCAAGGCGCAGAGCATGGCCGCCAGGATCTTCACCAAAATCGTCTTCATGAGTCCAGTCACCGTCGAAAACCAGGATTTTCAGGCAGTCCGGCAGGCAAAGGCAATGGAAGCTGCGTCGCGCACGGCGCCTTCTGCTCCGGCAGTGGCATGAAGCTGCTTGCGCAGGCTGGCTGGCTTGGCAGACTGAGGCGCGCGTGGAAGGTTTCGCTGCGTTTCCGTCTGATCGTACTCGGCCTGATGCCGGTGTTGCTGGCGTTTCCGCTGGTGATCGGCGTGCTGGTCGTGGTCGGCGGTCAGCGTGCCGATGCGCTGCTCTCGGCGCAGATCAACGGCGAACTCTCCGGCGTCCGTAATTTCCTGGAGGCGGCCAAGTCCGATACGCAGACGCGAATCGGCGAGATGGTCCGCTCCGGGCGTCTGGACGCCCTGTCGAATGGTCGGGGCGATGCGGCCGCACTCGGCGAGGCGCTTGCCACCCTGGCCCGTGGCAGCGGACTCGACTACCTGCTGGTCGCCGGCGCCGATGGCACGGTGCTCGCCTCCAGCAGCGGCGTTCTCCCCGGAGTCAAGCTGCCCGACTCGCACGTCATCCGCCAGGCGCGCATCGGTGTCGCCAGCGCTGCCTTCGAGCGCTTCGAGGCGAGCGAGCTCAAGGCGTTTTCTCCCCGCTTCCGGCAACAGCTCGGCATTGCAGCGGGCAGCGATGCCGATCTCGTCGCTGCGACCGAAACGCGCGGCCTCTTCATCAACGCCGCCGTGCATTTTCCGCTGTCGATCGACGCGCCCGACCGGATCCTGGTCGGCGGCATCGTGCTCAACAAGAATTCGGCGCTGATCGAGCGCATGCGCGACGTCATTTTTCCGGTCGGCGCGCTGCCCGACCAGGGCGAAGGGATGACCGCGATCTTCCTCGACGACGTCAGCGTCGCCGCCAGCCGGCAACGGCTGCAGGGGATGCGTCCGCTCGGCCTGCGCGCGCCGACGGCCGTTGCCTCCATGGCGGCGAACCCATCCGCTTCCTGGATCGGCGTACAGCGCTTCGGCGGCGTCGATTACATGACGGGTTACGCGCCGCTCGTCGATGGCGACGGCCGGAACATCGGCCTGGTCAGCGTCGGCTTTCCCGATGCGCCGTACCGGCGCATGATCGATGACCTTTTGGCAGCGATCGGCGCCCTGCTCGGACTGACCCTGCTCGGGGTTTCGATCGTCTTCCTGCGCGCCGGCGACGACCTGACGCAGCGGCTGGCACAGATGGCCGCGACGATGTCGGCGGTACGCCGGGGCGATCGCCTGGCGCGCGTCGGCAGGACGCAGCGTCCGGACGAGATCGGCATCCTGGGCAAACACTTCGACCGCCTGCTCGACACCATCTCCCGACAGGATGCGCGCCACCTGGCGGCACAACGGGTGATTGCCGACGAGGCCTCGCGCTGGCGGGCGCTGTTCGAGAATACCAGCGTCGGCGTGGTGATCATCGACGCCGACGGCAGCGTGTTCGCGCTCAACCCCAAATTCGCCGCGATGCTCGGCTACGACGACGTCGATGCGGTGAAGCGGCTGCGCCTTGAGGATTGGGACGAGCTCTTTTCGCTCGAAGAACTGGTCCGGCGCCTGGAAAACTCGGCGGAGCCGCTGGTCGAAACGCGGCACCGGCGGCGCGACGGCAGCACCTATCCTGCCTTGGTCTCGCTGAGCCGTGCGCACTGGCAGGGGCGGCTGCTGGCGCTGCTGACGATGCGCGACATCAGCCAGCAGAAGATCGCCGACGCCGAGCTGGAGCGGCGCACCGCCGCGCTGCGGCAGAGCGAGGCGCGCGCCCGCGCCTTCCTCGATACCGCCCTCGACGCGGTGGTGGTGCTCGACGAACAGGCGCGCATCGTCGAATTCAACCCCGCCGCCGAGCGCATGTTCGGGCGAGCCAGCGACGAAGTGCGTGGACAAGCGCTGGCGCTGCTGGTCACTCTTCAGGCGGATTCGGCGACGCTGGCCGAGCTCGGCGAGGGCAGCCACGAGGGCATCGGAACAGACGGGGACGGGAGGACCTTCCCGATCGAGCTGACCCTCGGCAGCATGGACGACGACGAGCATTCCTGGCACGTCGCGATCATCCGCGACGTCACCGAGCGTAAGGCGGCCGAGCAGGAGATGCAGCGTCTGGCCAACGTCGACGGGCTGACGCAGGTGCTCAACCGGCGCGCCTGGAGCGACGGCGCGAAGATCCTGCTGGCGCAGGCCAATCGCACGCTCGCCCCGATGTCGCTCTTGAGCATCGACGCCGACCACTTCAAGCAGATCAACGACACCTGGGGACATCTCGGCGGTGACGCGGTCCTGCGTGCGCTCGCGCAAACGCTCTCCGCCTGCCTGCGCGAGAGCGACCTGCTTGGCCGCCTCGGCGGCGAGGAATTCGCCATCCTCCTGCCCGACACCGACGCGCTCGGCACGAAAGCGCTGATCGAGCGGCTGCTGCAGGCGGTGCGTGCCTGCCGCGTCGATTACGAGGGACAAACGCTCAGCTTCACGGTCAGCATCGGCGTCACCCTGCTCGATCCGGCGCGCGACGATGAACTGCGCAGCGCCTTCAAGCGTGCCGACGATGCCCTCTACCGGGCCAAGCGCGAGGGGCGCGACCGTGCCTGCTGGGGCTGACGCGCGCCGCCGGTTCAGCTTGGCGGGAGCAAGGGCGGCAAGCCGATGCCGGCGCGCAGGCGCTGGCATTCAGGACTCGGTGATCCGTCTTCCAGCCCGTTGGCGAACTCGCGACAGGTCGAGGGGCGATTCGCGTAGATCGCGCAGCCGATTCCGGGCTGGCCCAACTCCCCCTGCAGGGCGATGCACCTGCCGTTGCCGGCCTCGGTGCCCTTCATGCAGGCGATGAAGGCATTGACCTTGCTCGTCAGTTCGACCGGGACGACGCCGCCTGAACCGTCCGACAGTTCGCCGCAATGCGGTACCTGGCGCAACACGCGCCACAAGCGGTGCAGGGATTGTCCGGCATGTCGATGAAGACCCGGTCGCCGTCCCGAATGCGCCGCAGCGGAGTTGTCTTTGTCATTATTAACCCGGCCCTTAAATACACTGGTTCGCATAGGCCGCAGCCGGGTGCCTGAAATATGACATTACGTGTGCCGGCAAGGCCTGCAGCTTGTTCATGAAGGCGGTGGTCTTGGCGAGCAAGGATGCCTTGTCGCAACTGACCGGACCGGTACGCAGGGCGGTCTTGAAATCCCGGTTGAGATACTCGTCCGGATTCGACTCGGGTGCATAAGGCGGCAGGAAGACAAGCTCGATCTTGTCTTTCTTGTCGGCCAGCCATTCGGTGACCTGCTTGGTGTGATGCACACGCAGGTTATCGACAACCAGAAAAATCTTCTGCTGCGCACTTTGCAGCAGCGCTTCAAGGAACTCGATGAAGCGCTCAGTGTTGATGCTCCCCTCGACGATCTTGAAGGCCACCTGGCCGCGCGCCGAGATGGCTGAGATCATCGACAGTTTCTCCCAGCGGGTCCGCGTTCCGAGTACCGGCGTTTTGCCGCGCGGCGCGAAGCCGCGTACCCAGTTCGCGTCCTCCTTGACCGCCATCTCATCGCCCCAGAGGATCGTCGCCCCCTCGGCACGCGCGCGCGCCAGTAACTGCGGCCAGGTCTCCTCCAGCCATGTTTGCACCTTGACCGGGTCTTGCTCCAACGCCCGCTTGACCGGACGTTGCGGGGTGAAGCCCCACCGTTTGAGATACTTGCCGATCAAGCGGTCTTGCATCACGAACCCAAAACGCTGCTCGACCAGCGCCTTGATCGCAGGGCGAGTCCACAAGGCAAATGGCAGCTCCAGCTGCGCCGGCGACAGTCCGACGATCTGTTCGCGCAACCACACCTCGTCGGTCATCGTCAGCTTGCGCCCACTCCCAACCGGGCGACCCCGCTTCTTTTCCGAATCCAGCGACCCCTCTCCGGCGTGACGTGCTTGCGCCAACCATGTCTCCACGGTCCGGAAATGCACTCCCGCCATCGCCGCCAGTTCCTTGACCGGCATCTTCGACTGCTGACGCAGCCGAATCACCATCCTGCGCAATGTCGCGCGACTGTCCGCCGATAGCCTGCGTGCATCTGTCTTTTTCATCCCATTATTCTACAACAACCAGCTTATTTTTGGGCCGGATTAATAAACTCGGGTTAACGGCGAGCTCTCGACGCCGCCAAAAAACGCCACCAGATTTCTGCGGATTTAGGCAGCCGGTAATAGTTAATGCCGTTTGAAAATTCCGGGCGGTTATCGACTTATTTTCGTATGACAAATCCCTGTATAAATCGCAAAGTCATTTTTGGGTTTTTTTGGCTTCGAGCGGACGGTTTTTGTACTCTTATGTGAGTTTTTGAAAACAAATGTTATCCATTGATCTGAAAAGGCAAGAAAGCGCTGGTTTTAATCGGTTTTTACAATCAGGTTGCGTGCTCCCCGATGATTTTCAGGGCGGCTCATACCTTGATTGAATGAGTCGGCGGTTTTTGGCAAAGCCTTGCTTTGATCGAACCCGCCCGACAAGTGCCATCGGCGCCTTGAGACCCTCATGGCGCGAAGCATAGAGCGAAGCATTGATGCCTTCCTTCCGTTCTTCCCTTTCTGCTCTCCCTGCTCCTCGCCGCCGGCCCAGTCCACCTCTCAGGCCGCAGCGCCGACCGCTGTCCTGGCCAGCCTGCCGGTCAATGCCGTCACGCAGGCAGCCTTGCAGCAGGGGGTGCTCAACTGCGCCGTGCGCATCAACCAAGGTGAGCACTTTCTCTGCTTCAACGCGCAGGCCGGCGCCGTGCTGATGACGCCGTCGGCGCAGCCCGACCGGCAGCTCGTCGATGCGGCGGCGAGCGAGCAACATCCGTTGCGCTGGAAGCGGCGCCCCCGCGCTTGGACGGCGCCTGAGCACGTCTGGCTCAACCCGCCGGCGAAGGCTGACGAGGCCGCTCAGACGAGAAAAGCTGCATGAGCGCGCCGGGGTCAAGGGCGCGGCCCCGGCGGCGGCGAACGCCGGCCCCGGCTGCCTCACGGCGAGTGCGTGGTTTGCGGCAGCGCCCCAAGGTGCTTGGAAAATGACGTGGGTTTTTAAAGAGCAGCAACGTTTTTAGCGACATCTATCTTGACAACGACCGCGAGGAACTCCTCACCATGAACATAACCCACCGCACCGTTTGCTCGCAGGCGCGCATAGCCATCGCGGCAAGCATGTTGGGCGCGACGCCCGTGACGTATGCTGATACGGCCGTGAAGCTCGTGGCAAACGATAACGTAACTGCCAGCGGCACCATTGCAGGGGATGTTCTGTTTGGTGGAAACAATGCGACTTACCGCGTACCCAGCAGCGCAACCGTAACCGGCGACTTCGTCGTTGCAAGCGGAGTGACCGGTTCCACCTTGTTGTTCCAGGACAGCAGCAACTATGCGGGAAAGATAGGCAGCGAATCCTCGCCGCTGGCAACCGTAACATTCAATTCCCAAGGCAACGGCGCCAACGTGGTCTTGCCGACGAGTGTTTGGGCTGCCACCACCAATCTCGGTAACGGCGTCAGCAATGCAACCAACGCGATCATTCAAGGCAATGGCATAACATTTGGTGGCGACCTGGTGTTCGTGAACGCCAATACCCGCCTCGACGCAGGCGTGAGCCGCGACACCGTCAATGGCCGACTGAATACCAATGGCGGCGATCTCGCCTTCACTTTGCGACCCCTGGCAACGTCAGTCACCACCACTTACGCCGCCGATAATTTCCAGTTTCTGGATGCCGCGGGGTCAGGAAAGCTGACCGTGGGCTCTCTCGTCATGACCGGTGGCGAACGCCTGAACCTGAGCTATCAAGGCAGCTTGAAAGACGGCGCCAGCTACACGCTGATCTCCAACCCCGGAACGCTGACTGGCTCATACAGCCAGACAGAGGCTTCCACGCGCGTTGTCGACAACAGCTATGTGATGAACAGTACGGCCAGCACGGTGGGAAAGGATCTGGTGCTGACTGTTTCGCGAGCCAACGACGAGTACATCACCAAGTCGAACACTCAGGGACATTTCTCCAATAACGCGGCCTTGGCGCTGGGTAGCATTGCGGCAGGGGGCCGGCAGTTGGGTGATCTGGTCACTGCCATCAATACCCTCGAACTCGATCAAAACGGCTACGGCAACAACCAGATCAATCTGGCCCGTGAGGTCAAGCGCCTGGCCCCGATTGCCAATAACGCGTATTCATCCGCCATGTTTTCCGCCAACGACGCGGCCATGGCGCAAGTGGAGCACCGCTTGATTGCCCGCAGCGGTGACAACTTTTCCGGTTTTGGCCACAACCGCGGCGCCTTGTGGAGCAAAGCCTATATGCAAAAGGCCCGTCAAAGTGGCGTGGATGACTACGACGGATACCAGACGCACACCACTGGCTTGGTCGTAGGGGCGGATGCCAACTATGACTTCGCGCGTGTCGGTGTCGCGTTTGCCTACGGCCGCACCGATATCGATCAGGACGATTTCCGCCAGGGCGATTCCGCCACGCTGAACAATTATCTCTTCAGCCTTTATGGAACCAGACAATTTGGTTCCGCCTTCGTTGATGTCTCCCTTGGTGCCGGCAAAGGCCAACTCAATGGATCACGCGCCACGGCCATTGGCCGGCGGGCCACCACGGACATTGACTACGATTTCCGCCGCGCAGGATTCACTGTCGGCTACCGCCTGAAACTGATCGACGGCAAGAGCGCCATCACCCCCGTCGCCGGCATCGAATCGGCGCGTATCGATCAGCCCGCATACACGGAAACCGGCGCGGGCGATCTTGGGCTGAACGTGGATGCCCAAAGCTTTCATCGCGTGCGCAGCAAACTGGGTGCGTATTTCACTACCACCGGACAAATCGGCACGCGCAGATCCCTCCTTTCCCTTTATGCCTTCACCTTGCGCGACAAAGGACTCGACGGTCACGACATCAAAGCCCGCTATACCGGTCCCACCGGCGCCGCTGATCCCTCGCTCGTCACCTTCACCACGCCGACCAGTGCCCCCCAGGACCAACGTATACAGCTGGGGGCCGACCTGACGCTGGTCAGCGGCAAATTTTCCACTTGGCAGTTCGGCTACCAGCTCGAGCACGCGGTTTCCTACAACATCCATCTGGCCAATATGAGAGTTTTGTGGAAATTCTGACGCAGCAAGTTGCGCCAGCTCCCCTCCACACAAGCACGAGATGATTATGACCAAGACATTGACAAGCGCGCTGGTTAGTGCATCTTTACTACTCCCGTTTGCCGCCATTGGGCAAGTGAGCGGTCTGGATGCGGCAAAACGCCAAGCCGAAATTCTTCTGCGGCAGGAGCAACTCCGCTTGCAGGAAGACCAGGAACGGCTGCGCCAGACACAACCCCCGTCCGGAATGGATCTGAACGAGGTGCGTCCCTCAGAAGGCGTGGGACGACTGCCCGGAACCTGCGTCGACATCAAGGAAATCGACATCAAGGGCGCCGACCTGATCGATGAAGAAGACAAGATGTCGATCATCGAAAAGTATCTCAACCGATGCCTTACGGTACGCGATATCGAAGAGCTGCTGGGCGAGGTCAACCAGCACTACATCGGACGCGGTTTCATCACCACTCGGGTTTATCTGCCCAATCAAGACCTGAAGTCCGGCACCTTGACCATCATCGTCCTTGAAGGCCGCATCGAGTCACTCAAGATTGAGGGCGACCCGGAGGGTCGAATCAATCTGGCAATGGCGGTTCCTGCCCAGGCGGGTGACCTGCTGAACATCCGCGACCTGGAACAAGCCGTGGACCAGATCAACAGCGCCCAGGGCAACAAGGTCAAGCTCGACATCATGCCTGGCGCCGAGCCGGGGCGAAGTGTCGTCGTGTTTCGCAACAGCGCCTCGCGTCCCTACAAGGCCACTGTCTCCGTTGACAACCAGGGAACCGAATTCACCGGCCGTAATGGCATGAGCGCCTCGCTCCGCAGCGGTATCGGATTGGGCTTGGGTGAAACCCTGAGCGTCACGGCGCGCACCTCCTTGCCGGATCGCGCCGAAAAGCGCTCCCGCAGCGCCTCGGTCGACCTGAGCATTCCCGTTGGCTACGCCACGTATGGCGCGGGCTATTCGGAATCCGACTACACCAGCGCTCTGACCCTTCCTCACGGCAATACCATTGTGCCCAGCGGGCACTCCAGCAACTGGAACCTCAGCGCGGAACGCATCGTTGCCCGTGACCAATCGAGCCGCCATTCCGTTTTTGCCAAATTTTCCAACAGCGACTCGAAAAACTACATCAACGACAGTCTGGTGACGGTCAACAGCCGTCGTATCAACAGCCTCGCCATGGGGATGAACAGCATCATGTTTGTTGGCGCCGGTACTCTGGTGCTTCGACCCGAAGTCTCGGTCGGGCTGAGCGACCTCGACAACCGGCCTGCCGGCGTCAATGGCGCCAGCACAGGGCCGCAAGCGGAGTTCACCAAATACGCTCTCTTCGGTCATTTCAACCTGCCCTTTACCCTCGGCCGCCAACAATTCAGCTGGACCAGCCAACTCCAGATGCAGAGCAGCAGGGAAGCCCTGTTCGGATCACAGCAGATATTGATCGGCGGGCTTTCCTCCGTGCGCGGCTTCTACAACACCTCTCTGGTGGGCGACAGCGGTTACTACTGGCGCAACGAACTGGCCTGGCACAGGCAATTCGAATGGGCCGGCATGCCGGTCAGGGGGCGACTCTACGTGGGCTATGACACAGGCGAGGTTCGCAACCACTTGGCGGGCGCGGCCGAGGGGCAGCTGTCCGGCTATGTGGTGGGGGCGAACGCCAAAGTGGATGACGCTGAAATCGATGTCTTCTGGACGCGCGCCGATCGTGTCGCCGCAAGCATGAAGCGCGAGCCGGACCAAGTCTGGATGCGCATGGGTCTGGATTTCTGAGGTGCCTGCCATGAATCGAATTTATCGCGTAGTCAAGAACAAAAAGACCGGCTTGTGGGTCGTCGCTTCCGAGATCGCGCGCAGCGCATCGGGCGGCGCCAGGACGGTACTCGGCGTGGCCTTGCTGGGAATTCCGCTGGCGACCGGTGCGCAGACTCCTACTGTGCTTGCGGGGGGAACGAGTGCGCCGACGGTCAACACGCAGGCATACACTTCAGGTTCGGTGACGACAAATCCCACGGTGGTGAATATCGTCGCCCCCAACAGCAACGGGCTTTCACACAACACCTATAGCCGCTTCAACGTCGGCGCGGACGGTGTCGTGCTGAACAACGTCGTCAGTGGCGCCTCGGCCGAAACCGTCGTGGCGGGCACGGTTGCGCGCAATACCAATCTGTCGAGCGCCGCATCGGTGATCCTCAACGAAGTGCTCTCCGGCGGCAGCGCCTCGTCCTTGATTGGGCAGATGGAAGTCGCTGGCGCCAAGGCGGATGTCATCCTCGCCAACCCTTATGGAATCACCTGTGACGGCTGCGGCTTTATCAACGTCGATCGGCTGACGCTCACCACGGGGACGCCAACGGTGACCAATGGAAGCCTGGCATCGTTTGCCGTGAACGGTGATGGAACGATCACAGTGGGAAGCAAGGGGCTGAATGCCACCGGGACCACGCTGCTGGATCTGGTGGCGCGCGGGATCACGGTGAACGGTCCGGTCAATGGCTCGATTGCCAGTGCCGCCGGTACAAATGGCATCCGTGTCGTCACCGGGGCAGGCACTTGGGATTACGCCAGCGGCGAGCTAACTACCACCGCCGGCACTGGAACAAAGCCGACCTACGCCATCGACGTCGCCGCGCTGGGGGGCATGTACGCCCAGACCATCAAACTGGTGGCCACCGAGGCGGGGGTCGGGGTGAGGATGTTGGGCAACATGGCCGCTTCGACGGGCGACTTCATCTTGACCTCGGAAGGCAAGATCGAAGTGGGCGGCACCGCGACAGCGGGACGCGATCTCGCCATCACCACGACCGCCAGCGACAGTGGCACGGGAACTGACGCCGCACTCTATGCAAACGCCGCAGTCCTCAAGGCCAGCCGGGATATCGCCGTCACCGCCGCCAGCGGAACCCTGAACAGCGTCGGAGGGCAACTCACCGCCGCAGGAAACTTGACAGTCATTGCCAATAAGCTGGTCGATGCGAGCACGGCCGGCGTGCCGCCGAACAATTTGCGCAGCGCCAATGGCAACCTGAGCATCACGGTGACAGACGACAGTTCGCTTGCCGGCACCGACTGGCAGGCAGGCAAGGCGATGAGCGTGAGCGCGACGGGAAAGGCGTTCTCGATCGACGACAAAGCGCGGGTGCTGGCGACCGACCAGACGACCGTCTCGGTGGGAACCCTGAGCAATGCGGGCACCCTGCAACTCTCGTCAAATACCTCGGCCCACGACAGCGTCACCGCCACCAGCCTCATCGACAACAGCGGAACGATCAGCAGCAGCGGGACGGCGGCGCTGACTGCCGGCACGCTGACCAACAGCGGCAAGGTGACCGGTAGCGGCGACCTCACCGTCACCGCCGACAACCTGAGCATGACCGAAGCGGCCGAAATCCAGGGGGCGACCTCGGGCACGGGAACCCTCAAGGTCACGCTTGCGAATGCCCTGACCAACCCGGGCAAAATCGATTCGGGGAACGACCTCTCGATTGGCGCAGCGTCGATCAGCAACACCGGCAGCATCACGGCCCAAAGCGATCTCGCCCTCACCGCCACGGGCGCGATTGAAAACAAGGTGGTGTTGGGCAGTCCTGGTACCGGGCGCAGCCTCGGCAAGCTGTGGAATGGCACGAGCGCAGCGACGGACGAGACCATCGAGCAGAATCAGACCGTCACGAAATCAGGGACGATCGACGCGGGTGCTGCGGTATCGCTCAGTGGCGCCAGCGTGCTCAACGAGGGCGTCATCAACGCTGGCACGACGCTGGGCGTTGCGGCGGCTTTCATCAGCAATCAGGTACAGGGCGGCGACACGCGCAGTTCCGTCCTGAAATTCGATCACCAGAATACGGGCACCATCGAAAGCTGGTACGAAGACCGCTATTTCAGCGGCGGCCGGCCGGCCAATGCCCCGTCAATGACGGCGGGCACCTCCGTCACCTTCTCCGACAATACAAGCGCAAAGAACATCGGTGGCAGCATTACCGCGCCGACGCTGAACCTCGGCAGCGGTTTTGCGGACACGCCCCTGACCACCACGCGCGTTTATCAGGAAATCGTCACCGCTCCGACGCCGATCCCCACCCCACCCAGTACGCCGGGCGAGCTGACCGTCAAGGTCAAGGACACGCCGACCACCGTCGAGCTGGCGCCCAACGGCAAGGTCAATGTGGTCAACATCGCCGCGCCAGACCGTGCTGGCGGCTTGTCGCGCAACACCTATACGCGTTTCGACGTCAATCCGTACGGGCTGATCCTGAACAACGCCGATTCCGCCAAGTACCTCACGGTACAGACCGAACAGGCGGGCCAGATCCTGTTCAACCCGAATCTGCCCTATGCCGCCGGCGTCATCCTCAACGAAGTGTTTTCGCTTTCGTCGCTGTATGGCTTCATCGAGGTCGCCGGCACCCGCGCCGACGTGGTGATCGCCAACCCCTACGGCATTACCTGCGGCAATTGCGGCTTCATCAACGTAGACCGGCTGACCCTGGCGACCGGCACGCCGACGGTGGCGAATGGAAGCCTGTCGGGTATCGGCATCACCTCGGGGACGATCACCGTGCAGGGCAGCGGCCTGAATGCCCTCGGCGCCAACCAGACCGACTTGCTGGCACGGAGCATTTCGCTCGATGGTCCGGTGAACGCGCACGACCTGTCCATGGCGGCAGGCGTGAACACCTGGAACTACGCCAACCGGGTGGCCAGCGCCGGCGGAACGCCGAACGGCAACGCTCCGGCGTTCTCCATCTATACCTCCGTGCCCGGCGGCATGTATGCGGACACGATCCGCCTGGTGTCCACCGAAGCGGGAGCAGGCGTTCGCCTGATGGGCGAGGCAGCGGCGAGCGCGGGCGATTTTGTCCTCGATTCCAACGGCGTCGTCGCACTGAGCGGCAAGACCTCGGCCAGCCGCGACCTCAAGGTGAGCACCACTTCGACGGCCACGGGCAGCGATTTCGCCAAGGCCGCCCTGCAGATCAATGACGCTGCGGTCAGCGCCGGCAGAGACGTGGACATCGCAGCGTCCTCGGGCAAGGTGGCCATTCGCGGCGGACAGTTGTATGCCGCGCAGGACGTGAAAATTTCCGCCAGGACGCTGACCGACGAAAGCACCACGCATCCCCAGGTCAGCAACAACCAGCGCTACGCCGCCCGCGACCTGAGCCTGACGCTTGGCGACTCCGGCCGGCTGGCAGGCACCAACTGGCAAGCGGCTGACAATCTTCTGGTCAACGCCTCGGCATCGGGCAACGCGGGCAGTCTCTTGATCGATTCGTCCGCACTGCTCTCGGCGGCCAACGGCACCACCATGAAACTCGCCGCCCTGGACAACTACGGCAAGCTGCAAACGTCGACCGGCGCGGGCACGGCAAGCACCTTGTCGGTGACCAAGCTGACCAACCGCAGCGGCGGCAAGATCGCCAGCGAGGGCGACATCACCTACGACGTCAGCGACACCTTGTTGAACGACAGCACCTTGCAGGGCCAGTCCAACATGACGCTCAACGTCGGCACACTGACACTGGGCGATACGAGCGACCAGATTCTCGGTGCACAGTCGGGGAGCGGCACACTCACGATCAAGGTCGCCAATGATTACAGCAACATCGGCCTGGTGCACTCAGGCCAGGATTTGCGCATCTCGGCGCCGGGTATTACCAACGAAACCACCGGCGGCATGGTTGCCTCGCGCGACATGAGCCTCACCGCAAACACCTCGAACATCAACAACTACGGCGCCTGGTATGCCGGCCAAGAGCTGAAGGCGACCGCCACCAAGGGCGCAATCTCGAACAACCGCACCTATCACCTGGTGCGAGGGCGCTTTCTGGGCGTGGACGACAGTGGCACCGGCGTCTATGAGCAGAACCAGGTGACCGATACGCGCGCCACGATCGACGCGGCACGCGACCTCAGCCTGTCCGCAGAACAGATCGTCAACAGCAGCCTGATCAATGTCGGCGGCAACGCGACATTCGCCGCGCCGACCATCCTGAACCAGGTACAAGGCGGGGATACCCGCGTCATGACGGGGAATCTCGACACCGCTGTCGCGAGGAGCACCAACTGGGGTTATTCATTTCCCGACGCTTACGACGCGATCACCACGGTGACAACCTGGCATGTGGAACAGTATTTCGCCGGCGGCAAGCCGGATGAGCAGGCCAAGCCGCAAATCAACGCCGGGAACACGCTGACCTGGTCCGGTTTCACTGACGCCGGGAATCTCGGCGGCCTGTTGCAGGCGCCCACCATCAACATTGACGCATCGGGCAGCGCGACCTTTACCAATGACGCCCTCGCGACCATCAGCGAAGCCTGGAAATGGGAAACCCTGCAGAAGATCAAATATATCGCCCTTGGCCCCCTGAAGTACTCTGACACGACGACCGGGGACTATCCCACGGCGCCAGATTCCACGACGACCAGTTCCTCCTTTGGCGCCACGGTGACGGCGAACACACTGACGATTACCGGCCCCAAGGTGGTTAACAATGGTAGTCCGTGGGCGAGCAATCCTGCTTCCGTCAGCGTAGGCGGCAAACCTAACGCACTGGGCTTTACGATCAGTCTGCCCTCCAATCCCAACGGCTATTTCGTCACCAATCGCGATCCCTCCGCGCTGTTCCTGATCGAGGCCAATCCCAAGTTCAATGTCGGCGTTTCGACCCTGGGCTCGGATTATCTGGCCAGCCAACTCGGGCTCGATGTCGGCACCACCCAGAAGCGCCTGGGCGATGCCAGCTACGAAGCCTATCTGGTGCAGCAGCAGCTGGTCCAGCAAACCGGAGCCGGCTTGCTGAGCGGCTTTGTCAACATGGCGGAATTGATGCAGGGCATGTTCAACAATGCCGCCGCCGAGGCCGGCAGCCTCGGCCTGACCTATGGCCAGGCCCCGACGGCGGCGCAGTTGGCCAATTTGTCCGAGCCCATCGTCTGGATGGTGGAGACGGTGGTCGATGGCCAGAAGGTACTGGCGCCGGTCGTCTATTTGCCGGAAAACCTGAAACAGGAAATCGACAGCAAATCGGCCGTGCTTTCGGCGAAAGACATGACCCTGAATGTCGCTTCGCTCAGCAACACCGGCGGCACCCTCGCGGGCAAGGACAAGCTGGACATCACCTCCAAGGGCGACGTCGAAAATCTCTCGGGCAGCATCACCGGCGGCAATGTCAGCGTGACGTCAACCGAGGGCAGCATCGTCAACAAGACCGTGTCGCAGGGCGGCGGCAATGAGCTGAGCTACAGCACGACCATCGGCAAGGAGGCCTCGATTTCATCGACGGGCGACCTGTCGCTCGACGCGAAGAAGAACATCGAGAACATCGGCGCGCAAATGTCCGCCGGCGGCAACGCCACGCTCAACGCCGGCGAGAACATCGTTTTCGACACCATCGAGGACAAGACGACCCGATCGTCGGTATCCACGGTCAGCGATGGCAATGCCTCGGGGCTGGAAACCTCGACCACCACGACCGTCAACCAGGTCAAGTCGGGGCTGACGGTGGGCGGCAATCTCGATGCCAAGGCAGGCAAGGACATCAAGCTGGCAGGCACCGATGTCAATGTCGCCGGCAGCGGAAGTCTCGACGCGGGCGGCGATCTCAACATCCTCGCGCGCGAAAACACGGTCGAGACCAACACCAGTTCCTCGATCTCGGGCATGGGCGTGGGCGGCGGCGTGTATGGGACGACCGAGACCACCACCAACAGTTTCTCCAGCCGCAACGTGGGCACCGAGCTGAACATCGGCGGCGACGCCAAACTGGCGGCCGGCAATACGCTGACCGTGCAGGGCTCCAAGCTCAATGTCGGTGGCGATACCGATATCTCCGCAACCGATATCAAGGTGCTTGCCGGCAAGGATGTGGACCGGACGACCACCACGACCCGGACCACCTCGTATCTGCAGGCCGAATCCGTCGGCGATGATGCAGACAGCAGTGCGGACAGTGCCGAAGACTCAACGGATTCGGGCGGCGAGCCGGAAAGCAGCGCCGAAGGCAGCCGCGCGGAGGCGAAGGCTTCGGTCGGCACTTCGGCCGAGGGCGAAGCGAATGTATCCGCCTCGAAATCCGCCGGACTGACCCTGGCCAAGACGAAGACCACCGAAACCTCGTCGCTCTCGCAGCGCAGCGTGGGTTCGGAGCTGAACCTGGGCGGCAACGTCAGGATCAACGCCAAGAACAAGGTCACCTTGCAGGGTTCCGATCTCAATGCCGGCGGCGATCTGGATTTGCAGGCGAAGAATGTCGAACTGCTCGCCGCTCAGAACATCGAGCGCACGACCAGCACCACCACGACGACGCGCCTTGGCCTGTATGCGACCACCGAAAACGAGGCGGGAGCAGGGGGCTCGGCGGGTTCGGGCGCGGAGGCCGGCGCGGAAGCCTCCGCCAAGCGAGGGGGCGGTCAGAAAAACGATGCCGAGGCATCCGCCGCCGCCGGTTCTCAGGCAGGGGCAGAGGGTCAAGCCTCCGCGTCGAGCAAAAACACCGTCGATGTGATGCGGGTGGACAGCCAGTCCTCGGAGTCGCTCAACATCACGAATACGGGTTCCAACATCCGCGCGGGCGGCAACACCAGGATTACCGCGCAGGAGAAACTGCGGCTGCAAGGCTCTTCGATCGAATCCGAAGGCGATATCGACCTCAAGGCCAAGGACATGACTTTCGAGGCCGCGCAGGACATCAGCTACACCAAGGAGACCAGCAGCACAACCCGTGTCGGCCTCTATCTGGACGCCAACGCCAACGCGGAAGGCAAGGCGGGAGCAGAAAGCAAGGCCAGTGCGGACGCCCAGGCCGGCAATTCCGGTCTGGCCGGATCGGCCCAGGCCGGCGGAAGCGCGGAAGCTTCCGCCGAGGCCGAGGGTTCGGCCGAGGCGAAGATCGGCGCCGGTATCCAGGTGAAGGTCAATACGACGACCACCGAATCGGGCAGCAGCACGGCCGTGACCTCGGCGATCAAGTCAAGATCCGGCAGCATCAGCCGAACCGCCGAGGGCAAGATCCTCGATGTGGGCACTTCGATCGAGGCTGCCGGCGACTTCAACCAGTCGGCCAACTCGATCGTCAGTCTGGCTGCCGAAAATTCGCAGTTCTCGAAGACCACGACCGAGGAAACCACGGCACGCCTCGGCATTTATGCCGAGGCTGGCGCCAAAGGCGAGGCCGGCGCCAAGGCTGGCGCCAACGCCGGGGCCTCAGGCGGCACCGGAGCGCTGGATGCCGATGCCGAGGCCAAAGCGGAAGCCGGAGCTTCCGTCGAGGCATCGGCCAAGCAGGGTATCGAGACGACGGTCGATCGCACCGTCGACACGGAAACCACCGAGGCGACGCAGGCAGTCGTTTCGAATATCAAGGTGGGCGGCAACTTCAACAGCAAGTCGAAAGAGAAAACCGTACTTCAGGGAACTTCGATCGATGCCGGCGGGGATTTGAACATCGCCGCCAAGGAGCTTGAAATTCAGGCTGCGCGTGATACGGAAAAGACCACGTCGTCGAGCGAGTCGATCTCCACGCGCCTGGCGGTGAATGTCGGCGTCGGTGCCGAGGCCAAGGCCGAAGCAAGCGCATCCTCCAAGGATGGCGCATCCGCCGAGGCCAAGGCCGAAGCCGGGGTGAATGTAGGCGTCGAGGCCAAGGCCGAGTACGAAAAGACGAATAGCGAACAGCAATCGAGCACCGCGGTGGTCGCCAATCTTTCTGGCGGCAAGAAGATCAACATCAACACCGAGGGCAAGACGACGATGGAGGGCACCAACTTGAACGCCGGCGAGGGCGGAGTCAACATTGACGCCCAGAGCCTGGACTACAAGGCGGCCCAGGACACCTACAGTTCCCGTGAAAGCTCGACGAAAGTCGCCGTCGAAGCCGAAGGCAGCATTTCGATCATCGGCAACGACAACAGCATGGCGGCGCAGGCCGATGTCGGCGTGGCCAGCGCCCAGTCATCGGGCAGCAACGCCGTGGTGGGCAGCATCAGTTCGGCAGGCGGCTTGAACATTCGCACCAAGGACGATACGCGGCTGGAAGGAACCCAGATCGATGTGGCTGGCGATACCAATATTTCCGCCGGCGGCAATGTGGCTTTCGATGCGGCGAGGAACACCTATCAAGCGAGTTCGGAGAGCGTCGACGTGGGCGCCGGTTTCGATACCGGCGAATCGTCCTTCAACGCCAGCGTCGATGTCAAAACCTCGCGTGAAAACTCCAGCGAGGCCGTCACCGGCACGTTGAATACCGGCGGTTCCCTCAATATCTCGGCGGGCAAGAACGCAAGCTTCGAGGGCACCCAGATTGCCGCGGGCGGCGACGCCCAGGTGGTGGCCGGCAACAATGTCGAGTTCAAGGAAGCGCGCAACACGTCGTTCTCCGAATCGACCTCGGTGGCTGTCGAGGTCGGCGTGGGCGCGTCGGAAGACACCGACGACGAAGGCACCACATCGAAGTCCAAGTCTTTCCGCGCCGACGCCAGTGTGGACTATGAGCGGTCCAGCTCGTCAGAAGCCGTGACCGGCTCGATCAAGGCGGGCAACAACCTGAACGTCGTTGCCGGCAACGACGTCACTTTTGTCGGCACCGAGATCGGCGCGGGCAACGGTGCGGCGGTGTCGGCGGGAGGCGACGTCAACTTCAAGGCGGCGGAGAGCTCCAGCGAAGAGATCAAGGTGGGCGTTTCGGCCGGCTTTGGCGCGGAGACCACGACGGAAACCAGGGCGAAGCCGGAAGCGGACGACGAGAAGGACGGCGCGAAGGACGACGCAAAGCAGGCGGCTGAGAAAGGCAAGTCCCCGTCCGGAGCGGGCGAAAAGACCGACGATGCAGAGCTCAGCAAGACCGACTCGTCGGCCGAAGCAGAGGTGGGTGTCGATTTCGGAATGAGCAGCAGCCAGACTCAGCAGGGCTCGAAGATATCTGCTGGTGCGGGCGGGATACAAGTCAACGCGGGGCGGAACGTCAATCTGCAAGGCACGCAGATGAAGACCGACGGCGCCGCGGAGATCAACGCTGGCGGCAGCGTCAATCGAACCGCCGCGGTGAGTAGTTCCACTTCGTTCGGCATCAGCGCCGGTGTGGGTGTCAAGAACGAGAAATCCGTGGGGACTCTGGACGAGCCCGAAAAGGCCGACGACGCCGCTAAGGCCGAAGGCGGTGACAAGGCTGACGGCGGCGCCAAGACTGATGATTCGGCCAAGGACGCCAAACCCGCAACCAAGGATGGCGCAGCCGCGCAAGCCGGTGCCACAGACGAAAAGGCCGGGGACCAGGCCGAGGACGGGGCGGATGGTCAGTGGGCAAAATCGGAGGACCAACCGGACAACCAGTTGGGCAGCCTGACCCTGGAAGCGAGCCGCACCACCACCAGGACGAACATCGAGGCCGCGGGCGGCACGCGCATCCGGTCGGGAGCCGCGCCTGCACAGCCGATTCCCGGCGTGAGCATGACGCTGCGTTCGACCACCCAGTCCGACGGCACATTGAAGACGTTGATTCCCCTGCCTGGAAACCTGCCCGCCGGCACCAAGGTCAATCTGACCCAGCCGGACGGCAGCGCACTGCCTTCGTGGGTGCAGTTCGATGCGGCCACCGGAACGATCAGCGGCACGCCGCCGTCAGATTTCGAGGGTGGCTTGAGTATCCTGGTCGCGGTGCCGCAGCCGGACGGAACGACACGAAAGATCGGCGTTCAGTTTGGTTCCTGATCGAATGCAGGGCAAGCGGCGCTTGACGCCGATTGCCCTGCGCCTCAGTTTTCCGGGCTAATCGAGGTGGTTTCCCGGATGATTTTCCAGCCGTCGCGGAGGTGCTGCAACTCCAGCACCTTGCCGCCGGTGTGGCGATAGTCGTCTGCAGCCAGCCGTTCGACGAATGCCACCGTGACCGTGTTGCCGTCTTTGGCGAACCTCAGTTGCACGTCCTCCAATACGACCTGAACGGTACGGGCGGCCTTGAGGCGTTGGCGGCGCTGGGCGCGCCAGGCATCCGGAGACAGTCCGTTCTGTGATTTAAAATCGGGAGCATAGGCATTCAGGTAACGGACAACATCGCGTCCCTGCCAAGCATTTCGCCAATGCTCTATCGCCGACATGACTTCGTTTTCCGGCAGCGAGAACAGGCTGCGCACGGTGGCCAGCTTTCCGCTCAGACGGGGGGATGCTCGCGTGCGCTCTGCCTGCCCATAGGCGCGTTCAGCCAGACCGACGTAGACGTCGCCCAACGTTTCCCTTGCCTGGTCGAAGTTTTCATCAAGCGAGAGCGCCCGTTCAAGATAGACCCGGGCCGCCTCGTATCGGCCCTGACGAGCCTCTGTAATAGCCAGCAGATTCAAAGCCGACAAGCGCTGCGCCAGCGGCGCTTCTACATCATCAGACACGCCTTGCAACAGTTGCCGGGCATCTTCCCAGCGTTCACTTCCCATCGCCAAACGCGCCGACTGGATCGCTGCCTCGGGGTCCTTGATCGTGGCATCCGGAGCCGCCAAGGACGGCGAGGACATCGTGAACAGGATCGAGACGATTACGATGGTGCGTGCCGTAAATGCCTTAAGCATGGACGTTGGTTCCCGATCTGGTGTGCTTTCAAACCGCCCCGACGCAAGGGCGTGCTTTCCTCTGTTTTTCGTCTTCCAAGCCGACTGGATTATGCCGCAAATTTCCGTTCATGCTGAGCGCTGAGCCAGTTCGCCAGGAGTTTCATCGGCCAGGCGGAGAGCTACCGGTCGTGCGAGGTGACGGGCGGTGTAAACGGGAACGGCAGAGAACGCAGTCATGCTTCCTTCTGGTCGCGCATGCAATGGCTTGATCCCTGGATGACGAACGTCTCGGCGTGGTGCATCAGTCGATCGAGCATGGCTGAGGTCATGGTGCTGTCGTGGCTACTGGGCTTGCTGCTCGATACCGTTGAAAAACACAGCGACCCGGCATGGCGAAGGGAACGGCGGCATGTGTGACGTCACCGCGCCGCGGTTGGCCGCGCCCATCTTTTGCCACAGGCTGACTCCGGCGCGCGGGTCGAAGCCGGCGCGGGCGACCAGGTCGAGGCCGACGAGGTTGGCTTCGCTCTCGTCGTCGGCGGCGAGGGCGCCTTTTTCGGCAGCTTGGCGCTTCAACCGCGCGTATTGCTGCGCGGCCTGCTGTTCGAGTTGAGTCGCGGGAACGAGCTTGCGCAGCGCCGAGGGTTTCCCGACATCGACCCCGTCCTCGGCCAAGCAGGGATTGACGGCCAGACCGGTGGTGATGAGGCAGCAAACGATCAGGGAGGGAAAGGATTTCATTGGAAATTCCTGCGAACGGACGAAAGCCGGACGAAGCAGTTGCATGGACGGTACGGCGTGGGGGGGGCTATCGTCTTTCCATCGGCTTGGCAACTCCGGGGACAGTACACTTGATTCATTCCGCCGGAGCTCGTTTCAAGTCCGGGTTGGCCAAGCTCGCCCTGCAAGGCGATGCACCTGCCGTTGCCGGCCTCGGTGCCTTTCATGCAGGCGATGAAGGCATTGACCTTGCTCGTCAGTTCGACCGGGACGACGCCGCCTGAACCGTCCGACAGTTCGCCGCAGTAGAAGGAGACGCGGTACCTGGCGCAGCACGCGCCGCAGGCAGTGCATGGGTTGTCCGGGCTGTCGCCCATGTCGATGAAGAACCGGTCGTCGTCCCGGATGCGCCGCAGCGGGATGCTTGTCGTCATGAATGTCGTTCGGCAGTGGCTAGGGGGCGCGTTTTTATCACGACCGGGTAGCTGCCGGCGAGTGGCGCTGCGCGTCGCCGGAAGTGGCGGCATGCACTTGAACTTCTGCCGCTCGCGCCCATATCGGTCGGTGTGTGCCTGACCCGGGCACTTTCGCGCCCAAGGAGAAGACTTCATGATCTATCGTTCCCTCTTCCCCCGCGATTTCCTCTCCGAACTGGAACGCCTGCAGAGCGAGATCCGGCAGAACCTTGATTTCTCACCGAGCATTCGCGGCATCAGCCGCGGCGGCTTTCCGGCGATCAACGTCGGCAGCACGCCGAAGTCGGTCGAAATCTACGCCTTTGCCCCCGGCGTAGACCCGGCGAGCATCGACGTGCAGCTGGAAAAAGGCGTCCTCACCGTCGCCGGCGAGCGCAGGAGCGTGCTGCCGCCGCCCGAGGCGAAGGCGACCGCGCATATCGACGAGCGCTTCAGCGGCCGTTTCCGCCGCGTCGTCACCCTGCCCGACGACATCGACGCCAATTCGGTCGCGGCCAGGTACCGCGACGGCGTGCTGCACATCAGCATCCAGCGCCGCGCGGCCGCCGAGCCCCGTCGCATCACCGTTCAGTAAGGAGCCCGAGATGAGCGAAACCGTCAGCAAGGAAAACCCGTCCGCCCGCGAAGCTGCGACGCTGGTGCCGCCGGTCGATGTGATCGAGGATCAGGGCGGAATCACCCTCTACGCCGACCTGCCCGGTGTGCCCAAGGACGGGATCAACGTCCATGTCGACGCCGACACCCTGAGCATCGAGGGCGAGATCGCGCTCGATCTGCCCGAGGGCGTCGAATCGACGCACGCCGAAGTGAGCCTGCCGCGCTACCGCCGCTCGTTCACGCTGTCGCGCGAGCTCGACGCCGACAAGGTCAATGCCGAGTTCACCCACGGCGTGCTCAAGCTGCGCATCCCGAAGGCCGAACACGCGCTACCGCGGAAGATCCAGATCGCGGTCGAGTGATCGCCGGCGCAGGGCCGGATGCAGCGCGCGCCCGGCCCGCTGGCGCTGCGCTGCAGCAGTTCAGACTCCGGGCTGCAGCGTCACGCTGACTTCGCGACTCCTGCCGTCGCGTTCGACGCCGAGCGCGACGACATCACCGACCTTGAACTCGTCGAGGCGCAGCAGCAGTTCCTGCAGCGAGCGGATCGGCTTGCCGGCGACCGCGGTGATGACGTCGCCGGGAACGATGCCGCCATTGCCGCGGCTGACGCCGCTGAGGCCCGCCTGGTCGGCGGCCGATCCCGGCTCGACGCGCAGCACGAACACGCCTTGCGTTCCGCTCATCGCCACCAGTTGCCGGTTGATCCGCTCGTCGGCCTCGATGCCGAGCCCCGGCCGGATGTACTTGCCTTGGCTGATGATCTGCGGCACCACGCGCATCACGGTGTCCACCGGCACCGCGAAGCCGATCCCCGCCGAGGCGCCGCTCGGGCTGTAGATCGCCGTTGTGATGCCGATCAGCCGCCCGGCCGAGTCGAGCAGCGGTCCGCCCGAGTTGCCGGGGTTGATCGCCGCGTCGGTCTGGATCAGGTGCTGGATCGCCTGGCCATCGCGTTCGCCGGCGAGCGTACGGTCGAGTGCCGAGACGATGCCGCTGGTCAGCGTCCAGTCGAGGCCGAAGGGGTTGCCGATGGCGAACACCTTCTGCCCGACCTTGAGGTCGGCGCTGGTTCCTACCGGTACCGGCGGCGGCCGCTTGAAGCCGACGCCGATCTTCAGCACCGCGATGTCGTGGTCGGGGCTGGCGCCGACCAACGCGGCCTTGTAGTCGCGACCGTCGGCGAGCTTCACCGTCGCCGCCGACGCGTTCTCGATCACGTGGTAGTTGGTCACCACATGGCCGGCGTCGTCCCAGATGAAGCCGGAGCCGGTGCCGCGCGGGACAGCGAAGACGTTGCGCGTCCATGCGTCGCGCACCAGTGCCGAGGTCGAGATATACACCACCGAGTCGCGCGATCGCTCGAACAGCTCGATCGTCGACTTCTCGTCGGCCGCCAGGTCGCCGCGCGCGCTGACCGTGCGCGGCGTGGCGGTATCCGGCGCCCACAGGGATTCGGCAAACGGCAGCAACTGCCACAGGCCGAGCAGTAGCGCCGCCAGGCTGGCGACGGCGAGCAGGCGGCGCATGAACGAGGGGCGCGCGGAGTTCGAGGTTTTCATTTGCGGACCGGTCGGTGATCTTCCCAGCCCGTGATTTTCCACTCAGGACGCCAGTTCGGGAATAGCCGCGTACTCGGCGAGCGCCTGCGGGTTGGCCAGTGCCTCGATGTTCTTCACCGGCTGGCCATGGACCGTGTTGCGCACTGCCAGCTCGACCAGCTTGCCGCTCTTGGTGCGCGGGATGTCATGCACCTGCAGCACGCGCGCGGGAAC
This sequence comes from Rhodocyclus purpureus, assembly GCF_016653115.1. Lineage (GTDB taxonomy): Bacteria > Pseudomonadota > Gammaproteobacteria > Burkholderiales > Rhodocyclaceae > Rhodocyclus > Rhodocyclus purpureus. The sequence continues at coordinate 106,320 of NZ_NHRX01000038.1, forward strand.
GTGGCGCGGCGTCGCGTTGTCGCGGATGGTCTGCCTGATGCGCGACACGAGCGCTTCGTCGAGCGAGAGTCCCTCGCGCAGGCGGACGAAGAGGACCACGCGCACGTCGGTCGGCGCCTGCGGCGGCCAGTCCTGGCCGATCACGATCGACTCGATTACTTCAGGCAGCTTCTCGACCTGGCGGTAGATCTCGGCGGTGCCGATGCGCACGCCACCCGGGTTCAGGGTCGCGTCCGAACGACCGTGGATGATCAGTCCGCCGTGCGCGCTCACCTCGCAGAAGTCGCCGTGGCACCAGACGCCCGGGAAGCGCTCGAAGTAGGCGGCCCGGTACCTGGCGCCGTCGGGGTCGTTCCAGAAGCCGATCGGCATGCTCGGGAAGGGCCGTGTGCACACCAGCTCGCCCTTCTCGCCGGCGATCGGCCGGCCTTCGTCGTCCCACACCTCGACCGCCATGCCGAGGCCGATGCACTGGATCTCGCCGCGCCACACCGGCAGGGTCGGGTTGCCGAGCACGAAACAGGAGATGATGTCGGTGCCGCCCGAGATCGAGGCGAGCTGCAGGTCGGGCTTGATCGCCTCGTAGACGAAGTCGAAGCTCTGCGGCGCCAGCGGGCTGCCGGTGGACATCAGCGCGCGCAGCGCCGACAGGTCGTAGTGCTCGGCCGGGCGCAGGCCGCTCTTGGCCAGCGTCTCGATGTACTTGGCCGAGGTGCCGAAGTGCGTGATGCGTTCCTCCTGCGCGTAGTCCCAGAGGATGTGGCCGTCGTCGACGAAGGGGTTGCCGTCGTAGAGCATCAGCGTCGCGCCCGCGGCAAGGCCCGAGACGAGCCAGTTCCACATCATCCAGCCGCAGGTGGTGAAGTAGAAGAGGCGGTCGCCCTCGTGGATGTCGCTGTGCAGCAGGTGCTCCTTGAGGTGCTGCAAGAGCGTGCCGCCGGCCCCGTGCACGATGCACTTGGGGACGCCGGTGGTTCCCGACGAGTACATCACGTAGAGCGGGTGGTCGAAGGGCAGGCGTACATAGCCGGGGACGCGCTCGCCGATGAAGGGCGCGCCGAAGTCTTCCCAGGCGACGACCTTCGCTGCTGCGCCGATCGCGGCAAGTTCGGCGCCGGGGTCGAGGTAGGGGACGACGACGAGACGCTCGACCGAGGGAAGTTGCGGCAGCAGCTCGGCGAGCTTGCCGCGGATGTCGATCGCCTTGCCGCCGTACCAGTAGCCGTCGCAGGCGACGAGCACCTTCGGCTGCGTCTGGCCGAAGCGGTCGAGCACGCCCTGCACGCCGAAGTCGGGCGAGGCGCTGGTGAACACGGCGCCGATGCTGGCCGCCGCGAGCATCGCGACCAGCGTCTCCGGCAGGTTCGGCATGTAGGCGCCGACGCGGTCGCCGGTGCGGACGCCGGCCGCGCGCAGCGCTGCGGCAAAGCGCGCGACTTCGGCGCGCAGTTCGGCACGCGTCAGCGAACGCTTCACCTTATCCTCGCCGCGGAAGACGAGCGCCTGTTCGTTGCCGCAGTCGCGCAGCAGGTTCTCGGCGAAGTTGAGCCGCGCGTCGGGAAACCAGCGCGCACCGGGCATGCGCTCGCCGTCTTCGAGAATTCTTGCACCCCGCTCGCCGATGACGCCGCCGAAGTCCCAGACCTCGCGCCAGAAGGATGCCGGCGAGTCGATCGACCAGGCGTGCAGTTCGGCATAGTCGGCGATTGCGCGGCCGCTGACGGCGCGCGCGCGCTCGCCGAATTTCGCCAGCGCGCTGGCGGCGATGCGTTCGGGGCTGGGTGTCCACAGGGGATGATTCATTGCTTGGCTCCTTGCAGGGCGAGGGCGACCTTCGAATTCGGCCTGCGGCCCAGTTGTTCGCTGATCCAGTGCGCGCAGTCGACCAGTTGCGTCAGGTCGATGCCGGTCTCGATGCCGAGTCCGTCGAGCAGATAGACGACGTCCTCGGTGGCGACGTTGCCGGCGGCCCCCCTGGCGTAGGGGCAGCCGCCGAGCCCGGCGACCGACGCGTCGAAGACCGCCACTCCGGCCTCCAGCGAGGCGTAGATGTTGGCGATCGCCATCCCGTAAGTGTCGTGGTAGTGGCCGGCGAGCCTGGACAGCGGCACTTTGGCGGCGACGGCGTCGAGCATGCGCCGGATCTTCAGCGGCGTGCCGACGCCGACCGTGTCGCCGAGGCTGATCTCGTTGCAGCCCATCTCGAACAGCGTCGCGGCGACGGCGGCGACTGCGGAAGGCGAGATCTCGCCCTCGTACGGGCAGCCGACGACGCAGGAGACGTAGCCGCGCACGCGCACGCCGGCTTCCCGCGCGGCGGCCATCACCGGCGCGAAGCGGTCCAGCGATTCGGCGATCGAGCAGTTGATGTTCTTGCGGCTGAACGACTCCGAGGCCGCCGCGAATACCGCCACATCCTCGGCGCCGGCCGCGAGCGCGGCCTCGAGGCCCTTGAGGTTGGGCGTCAGCACCGGGTAGGAAACGCCCGCCAGGCGCTCCAGCCCGGCCATCAGTTCGGCGTTGTCGGCCATCTGCGGCACCCACTTCGGCGAGACGAACGAAGTCGCCTCGATCGACTGCAGCCCGGCCGCGCCGAGCCGGGAGATCAGCTCGCGCTTGACCGCGGTCGGGACGAGCTGTTTCTCGTTCTGCAGTCCGTCGCGCGGGCCGACCTCGACGATGCGCACGCTTGCTGGCAGTTTCATTGCCGGAATCCTCACGCCGTCTCCACGTCTTCGAGCCCGAGTTCGCGCTTCATGCGCTGGCGGATCTGGTACTTCTGGATCTTGCCGGTCACGGTCATCGGGAACTCGTCGACGAAGCGGATGTAGCGCGGGATCTTGTAGTGCGCGATCTGGCCCTGGCAGAAGTCCTTCACCTCGGCCTCGCCGAGCTTCTCGCCTTCGCGCACGATGATCAGTGCGCACAGTTCCTCGCCGTACTTCCGGTCGGGAACGCCGACCACCTGCACGTCGCGGACCTTCGGGTGGCGGTAGAGGAATTCCTCGATCTCGCGCGGGTAGATGTTCTCGCCGCCGCGGATCACCATGTCCTTGATGCGGCCGACGATGTTGCAGTAGCCCTCCTCGTCGATCGTCGCCAGGTCGCCGGTGTGCATCCAGCCGGCCTTGTCGATCGCCTCGCTGGTCTTCGCTTCGTCGTTCCAGTAGCCGAGCATCACCGAGTAGCCGCGCGTGCACAGCTCGCCCGGCGTCCCGCGCGGCACGATGCGACCTTCGCTGTCGACGATCTTCACCTCGCAGTGCGGCTGCACGCGGCCGACCGTGGACACGCGGCGTTCGAGCGGGTCGTCGGTGCCGCTCTGGAAGCTGACCGGCGAGGTCTCGGTCATGCCGTAGGCGATCGTCACCTCGCGCATGTTCAGCCGGTCGATGACCCGGCGCATCACCTCGATCGGGCAGGGGCTGCCGGCCATGATGCCGGTACGCAGCTGCGCGTGGTCGTAGCGGTCGAAATCCGGGTGGTCGAGGACGGCGATGAACATGGTCGGCACCCCGTGCAGTGCCGTGCACTTCTCCTCGGCGACCGTCTGCAGCACGGCCAGCGGCTCGAAGGACTCGGCCGGGAAGACCATGGTCGCGCCGTGGGTCAGGCAGGCGAGGTTGCTCATCACCATGCCGAAGCAGTGGTAGAGCGGCACCGGGATGCACAGGCGGTCACCCTCACGCAGCTTGATCGCCTCGCCGACGAAATAGCCGTTGTTGAGGATGTTGTGGTGCGACAGCGTCGCGCCCTTCGGATTGCCGGTCGTCCCCGAGGTGAACTGGATGTTCACCGCGTCGTCGAACTGCAGCGTCTCGCCGATCTCGGCGAGCCAGTCGAGTTCGGCGCGCGTCGGCGCCTTGAGCAGTTCGCCGAAGTTGAACATTCCGCTCGTCTTGTCGTCGCCCATCCGGATCACGGTGTCCAGCCTCGGCAGGCGCGCCGACTTCAGCCTTCCCGGCGCGCAGTGCGCGAGTTCGGGCGCGAGGTCCTGCAGGATCTCGAGGTAGTTGCTGCTCTTGAACGCCGGCGACAGGATCAGTGCGCGGCAGCCGACCTTGTTCAGCGCGTACTCGAGCTCGGCGCGGCGGTAGGCGGGGTTGATCGTCACCAGGACCAGCCCGAGCTTGGCGGTGGCGAACTGCGTCAGTACCCATTCCTCGTTGTTCTGCGACCAGATGCCGATCCGGTCGCCGGGCATCAGCCCGGCGCGCAGCAGGCCGCAGGCCAGCGCGTCGACCTTCTCGCGCAGCAAGGCGTAGGAGAGGCGCACGTTCTGGTGGCGGACGACCAGGGCCTCCTGCTCGGCGTGGCGCGCGCAGGCCTCGTCGAAGAAGCTGCCGATGGTCTGGCCGATCAGCGGTTTGTCGGAGCTGCCATTGACGTAACTGAGCTTGTTCATGTCTGTCTCCTTGTGATCTTGTGCAGGACTGCCCGGCCCCGGAGGCGAGCGCTCCGGAGCAGCTTCTTCAGGCCTTTTCGGGCTCGAACTCGACCAGTTCGGACCCGTCGTTCACCTGGTCGCCGACCGCGAAGCGGAAGGCTTTCAGCGTTCCGGCTGCCGGGGCGTTGATGGTGTGCTCCATCTTCATCGCTTCGAGGATCAGGAGCGGCGTCCCCTTGGCGACGCGCTGGCCGGCTTCGGCGAGCAGCGCGATCACCTTGCCCGGCATCGGCGCCAGCAGGCCACCCTCGGCGCCACCGCCTTCACCCGCGTGGAAGAGCGGATCGACCTGCGCCAGTTGCCAGGTGCGGCCATCGACGAAGACGTGCCGCTTCTCGCCTGCGCTGATCACCGTCGCATCCATGCGCCGGCCGCCGAGTTCGACGCGCATCTGGCCGCGGCTGTCGATCTCGCCGGCGAGCTCGATTTCCTGCCCGTCGAGCAGGAAGCGGTAGCTGCGCGCGAGGTAGGTCACCTGCACGCGCTTCTCGGTCTCGCCGCAGCGCAGGATCAACTCGCGCCTTGCCGCTGCGTTGAGCCGCCAGCCGTCGCGGATGAACCACGGCGAATTCGGTTCGCTGCTCGCCGCCGCGTCGGCACGCGCGTAGCGCCGCTCCTTCTGCAACTCGGCGAGCGCGGCGATCAGCCAGACTTCGCGCGGGACTTCCGCCTGCTCGGGGAAGAGGTAGGCCTTCTCGCGCTCGATCAAGCCGGTGTCGAGGTCGGCACCGGCGAAGGCCGGGCAGGCGACCAGGCGGGCGAGGAAGTCGATGTTGTTGGCGACGCCGACCACCCGGTACTCGGCGAGCGCCTGCAGGAGGCGCACCTGGGCACGTTCGCGGTTCTGGTCCCAGACGATCAGCTTGGCGATCATCGGGTCGTAGTGCGGGCTGATCTCGTCGCCTTCCTCGACGCCGGTGTCGACGCGCACGTGGATGCCTTCGGCCGGCGGCGACAGGTGCAGGAGGCGGCCGGTCGAGGGCAGGAAGCCCTTCGCCGGGTCCTCGGCGTAGATGCGCGCTTCGAGCGCGTGGCCGTGGATCTGCAGCTGCTCCTGCGCCAGCGGCAGCGGCTCGCCGGCGGCGACGCGCAACTGCCATTCGACCAGGTCGAGTCCGGTGATCATCTCGGTCACCGGGTGCTCGACCTGCAGGCGCGTGTTCATCTCCATGAAGTAGAAGCTGCCGTCCTGGTTGGCGATGAACTCGACGGTGCCGGCGCCGACGTAGCCGACCGCCTTCGCCGCATCGACCGCGGCCCGCCCCATCGCCGCGCGCCGCTCGGGCGTCATCCCCGGGGCCGGGGCTTCCTCGAGCACCTTCTGGTGGCGGCGCTGCACCGAGCAGTCGCGCTCGAACAGGTAGACGCAGTTGCCGTGCGTGTCGCCGAAGACCTGGATCTCGATGTGGCGCGGGCGGGTGACGTACTTCTCGACGAGCACGTGGTCGTCACCGAAACTCGACCGCGCCTCGCGCTGGCAGGAGGCGAGCGCATCGATGAAGTCCTCGCTGCGCTCGACCAGGCGCATGCCCTTGCCGCCGCCGCCCGCCGCGGCCTTGATCAGCACCGGGTAGCCGATCGAGTCGGCCTCTTCGCGCAGGAATTCAGGCTCCTGCCGGTCTCCGTGGTAGCCGGGGGTGAGCGGGACGCCGGCCTCTTCCATAAGCTTCTTCGCTGCCGACTTCGAGCCCATGGCGCGGATCGCCGCGACCGGCGGGCCGACGAAGCTGATCCCGGCCGCCTCGCAGGCGTGGCAGAAGTCCTCGTTCTCGGAGAGGAAGCCATAGCCGGGGTGGATCGCCTGCGCGCCGGTGGCCTTGGCCGCGGCGATGATCTTGTCGATGACGAGGTAGGACTCGCGCGCGGCGGCCGGGCCGATCAGCACTGCCTCGTCGGCGAGGCGGACGTGGCGCGCGTTGGCGTCGGCCTCGGAATAGACTGCCACCGTCTTGATGCCGAGCCGGCGCGCGGTCTTGATCACGCGGCAGGCGATTTCGCCGCGGTTGGCGATCAGGATCTTGCTGAACATGTCGGGTTTCCTTTTCATTCGCTGCATTCGGCGGGTCGATCGAGAGTTTGTCGGGTTACGCTGCGTTAACGATCATGGCCAGTCTTGCCACCCCTGAGCATGAAACGCAGCCATTCGCTACCGTCATTGCGAGGCGCGTAGCGCCGTGGCAATCCAGTTCGTTCTTCCAGTTTCGCGGCATCGCCAGTTCGGGCGACAGGATGACAGCCCCACGCACTGGATCGCCACGCCCTTCGGGCTCGCGATGACGGGCTGCTGATCGCGACGGCTGCGGCAGATCAGGTCGGCCGATGTCTCACGAAATTGTTCCACGTTGCACGCTAACCCGATCTACGCGGCGTCAGGCGACCCACGCCGCCGCTCGCTTGCCGAGGAAAGCGGCGAGGCCTTCCTTCGCTTCGGGTGTCGTGCGCAGCGAGGCGATGCGGCGCGCGGTGTCGGCGACGAGCGCGTCGTCCACCGGCCGCTGGGCGACCGCGCGGATCAGTTCCTTGGCCGCGTTCTGCGACCGGGGTCCGCCTTGCAGCAGCGCCTCGACCACCTCACGCACCCTGGCGTCGAGCGCTTCGCTGGTGACGGCTTCGTGCGCGATGCCGAGTTCGGCGGCGCGCCTGGCGTCGATGCGTTCGGCGGTCTGGAAGTAGCGGTAGGCCTGGCGTTCGCCGATGGCGCGGATCACGTAGGGGCTGATCGCGGAGGGGATGATGCCGAACCTGACCTCCGAGGCCGCGAAGACCGCGCGCTCGCCGGCGATGCAGATGTCGCAGGCGCAGGCGAGTCCCATGCCGCCGCCGAGCGCCGCGCCATGGACGCGCGCGACGGTCGGCTTGCTCATCTCGGCGAGCGTGCGCAGCATCGTCGCGAGCTTCATCGCGTCGGCGAAGTTAGCCTCCTCGCTCGCCTCGCCGGCGGCCTTCATCCAGTTGAGGTCGGCGCCGGCGGAGAAGCTCTTGCCCCGTCCGGCGAGGACGACGACGCGCACCGCGGGGTCGGCGTCGAGCTCGCGGCAGCCCGCGGTCAGCTCGCTGATCAGTTGCGCGTTGAAGGCGTTGTGCAGCTCGGGGCGGTTCATCCACAGCGTGGCGACCGCGCCCGCGCGTTCGATGTCGAGGGTCTCGTACATGGCGGGCGTCCTCACATGCGGAAGATGCCGAAGCGGGTCGGCTGGATCGGCGCGTTGAGCGAGGCCGACAGCGACAGGCCGAGGATGCGCCGCGTCTGCGCCGGGTCGACGATGCCGTCGTCCCACAGGCGCGCGCTCGCGTAGTAGGGGTGGCCCTGCTCCTCGTACTGGGCGCGGATCGGCGCCTTGAACGCCTCCTCGTCCTCCTTGCTCCAGGCGCCGCCCTTGGCCTCGATCGCGTCGCGACGTACCGTCGCCAGCACGCTCGCCGCCTGCTCGCCGCCCATCACCGAGATGCGGCTGTTCGGCCACATCCACAGGAAGCGCGGGCTGTAGGCGCGACCGCACATGCCGTAGTTGCCGGCGCCGAAGGAGCCGCCGATCACCATCGTGATCTTCGGCACCTGCGCGGTCGCCACCGCGGTGACCATCTTCGCGCCGTCCTTGGCGATGCCGCCGTTCTCGTACTTGCGGCCGACCATGAAGCCGGTGATGTTCTGCAGGAAGAGCAGCGGGATGCCGCGCTGCGCGCACAGTTCGATGAAGTGCGCGCCCTTCTGCGCCGACTCGCCGAAGAGGATGCCGTTGTTGGCGACGATGCCGACCGGGGTGCCGTGCAACTGCGCGAAGCCGCACACCAGCGTCGTCCCGTAGCGCGACTTGAATTCGTCGAAGCGCGAGCCATCGACGGTGCGCGCGATGATCTCGCGCACGTCGTAGGGCTTGCGCGAGTCGGTCGGGATGATCCCGTAGATTTCCTCGGGGTCGTAGAGCGGTGCCTCGCCGTTGCCGAGCGCCATCTGCGTCGGCTTGACGCGGTTGAGGTTGGCGACGATGCGGCGGGCGATGTTGATCGCGTGCTGGTCGTTCTCGGCGAGGTGGTCGGCGACGCCCGAGATGCGCGTATGCACGTCGCCGCCGCCCAGGTCCTCGCTGCTCACCACCTCGCCGGTCGCCGCCTTGACCAGCGGCGGGCCGCCGAGGAAGATCGTGCCCTGGTTCCTGACGATGACGGTCTCGTCCGACATCGCCGGCACGTAGGCGCCGCCGGCGGTGCACGAGCCCATGACGACGGCGATCTGCGGGATGCCCTTGGCCGACATGTTGGCCTGGTTGTAGAAGATGCGGCCGAAGTGGTCGCGGTCGGGGAAGACCTCGTCCTGCCGCGGCAGGAAGGCGCCGCCCGAGTCGACCAGGTAGATGCACGGCAGGTGGTTCTGCTCGGCGATCTCCTGCGCGCGCAGGTGCTTCTTCACCGTCAGCGGGTAGTAGGTGCCGCCCTTCACCGTCGCGTCGTTGGCGACGATCATGCACTCGACGCCGTTGACCCGGCCGACGCCGGTGACGACGCCGGCCGACGGCGCCTCGCCGTCGTACATGCCATGCGCGGCCAGCTGGCCGACCTCGAGGAAGGCGGTGCCGGGGTCGAGCAGGTGATCGACCCGGTCGCGCGGCAGGAGCTTGCCGCGCGCGACGTGCTTGGCGCGCGCCGCTTCGCCGCCGCCTCTGGCCGCAGCGGCGGCCGTATCGCGCAGGTCCTCGACCAGCGCGCGCATCGCCGCGGCGTTGGCCTGGAAGTCGGCCGCGCGCGGGTTGATCTGGCTCTTGATCACGCTCATCTCAGTTCGTCTCCGCGAACAGTTCGCGACCGATCAGCATGCGCCGGATCTCGCTGGTGCCGGCGCCGATCTCGTAGAGCTTGGCGTCGCGCCACAGGCGGCCGGTCGCGTAGTCGTTGGTGTAGCCGACGCCGCCGAGCGTCTGGATCGCCTCGCCGGCCATCCAGGTCGCCTTCTCGGCCGCGTAGAGGATGGCGCCGGCGGCGTCCTTGCGCAGGCTGCGCGCGTGGTCGGTGTGGTCGCAGGCGCGGCCGAGCGCATAGACGTAGGCGCGCGTCGCCTGCCAGGTCGAGTACATGTCGGCGACCTTGCCCTGCATCAGCTGGAATTCGCCGATCGCCTGGCCGAACTGGCGGCGCTCGTGCAGGTAGGGGACGACGATGTCCATGCACGCGGCCATGATGCCGAGCGGGCCGCCACAGAGCACTGCGCGCTCGTAGTCGAGGCCGGACATCAGCACCTTGACGCCGTTGCCGACGCCGCCGAGCACGTTCTCCTCGGGGATCTCGCAGTCGTCGAAGAAGAGCGGGAAGGTGTTCGAGCCGCGCATGCCGAGCTTGTCGAGGTGCGGGCCGTGCGTGAAGCCCTTGAAGCCCTTCTCGACGATGAATGCGGTGATCCCCTTCGGGCCGGCGTCGGGGTCGGTCTTGGCATAGACGACCAGCGTGTCGGCGTCGCCGCCGTTGGTGATCCACATCTTCGAGCCGTTGAGCACGAAGCGGTCGCCCTTCTTCTCGGCGCGCAGCTTCATCGAGACGACGTCGGAGCCGGCGCCCGGTTCGGACATCGCCAGCGCGCCGACGTGCTCGCCGGAAACGAGCTTGGGCAGGTACTTCTTCTTCTGTGCCTCGTTGCCGTTGCGGCGGATCTGGTTTACGCACAGGTTCGAGTGCGCGCCGTAGGAGAGGCCGACCGAGGCCGACGCGCGTGAGATCTCCTCGAGCGCGACGATGTGCGCGAGGTAGCCCAGGTTGCTGCCGCCGTATTCCTCGCCGACGGTCATGCCGAGCAGGCCCATCTCGCCGAACTTCCGCCACAGGTCGGCGGGGAATTCGTTCACGCGGTCGATCTCGGCGGCGCGCGGTGCGATCTCGGCGTCGGCGAAAGCCTTGACGCTGTCGCGCAGCATGTTGATGTCTTCACCGAGGGCAAAGTCGAGGCTGGGAATGTTCATGCGGGGCACCTGTGGCGGAAGCGTTGGGGAGGCGGCCGGCGTCGCGCTGTCTCACCGCGAGGGCGAGGGCAGGGCGTCCGGCGGCCGCTGCAAGGGACGCCACAGTGTAGTGATCGTCATGGCGCGGCGAGCGCCAAAACGGTTGCAAATCGTGCCAGGCGATTTATAGTGCTGCGCACCATGAGCCGGAGCTACGTTCCCCCTCCCGACCCGCTGCGCGGACCCGCGGCGACGCCGATCGCCTTCATCCGCGCGATCGTCCTCGCGTATCGCCGCTACGGCGCCGATCCCGCCAACTGCCTGCATACGGCACGGATTGCGCCGGAACTCCTCGCCGACCCCGGTGCCCGCGTCACCGCCACGCAGATGGAGATCATGTCGGCGGTGGCGATGCAGGAACTCGACGACGAGGCGCTCGGCTGGTTCTCGCGCAAGCTGCCGTGGGGAAGCTACGGGATGCTGTGTCGCGCTTCGCTGACTTCGCCCGAACTCGGCATCGCCTTGAAACGCTGGTGCCGACATCACCGGCTGCTCACCGACGACATCGTCCTGAGCCTCGAAGTCGCCGGGTCGCTGGCGACGCTCGCGATCGAGACGCGGCGCGAACTCGGGCCGATGCAGGAACTCTGTCTCGTCACCTGCCTGCGCTACATCCTCGGCTACGCCTGCTGGCTGATCGACTCGCGCATCCCGCTGCTGGCCGCCTCCTTCCCCTATCCGGCGCCCGCCCACCAGTCGGCCTACCCGCTGATCTTCCCCGGTCCGGTGCTGTTCGACGCCGCCTGTGCCGGCATCCGCTTCGACGCGCAGTACCTGCGCCTGCCGCTGCGCCGCGATGAGCACGACCTGCAGCAGATGCTCAAACGCGCCTTGCCGCTGACCGTCCTCCAGTACCGCCGCGACCGCCTGCTCGTGCAGCGCGTGCGCCAACTGCTCAAGGCCGAAGCCAATGCCGCGCTCACCGCCGAGAGCATCGCCGGGCGCCTGCATGTGTCTCCGCGCACCCTGCATCGCCAGCTGCGCGAGGAAGGTGCGACGCTGCTGGCGCTCAAGGACGAAGCGCGCCGTGAGCAGGCGATGCGGCTGCTGACACGCAGCAAGCGCCCGCTCAAGCAGGTCGCGCAGGCAGTCGGTTATCGCAACGAGAAGAGTTTCTCGCGCGCGTTCAAGGACTGGACCGGGCAGTCGCCGGGGGCGTTCAGGGAGTCGGCGGGGAAGCCGGAGGGGTGACACAGGACACGCTTGCCTCGGCGAGCGTCCACCGGTCGGTCCGGGAGGTGTCGGCCTGTTCCTCCCGGGCCATGCGGCGGCCTGGACGTGCTGGGAGCTTGACTAAGTAAGGAATAATTCTTACAGTAGATCTGCTGAGAGGAGAATGACCATGCACGCCATCCACGAAGTCGCCACCCTCACCGCCAAGGGCCAGATCACCTTGCCCAAAGCCATCCGTCAGGCATTGGGTGTGGACTACGGTGGCAAGGTTGCCTTCGACCTGCTGGGTTCGCAGGTGGTGGTCTCCCGTGTCGAAGACGAGCCCCACGAAGATCCTGCGATCGGAAGTTTTCTCGCGCTGCTCGAAAAGGACATCCATTCCGGCCGTCACCTCGGCGCCTTGCCGGACGATCTGGCACGCGCGATGTTGGTCGCGAGCGGACAGCCGGTCGACGTGGGTGAAGACATCGAAGGTGACGTGACGCTGTGATCGTGCGTCATGGCTGGAAGCTGCTCTTCCATGACTGCCTGATCGAGCAACTGCAAAAGCTGCACGCTGCGGCCGAGCGTGCGCGGGCACAGGACCCCGTCGGCTTCGCGGAGAACGCCAACTTCAAGCTCTTCAATGCCTTGTCGCAGTTGATCCTGGATACGGTGCCCGGCGACCCCAAGCGCGAGGAGTATCGTCAGGGGAACACGCTGGGGCCTGCGTTCCGGTACTGGCGACGGGCCAAGATCGGTCGGCGCTTCCGCCTGTTTTTCCGCTTCGACTCGAAGAGCAGGATCATCGTCTTTGCCTGGGTCAATGACGAGAATACCTTGCGCTCCTCGGGCAGCAAGTCCGACCCTTACGCGGTCTTCCACAAAATGCTGCAACGCGGCCATCCGCCTGATGACTGGGCGGGACTCGTGTCGGCAAGCAAGCCGGAGTGGAAGTAGTCAGGCCCGGCCAAGGACCCCTTATGTTCGACCGCGCAGCCACCGCTGTGCCGGGTCAGTCGACCTTCAGCCAGATTTCGTTGCGGCGCAGGAACCAGGGCGTCAGCGGCGGGTTGTAGCGGGCGAAGACAGGTTCTCCGCTCGTGCGCAGGCCGGCGGCAGCGACGGCGTTTTGCAGGATGGCCAGGTGCTCCGCATAGTTGGCGTCGGTCCAGCGTCCCGAGTAGCGGATCGCGGCGAAGCGGCCGCCGGCGATCTCCCTGAATGTCACGCGCGGGTCGAGCGGCTCGGGCAGCGTCGCCAGCGTGAATCCCTCGGGCATCCGGAACTGCAGCAGCTGCTCGGCGCCGGCCGGCTCCTGGGTCACCGGCGTCGTCATCGCGATCTTCTTCGGCTCGGCTTCCTGCGTCACCGGAGTGCTCATCGCCAGCTGCCGTTCGCCCTTGTTCTTGCCGAAGATATAGCCGGCGAGGATACGGAAGCCCTGGTTGCCGGCCTCGCTGAACGGGCCGCTGACGCGCACTTCGGCGACGATGTACGGCGCGTACTCGCGCAGCTCGAAGTCCGGGTATTGCGCGACGACGCGGTAGGCGGGGGCCGGGTTGGCATCGGCGCGGGCGCTGCCGCCGGCGAGGAGGACGAGTGCGCTGGCGATGGCAAGAAGAAATTTCATCATGGATTCCTTTCAACCTGAAAAAAGCACTTGGCCACGAAATGCACGAAAAACACGAAATCGTTCATGGGGTTCGACGCAGAGTCGAAACAATCCGATTGGTTAGATGCTGAACGACCGCAACCCTATGTGTTGTTTCGCGGCTTTCGTGTTTTTCGTGGCTGAAAAGAGGTTTTAAGGTTCAATCCAGGGACTGACAGCCGGCTGGCTGCCGGCGCGAATCTGCACGCGTAGTTCGCGCGCAGCGGCTTCCGGGTCGGTGGCCGCGCACAGCGCGCTGACCACGGCCAGGCCGTCGGCGCCGGCTTCGATCACCGCCGCGGCGTTGCCGGCGTCGATGCCGCCGATCGCGACCAGTGGCCGCCGCGTGCGTGCGCGCAGCGCGCGCAGGCCGGCGAGACCGAGCGCCGGCGCCGCGTCCTGCTTGGTCGCGGTCGCGAACACGGGGCTGACGCCGTAGTAGTCGACCGGCGCGCGTTCGGCGGCGGCGAGTTGCTCGATCGACTCGACCGAGAGGCCGATCAGCGCGTGCGGCAGCAGGCGGCGGACGTCCTCGGGGGCCATGTCCCGCTGCCCGACATGGACGCCGTCGGCGCCGCAGGCGAGCGCGACGTCGACGCGGTCATTGACGATCAGCGGAATGCCGAGCGGTGCGAGCAGGGCCTTGAGTGCCCGCGCGCAATCGACGAAGGCGCGCGTGTCGAGCGTCTTCTCGCGCAGCTGGACGCAGCTGACACCACCGCGCACCGCCGCCTCGACCACCGCCAGGATGCCGCGTTCGCCGCACAGCATGCGGTCGGTGACGAGCTGCAGGCGCAGTGCCGCGCGCAGGTCCTCGCGTTCAGGCATGTTCGATCATCGTCAGGCGCTCGGCGAAGGCCTCGCGGTCGAGCAGTTGCAGGCCGTCGAGCAGCTTGATCTGCAGGCGGCCGACGCCGGCGCCCGCCGCCTGCGTGCGTTCGACCGCGAGTTCGCCGACCACGCCAAGGCAGGCCATGGCGGCGACGGTGGCGCGCCAGGGGTCGGGCTGCACCGCGGCGAAGGCGCCGATCAGGGCGCTCGCCGAGCAGCCGACGCCGGTGACGCGCGTCATCCACGGGTGGCCGTTGGACAGCGTCACGTGCCGGCCGCCGGCGTCGACGATGTGGTCGTCGGCGCCGCTGATGCAGACGACGCAGCCCAGCTCGCGCGCCAGCCCGCGGGCGGCGAACACGGCCGCGTCCGACACCGCGCTGCTGTCGACGCCGCGCGTTCCACCGGCCAGCCCACCCATGCTCAGGATCTCGGAAGCGTTGCCGCGCAGCACCGTGGGGCTGCCGGTCTCCAGCAGTTCGACCAGCGCTTGGTCGCGGTAGGGCGTGGCGCCGGCACCGACCGGGTCGAGCACGACCGGAATGGCGCGCGTGAGTGCGCTGCGCAGCGCCAGCTGCATCGCGCGGATCCAGTCGGGTTCCAGCGTGCCGATGTTGAGCACCAGCGCGTCGGCGATGCCGACCATCTCGCGCACCTCCTCGTGCGCGTGCGCCATCACCGGCGACGCGCCGACCGCGAGCAGCGCGTTGGCGTTGAAGTTCATGACCACCAGGTTGGTGATGCTATGCACCAGCGGCGCGCGCTCGCGCACGGCCTCGAGGTCGGACCAGAGCGCTTCGGCATCGAGTTTTTCTTTTGACATGACAAGGCTCCTCTTCGGGAAAGGCCGGCGCGGGCGTATGAGTGGTCGTGGGGCAGCGCCGGCAAGCGCGGATTCAGGGGGAAGGGTAACGGTTTTTCGCCGCGCGGAAACGCCGAACGTTGCTGGTCACTGCCACATCGCCCGCATGCGCGCGGCGAGATCGATACGCGTGCCCGATATCGCGCCCGTTCCGGCGCCGGCATCCGCCTGCGGCCACGAACGCTGCTCGAAGTGGGCCAGCAGGGACTGCGGGATGAAGCGCGTGCGGCTCGCATAGACGTGCCGGTCTCCCGTTCCGGCCTGGCCGGAAACGTGGAAGCGCTGCGGGACGATCAGGTCGAGGTGATCCCTGGCGCGCGTCATCGCGACGTAGAGCAGGCGGCGTTCCTCCTCGATCTCGGCTTCGTTGCCGGTGGCCAGGTCCGAGGGAATGCAGCCGTCGACGACGTTGAGGAGCGAAACCGCCGACCATTCGCGTCCCTTCGCCGAGTGGATCGTCGACAGGATCAGGTAATCCTCGTCGAGCAGCGGGGCGCCCGGCGTGTCGCTGGTCGCGTCGGGCGGGTCGAGCGTCAGTTCGGTGAGGAAGCGCTCGCGCGAGGGGTAGGTCGCGCCGATGCGCGCCATCTGCTCGATGTCGGCCATGCGCACCGAGGCATCCTCGAACAGCCGCTCCATCTGTCCTGCGTACCACTGCGTCGCCCGCTCCAGCGGCGCCGGCCAGTGCGCATCGTCGCCGCCGATCGCTTCCACCAGCGCGGCGAATTCGTGCCACGCTTCCTGCGCCGCCGGCGGCACCGGCTGCTCGGCGAGCAGCGCGCAGCCCGCGGGCGCCGCCTGCAGGTTGTCGAGGATGCGGCCGGCGCCCTTCGGGCCGATTCCCGGCAGCAGCTGCAGCGCGCGGAAACCCGAGACGCGGTCGCGCAGGTTCTGCGCCCAGCGCAGGATCGCCAGCAGGTCCTTGACGTGCGCCGCTTCGAGGAACTTCAGCCCGCCGAATTTCACGAACGGGATGTTGCGACGGGTCAGTTCGATCTCCAGGCGCACGCTGTGCTGCGCCGCGCGGAACAGCACGGCCTGCGCCTTGAGCCGGAGCCCGTTCTCGCGTCGCGCCAGCACCTGCTCGACGACGTAGCCCGCCTGATCGGCATCGTCGCGCACCGCCACCAGCGCCGGCTTCTGGGCGGAGGCGCGTTCGCTCCACAGGTTCTTCGTGAAACGCTCTCGCGCGAGACCGATGACGCCGTTGGCCGCGGCGAGGATAGTTTGCGTCGAGCGGTAGTTGCGCTCCAGTGTCACCCGCCGCGCCGGCGGGTCGAACTGCGTCGGGAAGTCGAGGATGTTGCGTACCGTCGCGCCGCGGAAGCGGTAGATCGACTGCGCGTCGTCGCCGACGACGGTGAGGCCGCGTCCGTCGGGTTTCATCGCCAGCAGCAGGCTCGATTGCAGGCGGTTGGTGTCCTGGTACTCGTCGACCAGCACGTGGCTGAAGCGGCCGCCGACGGCGCGCGCGAGATCGGGGTCGGCGACCATTTGTGTCCAGTAGAGCAGCAGGTCGTCGTAGTCGAGCACCGCCTGCGCCTGCTTGGCCTCGACGTAGGCGAGGAACAGGCGCTGCAACTCGTCCTCCCACTCGGCGCACCATGGGAAGCTCCCTTGCAGGACCTCGGCGAGCTTCGCCTGTGTGTTCACCACCGTCGAGTAGATCGAAAGGCAGGTCGATTTCAACGGGAAACGCTTGCCCTTCGCCGACAGCGCGAGCTCGTGGCGGACGAGGTTCATCAGGTCGGCCGAATCCTCGCGGTCGTGGATGGTGAAGGCGGGGTCGAGCCCGATGTTGCCGGCGTACTCGCGCAGGAGGCGCGCGCCGACGCTGTGGAAGGTTCCCGCCCAGGGAAAGCCGCCTCTGGCGAGCCTGGAATGGCGCGGCGAAAGCTGCGCCGCGATGCGCTGCACGCGTCGCGTCATTTCGTCGGCGGCTCGGCGCGAGAAGGTCAGCAGCAGGATCCGAGCGGGGTCGGCGCCGTGCGCGAGCAGGTGCGCGACGCGATGGGCGAGGGTGTTGGTCTTGCCCGAGCCGGCGCCGGCGATCACCAGCAGCGGTCCGGCTGCGTGGTCCGGGCCGATGCCGTCGGTGACCGCGTCGCGCTGCGCCTCGTTGAGTCCGGCCAGGTAGTCCGGCAGGTCCGTTTCAGGCGAGTGGGAGTGGGTGTCGTCCAGTGCTTCGCTCACCGCGGTCCTTTCCCGGCGTGTGCCTCGCCACTGGCGGCGGCCGTCCACGGATCGACCGGGCTGTGGCAGTGCGGGCAGATGAAGCGGAGGGGCATGGCCGGATTCATGCTGTGATTATATACAGCATCTGGGCTGGATTGATCGCCAGGGTGAGCGCGCCATTTACTTTCATGCCTGCGGGCGTCAGGGTTTAGACTCATGCTCCTGCCGCGAATGCGCTCCGGCGAGAATCGCGGCGTCCCGGGTTTGTTCGCCTGACAAGTCCGCCGCCGATTTACCTGTCACCGAAAGCTGCTGCCATGTCCCCGATTCATGATGTCGATCTCGTCCTCCTGTTGGCAAGCGCACTGGCGAGCAAACGGCGAGCGGCGGAGCTGAGCGAAATCATCGCCGGCATCGAGCTGGTACAACCCATAGCGCTTCCCGCCGTGGCGAAAATCGCTGAGGCATTTGCCAGGCTGTCGGGCCAGGGCCTGCTCGTCGCAGCAGAGGGGCGCTTCGCGCTCAGTCCCGAGGCGCAAACGATGATCGAGGCGCTGCCGAAAAAGGCCGATACTGCCGAACGACTCGTCGCCCTCCGGCCAAAGCTCTCGGCTTTCCGGAGCAATGGCGAATCTGCTTCCATCCTGATCGAAGTCGAACAAGTGAATGCGGCCATTCTTGAATATCGTGCAGCTGCAGCCAGTGCGCGCACTATTTTGGTGCTCGCCAAGCCCAAGACTGAAGAACGCCCCGGCCAGCGCCGGCGCAAGCCCTTCCCGGGATCGAAGAGAGGGCGCTGATTATTTCTCGTAATTATGACCTGCTCCTGCGTGAAAACCACGTCGATGACCGGGGTATGAACATGGGTGTGCTAATGCCCTGTTACTTCGGCGATCGATGCCGTGATTGCCTTCCAAAAACAGCTTCCAGCGTATAGTATTATTACCTATCGGGAAATTGATTCCCGATGTCCACCCAAAAAGAGGAATACTCCATGTCCAAATACGCAGAGCTGCAGCAACAAATCGCCGAACTCCAGAAGCAGGCAGAGGAAGTCCGCCAGCAGGAAACTGCCCAGGTCATCGCCGACATCAAGGCAAAGATGGTCCAGTTCGGCATTACCATCGAGGACCTCTCCGGCCGTACCAAGCGCGGCGGCAGTGTCGTCAAGGCGAAGTATCGCGATCCCGTTTCCGGGAAGGAATGGTCCGGTCGCGGCATTCAGCCGAAATGGCTGCGCGAAGCCATCGCTGCCGGCAGCGCGAAGGAAGATTTCGCGGTTTGACGCGGTTTGGCGCGGTTTGCTATTCGGAGAAATTCCGCGTCTCTCGAAAACGCGGCATGCTGCTTGCTCGATGATCCGCTTCGCTTGAATCCGTGGCGGTGACATGTCGAGTCGCTCGCTTGCCGCGTCGCTCCTCTCCGCGCTGTTGCTGGTCGCCTGCGCGCCTTTGCCTCCCCAGCAGGGAGAGGGCGCACTGTGGCGGCCTTCGCCCAATTACGATCAGCGCAAGCCCAATTTCGTCATCCTGCACCAGACCAGCAACGACAATGTCGAGCGGGCACTGACGACGCTCACCGATCCCTTGCGCAAGGTCAGCGCGCACTACCTCATCGGCCGCGACGGCACACTCCTGCAACTCGTCGACGAGAATTTCCGTGCCTGGCACGCCGGTGAATCGTGGTGGGGCGGCAACACCGATATGAATTCTGCCTCGATCGGCATCGAACTCGACAATACCGGTGAAGAACCTTTTTCCGAGTCGCAGATCCTGGCACTGCTCAAATTGCTCGACGAATTGCGCAGTCGGCACCGCATACCGCCAGCTAATGTACTCGCGCATGGCGACATCGCGCCGACGCGCAAGGTCGATCCCGGTCCCCTCTTTCCCTGGCGGCGACTCGCCAGCCAGGGTTTCGGCCTGTGGTGCGAGGCGCCGCTGACGGGTGCTCCCGAAGGCTTCTCTGCCGACCTGGGTCTGACGGCGCTGGGCTACGATCCGCTGACGCCGACAGCAGCGCGGCTGGCCTTCAGGCGGCATTTCGGCAGCGCGCTGGTGCGGGCAAATGGCGAAAATGCCGGTGGCGAAGACCTGCCCGGCGACGACCGAGCCGAACTGAGCAGCAGCGAGCAGGCGCTGCTCCACTGCCTGCTGCAGGCGAAGGCTGCGTCGCCACGCCGCCTGCCGTCGCCCGTCGCTCCCCTCGTCAACGGTAACGGGCACTGAGCATGCACACCCGCTACAGCGAAATCCCTGCCTACCTGACCAAGGACGGCTCCGAAATCCGCGAGTTGATGCACCCTGCGGTGCATGGCAACCGGCGACAGAGTCTTGCCGAAGCGAGCGTCCTGCCCGGTACGCGCACGCACCTCCATCGTCACCTGTCGAGCGAGGAGCTCTATCACGTCACCGCCGGCAGCGGCGTGATGACGCTCGGCGATCGCCGTTTCGCGGTCGCCGTCGGCGACACGGTCCTGATCGAAGCGGGGACGCCGCACTGCATCGAAGCGACCGGCAGCGAGGCTTTGCGCATCCTCTGTTGCTGCAGCCCCGCGTATTCCCACGCCGACACCGAACTACTGGAAAAGACATGAGCGCCAGCGCAAACCATTCGGCCGATCTTCCGTTCAGCGGCAACCTCTTCGCCGGCCTGGGCGAGCACGGAGGAGCGGCGAGCAGCGAACACTTCGATACCCTGCTCGCCGCTCCCGGCCTGCGCATCGAGCGCATCGTCTCCACCGGTCAGGCGAGTCCGCCCGACTTCTGGTACGACGAGGAAGTCGCCGAATGGGTCGCCCTGCTCAGCGGTAGCGCGCGACTGCGCTTCGCCGACGAAGCCGAAGCGCGCGATCTCGTTCCCGGGGACTGGGTGCATATTGCCCCGCACCGCCGCCACCGCGTCGAATCAACCGCCGCCGACAGCGCGAGCGTCTGGCTGGCCGTGCATTTCGTCTGATCAGGGGGACGGTATGCTTGATTCCTTCGAATCAAGCATACCGTCCCCGTAATGTCAGTCCGCGCCGGACTTCCCCTTCAGCATCCCCGCCAGCGCCGCGAACGGCGAGTGGGTGGCGCCGCCACCGCTTCTGCCATCATTCCTGCCGCCGAGGTTGCCGACCCCGCGCTGCGCGAATTCGAGCTGCTTCTGGTGCTCGTTGTCGTGGCAGTAGAGGCAGAGCAGTTCCCAGTTGCTGCCGTCGGGCGGGTTGTTGTCGTGGTTGTGGTCGCGGTGATGGACGGTCAGTTCGCGCAGGTTGGCGTGCGTGAATTCGCGCGTGCAACGGCCGCAGACCCACGGGTAGATCTTCAGTGCGCGCTCGCGGTAGCCTTGTTCGCGTTTCTCGCGCGCCTGGCGTGCTTCGAGGACGACGCGGTCGAGGCGCTCGTTATTGGGGACCATCATGCAGTCCCCAGCGCCGCGTTCAGGATTTCCTTGGCCTCGGTGACGATCGCGTCGAGGTGTTCGGCGCTCCTGAAGCTTTCGGCGTAGAGCTTGTAGATGTCCTCGGTTCCCGACGGACGCGCGGCGAACCAGCCCTCGGCGGTGGCCACCTTGAGCCCACCGATCGGCGCGTCGTTGCCGGGAGCGCGTGTCTGCCTGGCGACGATCGCGTCGCCGGCCAGCGTCGGCGCGCTGACGCGCTCGGGAGTGAGCTGCTTGAACGCCGCCTTCTGCGCGGCCGAGGCCGGCGCATCGATGCGCAGGTAGTACGGCGTGCCGTAGCGCGCGGCCAGCTCGAGGTAGTGCTGGCCCGGGTCGCGGCCGGTGACCGCGGTGATCTCGGCGGCCAGAAGGCCGAGGATGATCCCGTCCTTGTCGGTGGTCCACACCGTTCCGTCGCGGCGCAGGAAGCTCGCCCCCGCGCTTTCCTCGCCACCGAAGCAGAGACTGCCGTCGACGAGGCCGGCCGAGAACCACTTGAAGCCGACCGGGACTTCGAGCACGCGGCGACCGAGCCCGCCGACGACGCGATCGATCAGCCCGCTGGAGACCAGGGTCTTGCCGACTGCGGCCTGATCCGACCACTGCGGCCGGTGCGTCAGCAGGTAGTTGATCGCGACGGCGAGGTAGTGGTTCGGGTTGAGCAGGCCGAGCGAAGGGGTGACGATGCCGTGGCGGTCGACGTCGGCGTCGTTGCCCCAGGCGATCGCGAAGCGGTCCTTCAGCCCGACCAGGCTGGCCATCGCGTACGGGCTGGAGCAGTCCATGCGGATCTTGCCGTCGTGGTCGAGCGTCATGAAGGCGAAGGCCGGGTCGACGGACGGGTTCACGATCTCGATGTCGAGGCCGTAGCGCTCGGCGATCGGCTGCCAGTAGGCGACCGCGGCGCCACCCAGCGGATCGACGCCGATCTTGAGTCCGGCGCGGCGGATCGCCTCCATGTCGATCACCTGGTCGAGGTCGGCGACGTAGGGAGCGACGAAGTCGGTGGCGACGATATTCGCCGCGGCCAGCGCCTGTTCATACGGCAGGCGCTTCACCTCACGGTTGCCGTCGGCCATCAGCGCGTTGGCGCGCTTCTCGATCCAGCCGGTGACGTCGGTGTCGGCCGGTCCGCCGTTGGGCGGGTTGTACTTGATGCCGCCGTCGCGCGGCGGGTTGTGCGAGGGCGTGATCACCACACCGTCGGCGGTGCCTGCGGCGCCGGCGTGCAGGCGGTTGTGTTCGAGGATCGCGCGCGAGATCACCGGCGTCGGCGTGTAGCCGTCGTTTTCCTGGTAATGGACGAGGACGCCGTTGGCGGCGAGCACCTCGAGCGCCGTGCGCTGCGCCGGTCCGGACAGCGCATGCGTGTCCTTGCCGAGGAAGAGCGGACCCGTGATCCCCTGTTGCGCGCGGTATTCGCACACCGCCTGCGTGATCGCGAGGATGTGCGCCTCGTTGAAGCTGCCGTTGAGCGCGCTGCCGCGGTGGCCGCTGGTGCCGAAGGCGACGCGCTGCGCCGGGTCGCTGCAGTCGGGCGCGTTACGGTAGGCCGCCAGCAGCGCGGGAATGTCGGTGAGAAAATCGGCGGGGGCGGCTTGGCCGGCGAGGGGATGGGTCATTTGGGGCTTCCTGGGCAGGGAGAAATGTTTGGCGTTAACAGCGACGTCGTATATCCGCGTTATCAAAACATCGATCAGTGTGCATCAATGCTAGGCAGTTTCAGACTACTGAAGGGGCAACATCATTTGCAGGCAGGACAGCTTACTTCACCAGCTTGCCGTCCCTGACGACAACCAGGCGCGTCCGCGTCTGTGCGGCGACCGCACGCGCACGCTGCGCGGCGCGAATCAGCGCAGCCTGGACATTGCGTGCGGCTTCATCTGACGCCTGACTCAAGGGCTTGCTGTTCATATTTCTTTCCGATCGAGCAAAGCTGGACCTGACGGAATTGCGACGAATGGGAATATTCTAAGGCAATGAAAAAGAACCCTGCGCACTTGCCGATCAGGCAGGAAACCACGAAGCAGCGAGGATTTCGTCCTGCACCGCCCAGGGACATTCTTCGGGGAAGCAGTCGAGCCCGGTCTCGCTGACCGCTTGCGCCAGCGCCCTTGACCAAACCATGTCGAGCCAGCGCGGTTCCTGCAGCTTAGGGGCCAGGCTCGGCGATTCGTCAAGCACATAGGCGATTTCCTTGCGTTGTGCCCTGATGGTTTTTTCCCAACTGGCTCCCCGGCGCTCCGGCTGATACTGCCACTTGAGCAAGTGCGCCAGCAGTACGGCCATGCGGCTTGCCAGTTCGCGTTGTTCGCTTTTGCCCACGTCCTCGATCTCCCCGGCGATGTGTTCGATGTCCAGCAGATCGAAGCGTCCGGCGCGTAACAGCCGCGCTTGCTCGTTGGCCCAGGCGTTGATGTCTTTTTCGTAAGTTTGCACAGGCTTTCTCCTTCGCGCCGAACGGCTGCCGATGTCGCTGCTGCAATTATGCCGCAGCGCGCAGCGGTCGCATCTTCCCGACATGCTTGACCAGGATCCGGTAGGTGTCGCGGTCGAACGCGGCGTCGCCGTCGGCGAGCAGTTCGGCGAGTTCGCTCTCATCGCGCGCGCTGCCCAGGTGGCACCAGTGGTCGATCACGTGCCAGACCTCGCCTTCGGCAAGCAGCGCCGGGCCGGCGAAGGGCCAGGTCTGCAGGCGCAGTTCGGCGAGCGCCTGCTGCAGGCGCAGGCCGTGCTGCCGGGGCGACTCCTTGCCGGTGCAGGCGCCGCGGCAGCGGCCGATCTGGTGCGCGAAGCAGGGTTTGCCTGGTGTGCCGGATTCGAGGCCGAGCGTCGTCGGGCACAGCGCGTGCTCGCGCACCAGCTTGCGCAGCGCCTCGTTCGCCTGGCGCGAGTTCGAGAACAGTCCGTACAGGCTCTGCTGGCGGCCGCGTTCGAGGTCGCGCGCATGCACGAGTTCGGGCCGCCAGTGGCCGTCGGCGCGCTCGACCAGCCGCCAGGCGCAGCATTCGCGGTTGCGCCTGAGCTGGCGGTTGTGCGTCGGCTGCAGCTCCTTGACCAGCCGCGATTCGCAGAGCAGCGCGTCGATCTCGCCGGCGCACTTGATCGTCTCGATGCGCCGCACCTGCTGCGCGAGGCTCATCTCCTTGCCGTCGCGATGGTCGGCCGCGAAGTGCGCGAGCACGCGCTTGCGCAGGGTCTTGCTCTTGCCGACGTAGAGCGGTAGTTCGTTCTCGCCGAAGAAGAGATAGACGCCGCAGCCGTCGGGAATGTCGTCGACGTCGGTGGCGTCGAGCCACGACGGCAGGCTCGGCTTGCTCGCGGCTTCGTGCAGGGTCGCGGCGAGCAGCTCGGCCGGCTGCTCGGCGGCGACGATCTGCCAGAAATCGTGGATCGCCAGCGCGTCGCCGAGCGCGCGGTGGCGTTCGCGGCGGACGATGCCGTGGCGCTCGATCAGACGGTCGAGGTTGTGCCGCTGATCGTCCGGGTAGAGCCGCCGCGACAGCTTGACCGTGCACAGCACCGGCGCGCGCAGGTCGAGGCCGACGCGGCGGAACTCGTTCTTGAGGAAACCGTAGTCGAAGCGTGCGTTGTGCGCGACGAAGACGCAGCCGTCGAGGCGCTGGCGCACGTCGGCGGCGATCTCGGCGAAGGTCGGCGCTCCCGCGACCATCTCGTCGCTGATTCCGGTCAGGCGGACGATGAACTCGGGGATGCGCCGCTCGGGGTTCACGAGCTGGCTCCAGGCATGGGTTTCGCCGTCGATCAGGGTGACGATGGCGATCTCGGTGATACGGTCGACGCTCGCCCGACTGCCGGTCGTTTCGAGGTCGACGAAGGCGAGCGGGCGGTCGGTGAGCGAGGTCATGATCGGGCGGTGAGGTTCATGTATCGGCGAAAAGTCTTTTAACCCGCTTGCGCCAGCGCGGCAAGTGCCCGCTGCCGACTTCAGGCTGCGCGAAGCCGGCGCAGCTTCACAAGTCCTCGAGTCGTTCCAGCGTGCGCGCCGCCTGCGCGCGCAGCTCGGCGCGGGTGCCTTCCGGCATCTTGTCCCAGTTGCGGTAAACCATCGCCAGCCGGTGGTTGCCGCGCAGGCGCTCTTCGTGGCGGGCGAAGAAGTCCCAGTAGAGCGCGTTGAACGGGCAGGCGCCCTCGCCGGTCCTGGCTTTGGGGTCGTAATGGCAGCCCCGGCAGTGGTCGCCCATGCGTTCGAGGTAGGCGGCGCTGCTGACGTAGGGCTTGGTCGCCAGGCGTCCACCGTCGGCGAACTGGCTCATGCCGAGGGTGTTGGGCGCCTCGACCCACTCGAAGGCGTCGATATAGACGCCGAGGTACCAGCGGTGCAGGGCCTGCGGGTCGATCCCAGCGAGCAGCGCGAAGTTGCCGATGACCATCAGGCGCTGGATGTGGTGCGCGTAGGCGTGCTGCAGCGACTGGCCGATGGCGGCGGCAACGCAGGCCATGCGCGTGTGACCGCTCCAGAACCAATCGGGCAGCGGGCGGCTGTGGCCGAGCGCATTGTTTTCCGTGTAGCCGGGCATGTGCGCCCAGTACACGCCGCGCACGTATTCGCGCCAGCCGAGGATCTGGCGGATGAAACCCTCGGCGGCGGCCAGCGGCACCTCACCGCGCTGCCAGGCGGATTCGGCAGCCTGCACCACCTCGCGCGGGTCGAGCATCTTCACGTTGAGCGCGAAGGAGAGGAGCGAGTGGAACAGGCGCCAGGCCCGCGCAGACAAGGCGTCCTGGTAGTCGCCGAAGTACGGCAGGGCGTCTTTGATGAAGGCGTCGAGTTGGGCCAGCGCCTCGGCGCGGTTCACGGGCCAGCGGAAGGCGTCCGCCTGTGCGTCGCCGCAGTATCCGGCACCGCTGGCGACGATGGTCTGCCACAGCACGCCATGGTCGTGGCGCGGACGCCGGTCGGGCGGCTCGGCCGGCGTTCCGGGCCAGCGCTTGCGGTTGTCGTGGTCGAAATTCCACTGGCCGCCGACCGGCTGGCCGTCGGCTTCCATCAGCACCGCGTGGCGGCGGCGCTGGTGGCGGTAGAAGTGTTCCAGCAGCCATTGCTTGCGACCCTGGAAGAGCGCTGCGACTTCGTCGCGACGCGTGTAGAAGTGTTCGGAGTCCACCCTGCGCACCGGAACCGCGGCGGTTTGGGCCCAGGCGGCGAGCTGCGCGTCGATCCGCCATTCGTCGGGCTCCTGGTATTCGAGCGCGCCGGCGCCGTAGTGCTCGATCAGCGCGTCGAGGTTGGCAGTCAGCTGCTGGCGGTTGGACGGGTCGTCGATGGCCACGTAACGCACGCGGTGGCCGGCGCCCTTCAGCTCGCGCGCCAGCTCGCGCATGGCGGCGAAGATGGCGAGGATCTTCTGCGCGTGGTGGCGCACGTAGTCGGTTTCCTGGCGCAGTTCCATCAGCACATGCACCACGTCCGGACGTACGGTCGCAAACCAGCTGTGCCGGGGGTTGAGCTGGTCGCCGAGGATCAGGCGCACGATGGGGCGCATGATCGGGCCGCCGGCTGCGCTCATCACTCGCACCCCCACAGCCGGCGCCAGGCACCGTCGGCGTCGTAATCGCGGGCCTGCTTGTCGGGGTTGAAGCGGCGGCTAGCGCGCGGGTCGGTACCGCGACCGGCGAGGTAGAGCCAGTTGCCCTGGTTGCTATACACATCGTAGTCGAGCAGTTGCGACTCGAACCAGGCGGCGCCGGCACGCCAGTCGCAGCCAAGGTCGTGGATCAGGTAGCTGGCGACGTTCTGGCGCAGGCGGTTGGACAGGTATCCCGTGGCGGCGAGCTCGCGCATGCCGGCGTCGATGAAGGCGTGGCCCGTCCGACCCTCACACCAGCGCGCGAATGCCGCCGGATCGTGGGGCGGTGGTGGCTGCCGGCTCAGTCCGCCGGCGCGGTAGAGGCGGACGCCATGCTTGCGGTGCAGCCAGCGGAAGTGGTCACGCCACAGCAGTTCGAACCACAGCCAGTAGGTGCCGTCGTTGGCGCCGTGTTCGGCGGCGAAGTCCTCGATCGCCGCCCAGGCCTGGCGCGGCGACAGCGCGCCGGTGGCCAGCCACGGCGACCACTTGCTCGAATAGTCGGTGCCGGAGAGGCAGTTGCGCGTCGCCTTGTAGCTGTGCGGCAGGCGCCGTTCGCAGTAGCGTTGCAGGTGTGCCAGCGCCGCGCGCTCGCCGCCGTGAAAGGCGGGCAGGGTGTAGGGGAAGGATGAGCGCGCGTCGCCCGGATCCCCCGCGCCGGCATCTGCAGCTGGCGCTTGTCCAGCGGCGACGCTGCGCGCGGCGTCCAGCATGATCGCCGCCGGCAGGGGCGGCAACCCGCGTGGCGCCGGCAGCGGCGCCGGGGCCTTCACGCCGGCACGCTCGACCACTTGGCGGAAGGCGGTGAAGGTATCGGGGACCTGTTCGGGCGCGAACGGCAGGCTGGCCGGGTCGAGCAGGGTCGATTGCCAGAGCTCGTGCACCGAAACGCCGGCTGCGCGCAGCGCGTGCACGACGGCCTGTTCCTCGGGCGCAGCGATCTCCTCGCAGACCAGCAGCGGCCGACCCAGGACACGCGTGAGCGAAGCCAGCACGCTGACCGGGTCGCCGTGGCACGCGAAGAGTTCGCTGCCGAGTGCGCGCAGCTGCGCGGACAGGTCGCCCAGGGCCGCGGCCAGCCAGGCGCGGCGATGCCGGCCGCTGCGCGCAAAGCCCCAGGGCGTGACAGCCTGCTGCGCCGGGTCATGCACGAACACCGGCAACAGCCAGCCGCCGACCTGTCGCGCCTGGCGCACGGCTGCGTGCAGTGCAGCCTGGTCGTGCAGGCGCAGGTCGTTGCGGAACCAGAACAGCACCCCGGGCGGGGTGGGCGGGCAGGGGGGCGTCATGCGGCAGCGCGCGTCGCCGTGGAACTGCCGCTGCGGCGGCAGCGTTCGGAGCAGTACCTGACCTGTTCCCAGTCCCGCTCCCATTTCTTCCGCCAGGCAAAGGGCAGGCCGCAGCAGAGGCAGGTCTTGGTCGGCAGGTCGGACTTCTTGCGCATCTTCATATGAACCTCAAAACCTCTTTTCAGCCACGAAAAACACTAAAGTCACGAAAGAAAACATAGGTTTGCCGTCGTTCAGTGTCTAGCCCATCGGGTTGTTTCCACTCAGCGTCAAACCCCATGAATGATTTCGCGTTTTTTCGTGCATTTCGTGGCCAAGTGCTTTTTCCAGGATGGATTTTGTATATCCCTGGCGAACCGCCGTGCAGGTGGCAGCGGGCGGCCATGCGAGCGGTTCCTCGGCGACGGAACTTGCCCGGAGTTTCCGGAGACTGGCTTCCCTCGCCAGCTCTCATTCGGTGGTGCGTTCGCCGATGCAGATGGTGTGCATCGAGATCGGCCGCGGCGATACTATCGTATCCCAAGCTAGCGCTTCTCTCGCAAATCATCCAGGTTGATCCTGCGCGGCCATGAATCCGGAAATCGTCGTCGACGCCAACTCGCAGTTGCCTCAAGCTGCCCTCGCCGCTGTTGCCATCACTCCGCGCTGCCTCTGCCTCGACATCGAGACGCGCCGCGCCGACCGGCTGGCGCTGAAGGAAATCGGCGCCTTCCGCCCGGACAGCGGGCAGCGGCTGCGCATTTCGGGCAAGGATCGGGCGCTGGCGGCCAAGCTCGACGCGATCAGCGAAGGCGCCGATTTCGTCCTCGGCCACAACATCGTCGCCTTCGACGTCCCGGCGCTCGCCGATCTTTTTCCGCAGCTCAGGCTGCATGCGCTGCCGCTGATCGACACCCTGCTGCTGTCGCCGATCGCCTTTCCGCAGAACCCCTATCACCGGCTGGTCAAGGACTACAAGTTGGTGTCGACGGCGCGCAGCGACCCGGTCGCCGACGCCGAGCTGTCGTTCACGCTCTTCGGCGAGCAGTGCGCGGCACTGGCGCAGCGTCAGTCCGAACACCCCGAAGAGATGCTCTGCCTGCACCACCTGCTCGCTGCGGGCAAGGGTTTCGGGCAGCTCTTCGCCAAGCTGCGCGGCTCGCCGCGACCGCCGGTCGCAGCGGCGCGCGCGGCTTTCGTGCGCTGCGTCGAAGACAAGGTCTGCCGCAGCGCGCTGGCGCGCGTTCTTGCTCGGGACTTCGCCGCAGTGACGATGGCTTTGCCGCTCGCCTACGTCCTCGTCTGGCTGCGCGTTGCCGGCGGCAACTCGGTGCTGCCGCCTTGGGTGAGCAAGGAGTTTCCGGCGACCGCCGAACTCCTGCGCGAACTGCGCGACACGCCCTGCGCCGATCCCGATTGCGCGTGGTGCCGCGAGAACCACGATCTCGGCCGGCAACTGGCGCTGTACTTTCCCGGAATCGACCGCTTCCGACCGAACCCAACGACCGCCGACGGGCGTTCGCTGCAGGAGGCGATCGTTCGCAACGGCTACGCGCGCCGGCCGACCTTGGCGATCCTGCCGACCGGCGGCGGCAAGTCGCTGTGCTACCAGTTGCCTGCGTTGTCGCGCTTCTACCGCACCGGCGCGCTGACCGTCGTCGTCTCGCCCTTGCAGTCCTTGATGAAGGATCAGGTCGACAACCTGCTGCAACGCGGCGTGAACAGCGCCGGTTTCCTCAACGGACTCTTGGCGCCGCTCGAACGCAAGGAGATGCTCGACCGTCTGCGCCTGGGCGACCTCGGCATCGTCTTCGTCGCTCCCGAGCAGTTCCGCAGCCCGGCCTTCGCCAACGCGCTGCGCCACCGCGAAGTCGCCGCCTGGGTGTTCGACGAGGCGCACTGCTTCTCGAAGTGGGGACACGACTTCCGCCCCGACTATCTCTACGTCTCGCGCTTCATCCGTCGCCGCTACCGGGACGTTCCGCCGGTGTTCGCCTTCACTGCGACGGCGAAGCCCGACGTTGTCGCCGACATCGTCACGCATTTCCGCGAGCGGCTCGGCATCGAGTTCGAAGTCCGCGCCGGCGGCGTAGCG
This sequence comes from Rhodocyclus purpureus, assembly GCF_016653115.1. GTDB lineage: Bacteria > Pseudomonadota > Gammaproteobacteria > Burkholderiales > Rhodocyclaceae > Rhodocyclus > Rhodocyclus purpureus. The sequence continues at coordinate 135,805 of NZ_NHRX01000038.1, forward strand.
CGCGACAACCTCGCCTACGAGGTGATTGCCGTCGCCGCGCAGCAGAAGTTCGCGCGGGCGCTGCAACTGATCGAGGATTCGCTCGGCGAACCCGGCGGCGTCATCATCTTCTGCGCACGGCAGAAGGCGACCGAGGAATTCGCCTCCTTCCTGCGCGAGGCCGGCATCGAAGCCGCGCATTTCCACGGCGGGATCGACCCCGACGAGAAGCGCCGCGTGCAGGAGTCGTTCATCCGCGGCGAACTGCGCGTGATCGCCGCGACCAACGCTTTCGGCATGGGCGTCGACAAGCCCGACGTGCGCCTGGTGATCCACCTCGACACGCCCGGTTCGCTCGAAAACTACCTGCAGGAAGCCGGTCGCGCCGGACGCGATCAGGCGCTGGCGCGCTGCGTCCTGCTCTACGACGAGTCCGACCTCGACTTCCAGTTTCGCCTGCTGCGCGACTCGCGCCTGTCGCAGCGCGACATCCGCGCGATCCTCAAGGCCTTGCGCCAGATCGAGCGCAAGTCGCGCGGCGACGGCGAGGTGGTCGCGACGACCGGCGAAATCCTGCTCGAACTTCCCGACGACGCGGGCTTCGACAGCGCTGCGCGCGACGCCGACACCAAGGTCCGCGTGGCCATCGCCTGGTTGGAGGAGGCACAGTTGCTGTGGCGGATGGAAAACGAGACGCGCGTGTTTCCCGGCGCGCTGAAGGTCGCCGGGATCGAAGCTGCGCAGGAGAAGCTGCTGCGCCACGGCGTCGCCGAACCCGATTTCCACCTCAGGCTTCTCTCGGCGCTCTTGCAGGTGCGCGAGGACGAGAGCGTCACCACCGACGAGTTGATGCAGGCGACCGGCGCCGATTCGGCGACGGTGCAGAAGATGCTGCGCGAACTCGACGACGCTGGCATCCTCGCCAACGACCAGGAAATCGCGGTGGTTCTCTTTGCCGGCAAGGATCCGTCGGCGGCGCGCTGCGAACGCCTGCGCCGCATCGAGCCGGAACTGATCGAACTGATGCGCGAGCACGCCCCCGACGCCGTCCCCGGTGAATGGCAGGAAGTGCATCTGCGCCGCCTCTGTCACGAACTGCGCGAGCGCAGCGGCGCCGGGATCGAACCGGCGGGGCTGCGCCGCCTGCTCAAGGCGCTCGCCTTGCCCTTCGGCGAAGGCCAGCAACTGCGCTCGCTGATCGACCTGGCGCCGGCCGGTCCCGAGCGGCTGCGCCTGCGCCTGTCGCGCGACTGGAAGACGATCGAGACGATTGCCCGCCGCCGGATCGACGTCGCCGCCGCTGCGCTTTCCTTCTTCGAGGCGCGGCGAAAAGGCAACGAGACGCTGGTCGTCGTCCGCCAGAATGAACTGCGCGACGCGCTCGCCGCCGACATCACTCTGGCCAGCCACGACATCCGCGACTGGGTGGTCGCCATCGGCGCCGTGCTGATGCACCTGCACCACTGCGAAGTGCTTTCGGTCGCGCGCGGCAAGGGCGTTTTCCGGCCGGCGATGAGCCTGCACTTCAACCCCGACGCCGCTCGCCGGCAGTTCTCGCGCGGCGACTACGCCGGGCTCGAACTGCACTACCACGACCGCATCGTGCAGGTGCATGTGATGGCCGAGTACGCGCGGCTGGCGCTGGAGAAGGTGCAGGCGGCGCTCGGCTTCGTCGGCGATTACTTCTCGCTGCCGCGCGACGAATTCATCGCGCGCCACTTCGCCGGGCGCAAGGAAGTGCTCGAGCTCGCCACCAGCGATTCCGCGTACCGCAGGATTCTCACCGACCTGAAGCACCCGGCGCAGCAGGAAATCGTCGCTGCGCCGACGCAGCGCAGCCAGCTCGTCCTCGCTGGCCCGGGCTCGGGCAAGACGCGCGTCCTCGTCCATCGCATCGCCTGGCTGGTGCGCGTGCAGCAGGTGCCGCCGGCGCAGATCCTCGTTCTCGCCTTCAACCGCAGTGCCGTCGTCGAGGTCCGCCGCCGCCTGTGGGCGCTGATCGGCGAGGACGCCGCGCGCCTCTCCGTGCAGACCCTGCATGGATTCTCGCTGCGCCTGCTCGGCATCAGCTTCGCGCTCCTGGCCGAGCGCGGCGAGGAACCCGACTTCGCCGGCCTGTTCGGGCGCGCGACCGAGTTGCTGAACAACGACGAGGGCGCGGGACGCGACCGGCAACTCGCTGGGATCACGCACATCCTGATCGACGAGTACCAGGACCTCGACGCCGACGCCTACGCGCTGGTCTCGGCGATCGCCGGGCGCACGCAGGCCGACGCCGAGGACCGGCTGTCGATCTTCGCGGTCGGCGACGACGACCAGAACATCTACGCCTTCGGCGGCGCCGAGGTCGGCTACATCCGTCGCTTCGAGTCGGACTACGCGGCGTCGCGCTTCCTGCTGCTCGACAACTTCCGCTCGACGCGCAACATCATCGATGCCGCCAATGCGCTGATCGTGCGCGCACCCAAGCGGCTGAAGGCCGGGTCCGAGCCGCGCATCGACCCGCTGCGCCGCGAGCAGCCTCCCGGCGGACGCCTCGACGCGAGCGACCCGCGCCGCGGTCGCGTCGTCGTCCTCGAAGTCCCGGCCGACCTGCGCAGCGAGGCCCTGCTCGCACTGGAAGAACTGCAGCGCCTCCGGCAAACCGACCGCGAATTCGCCTGGGGCCGCTGCGCGGTCATCGCCCGCCAGTGGCAACAGCTCGAAGCGCTCGCCGCTGCCTGCCGGCTGGCCGGGATTCCGGTGCGGGTCGGCCAGCAGGAGGCGGGCTGCAGGCTGCACCAGACGCGCGAGGGACGCGGACTGCTCGAGCTCCTGCGCCGGCATCGCCGGCCGCTGCTGCGCGCACGCACGCTGTCGCGCTGGCTGCGGCGGCGTCACGCCACGCAGCGCCTCGACGAGATCGACAACCCCTGGCTCGCGGCGCTGGCGCGCTTCATCGCCGAGCTCGAAGCTGCCGGCGACTTTCAGCGCGTCGTCGCCGACGTGATCGAATCCTTCCACGAATTCCGTGAAGAAGCCGCTCACGACGACGCCTCCGGTCCCTTGCGGTTGCTCACCGCGCATGCGGCCAAGGGGCTCGAATTCGACCACGTCGTCATCCTCGACGGCGGCGGCTGGAGCAAGCGCCTGGACGACGAGCGGCGCCTCTACTACGTCGCGATGACGCGGGCGCGCGCCAGCCTGACGCTGTGCGAACGCGTGCGCGGACGGCACGCGTTCATCCCCGACCTGGGCGCGCTGCCGCTGCGTATCCGGCCACCCGAGCCGGAAAGCGAGCAACAGCGCGACCCGCGGCTCGACCGGCGCAGCATGGTCGCCGGCGCCGGGCAGGTCTACCTGTCGTGGGCCGCGCACTTCCCGGCCGATGCGCCGCTGCATGCGGCGCTCGCCGGCCTGTCGGTCGGCGATCCGCTGCTGCTGCGGCAGTGCAGCTTCAATCCTGCGCGTTGGGAACTCGCGACCCGCGCCGGCATCGCCGTCACCCGCATGGCCAAAGCCTTCCGCCCGCCCGCAGGCGAAATCCTCTCCGTCAGCGTCGCCGCGATCCTGGTGCGCGACGAGAAGCAGGAGAAGCTTCCCGATCCGCGGCGCAAGCTAGGTCGCTGGGAACTGGTGCTGCCGCGCATCGACTACCAGCCGCCGGCATAGGATTCAGTGCGCGCGGCGTCAGCCGCGAAGCTCAGCGCGCTGCTTCGCTTTCCGCCGTTGCGGCAGCAGGCTTTTCTGCGGCAGGGTCCGGACCGAGCCCGTGCGCCGTGTAGCGCAACTGGCCGATGTCGAAGCCCTGCGCGGTCGCTGCCTTGAGCGCCAGTTCGAGCGACTCGGCCGGCAGCGTCGGCGTGCGCGAGAGGATCCAAAGGTACTTGCGGTTGGGGTTACCGACCACCGCCCAGCGGTAGTCCGGGTCGAGTCCGATCACCCAGTAGTTGGCGCGGAAGGGCCAGAAGAACTGCACCTTCAGTTGCGAATTGCCCGTTCCCTCGACGGCCCAGGCCTTGCCGACTGCCTGCGCGAAGCTGCTCTCGGTCCGGCAGCGGTTGGTCACCGAGATGTCACCGTCTTCGCGCAGGCCGTAGGTGGCGGTCGTGTCGCCGCGGCAGACGCGCTGGAAGAACATCGGGAAGCCGGCGATCTCGTACCAGCGGCCGAGATAGCGCGTCAGGTCGACGGCAGCGACGCTCTGCACCGGCGGCAGCGGCGTCTCCTCGGCGGTCGCTGCGGCCGGCGTGATGAAGAAGCCGAGCGCGGCGACGATGGCCAGGGCTCGGTGCATGAATGGGCGGCGGAGGTTCATGGGCATGGCGGCACGTCGTGATCGGTCACCGATTATCGCCGCAAGCGCTGCGTTTGGTAAGCGACCCTGTGCCGCGCCTGCCCGGGATCGCCCTGCCGCCCTCGTGCCGCTGCCACTCAGGCGGTGCGCTCCCAGAGCGTGGTTTCTTCCTCGAACAGCTCGAGTTCGCGCCCTTCGAAATCGCTGCGCGAGACGATGCCGACGAGCTTTTCGCCATCGACCACCGGGATGTGCCGGTAGCCACAGTCGCGCATCTGGTTGAGCGCGTCGATGGCGTGCGCGGTCGACGGCAGCGAGTCGGGGTTGCGGGTCATCACCGCAGCCAGTGTCGTATGCACCGGGTCACGCCCCTCGGCGAGGATGCGCACTGCGTCGCGGCCGGTGAAGATGCCGACCAGTTTGCCGCCGTTGACCACCAGCGTTGCTCCGACGCGGCGCTCCCACATCTGCGCGCACGCCTCCTGGATCGAGTCACCCGGCCCGAGGGTCAGCGGATCCTGGTTCTCGACAATCAACTGCAGGCTGCGATTGGTCATGACGGTCTCCTCCACGGATTGGGAACATGTTAAGCCATTGTAAATGATATGGGCGCGCAGGGACATTCCATTCGACTGCGCTCGCTACGTTCCGGCGCGCCAGGCTTCAAGAGCCCGCACCAAGGAGGTAAGATGCTGTAGAGCAGCCAGGCTTCCGGGCCGCCGCTGCAGCTCCGAGTTTTCCAGCCGCGGATCACACCGATCGCCTGCGGCCGAGGTGACGAACAGCACAAGATGTCTGCGCTACCTGCCCTGTCGTACGATGCCGACCGCGCGCGACGAATCGCTGCGTCCGTGGGCAGGCTCGGGTCATCCCGTGCAGGGATGTCGCCATGAACCTGCTCGGTCAGGCCGAGTCCGAGCTGCGCATCGCGGCGACGGCTTTCGATTCACAGCAATGCATGATGATCACCGACGCCCAGGGTGTGATCCTGCGCGTCAATCAGGCGTTCACCAAGACTACCGGCTACAGCGCCGCCGAGGCGGTCGGGCAGACTCCGCGCCTGTTGCGCTCGGGACGGCATCCGCCCGAATTCTACGCAGAGATGTGGCAGACCCTGCTCGGCACCGGTTCGTGGGAGGGAGAGATCTGGGACCGGCGCAAGAATGGCGAGATCTACGCCGACTGGCTCAGCATCAACGCCGTCAGGGATGCTGCCGGGCGCGTCACGCACTACGTCGCCGCGCATACCGACCTCACCCGGCACAAGGAGGCGGAAGCGAAGATCGCGCGTCTGGCGTTCTACGATCCGCTGACCCAGCTCCCCAACCGGCAACTGCTGCTCGATCGGCTGCAGCACGCGCTCTCGGTCAGCCAGCTCGGGCAGCGCTACGGGGCGCTGCTGTTCGTCGACGTGGACGATTTCAAGACGGTCAATAGCGTGCTCGGCTACGAGCTCGGCGACCAGCTGCTACGCCAGATTGCCGATCGCCTGAAGGCGAGCCTCTGCGAGAGTTACACGATCGCGCGCCTCGGTGGCGACGAGTTCGTCGCCGTGCTCGAGGACCTCGGCGGCGCGTGCGACGAAGCCGTCATCCAGGCCAAGGCTGGCGGCAGGAAGATCCTCGAACTGCTCGCCGAGCCCTTCCAGCTTGGAGAGCAGGAGCATCAGGGGGAGGTCAGCATCGGCGTCACCCTGTTTCTTGGCAGCGCGCAAGGTGTCGACGAGTTGCTGAAGCAGGCCGAACTGGCGATGTACGAGGCCAAGGCCGCCGGACGTAACTGCATGCGCTTCTTCGACGCAGAGATGCAGCGCGTCGCCACGCAGCGTGCCGAACTGGTCGCCGCGCTGCGCGAAGCCCTGGCCGGCAGGCAGTTCGTCCTGCACTACCAGCCGCAGGTCGACGGCGAAGGCCGCATCGTCGGTGCCGAAGTGCTCCTGCGCTGGGATCGACCGGGTCACGGCATGGTTTCGCCGGCAGCATTCATCCCGGTGGCCGAGGACTCCGGCCTGATCCTGCCGATCGGCGACTGGGTGCTCGAAACCGCCTGCCAGCGTCTGCTGGCATGGGCCGAGGAACCCGCATTCGCGCAACTCACCCTGTCGGTCAACGTCAGTGCCCAGCAGTTTTCCCGCAGCGATTTCGTCGATCAGCTGGCCGCCATCCTCGAGCGGACCGGTGCCAACCCGCACCGGCTGAAGCTGGAACTGACCGAGAGCCTGCTGATCGACGATGTCGAGGCGGTGATCGGGAAGATGGGCGCGTTGCAGTCGATCGGCGTCAGCTTCGCGCTCGACGATTTCGGGACCGGCTACTCGTCGCTCGCCTACCTGCAACGCCTGCCGCTCGACCAGCTCAAGATCGACCAGTCCTTCGTCCGCAACCTGCAGACCGAGCACAGCAGCGTCGTCATCGCGCAGACGATCATCGCGCTCGGTCGCAGCATGGGGATGTCGGTCACTGCCGAGGGCATCGAGACCGAGGAACAGCGGCGCATCCTCGCAGACTTGGGCTGCAATCTCTATCAGGGGTATTTCTTCGGCCGACCGATGCCGCTGGAGGATTTCCACGCCTTCGTCGAGCGCAGCGCCCACGGCGACTGACGCCTTGCGCAGCAGCTGATTGCTGCATCCCGGGCTCGCCCGTTCAGGGGACCCGCAGCCTACAATGTCAGGAGGGTGACGCCTCGCCGCCGGCGGAGGAGCCGTGCCCGAGGGGGCGGACCATGGACGCAACGCAGCACCGCTATGCGCAAGACGATGAATCCGGACAGGAGACGCATGCCGTCCCCGGCGTCGACCTGCGCCACGTGATCTATGCCTTGACCGACGCGCTCGATCTGGTCGGCGTCGACGACGTCGGCCACGGCAAGCGGGTCGGCATCATGGCCGCCGCCTGTGCGCCGTGGCTAGGCTTCGAGCAGGACGAGCAGACCTTCCTGTTCGACCTCGGCATGTTGCACGACATCGGCGTCTCGTCGACGGGGACGCACCAGCACCTGGTCAGCGAGTTCGACTGGGACAGCTCCCGGCGCCACTGCGAGCTCGGTTACGAGCTGCTGCGCGATTTCGCGCCGCTGGCGGCCATGGCGCTGCCGATCCGCTACCACCACACCCACTGGGACGCGCTCGTCGCGCGCGGCGACCTCAGCGCCGCGCAGAAGCGCATGGCCAACCTGATCTTCCTCGTCGACCGGGTCGATGCGCTGGCCGCCACCCATTACGGCGATCGCTCGCTGCTGATGGCGACCGCCGGCATTCGCGAGCGGATTGCCGCGAACGCGGGCAGCTTCTTCGCGCCCGAGATCGTCGACGCCTTCCTCGCGGCTTCGGCCCCCGAAGCCTTCTGGCTGCAGCTCGAACCGCGCGCCATCCAGTCGATCCTGCAGGACCGGCTGGCGAGCCACGAGCCTTGTCTTGCCTCGCTCGGCGACTTGAAGCAACTCGCCGAAATCTTCGCGCACATCGTCGATGCCAAGAGTCCATTCACGGTGGAGCATTCGCGCGGCGTTGCCCGCCTGGCACGCCACCTGGCCGGGCGCATGGGGGTCGCTCCGGCAAACCGCGACAAGATCGAGATTGCCGGCCTCCTGCACGATCTGGGCAAGCTGCGCGTTCCCGACGAGATCCTCGACAAGCCGGGCCGGCTCGACGACTGCGAACGCAAGATCATCAACGCGCACAGCTTCGAGACCCTGCAGATCCTGAGGAACATCGGCGGCTTCGAGGAGATCGCGCAGTGGGCCGGCAGCCACCACGAGGAGCCCGACGGCAGCGGTTATCCGTTCCGCCGGCGCGCCGCCGAACTGGCGCTCGAGGCACGCATCCTGCGCGTCGCCGACATCTTCCAGGCGATGGTGCAGGACCGTCCGTACCGTGCGGGATTCTCCGCCGACGCGGTGCTTGCCTTCATGAACGAGCTGGTCGCGCGCGGGCAGATCGAGCCGGACATCGTCGCCGTGCTCGCCGAGGACATGCCGGCGGCGATGGCCGCGGCCCTGCCCGGGGCGGCTTTCCCCGCTCAGCCGATGCGCTTGTAGTAGATCGCGAGGTCGCAGGGCGAGCCGTCGGGCTGAAGCGAGTCGTCGGGGATCATCCCGGCCTTGATCCAGCCCAGTCGGGCGTAGAGGCGCTCGGCGTCGCCGCCGTTGCGCGTGAACAGCGAGATGAGCGTCTTTCCGAGTGCCCGCGCCTCTTCTTCCGCCGCCTGCATCAGTGCCGCGCCGAGACCGCGCCCGCGCGCGCGGCGATGCACCACCAGCTTGGCGATTCCTGCGCGGTGCGGCTGAAAATCGGCCTGCATCGGGACGACCATGACCACACCCGCGACGCCTTCAGCGTCCTCGCCGACGAGGACCACGCGCCCCGCCGGCGCTGCCGCGATCGCCCGCCAGTACTCGCTCGCGTGCGCGGACGAGAGGTCGGCCATGAAGCCGACCGAAGCGCCGTCGGCGACCGCGTCGAGCAGGAGCGCGCCGAGCGCCGGCGCGAGTTCGCCGACTGCCTCGGGCGACAGGCGACGGATGGGCGGTCGCATGCCGGTCGCTGCCGAATCCTTGCCGAACTCAGGCGCCGAGCGGCCCCCGGTCGATCGCCGACAGCTCGGCATTGACGTCGAACAGCTTGGCATTCACCTGCGGGATGCCGAAGGACTTCAGCCGCGCGCTGTGCATCGCCAGATAAGCCTCGGCGCTGGCGCGGTCGGCAAAGAGGTAGATGCCGCCGGCTTCGCCGGCCGCGGCGTTTTCGGTCCAGATCTTCCAGAGCAGCCCCGGCTCCCCGGCAATCGACTGCGCCAGCCCGCGCATCGCTTCGCTCATCGCCTCGCCCCAGGGGCCCTGAAACGGAAAATCGACCTGCAACAGAACTGCCATTTTCTGCTCCTTTCTTTGCGGAAACCGGTGCCGGAGTGCATTCGCCGAGCGGCCATCCGGCCCGCCGATGCTAGAGCATCGCTCATGTGCTGTCCATGTTTCAGCCCGCCTCCCCGGCAACGGCGGCCGGGCGCCGGCGCCTGCGGGCGTTTCCTTTGCCCGGGTCAACGCGTAGCATCCGCGCCGGGCGGCTGACGGCAGCGCGCCTCTCCCGCCCCGCCATCAGAACTTTTCGCAGAACGAGACCGCAACACGATGAGCCGCACCGAGCGTTTCTACAAGATCGACCAGCTGATCCACGACCGACGGCTGGTGCCCTTTGCCGACCTGCAGGAGGCGCTCGGCGTTTCCCGCGCGACCCTGAAACGCGACCTCGAATACATGCGCACCCGGCTCAACGCGCCGATCGTCTGGGACGCGCGCCAGCGCGGCTACCGTTTCGAGACGCAGTCGACCCGCTTCGGCGGCCAGTACGAGCTGCCGGGGCTGTGGTTCTCGTCGCAGGAAATCCACGCGCTGCTGACCATGCAGCACCTGCTCGCCAACGTCGAGCCGGGCGGCATGCTGTCGGCGCACGTGCAGCCGCTGATCGCGCGCTTGAACGGCATGCTCGGCAGCGTGCATGCGCAGGACAACGCCGCCGAGGAGATTCGCCAGCGCGTGCTCATCGTCGGCATCGACAAGCGCGCGCTGAAGCTCTTTCATTTCGAGCGCGTCGGCTCGGCGCTGTTGCGCAGGAAGCGCCTGCTGCTCCATTGCCTGGCGCGCGGCAATGCCGAGGCGGGCGAGTGCGAGGTGTCGCCGCAGCGCATCGTGCACTACCGCGAGAACTGGTATCTCGACGCCTGGTGCCACACCCGCCGCGCACTGCGCAGCTTTCCGATCGACGCCATCGAGAGCGCCGAGGTCCTCGAAAAGCCGGCGCGCGAGGTCGCCAGGCGCAGCATCGACGCCGTTCTCGGCCCCGGCTACGGGATTTTCGCCGGTCGGGCGCGGCAGCGGGCGAGCTTGCGCTTCACGCCGGAACGCGCGCGCTGGGTGGCGAACGAGTTCTGGCACAGGCAGCAGAAGGGGCAGTTCGCCGAGGACGGCAGCTATCTCCTCGAGGTTCCCTACGCCGACGAGCGCGAGCTGCTCGCCGACATCCTTAAGTACGGAGCGGATTGCAAGGTGCTGGCGCCTGAATCGCTGCGCACTGCGGTGGCAGACGCATTGCGCGCGGCGCTCGCCGCCTACGCAGCCGAAGCGGCCTGAACCGCGTCAGCAGGCGCTGCGCAGCAGCAGCCCGATGCGCTTACCCTCGCCGTCGCGCCGGATGATCGCCTGGCAGTTGCAGACATCCCCGCGATGGACCGTCTCGCGCACGCCGCCCGAACCCGCCCGCGTCTCGGCCTGCTGCCAGTCGATCGCGCAGCCTGCGGCGCCGAAGGCTGCACGCTCGGCGCCGGCGAGGATCGCTTCGGCGCTTTCACCTTCCGGCAGGACGAAGTTCGCGCTCTGTTCGAGGTACTCGATGCGCGGGTCGGCAGTGACCCTGAGCCAGCCACCCTGCCGGAAGCGGTACTCCAGCACCGTCACCCCCTCGGCCTGCAGCCGGATGCTGCAGGCGGCGAGTCCTTCATCCGCCGCCGGGATCGCGTACAGCGGGCTGCGTTCGAGCTGGCGCTGCAGTTCCCGGAGGCCGGCTTCGTCCGCCAGCGAGGGCGTTCCCTCGACGACCGGGCAGGTGGCGGGCGTCGCGGCCGGACCGGGGAGCACGGAACAGGCCTGCAGCAGGACGGCGACGCCGCACAGCGCCAGTCGGGTCGAACGCTTCATCGACGGAGCCTCCGTGGCATCAGAACTGCGCGTGCCAGCGCACCAGGCCGCCCTCGTTGTCGAGGAACTTGTCCAGCCCCGGCAGCGCGCGGATACTCGCCTTGATCGCCTCGGCATCCTCCTCGACCGGGCGCACGTCGAAGGCCATTCCCGACAGGTGGCGGCTGAAGCTGCCGAGTTCGGCATCGCTCGCGGCGGTGAGTACCGACAGCAGTCCCTCGGCGATCTCTGCCCGCGTCTTCCGCTCGGGGTGTTCGTCCACCCACTGCTGGCACTTGCGGCGCAGCGCGCTCTCCTTGTAGGTCTCCTCGATCCAGCGGCGATTGACGAGCACGTTGCCGGCCATCGCGCGCGCCTGATCCTCCACGTTGCGCCGGCCGCTGGTGAATTCCACAGCCGGACGTGCCCGCTTCAGCGCATAGGCCGCCGCGCGCGCGACCGGCGCCAAGTCCAGTGCCTCGATCTGCTCATCGATGTCCATGTCGTCTCCCGTCTCCCCGCCCGCCCACTGGCGCCGGGCAAGCGGCGAACGCTCAGATACGCGTTTTGGCTGCCATCCCGTGCGACTATACAGCGCGTGGGACTGGAGTCGTAGCGCCCCGCCAGCAGGCGATTTGCCTATCTGGAAGCAACATACCGGTCGATACGCTGTCCGAGCACTTGGCGACGGGCTTTCGCGGTCGCCCATCGACCCTCAACCGGCACGGAAACTCCTCACGATGAAACGTCTCCTCGCCCTCTTCACCGCGCTCTGTCTCGGTCTTGCCATGCCGCTGGCCAGGGCCGACGCGGACCCCGGCTACACGGTAGTGCACAGCTATTCCGACTTCGAAGTGCGTGACTACGCGCCTTACCTGGTCGCCGAGGTCGTCGTTCCCGGCCCCGCCGACGAGGCCGGGAACCAGGGCTTCCGCATCCTCGCCGGCTACATTTTCGGCAAGAACAAGGGTGCGAAGAAGATCGCCATGACGACACCGGTCACGCAGACGCCCGTGCCGACCAAAATCGCGATGACGGCGCCGGTGACGCAGGCCGCTGCCGAAGACGGCTTCGTCATCCAGTTCAGGATGCCCGACGAATTCACGCTCGACACGCTGCCGGAGCCGCTCGACGCGCGCGTCAAGCTCAGGGAGGTCGTACCGGGCCGCCTGGCCGTCATCCGCTATTCGGGCACCTGGTCCGAGGCCAACTACGACGAGCACCTGCAGAAGTTGCAGCAGGCCGTCGCCGCCGCCGGCCTGCGCACCACCGGCAACCCCATCTACTCGCGCTACAACGCCCCCTTCGTCCCCTGGTTCCTGCGCCGCAACGAGATCTGGCTGAAGGTGGACTGACGCTGCGTAACGAGGTCCCTGTGCCCACGCACTCCTTTATCGAGAACGTCATGAAGCAAATGCCCAAGGAATCGCTCGCCGCAGCCATCCGCCGTCACAACGCCGGCCGCGATCCCGAGCGGCTGGCGATGAAGTTCGCGAAGATGCGGGAAAGCCCCTTCGTCTTCCTGCGCGGCGCCTGCCATCTGTTCTACGACGCGCTGCCCGATCGTCCGGCGCTGACCCAAGCGCCGCTGGCCTGGTGTTGCGGCGACCTGCATTTCGAGAATTTCGGCAGCTACAAGGCCGACAACCGGCTCGTCTACTTCGACATCAACGACTTCGACGAGGCGGCGCTGGCGCCCTGCACCTGGGACATCGTCCGCCTGCTCACCAGCCTGCGCTGCGGCGCCGACGCGCTGCATGCCTCGCCGGGCGAAGCGCTGGCGGTCAGCCGCGATTGCCTGTCCGCCTACCGCGCCGCGCTGATCCGCGGCAAGCCGCTCTGGGTCGAGCGCGACACGGCCGGCGGACTCGTGCGTGAGCTGCTCGCCGGCCTGCACGAGCGCAAGCGCGACGATCACCTCGATCGTTACACCCTGCGCAAGGGCGACTGGCGTCGGCTGAAGCTCGACGGGGGCAGGACCTTGCCGGCCTCGGACGACGAGCAGCGTCGTGTCGGCGAGTTCATGGTCCGCTTCGCCGCCGCCCGGCCCGATCCCGGATTTTTCAGCGTGCTCGATATCGGGCGGCGGATCGCCGGCACCGGCAGCCTCGGCGTTGCCCGCTACGTGATCCTGATCGAGGGCAAGGGCTCGCCGGACGGCAACTATCTGCTCGACTTGAAGGAAGCCAGTCCGTCGGCGCTCGTTCCGCGGCTGCAGGAACTGGGCATCCGGCAGCCGTGCTGGGCCGACGAGGCCGAGCGCATCGTCGGCGTGCAGAAACGCCTGCAGGCAGTCGACCACGCCTTCCTGTTTGCGGCGCAGCTCGACGGCGCGCCGTTCATCCTGCGCGCCCTGCAGCCGGCGGAGGATCGCGTCGCCATCGGCGAATGGGGGCACAAGCTCGATCGCCTGCGCGAAGTCGTCGTCACGCTCGGGCAGGTCCTCGCCTGGGACCAGCTGCGCGCCGCCGGGCGTGCCGGCGCCGCCTGTGCCGACGCGCTCGCCGAGTTCGCCAGTGGCGACGACTGGTCGGCGGAGGTCCTGGACGTCGCCGACGCGATGAGCGAACTGACGCGCGCGCAATGGCAGGCGTTCTGCGAGGACGGGCCCTGAATTCGCGCGCTGAGCCCGGCGCAGGCTGCTCAGCCGATCACCGTGACCACCACCTGCCGCGTGTGTCCCGCGTGGCGGTGTTCCCACAGATACACCCCCTGCCAGGTTCCCAGCAGCAGCCTGCCGTCGCCGACCGGGACCTGCAGCGACACGCCCGAGAGCACGCTGCGCCCGTGCGCCGCCATGTCGTCGTCGCCCTCGTCGGCGTGGCGGTAGGCCGGGTCGCCGTCGGGGGCCCAGCGCGCGGCGAGGGTTTCCAGGTCGCGGCGGACCGCGGGGTCGGCGTTTTCGGTGATGGTCAGCGAGCAGCTGGTGTGACGGACGAAGACGTTGCACAGGCCGACCCTGACGCCGCTGCCGCGCACGACGTGCGCGACTTCGTCGGTGATCTCGGTGAAGCCGCGCCCGCGCGTGGCGATGGAGAGGATCGTTTGTGCGCTCATGCTCGTTTCCAGTGCAGCAGGCTCATAAGCTACCCGCCGGCAGCAGGCGTGCGGAGTTTTCCGAGAGGACCAGCGCCAGACGCATCGTCGCCCGCGTCGCGCCGACGAAGAGGCGGCGGATCGCACGTTCGTCGAGGGTCGCGAAGTCGATCTCGGTGAAGATCACGCAGGGCGCGGCACGGCCCTTGAAGCGGTGCACCGAGTCGATCAGGATGTCGCCGTCGGTGGTCTCCTGGCTGCCGAGGAGGTCGTAGCGTCCGGTCGGTGCGCGCAGCGGATAGGGGCCGAGGCGTTCGAAGGACGTCAGCTGCGAGTGCTCGCGACCGCGGTAGGTGACGAGCGCGATGTGCGGGCGGCGGAAGCCGGCGCCGATGGCGCGGGTGATCGCGGCGACGGTCTTGGCGACGAGGTCGGCGCCGTCGCGATAGGTGCTGATGTCGACCTGGCCGCCGGCGATCGGGCTTCCGGATTCTGCGGGCGGGGCCAGCGGCAGCAGCCGGTTGAGCAGCTCGACGATGGCGCGCGGGCTGCGGTAGTTGGTCTGTGCGCGCATCGTCACCCAGCCGTCGAGCGGCACCGGCTGCCTGCCGTAGAGGTTCTGCATCGGGTCTTCGAGCCACCAGGCGCGACCGCCGGGGCGCAGCAGGCGGAGCAGGTTGTTCGCCCAGCCGGGCTCGAAGTCCTGGCCTTCGTCGACGATCAGCTCGTCGAACAGCCAGTCGTGTGGCCGTGACTTGTCGAGCGCCGAGGCCGGGTTGAAGGTGTCGAGCACCGCCTCCAGCCGCGCGAAGGCGCCCGGCTTCGAGAAATCGACCGGGTGGCCCGTGGTGCGGCTGATGCGGTCGGCGAGCTGGTGGTAGGTGGCGACCTCGCCGCCTGCCGGCGCGATTGAAGCGATGTGGTCGGCGAGCGGCCGGTTGTAGCAGACGTAGAGCGGTCGCCGTCCGCCGGCCAGCGCGTCGCGGAAGACCGCCATCGCCAGCTGCGTCTTGCCGGAGCCGGCGGAGGCGACGACGCGCAGGCGGAACGGATCGACCTCGATCTTGCGCGCCCAGTACGCGAGACCGCCGGCGAGTCGCGTATACAGCGCCTCCGCTTCGCCGACGACGGCGTTCACCTCGGGGACGAGTTCAAGCATGTCGCTGAAGAAGCGCAGGATCTTCGGCCGCGTCGCCAGCACTTCACCTTCGTCCGGCAGGATGCGGCGGATGGTGTCGATGAGTTGGTCTCGCCGGCGCGCGTCGACGATGCGCGCCGGGTCGATTCCCGCCGATCCCGGCTCGCGCACCGTGTAGTCGGGGCAGTAGAGCAGGGTGTCGACCGTCGGCGGTGCCTCAGCGGCTTTCCTGCATGCCTCGCAGTAGTGGCGCAGGCGCGCGCGCAGCGCATCGGCGGTGCGCGCCAGATCGAGTGCGACGTTCTTTTCCGCCTGCGGGTAGCGTTTCACCAGCCCCTGCGCCGTCTCGCCGAGGAAGCCCGATTTCTGCTCGATCAGCAGCACGTGGCCGCCCGGCCCGACGATCGCGAAGTCGATCTCGCCGACGACGGCGAAGCGCTCCTCGCCGACGCGGGTCCAGTGCACGCCGTGGAAGACCGCGTAACGCTCGTTGAGACCGTCGGCGAGCAGTGCCAGCGTCTGCAGTTCGCGCGCCGCGGCGCCGCTGGCGCGCATCTCGCGCCAGCCGTCGGGGAATACTCGGGCCATTGTTGACTTGCCTTGTGTTGGGAGGCTGCGTCCTGGGTCGGATTTCGGTGAGATTCGTCGCGCCATGATAGCGAAGCTGGTGCTCCCTTGGGGGCGCCTGCCGTCGTCGTGAGCAGCCTTCTCGATTGGTATATACTTCAGCTATATCCAGTTGCTCTCGAAGAGGACGCCATGACGCTCACCACCGTTTTTACCAACAACCGCAGCCAGGCCGTCCGGCTGCCGGCCGACTTGCGTTTTCCTGACAGTGTGAAGAAGGTCGATGTCCGGGCGCGTGGCAATGAGCGCATCATTGCGCCGGCAGGGCAGACTTGGGACAGCTTCTTTCTGGATACGCCACCGGTTGCGGACGATTTTCTGGAGGTGCGCGCGAGCCAGGATCAGCCTGAGCGCGAGGCGCTGTGATGCTGCGCTACTTGCTCGACACGAATATCGTCATTTACGTCATCAAGCGCCGCCCTCTGGCTCTCCTGCAGATCTTCAATGAGCATGCTGGCCATATGGCCATTTCGTCGATCACGCTGGCAGAACTGCTGCACGGCGCCGAAAAGAGCAATGCGCCGGGGCGTTCGTTGGCGGTCGTCGAAGATTTTTGCAGCCGCCTCGAGGTGCTGCCTTACGGCCCCAAGGCGGCGCAGCACTACGGCAGCATCCGGGCTGCGCTGGAAAAGCGAGGGCAGATCATCGGCGTCAACGATTTGCACATCGCCGCTCACGCCCGCAGCGAAGGACTTACGCTCGTGTCCAATAATCTGCGTGAATTCGAGCGGGTCGAGGCCCTGCAACTGGCGAACTGGGTGGTTTGACGGGGTAATTCGCTTGTGACCCGGATTTCCCGTGGTCCTTCGGCAAGCCCGACTGGCTGCCGACTGCCCGTTTGCCCCTCGCATGGCATCGATCCTGTGGACGGCTTGCCTGCCATGCTCCGGCGAATGTCATAACCATCTGAAGATTAGTGTTTTTCTCCCCGGCGAGCGCTTCGCGGCGGCGCCGTGTTCAGGTTGACAGGCATCCTTCGCAGAGTAAACTTGCGCGCTTCTAAAAGATGCCCCCGGGCAATGCGGTCGTATTTGGCGGCCGCCGGCGCGGGTTTCCATTGGAGACGGGTGAATGACGCAAGGCCAGGACAATACCGCGCAGCCGCTGGTGCGCATGGACGCGACGGCGGCGCCGCAAGGCGAGGGCAAGCGCGAGACGCAGATCATCGCCATCTACGGCAAGGGCGGCATCGGCAAGAGCTTCACCCTGTCGAACCTCTCCTACATGCTGGCGCAGCAGGGCAAGCGCGTGCTCCTGATCGGTTGCGATCCGAAGAGCGACACCACCTCGCTGCTTTTCGCCGGGCGCAGCATCCCGACCATCATCGAGACCTCGTCGAAGAAGAAGGCGGCCGGCGAGGAAGTGACGATCGGCGACGTCTGCTTCCGTCGTCACGGCGTCTATGCGATGGAACTCGGCGGTCCGGAAGTCGGCCGCGGCTGCGGCGGACGCGGCATCATCCACGGCTTCGAACTGCTCGAAAAACTCGGCTTCCACGAGTGGGACTTCGACTACGTCCTGCTCGACTTCCTCGGTGACGTCGTCTGCGGTGGCTTCGGCCTGCCGATCGCCCGCGACATGTGCCAGAAGGTGATCGTCGTCGGTTCCAACGACCTGCAGTCGCTCTACGTGGCCAACAACGTCTGCTCGGCGGTCGATTACTTCCGCAAGCTCGGCGGCAACGTCGGCGTTGCCGGCATCGTCATCAACAAGGACGACGGCACCGGCGAGGCGCAGGCCTTCGCCAAGTCGGTCGGCATCCCGATCCTCGCCGAGATCCCCGCCGACGAGGACATCCGCCGCAAGAGCGCGGCCTACCAGATCATCGCCAAGCCCGACGGCCAGTACGGACCGCTGTTCGCGGCGCTGGCGCAGCAGGTCGCCGACGCGCCGCCCGTGCGCCCGGCGCCGCTCTCGCAGGAAGGCCTGCTCGGCCTCTTCTCCAGCGACGCGACCGGTCGCGACATCGTCCTCGAACCGGCGACTGCCGAAGACATGCGTGGCGGCAAGATCGTCGTCAAGCCGTCGCTCGAAGTCGTCTACGAAAGCGAGTGAGCATGAGTGCTTCCACGACGACGGCCGCCGCGGCGGCGTCCTGCCACGGCGAACGCGCCGCGACCCTGCAGCAGTCGGTGCAGGCGGCCGGGTCCGCCGGCCAGAGCGCCGCACTCGCCCGCCTCGCCACCGATTACCCGCGCGGCCCGCACGACCAGCCGCAGACGATGTGCCCGGCCTTCGGCTCGCTGCGCGTCGGCCTGCGCATGCGCCGTACGGCGACCATCCTGTCGGGCTCGGCCTGCTGCGTCTACGGTCTTTCCTTCACCGCGCACTTCTACGGCGCCAAGCGCAGCGTCGGCTACGTCCCGTTCAACTCGGAGACGCTGGTCACCGGCCAGCTGTTCGAGGACATCCGTGACGCCGTCTACAAGCTCGCCAACCCGGCCGAGCACGACGCGATCGTCGTCATCAACCTGTGCGTGCCGACCGCTTCCGGCGTGCCGCTCGACCTGCTGCCCAAGGAAATCGACGGCGTGCGCATCATCGGCATCGACGTGCCCGGTTTCGGCGTGCCGACGCACGCCGAGGCGAAGGACGTCCTCGCCGGCGCGATGCTGCGCTACGCGCGCCACGAAGCCGAGGCCGGCCCGGTCGCGCGTCCGCGCGGCGATCTCGGCGAAGGTCCGCGCGTCTGCCTGCTCGGCGAGATGTTCCCGGTCGACCCGGTCCTTGCCGGACGCCTGCTGGCGCCGATGGGGCTCGGCGTCTCGCCGCAGGTCCCCTCGCGCGAGTGGCGCGACCTGTACGCGGCGCTCGACAGCGACGTCGTCGCCGCGGTGCATCCCTTCTACACGGCGAGCGTTCGTGAATTCCGCGCGGCCGGCCGTCCGATCGTCGGTTCCGGCCCGGTCGGCGTCGACGGCACCGCCGCCTGGCTCGAAGCCGTCGGCCGCGCCGCCGGCATCAACGAGTCGCAGATCGGCGCCGCCAAGGCGGCCGCGCTGCCGGCGATCACCGGCGCCCTGGCCGGCAGCCGCATCAACGCGCGCGTCACCGTCTCCGGCTACGAGGGTTCCGAACTCTTGGTCGCACGCCTCCTGATCGAGGCCGGCGCCGAAGTGCCCTACGTCGGCACCGCGCTGCCGCGCACCGAGTGGAGCGAGGCCGACCGCGAGTGGCTGGCCGCGCGCGGCGTGCATGTGCAGTACCGTGCCGCGCTCGAACAGGACGTCGCGGCGATGAAGGAAGTCCGTCCCGACCTCGCGCTCGGCACGACGCCGCTGGTGCAGGCAGCCAAGGAACTCGGTGTGCCGGCGCTGTACTTCACCAACATGGTCTCGGCACGGCCGCTGTTCGGCGCTGCCGGCGCCGGTGCGCTCGCCGGGATCGTCGCCGCGCAGACGCGTGGTCGCGACCGTTTCGCCCGCATGATCAACTTCTTCGCGCCTTCCGCCAAGGTTGAGGCCGCGAAGCCGGCGGCGCCTGTCGCCGCCCCTGTCACCCCTCCCGCCCGCGGCGACCTCGCCGACGCCATAGGAAACTGACCGATGCTCGTCCTCGACCACGACCGCGCTGGCGGCTACTGGGGCGCCGTTTACGTATTCTCCGCAATCAAGGGCCTGCGCGTCGTCATCGACGGCCCGGTCGGTTGCGAGAACCTCCCGGTCACCGCCGTCCTGCACTACACGGACGCCTTGCCGCCACACGAACTGCCGATCGTCGTCACCGGCCTCTCCGAAGACGAACTGACGATGACCGGGACCGAAGGCGCGATGAGCCGCGCGGCTGCGACCCAGGACCAGTCGCTGCCGGCCGTCGTCGTCACCGGCTCGATCGCCGAGATGATCGGCGGCGGCGTGACGCCCGAAGGCGCCGGCCTCTTGCGCTTCCTGCCGCGCACCATCGACGAAGACCAGTGGCAGTGCGCCGACCGCGCGCTGACTTGGCTGTGGACGCAGTTCGGCGAGAAGAAGGCAGCGGCGAGGGCTGCTGCCGCTGCGCGCAAGAAGCCTGCCGCTTCTGCCACTGCTTCTGCCAGCCCGCGCAAGCCGCGCGTGAACATCATCGGCCCGTCCTACGGCGTCTTCAACATGCCGTCCGACCTGGCCGAGATCAAGCGCCTGGTCGAAGGCATCGGCTGCGAGATCAACCTCGTATTCCCGCTCGGCTCGCACATCGACGACGTCGCCAGGCTCGCCGACGCCGACGTGAACATCTGCATGTACCGCGAGTTCGGGCGCAAGCTGTGCGAGGCGCTCGGCAAGCCGTACCTGATGGCGCCTTTCGGCGTCTTCTCGACCACCGCCTTCCTCGAAAAGCTCGGCGAAGTCACCGGACTCGACCCGCAGCCGTTCATCGAGCAGGAGAAGCGCACCACGCTGGCCGCGCTGTGGGACCTGTGGCGCAGCGTGACGCAGGACTTCTTCGCCAGCGCACCGTTCGCAATCGTTGCCTCGGAGACCTACACGCGCGGCGTCCGCCGCTTCTTCGAGGGCGAACTCGGCATCCCGTGTTCGTTCGCGATCGCGCGCGTTCCCGGCGGCAAGACCGACAACGACGCGGTGCGTGCCGCGCTCAAGGCGACGCCGCCGCTGGCGCTGTTCGGCTCGTACAACGAGCGCATGTACAACGCCGAGCTCGGCAACCGCGCGATCTACATCCCGGCCTCTTTCCCCGGCGCCATCATCCGTCGCGCTACCGGAACGCCGTTCATGGGCTACGCGGGGGCGACCTATCTGGTGCAGGAATACTGCAACGCGCTGTTCGACGCGCTGTTCAACATCCTGCCGCTCGGTACCGACCTCGACAAGGTCGACGCGACGCCGTCGAAGCGCTCGCAGGCCGCGCTGCCGTGGGACGACGATGCCGAAGCCGCGTTGAACGAGAGGGTCGAGCGCGAACCCTTCCTGGTGCGCATCTCGGCGTCGAAGCGCCTGCGCGACCGTGCCGAGCGCGACGCGCGTCAGGCCGGCGAGGAGCGTGTCACCCTCGAACGCTTCACCGCGGCAGCCGGCAGCGCGCTGCAAGCCTAGGCAAGCCCGCCGGGGGGCAGGCGCTTCCCCGGCGTCTCTCAGCCAGCCGCAGCGGCCGGCAATGCAGTGTTCACTTTCCGGCCGCAGGCCGGAACCGTAGCTTCGGGAGTTGGCAGTGACTGAAGAACAGCAACAACTCGATCATCCGCTGTCCGGCCTCTCGGACGACGAAGCGCGCGCCTTTCACAGCGCCTTCATGCGCAGCTTCCGCGATTTCAGCGCGCTTGCCCTCCTCGCCCACGCCCTGCTCTGGTCGTGGCGCCCGTGGTTTCAGTAAGGCAGCCTGACATGTGGCGACTCTGGAAAATCATCGACCCGCGCACCGTCATCCTGATGCTGGTCTTCTTCCTCGCAGGGATGGCCTTCCTGCTGCACTTCATCGTCTATAACGCCGACCGCTTCACCTGGCTGAACGACGTCACCGCGGCGGACTACCCGAGCAAGGTGCAGGCCAAAGACTGAGGGGGCAGTATGGGGGCAGTTTGAGTCAAACTGCCCCCTGGTATTAATGGTCCGGGAAGGCCTGGCGGATGGTCAGGCCTGAGACGACCACCGTCTCGCGCTTGTAAGCGTCGGCGAGCAGGACGTCATTGACGATGAACCAGGCCAGGTCGACGCGGCTGATCGTGCGCTTGCGCCGGTCGCCACTCGTGCTCGCCAGCCAGCGCCCGGTGAAGGCGCCGTCGGTCAGTCCGACCGGCTGCACCAGCGTCCAGTCGAGTCCGCTGGCCTTGACCACCTTCTCCTGACGCTCCTTGTCGGCGAGTTGCTCGCGCAGCTGTAGCGCCGTGTACCACACCTTGAATGCCGTCGACAGCTTGTCGCGCGAGTCGCCGACACCGTAGGCGGTGACGCAGATCAGGCGCTTGACACCGGCGGCCTGCATCGCGGCGATCACGTTGGACGTTCCGACTTCGCAGATGTTGCGCGGTGTGCTCCGCTTCATTCCCAGGCGCAGTACGACCGGGTTACTCGAATCGCCGAGGCAGACGACAACCGCGTCCTGGCCGGCGACGGCGCGGGCGACCTCGGCGGGGTTCATCGCGTCGCCCTTGATCCTGGTGTAGTCGTGTCCCTTCCACTCGGGAAGCTTTTCCGGATCGCGCGCGAAGCCGGTCACCTCGTGTCCCGCGGCCAGCAGGTTCAGCAGCACCGCGCGCCCGGTCCTGCCGTTCGCGCCAAAAACAACGACTTTCAAAACGAGACTCCTGATAGGCGGCCGCAGAGCCCCGCGGCGCGCGTCGGTATGAGCGAATTTGACCGGCGCCGACTTTAGCACAAGGATGGCGGCGCCGGGCCGCCTTCCCCGCTCGTCCCGGCGCGCCCTTTACAGCGCCCGTGGCGCTGGGTATCCTCCGCGCCTTCTAGCGCACGCGGTGATCGGCGATCATGTACGAGTTTTGCAAAACCATGCACATCCTGGGGCTGGTGCTGATGGCCGGCAACGTCACCGTCACCGCGCTCTGGAAAGTCTTCGCCGACCGCACCTGCAAGCCGCAGATCATGTCGTTTGCGCAGTGGCTGGTGACCGTCACCGACTTTTCCTTCACCCTGCCGGGCGGCTTCATGATGGTCGTCGGCGGCTACGGCGCCGTCTACTTCGGCGGCTGGCCGCTCGACACGCCGTGGCTGCTGGTCGGGCAGATCATGATGGCGATGGCCGGCGCCGTCTGGCTGGGGATCCTCGTGCCGATCCAGATCAAGCAGGCTGCCTGGGCGCGCGACTTCGCGATCACCGGCGAAGTGCCGGCGGATTACCGCAAGGGCAGCGCCACCTGGCTGGTGTGGGGGCTGCTGTCGACGGTTCCCCTGTGCGTCGGCCTCTGGGTGATGGTGGACAAGCCCGCCCTCTGGTAAGTTTTCCGCCCGCTCGCCCCGGGCAGCGTCCCCGGGGCGCTGCGCCGGCGACCTTCACCCTCACGGAGATGGCTTCATGCACGGAGTAGACCCTCGCTCGCCCACCTCGCCGCTGGCTGACGAAGTTCGTGCTGCGGCGACGGGCGCCCGACCCGCCGGCAGTGCGCACGAGCCGGCGCCGACCTGCATCCCCGGGGTCGGGCCGCTGTTCGACGCGCCGGTATCGCCGGGCGGCTACCTGTGGTGGTACGTCGATGCCTTCAGCGACGACGGGAAATACGGGATCACCCTGATCGCGCTGGTCGGCAGCTGCTTCTCGCCTTACTACGCGGGTGCGCGCCGGCGGCGCAACAGCGACCCGCTCAACCACAATTCGCTCAACGTCGCGCTCTACGGCGGGGTCAAGCGCTGGTGCATGACCGAGCGCGGGCGCTCGGCGCTGCGGCGCACGCCGGAGCGCCTGGAGATCGGCCCGAGTTCGCTGCACTGGGACGGGACCTGTCTCACCATCCACATCGACGAGATCGCGGTGCCGATCCCGCGGCGCATGCGCGGCACGGTCAAGCTGTATCCGCGCACGGTCGCCGGCAAGCCGTACTTCCTCGACGGCGCCGGACGTCATCGCTGGGCGCCGATCGCGCCGGGCGCGCGCGTCGAGGTCAAGCTCGACCGTCCGTCCTTGCACTGGGAGGGGCATGGCTACTTCGATTCCAACTGGGGCAGCGAGCCGCTGGAGAAGGCCTTCCGCTACTGGGAGTGGTCGCGCGCCGAGCTGAAGGACGGTGGGACCGCGATCCTCTACGACGCGATCCGGCGCGACGGACAGCGCACCGAGCTCGGCCTGCGCTTCGATCCGGCCGGCGGCGTCGAGCATGTTCCGGTGCCGCCGCATGTGAAGCTCCCGGGTACGGCCTGGGGGATGAAGCGCGGCACCCGTGCCGATCCGCACAAGCCAGCGCGCGTCGCCCAGAACCTCGAGAACACGCCGTTCTACACCCGCTCGCAGCTGTCGACCCACCTCCTCGGCGAGCCGGTCACCGCGATGCACGAGAGCGTCTGCCTCGACCGCTTCGATTCACGCTGGGTGCAGGTGTTGCTGCCGTTCCGCATCCCGCGGGTGCCGGGCAACTGACGACGGCGCCTCGTCCGTCCGTGCGCAGCGTCGGCGCTCAGGGCAGCCTGTGCACGATCTCCTCGGTCACTTCCCACAGGCGCCGGGCGAGGGCGGCATCCAGGGCTTGCCGGCTCGGCCGGACGGCCTTGCAGTCGACCAGGTAGTGACCGGCCAGCGACAGCGCCTGCGGGTGCGCGGCAGCGAAGACGGTCGTCGCGGCGCCGCGGGAAACATCCTTCAGGAAGAGCGACCCGAACAGTTCCACGAAGCGCTGTGCGGAACGCCCCATGTGTCGGGCCAGGTTTGTCCGCGCGACGCCGGGATGGACTGCATAGGCCGTGCGCTGTGAGCCGGCAAAGCGACGCTGCAACTCGCTGGCGAAGAGCAGGTTGGCGAGCTTGGACTGACCGTACTGCCGCCACGGGTTGTAGCCGCGCTCGCCGCTCAGGTTATCGAAGTCGATGCCGCACCGGGGCGCCTGGGCGTGCGCCAGGCTGCTCAGCATCACGACGCGCCCGTCCGCAGCCAGTCGATCGAGCAGTCCGGTGATCAGCATGAAGTGACCGACGTGATTGGTGAAGAACTGCAGTTCGTAGCCGTGCGCCTGCTGCAGGGTCGGCAGCGCCATGATTCCCGCGTTGCCGACGATGGCGTCGAGAAGGTGTCCGTCGTGGCGGATCCGCGCGCTGCAGGCGCGCACCGAATCGGGGTCGGCCAGGTCGCAGGCGTAGGCGCTGCCCCGGCCGGGCAGCATCGCGCAGGCCTCCTCGGCACTCGCCAGCGTGCGCCCGGTGCCGAGGACGTGTGCCCCGCGCAGCGACAGCACCCGGCATGTTTCCCGACCGAGGCCGGACGTGCACCCCGTGACCAGGACGGTCTTGCCGCTCAGGGATAGCCCCGCGCTGACCTCCTCTGCGGTCGAGTTGCGGCCGAAGCCGGTCGGGCGCGAGGGTGTGAACGGGTTCGCTGGCGCCATGAGGACTCCCGGTGAACAGGCGGTTTCGGCCTGCCGAGGCAGGCCTGGCGGGCGATGGTAAGCCGGGCGCAGGGGCCGTGCAAGCAGCGCCGCGCCGGGCAAACTCTGTTACAGTCGATCGCGCTTTGTAGAAGCCCGCTCGGCGCCTGCCGGCCCGCACAGAAGCGCTTCCGGGACCCCGGGAAAACTTCGTAATGCCCGCGTTTGCTGGCTTTGCGAGCTCCCGAGGGTGCTCCCGGGGCAGAGTTGACATTTGATAGCGGCGGAGTAGACTGGCGCGGACGTCGTTACACAAACACCACAAATCGCTGCAAACCATCTCACAGCGGTCCGTGCCGCAGTTCTGGAAAGTGGCGTGTCTTGACGCCGACGTCCGCTGTTTCGCTGGCCGGCTCGGCGTCGGGTTTGCAGAGTCCCGGAGCTTGTCCGGGGCGGCGCTGCCGGCAGTTCCGGGATGGTGTTTCCAGATGGTTTGTCGTGGTGATTACGGGAATCCCTGCCGCGCGGGAAGCGCGGTAACGGCCGCAAGGCCCATCAGGAGTTGATAAACATGGCTGAAGATAGGAAATCCCTGTCCGGGCTGACGGAGCAGGAAGCCCAGGAATTCGGAACTCTTTACACCCAAGGGCTTGCGTTCGTTACCGTGGTCGCGATCTTCGCGCACGCCCTGGTGTGGGCGTGGCGTCCCTGGCTGCAATAGCATTCTGACGTCTGTCTGAAAGGAGTTAAACATGTCCGTACCCCAATGGAAGCTTTGGCAGGTGATTGATCCGCGTACGGCGCTGGCCATGACGACGGTCTGGCTCGGCGCGCTCGGCGTCCTGATCCACGTCATCGTGCTCAGCACCGAGCGCTTCAACTGGTTCGACAATGGCACCGGCCTTACCCCGATGGCACAGCAGCATGGTGTCACCGCGCCCGGCGCATTGACGCCCGCGCCCGTGATGGTCGGCGGTAAGTAAGAGTCGTTTGCCGAAGGAAGCGGGCGGGGCGAGCCGGGTTCATGGCTCGCTCCGTTCGTTTCCGGGAGCGCTATAAGGAGGCAGCCACCGGCATGCCTCCCGATCGGAGGATCGAACGATGGCAATGTTGAGTTTTGAGAGGAAATACCGCGTTCGCGGCGGCCAGCTGCTCGGGGGCGACGTGCTGGACTTCTGGATCGGTCCCTTCTATGTGGGCTTTTTCGGGATTTCGGCTGCCTTCTTTGCCTTGCTGGGAACGGCGTTGATCGTGCTGGGCGCCTCGTGGGGTCCGACGTGGAACCTGTGGCAGATCAGCATTGCGCCGCCTGACCTGCAGTACGGGCTGGGCTTCG